>NZ_JBBXMX010000003.1:0-557145 GCF_038442355.1 Methylobacterium guangdongense
GACGGGCAACGACAAGCTGGTGGCCGAGGGCAAGGCGCAGGAGCTGAAGGGCGAGGCGCAGAAGACGGTGGGCGACGTCAAGGACGGCGCCCAGCACCTCGCCGACAAGGTCACCGGCAAGCGCTGACACCGCGTCGATTCCACCGGGCGATGCGCAGTCACGGCGCGTCGCCCGGTGGGCAAAGGCCGATCGAGGCGCCCAGGCCGAGGCTTTCCACCGCTTCGCGACACGTGACCGTGGTTCACGGACCCGGCGGAGCTGACAGAACCAAACCAAGACGAGGATGACGCCATGAGCGATGGATATCCGTCGATGACCGCGCTGCTCGGCCTGCTGGCCGTGGCCGGGTATCAGAACCGCGACAAGATCGCCGAATGGCTCGGCCATCACGGCACCACCACCACCCCGACCGCGCGCCCCATCCCGACCGAACCCGCGGGTGCTGGCTCGACCATGCCCGGCAATCTGGAGCGGCTCCTCGGCGGTGCGGGCTCGGTGGGGGTCGGCGGTCTGCTCGGCCGCGGCCTCGGCGAACTCGTCGAGCACTTCACCAAGGGTGGGCACGCGGAGACCGCACAATCCTGGATCAATCACGGACCGAACCGTGACATCCCGGAAGCCGATCTGGAGCGGGCCATCGGACCGCAGACCCTCGCGGCGCTCGAACAGCGGACCGGCCTGAGCCGGGGTGAGCTACTCGCCCGCCTCTCCCGCGATCTGCCCTCGGCGATCGACCGCTACTCGCCGGACGGCCGGCTCCCCGCCTTCGGCTGAACGCATCTCTCCGTCATCGCGACCGAATGGTCGCGATGACGGATCGGTAAACCTCGCTTTGCAGAGGCGACTTCAGCGAACTTCGATCCGCGTGCCGCTCGATCCGTTGAGCAGGCGCTTGAGATGGAAGGCCGTCACGCTGTCGTCCGGGCGCAGGCCGACGAGGGCGGCGAAGGCCGGCAGCGCACTGGCCTCGCCAGCCTCCAGCTTGGCGAAGGCCTCCTGGTACTGGCGCAGTGCATCCCCGTCGTAATCGGGCTCGGTCAGGGGTTCGAAGGCGCGCAGGGCCTCCTGCTTCCCGCGCAGCACGAGATCGCCGAGGGGCCGGCCGCGGAACGAGCCCGCCCGGATCACCGCGGTCTCGCTGACGCAGATCCGCGTCCCGAATGCCTTGTTGGCGTTCTCCAGCCGGGCCGCCGTGTTGATGGTGTCGCCGTAGGCCGTGTAGTCGAAAAAGCGGCCGCCACCGAAATTCCCGACGATCGCCGGCCCGGCATGGGCGCCGATCCGTGTCATCCCGAACGCGATACCGCGCTCGCGCCAGCGGGCCCGAAAGTCTTCGGCTGCGTGGTCGAGGGCGAGGGCACAGGCTACCGCCCGGGCGGCATGGTCCGGCTGGTCCCCGGGCGCGTTGAACAGCACGTGAAGCGCGTCGCCGACGATCTTGGCCACCGTCCCTTCATGGGCGAAGACGATATCGGTCATCTCGGCCAGATAGCCGTTCAGGATCTCCGCGAGCAGGCTCGCATCGAGGCTCTCGACGAGGCTCGTGAAGCCGGCGATGTCGGTGAACAGGCAGGCCACGTCGCGGCGGTGTCCGCCGAGTTCGAGGCCGGAGGCGTCCCCGGCGAGCCGTTCGGCAAGGTTCGGCGAGAAGTAGCGTGCGAGCGACGCGTGCGCCCGCTCGGCCAGGGATTGCCGCCGCCGCCCCTCGCGCAGCGCCCCGACATGCGTGAGCGTCCGCGCGATCGTGGTTTCCAGGTCGCCGAAATCGATCGGCTTCGTCAGAAAGTCGAAGGCGCCGCGGTTCATCGCCGTGCGGATATTGGCCATGTCGCCGTAGGCAGACACGATGATGGTCGATGGCCGGTCGGCGAAGTCCTGCAGCTTGGTCAGAAGGGTCAGCCCGTCCATGCGCGGCATGTTGATGTCGGACACCACCATGTCGACGTCGCGATGGACGGCGAGACTGTCCAGCGCCTCCTGCCCGTCATGCGCGAACAGGAACGTGACCGCCCCCTGGCGAATCTGGCGGCGGAATTTCTGGGTGATCAGCGTCTCGAGATCCGGTTCGTCGTCGACCACCAGGATCTTCGCCCTGGGCAGGCCGGCGCTCATGCCGTCCCCGCGCGCTCGGCGAGCCGCTGCTCGATCTCGGCCTTGAGCACCGTGAAATCGATGGGTTTGGTGATCAGGCCGACCGCCCCGGCGGCCTCGGCCTGCGCACGCGTCTCGGCGTCGCCGTAGGCGGTGATCATGATGACCGGCACATCGGGCCGCGCCGTGCGCACCAGCGGCAGCAGTTCGAGCCCGGTCATCCCCGGCATGTTGATGTCGGAGACCATCAGGAACAGGTTCGGCCCGTTCGTGGCCTCGACCCGTTCCAGAGCCTCCGCGGCCGAGTGGGCAAACGCCATCTCGAAGCGGCCCGCGCGCAAGTCCCGGCGGAACTGCTGCCGGAACAGCTCGGTGACGTCGGGTTCGTCATCGACGACGAGGATCAGGACCTTCATAATTGACTCTCGGGCTCGCGTGCCGGCGCGGCCGTCGCCGCACCGCCACGTGGGAGCGTGATCGTGAATTCGGTGAATTGGCCGGGTTCCGTCGCGACATCGACCGTCCCGCCATGCTGCTTCACCACGATGTCGTGGCTGAGCGACAGGCCGAGCCCGGTGCCCTCGCCGGCGGGCTTCGTGGTGAAGAACGGATCGAACATCCGGGCCTTGACGCCCTCGGGGATGCCCGTCCCGTTGTCGCGAACGCGGATTTCGACCGCGGTACCGCGGTCGCGGGTCGAGACCGCCAGGGTCGGCGCATAGCCCGGCTCGCCGTTGTCGGCCCGCTTCTCGGTGGCGTAGAACCCGTTCGACATCAGGTTCAGGAGCACGCGCGTGATCTCCTGCGGGTAGACGTCGGCGAGCCCGGCGGCCGGTTCGAAATCGCGCTGCAGGGTTACGTTGAAGCTGGGCTTGGCGGCGCGGGCCCCGTGATAGGCGAGGTTCAGGCTCTCCTCGACGAGGGCGTTGATGTCCACGGGGCGGTGCTCGCCGGATCCCGTGCGCGAGTGCAGCAGCATGTTCTTGACGATCGAGTCGGCGCGCATCCCGTGCTGGACCACCTTGTCGAGGTTGCCCTTCAACAGGTCGGCGATCTCGTCGGCCTCCGCGCGGGTTTCGGAATCGAGGGCGGCCGTCCGCAGGATCTCGGTGAGTTCGTCCCCGAGCTCCTTCGAGAGCGCCGCGAAGTTGTTGACGAAGTTGAGGGGGTTCTTGATCTCGTGGGCGATGCCGGCGGTCAGCTGGCCGAGCGAGGCGAGCTTCTCGGATTGAACCAGGCGGCTCTGGGCCTTCTGGAGATCATCCAACGACTGGTTGAGATCGCGCGTCCGTTCCTCGACTTTCGCTTCCAGCGTCTCGTAGGATTCCTGGATCCGGCTCGCCATGGCGTTGAAGCGGTGCGCGAGGGTCTCGATCTCGTCGCCGGTGCGGATCACGATGCGCTCGGATAGATCCCCCGCGCCGAAGCGCTGCGCGCCGTCCTGGAGCTGGCGGATGGGCACCACCATCCGCCGGGCCAAAAAGGTGCCCGCCACGGTGGCCAGCAGCAGGCCGAGGCCCAGCAGCGCCAGGGTCTGGAGCATCGAGTCGACGAGCGGTTCCATCGCCTCGCGCAGCGGCAATTGGACGAACACGATCCAGCCGAGCCGGGGAACGGAGGCATGCGCCGCCAGGACGAGGCCCCCGTCGAGCCACGTGGCGAGCTGATAGTCGCGGGCGTTTCCAGCGCCCGGCAGGGCGGCGGCGACCTCCGGGAGGCCGGACAGGTCGGTATCCCGCAGCACGAGGCTCAGATCCGGGTGCGCGATCAGCCGCCCGGTCGCCGTGGTGACGAAGGCGTAGCCGGTCGCACCATTATGAATGGTGCTGACCACATCCCAGATCAGCTTCAGATTGACTTCCGCGACGGTCACGCCGGGATCGCGCCCCGCATGGGCGACCGCGACGGTCATGTAGGGCTCGGAGCCGCGGCGGAAGTAGACCGGTCCGAACCACGTCCTGTCCGCGAGCGCCTGCGTGAAGCGCGGTGCCGTGGAGAAGTCCTTGCCGCTCGCGATCACGTCCGGTTCCAGGCGCGAGACCCGTAGCTGCTCGTGCCCGCTCGGGTCGAGATAAGAGACTTCGGTGATCGCCGGCGCCTGGCGCATCAGGCGGATGAAGTCGTAGCGTTGCTGTTCCGGCCCGATGCGACGCCATTCGGCCCGCGTCGTCCACCCGATCTGATTCTCGATCTCCGATACGAAGGCCTCGACGCGGTCTGCCGCCGCGCGCGCCTTCTCGCGCTGCACCGCGATGGCGTTCTCCTTCGCCTCCTGAAAGTTCAGGAACAGGTCGACGGCGCCGTTGATGATCAGCACCAGCGTGACGAGGCCCACGAAGGCGACCGCGAATTTCCCCGACAGCCGCAGACGGAACTGCATTCGCGGAGCGCTCGGCGCTGGGTCGCGTTTCGTCATGCGGCCATCGGGTCCGCCGCGCGCGCCACGGCGGCGTCCGCGGCCGCGCGGGGCCGACACGACAGAAGCCGCGCCATGCCGACGATCACGGTTCGCCGTCTCATCCGATCCCCGAGCCCCTCGACCGTGGTTGGCCGGCCGAATGGGCCAAGCTGCGCGCACACGGCGCTTACCGAATGCCCGAGCCATAGCTTAGCCCAAGCTCAGCGCTAAGACCACGTGCCCGCCGAACTTTGGTTTTCAGAATGACAGCCGCATACCGCCGACGATGTTGCGGGGCGCACCTGCAAACACCGATCCCGTGGTGGTTGCGAGGACCGCGGCGTTGTTCTGAATACCGGTTGTGCCGTTGATCGAATTCGCTAGATTTTGCGCCGATGAGACGTATGTCGTGTCGAATACGTTCCGAACCTCGAGATAGATGCTGAGGCGCTTGGCGTATCCGCTGGTCAATTCGGTGTTGTAATGCAGGTTCGCGTTGACGATCGCGTATCCCGGGGCTTTCAGCTGGTTGGCGTTGTCGAGATAGAAGTCGCCCTGCACCACAGATTCCACGAAGGCGCCCAGGCCTGCGAGCGGACCGGCCGGGACATCGTAGCCGACGCGCGCCAGGAGCTGATGGGCCGGCACACCGGGAATCTGGTTGCCCGCGCGATCGAACCGGCGGGTCAGGCTGCCGGCGCTGAGCTGCTCCGTGTAGCGCGTGTAGACTTGGTCATCGAAGCTATAGGCCAGCGTCCCGCGCCAGCCGGGGGCAAAGGCCCAGTCGGCGCCGACCTCGATCCCGCGATGTTCGGAGGCCGGGGCGTTGAACGTATAGGTCTGCAGGCCCGCGCCGGGCGATTGCGAGACCAGCTCGTTGCGGAAGAACTCGTAGAATCCCGTAAGGCTGAGCCGCAGGGTCTCGACCGGGCTCCAGTCCATGCCGAGGTCGAAGCCGAGGTTCTCCTGGGTCTGGAGCTGGGTGTTGTTGCCGGGCAGCCCGTTCGGGGTGACGAACAGGTTGGAGGCCGCGGGCGTCGCGTATCCGGTCGCGACCCGGCCGCGGAACGCCAAAGCCTCGTCCGGCCGGTAGACCAGGGCGAATTCGGGGGCGACGTTGAGGAAGCTCCGGTCGGCATCCGCCACGGTCCGGGTCGTGCCGCTCGCCGCGTAACTGTAGGCGAGATTGCGGCCAATGATCCGCGTGGTTTCGGCGCTGAAGCCGAGCACGCCGGTCCACCGATCGGAGAAGGCGAGTTCGAGCCGCGCCCGGCCGCCGAGATTCGACTGCACGGCGCCCTGATCGCCGATCAGCGCCCCGAGCCGCGGGCCGCCATAGGGCGCCCGATTGTAGGTCGCGGTGTGGTTGTCGATCGTGTTGTAGGCGAGCGCCACGTAGCCGACCGCGGGTAGGCCGAACAGGTCGCCGCGCCGGGTAAGATCGCTCATCACGTTCCAGGATGGAAACGAGCCCAGGAAGGCGTTCGTATAGAATGGCTGGTTGAAGTTGCGCTCGTCGAATCCGGCTTGCGTCCGCCATGTCGTGAAGGCGTCGAGATCGTGCTCCCAGCGCGCCGCCACGATGGTCCGGCGGTCGTTGCGGCCGAAGCCGCCCTCATCGGCGGTGACCGGCACCTGAGCCCCGAACGCGCCGTTGCGGAACAGCGCGAAGGTCGTGCAGCCCGGCGCCGCGCTCGCCGCCGCCGCGCAGCCCCGCTGGTACGGATTGATGCGGTATTGCGCCAACGAGGACCGGGCCGCGAGGTTGGCGTCGAGGGTGTTGTTGATCACCTTGAGGGTGAAACGATTGTCCGGCGTCGGGGTGTAGCTCGCCAGCAGATTGATAGTCTGCGTGTCGTATGCGGCATGGTCCTGATAGCCGTTGGCCCGCACGTCGCTGGCGAACAGGCTGATCTCGACCGGGCCGCTGACGCCGCCCACAGTGAAATAGTTGCTGAGATAGCCGAAGCTCCCGGCATCGACCCCGATCTCGTAGCCGTCGATCTCGCGGCCGGTGCGGGTGCGGAACGCGATCGCGCCGCCGGTGGCGTAGTTGCCGAAGAGCGGGGATTGCGGCCCCCGGAACACATCGATGCGGCTGTAGGCCCGGGGATCGGTGAGGTCGAAGCGCGAGGCGCCGTCCGGCTGCGTGAGGAGGAACCCGTCTTCCAGCACGACGGTGTTCTTGATCACGCCGGTGGAGCGGGCGTTGTTGCCGCGGATCGAGATGACCACGTCGCGGCCGCCGTTGCCCTGGCGCACGGTGACGCCGGGGCTGTTGACCAGCACCGATCCGATGCTCGTCGCCGGCCTGTCGGCGATCGTGTTGGCACGGTCGATCTGGGAGACGACCTCGCCGACCGGGTTCGCGATGACGTAGGGCGCCGCGCCCGGCGGGGCCGCCACGCCGAAGGCGGCCGGCCCCGCTCGCCCGGTGGCGGGCTGGGCTTCGCCCTCGACGGACAGCTCCTCCAACGTCACGGAGGTCTCGCCGAGCGCGGGGAGGGGGCTGCCGGCGAGCAGCAGGGCGAGGGTGCCGCGGTGCAGGGCGGCTGAATCGATGGACATCGTGCGGTCTCGTCTGATCGGGAAAGTCGGGCGGCGCGCAGCCGCCCTGTTCGAGGGGGCGATCAGGCGGTTGTGGGTGGCGCGCGGGGACGCGCGGCGCGACGGGCTTCGAACGGGATCCGGATCGGTGGCGGTATCGGCCAAGCGACCGATTGCCAGCGGAACCTGCGCGCGGGCGCGGGTCCCCCCGGCACGGGCGGCGGCGCCAGTCCGGCCCGGCACAGCCGACACAGGGCGCAGTCCGGCGCTGCCGGGCCCGGCTGATCGACCGTGGGCGAGATCGCGGCCCGGTCCGGCCCATGGCCGCACAGGATGCCCAGGGGCCGGTCTGCGGGCGCGCCGAGCATCATCCGCAGCGCCCCGAGCGGGGCGAGCGCCTGAACCCAGAGGGCGAGCGCGATCAGTCCGGTGCCGAGCAGGCCGGGCCTCCGGCGACTCCAACCCGATGAGTGAGACACGGGCATCGAGCCCGTCCGACCGGATTCAGCCCCGGACCGGTCGTCGGAGGCGCTGCGCCCCGAGATCGAGGCCGAGCATCCCCAGGATGGCGAGGCCGGTCAGCGGGAACAGGGCGCCGAGGCCCGCGACCAGCAGGGTCACCGTCGCGATGGCGCGTCGGTCCCGCGGCCAGGGCGGCACGCCGAGGCCGCCGGTCGGCCGCCGCTTCCACCACATGGTCCCGGCGGTGACGGCGAGCAGGATGGTGGCGAGGCAGAAGGCCAGCATGGCGAACTGGTTCGCGCGGCCCCAATGCTCGCCCTTGTGGATCCCGATGCCGTACTGGATCGCCCGCCCCACCGGGCCGAGATCGCCGAAGCGGACATCGAGCAGAGGCACGCCGCTATATTGATCGAGGGCGATCACCCTCTGACGGGTGACATCGCGGGGGTAGACGGAAGCGGCGTAGACACCGTCGGCCCCGACCGGCAGAGCGAGTTCGTAGCCGCGCGGCATCCCGCGCTGGCTGAGAAGGGCGGCGGCCCGATCGATCCCGAGCGTCTCCGCCGCCGGGGCGGCCGGTTCCGAGCGCGGGACCGGCGCATCTTCCAGGGTCCAGCCCGGATCGGTGAGCCGGTCGCGCAGCGGCACCGCCGAGACCGGCCGGTGCGCCCAGAGGGCGGCGGGCTGGCCGAGGCCCGCGGCGTTCGACCAGCCGCGCAGCTGCTGCCCCCACCAGATCGACCAGGGCAGGCCGGTCAGCGCCAGGAACAGGAGGCCGCCCCCCGCCAGGAAGCCGGTGACGGCGTGGAGATCGCGCCACCAGACCCGGCGCCGCGGCGTGCCGCGCACACGGATCACGCCGCCACCCTGCCCACGCGGCCACCACAGATAGGCGCCGGTCGCTACGAGAATGACGGCAAAGCCCGCCACCACCTCGATCACCGCATTCGCCACCGGCCCGAGATAGGCGAGGCTGTGCAGCCCGCGCAGGACCACCATGAACTCGTGATCGCGGGCGACGCTCTCGAGAACATCGCCCGTATAGGGATCCAGGTAGACGAGGATCCTGTGATCCCCTGCCGCCAGGGTGACCAACGCGGAGGTCTCCGGCGTCGCCGGGTCGGTGTAGGACACCGGCAGGGCGTCCGGCACGGCCTGCATCGCGTTGAAGATCAGGCGATCCGCTCCGAGCGGAGGCGTTGCGCGGACGGCGACGCGCGTCCGGTAGGCGAACAGGCTGCCGTTGATCTCGTCCTTGAACAGGTAGAGCGACCCCGTCGCCGATAGGGTGATCAGGAACGGCAGGCACAGCAGGCCCGCATAGAAATGCCAGCGCCAGACGGCGCGATAGACGGCCTCGCGTGAGGCACGCAGCGCGACGCCCGCCCCATAGGCGGGGGCGCTGCCGGAAACGACGATGGACATGGGTGATGGGTCCGGGCCTGAGCGATCGGGGTGGGGATCGTCAGGCGGCGGGCGGACCTCGTGCTGTGCCGACGCGGGGCGGTGGGCCGGTCCTCGGAAGCTCGGCCTCAGGTCGCCAGCTGATGTGCTGCGCCGGCGCGGGGATGGAGGCGACCACGGCCGGGGCGGCGGTCGGCAAGGCCAGGGCCGTCGCCTGCACCAGCGTACAGCAGGCATGGGCGTGGATCTGGACCGGCCCATGCTCCGGACCACCCGGCGCATGCTCGGCGCAGAGCACACTAACTGCCGCCGCCAGGGCGCGGGCGGGCGTCGCGAACCCCAGGAAGGCCTGAAGCAGCAGCGCGTAGAGCGCGACCACTGCAAGGATCGCGCGGCCTTGGACCATCCGGGGCTGGCGCCTGCGCATGCCGCGATCTAGGCGGCGGCGGTCGCGCGCGTCAATGCGCCCCCGCCGCCGAACCCCCGATAACCGCGCCGTTACGGCATCACGGGCGGGTGGTAGGTCAACGTGAAGGCGAGCGCCCAGAGCAGGAACAGCACCAGCGGCAGGTGTACGATCAGCTGGAGGAAGCTGAAGCCGACGATGTCGCGCGCCTTCAATCCGAGGATGCCGACCAGCGGCAGCATCCAGAACGGGTTGATCAGGTTCGGCAGCGCCTCGGCGGCGTTATAGATCATCACCGCCCAGCCGAGATGAACCTTCAGCTCGTTGGCGGCCTGCAGCACGTAGGGCGCCTCCAGCAGCCACTTGCCGCCGCCCGACGGCACGAAGAAGCCGAGGATCGCCGAATAGACGCCCATGGTCAGCGGGAAGGTGCCGGTGGTGTTGAGGCTGACGAAGGCATGGGTGATCGCATCGGACGCGGAGGCGCCGGCGGCGTTCTTCGGTCCGGTCAGCATGCCGCTGATCGCCGCGTAGAGCGGGTACTGGATCAGGATGCCCGCGGTGGCCGGCACCGATTTCGCCACCGCCACGAGGAAGCGCTTCGGCCGCCAGTGCAGCAACAGGCCCAGCGTGAGGAACAGCAGGTTGTAGGTGTTCAGGTTCGAGATCGCCACGATCCAGGATTGGCGGCCGAACTCTTGCACGATCCAGCCGCCCGCGATCACCACGAGGAGAATGGTGAGGATCGGCGAGTGCTCCAGCCACTCGCCGGGCTGGCGCGCGGGCGGGATGTCGTTCGTTTCGCGGGCCACATCGACGCCGAGCGTCTCGGCGGTGACGGCCGTCTCGCGGCGGGGCGCGGAGGCGTACGCGATGGCGATCGAGACCACGAACAGGATCGCGGCGACCAGCATCGATTGCCAGAGGAAGATCGTCTCGCTGAATGGGATCACGCCCGAGATGGCGAGCAGGTTCTTGGTGAGGCTCGCGGGGTTCGCCTGCAGCTGCGCCGCCGAGGAGCTGAGCCCGAGCGCCCAGGTCGCGCCGAGCCCGAGATAGGCGGCGGCGCCCGCCGCCCGGTAGTCCATCCGCAGGTCGGCGCGGCGGGCGAGCGCGCGCACCAGCAGGCCGCCGAAGATCAGGCTCAGTCCCCAGCTGATGAACGAGGAGATCATCGTCGCGCCGGCCACGAACGCGACCGCGCCGCGCCCGGTCTTCGGCACCTGGGCCATGCGCTCGATCAGCGCCTGGACGGGCGGCGACGTGGCCACGACGTAGCCGCCGATGGTCACGAAGGCCATCTGCATGGTGAACGGGATCAGGCTCCAGAAGCCGTCCCCGAAGCTCTTCGCGATGGCGGCCGGCGGGGCGCCGTTGGCGAGCGCGCCGAGGGCGACGATCACCACCGCGATGGCCACGAAGATGAACGCATCCGGGAACCAGCGTTCCGCCCAGTTGGTGAAGCGGATGCCGAGCCGTTCCAGCGATCCCCCGGGGCCCGGATCACCGGCGGCCAAGCCGGTCTCGCGGGCAGGATCGGCCGGGACAATCGCCATGAGGTTCCTCCGCGACCAGCTCTCCAGGCTGATCGAGAGCGCAGGATGGCGCGGCTTGGCTCGATCTCAAGTCGAGGGCGGACAAAGAGATGTAACAGCGCGATGGCGATGTGAGCGGGTGCATTGGTCGGAGCCGGCAACCTTTTTCGAGCGGCTCCACGCAGGTCCAAGATGCTGACCAGTAGCGGCCGAACCCTGCGTTCATGGTTCAAGATCGGTGGTCTCGCGACCGGTCCGCATCGACGGGGGGCGAACGGACGACCGGCGGCCGGTTCCTAGGCGCGGCGCCCGCCGCTGAGAACACCCCGTCTTGAGCCGCCAACGATGCAGCCCGATAGGCGACTGCTCTGTATCGTCGGGGTCAACACAAACGAGCCCGTGTCACCGGGTCGTCTTCCGCACGGTCGGCTCTACTCTAACTCGCGCACAACACAGCACCAGCCGATGTCAAACGGCGCGGTCGATCGCGAAAAGGGGAGCGAAACGGTGGCGTTGAACCTGGCGCAGAAGCTCGTTCAATCGCATCTCGTCGAGGGCGATCTCACGCCCGGCGGCGAGATCGCGCTTCGGATCGACCAGACGCTCCTGCAGGACGTGCTCGGCGGCCTCGTCATGCTCGAGCTGGAGGCGATGGGCGTCGAGCGCGTCAAGGTCGGTCTCGCGGCGCAGTACATCGACCACAACCTCGTCCAGAACGATCAGCTCAACGCCGACGAGCACATGTTCCTGCGCTCGGCCTGCCGCCGCTTCGGCGTCTGGTACTCGCGGCCGGGCAACGGCATCAGCCACCCCGTCCACATGCAGAGCTTCGGCAAGCCCGGGCAGACCCTGGTGGGCTCCGACAGCCACACCCCCGCGGCCGGCTCGCTCGGCATGCTGGCCTTCGGGGCCGGCGGCGTCGAGGTGGCGCTCGCCATGGCGGGGGAGCCGCTGCAGCTGCGCATGCCCCGGATCTGGGGCATCAAGCTCACCGGTAGCCTACCCGATTGGGTGAGCGCCAAGGACGTGATCCTGACGCTGCTCGGCCGCCACGGCGTCGAGGGCGGGTTTGGCCGGATCATCGAGTATCATGGACCGGGCCTGGAGGGCCTGACCGCGATGGACCGGCACGTCATCGCCAATATGGGCGCCGAGATGGGCGCCACGACGAGCGTGTTCCCCTCCGACGCGTCGACCAAGACCTTCCTCGACGGCGTCGGGCGCGGTGGCGACTGGACACCGCTCGCTGCGGACGAGGGCGCGACTTACGACGATTACGAAGAGGTCGACCTGTCCTCCCTCGTGCCGATGATCGCCAAGCCGTCGAGCCCCGGCAACGTGGTGCCCGTCTCGGAGGTCGCCGGCACCGAGATCTACCAGGCCTATATCGGCTCCTCGGCCAATCCGGGTTTCCGCGACTTCGCCGTGGCGGCCGCCATCGTGAAGGGCCGCACCGCCCACGACCGGGTGTCCTTCGACATCAACCCCTCGACCCGGGTCGTGCTGGAGACCCTGATCCGGGACGGCCAGCTCTCCGACCTGATTCATGCCGGCGCGCGGGTCCATCAGGCCGGGTGCAACGGCTGCATCGGCATGGGTCAGGCCCCCGCCTCGGGGCGCAACTCCCTGCGGACGGTGCCGCGCAACTTTCCTGGCCGCTCCGGCACCCGCGAGGACAGCGTGTTCCTGTGCTCCCCGGAGACGGCCGCCGCCTCGGCGCTCACCGGCGTCATCACCGATCCGCGCACGCTGGACATGCCCTACCCGCGGATTGTGCCGCCCACGATGGTGCCGGGTAACACCACGATGCTGGTGGCGCCCCTGCCCGAGGCGGAGGCCCGCGCGGTCCGCCTGGAGAAGTCCGAGAACATCACGACGCTGCCCGATCTCGGCAAGCTCGGCGCCGACATCCGCGTGCCGGTGATGCTCAAGACCGGCGACGACATCTCGACCGACGACATCATGCCGGCGGGTGCCCGTGTGATGCCCTACTGGTCGAACATCCCGAAGACGAGCGAATTCACCTTCGAGCCGATCGACGACACCTACCCGAAACGGGCGAAGCAGGGCGGCAAGGAGCGCGCCGGCCACGCCATCGTGGGCGGCCTGAACTATGGCCAGGGTTCGAGCCGAGAGAATGCGGCGCTCGCCCCACGCTACCTCGGGCTTGAGGTCGTGCTGGCCAAGAGCTTCGCCCGGATCCACTGGCAGAACCTCGTCAATTTCGGCGTCCTGCCGCTGACCTTCCAGAACCCGGCTGACTATGACCGGCTGGAAATGGGCGACACGATCGCCATCACCGGTATTGCCGAGGCCTTGGCAGCCGGTCGGGAGATCACGGCGCAGGTCCGCGGTGGAGCGGACACCATTCGGATGCGGCACGACCTGTCGCCGCGCCAGATCGAGATTCTGCTCGCGGGTGGGGTCATCAACTGGCTGCGCCACCGCATCCAGGCCGAGCCGGCTCGTACCGTCGCCTGACGTCACCACGCGAGACTGAGGGGGCTCCGAGCCCCACCATCGGGAGGCGGATATGAGTTCTGGCGGGGCGCTGCTGCGCGAGGATGCCGATGCGCCGTGGTATGCGGGTCTGACCCGCCGGCACTGGCGGATCCTGTGGGGCAGCTATCTCGGCTGGATCTTCGACGGGTACGAGGCGGTCGCCCTGGTCTATGCCCTGCGGCCGGCGCTCAACACGATCCTGACCCCCGAGCAGGCCCAGGCCCCTGCCTTCTATGTCGGGCTCGCCATCGGGATCACGCTGCTCGGTTGGGGGATCGGCGGGCTGATCGGCGGCATCGCGGCCGACTACATCGGCCGTAAGCGCATGATGATGATCTCGATTCTCGGCTACGCGATCTTCACCGGACTGACCGCTTTCGCCGAAAGCTTCACGCAACTCGCGCTCCTGCGCTTCATCACCGGCCTCGCCATCGGCTCGGAATGGTCCACCGGCATCGCCCTCGTGGCGGAAACCTGGCCGAACCGGGCGCGGCCGAAGGGTTGTGGATTCCTGCAATCGGGGTTCGGCGGCGGCGCGGTGCTCGCCGCCATCGTGTGGGCCGTGCTGGCCGCCACCAACCCGATGGGCGACCAATCGTGGCGCATCATGTTCGCGCTCGGTGCATTGCCGGCCTTCGTCTGCCTGTACCTGCGACGGGCGCTCGACGAATCCGAGCAGTGGATGCAGGCACTGAAGGCACAGCGCTGGTCGGCGACCGCCGGGCAACCGGGACAAAGCCCCCGCGGCACTGAGCGGCCGTTCACCCTGGCTGAGATCTTCCGCGAGCCTGAGAGCCGGCGCCGCGTTCTCCTCGCCACCGCGATGTCGTTCGCCACGACGGTCGGCTGGTGGGCGGTCTCGTCCTGGCTGCCAGCCTACACCGAGGGGCTGGCCAAGGCGGCCGGCGAGCCGGCCAATGTCTGGGGCCCACGCATGGGCATCATCTACAATGTCGGCGCGATCACCGCGTACGTCATCTCAGGCTTTGTGGCCGACGCGCTCGGACGGCGCCCCTTCCTGATTCTCACCTATACCGGATGCATCGCGACGTCGCTCGCCTGCTACCTCTGGACCGGCGGGCTGACCACCTACATGGGCCTGGCCTTCCTGAACGGGTTCTTCACCCTGGGCTTCGCGTTCTCGTGGATGGCGATCTATCTGGTGGAGCTGTTTACGCCGGCTGTGCGGGCGACCGCGGCGAGCTTTGTGTTCAACGGCGCGCGGCTGATCGCCTGGATCTTCCCCGTCATCGCCGGGCAGATCGTGACGTCCTTCGGCGGCGTGGCCGCAGCGGCCCTGACGATGTCGAGCGTCTATGCGATCGGCTTAATCGTGCCGTGGTTCATGCCGGAGACCACCGGGCGTCCGCTCCCGGAGTAAGGCATGCGGACCGATACCCAATGGGGTGTCGGGATGATCCAGTCATTTGGGTTCTGATCTGCGTCCGGTTGAACGGGGCGCGCGGCGCGCTTCGGTCGTTCAAAGCTCACGGACGATAACGGGTGACTCGGTGGCTGGGGGACCTGGATTCGAACCAGGACTAGAGGAGTCAGAGTCCACTGTCGAAATCAATATTATCAAACACTTAGCTCGAAAAAACGCGGCAAACCGCTCATTGAGAGATAAGGGTTTTCTGGGCTTTTCGACAAACCTTCCGAGGCCCAAAATAGCGCGATTCGGTCGCGCGGCGCCAGATCGCTCGACACTCGGTCCGCCCCGCGATAGCCCGACACCATGGCCAAAGAGATACCCAGCGTCGGCGACCTGCGCCGGAAGTCCGAGGTGTCGGACGAAGAGATCGAAGCGGCGACGGCGGCTTACCTCGCGGACGAATCGGCCAAGCCCTTCGCCTTCAAGTACGGCCACACCATCGACGTCGCGAAGGCGATCGAGATGCACCCGCAGGCCAGGGCGCTGCTGGCCGACGAGAAGACCAAACCCGGCCTGCGCCGCACGATGGTGAAGACCGCCGTGATCCTGGGCTTCCCGGTCCAGGGATGAGCGAGGATCCGAGAGTCACGCACGAACTGGCCGCGATCCAGTTAATTGTGAGGCAGCTGGACGCGCGGGCGCGCGGGCTCGGCCTGGAAAGCGCAATGACCCGGCAGATAGGGCAGGAAGTTTCTGAACATAGATTGCTTCGCCTCGACGGCGGAAGTCGGTTGAAGACGCATGAGCGAAGCACCTGACTCGGGTATATGAAATTACGAGGATAGTCATGACCCAAGAGGTGCTAACGCGAGAAGATGAGCAGCATTTTATAGATTTAATAAATATTGGCTTGAGTAAACCAGATGCCGGGCATATAACTGGACTGACGCACGAAGGTTTGCTCATCAGAAGTCGGTTTGATCTTGCAGCTGAAGGCGATTGGACGGCGGCATCGGAACATTTATCACTAGGTACTGCGCTTCAATCCGATGGGAAGCCAATTTCGGCTCTTGCGCATTTTCGCTCCGCTTTCGCCTATACCGCTCCGGCAGTTGCAACGCTCCTTAACGCCGCGGCCCTATTCATGAACTCGGGGCGGCAGCAGACAGCTCAAGCAATTTTAGTGACAATGCTTGAGAACGGGTGCGATCAGGCTGAAATACGCCTTCATCTTGCTCATGCTCAATGGGCGGACGGTAAATCGACGGAAGCATTGCAGAGCTGTCGAATTCTTATAGATCAACACAGCCAATACTTGCCTGGAATAGAAACGGCGTTGATGATGCATAATGAGAAGGGGGACCCATTCCATGCGGTCGCTGCTTCGCTCAGATACATATCGGATGCCAATGGATCGGAAATATCTCATAACTTAATACTATTGACTGTTAAGAGTATCGTGAAGTTGGGCTTGCCAATTGATCCCGTTCTAGCGCGGCGGCTGCGTGAAGCGACCGAGATAAGCGGCGGCAGCTCTGCTCTTAGTATTGCACAACAGATGATTGAGATGCACCACATCGCGCCGAGGCGATTAAGTGCAGCTCTTGAATCTGAGAAATCAAAAGAAGTAACATACAGTGGATCAGATCTCTTAGATTACGAGGCACTTAAACAATACTTCTACTCAAGCCCGCCGATTACATTGTATTCTGATGATGATAACGGGATCCGAAATATATTCGGGCTTGAATTTAGAGCTGCATCATTCTTCAAGGATGTGTGTGTGCCCGCCGGGTTGGGGGTGGCCTTTCGAAGTAAAAATTCAGCTTATCTTGAGGAACGCATGAAGTTCACCGATTCTGCGCGCGCTATACAGATTGACGCCGTTCGGAACGGGTGTGTCCAGCTGCGTTCACCGTTCGGCGGAGTGGAGGTATCTTCGACTTCGATCGTCCTCGATTTTAACCCGTCGCAGCGAACATATGGATCTGTGATTGCCTATTATTTCATGTCGCCCAACCCCTGGTTTGCTATTTTTGCCTCTGAGGATCATTGGCCCATAGCGCTGTTTGAGCCCAGGCAAAATTGCGTTGTGGTACGTGCTCGCTTTCAAGAATATGCCCGTTACTTGCAAGATATGGTCGGCGACCTCAAGGCAATTTTGGCCTTTGATGTTGGGGAAACAAGAAAATATCTAGCCAGCAATCGAGATCGAATTGGAAACAAGCCTTACCTGTTAGTTGGGCAATTGGACTTTCTCAGCACATACGTCTTCTCCGCCTTACAGGGTGCCTTGCACCTCGCCAAAGCTGGACTGAGCAATAAAATCAAAGTCGTAAAAGTGATGGCGCCCGAGCTCATCGGTTCCATTGCGCGGCTTATTCCGGAGATAAATGCCGCCGGGATGATTGAGCGATGGTCTCCTAAGGACGTTATCGAGCTTAATCATGCGCTATGGCGCGCAAATTCCTACGCTGTTCGCGTAACAGGCGGTTACGTTACGCAAGACTTAGCCGGCCGGATTGTAGATTTTGCACACGAGCACGCCACTCCAGAGTGGATGACCATCGTTAAGGATCTCAATGCGGCTCATTTTCCAATTATATTCCTGTCTCTCCGAGCTCACAATCGCCGATGGCTGGTGTCTGGGCAGAAAATTGCCTCGCTTTTTAATGAAATATCTGAGAAATATCCGAACATGGCGTTGATTATTGATGGGTTCTCGGTCACTGCAGGATCCAGCCCCAAAACTACAACCGTTGACGAGCTGGCACTCTTTCAGTCGATAGAGGGTAATTTGCGGGCCGATATCAGAGTTGTTCATTCGTCAGGCAAGACAATAGCCGACGGTATTATCGCTGCCTTTTATTCCCACGTTCATCTCTCTGGGCAAGGTACGAGCACGACGAAGTCAGTACTTATCGCCGGCAAACCCGGCGTCGTCATAGGTCCCAGGAACTTCGGTTGGGACGCTCGAGCCTACCGGGATCCTTGTCCTGAACTTATTACGCCGTGGGAAGAAACAGTCGACAGCAACGCGGTTGACCTACAATGCGATTTCACGCTCGATGAGCGTGTCGTGTTCAGCGGATTGTGTGACGTGATTGAAAAGTGTCGCCCCGTGTATTCTGACGATTAAGTGCAAGGCAGTGTCGAAATTGCGCGATACGATCTTGGCTTTGGGCCACTGGTGTGTCTCCGAGGAGGCATGTATGCGACCGGCGCGCGAATGCTTGATGAAGCTCATGGCTTCTCGGTCCGCGAAAAGCACCAATACAGCGCCCGGCACCGTTTTGCGGCATGAGGGGGATGCCGAGCTATGTCGCCTCGCCACGTGATATAGGCTGGTCGATCGCGGCAACTCCCGGTAGCCAGGCGCCATGCCGAAAGTCCCATCGCCTCGCGGCGCTCGCCCCCGACAGCACATCCGCCCGCGCGTGCTGGCCGCACTAACGTGCGAGCCGTCGACCGCCACCGAGATCGCCGAGCGCGCCGGGCTACCGGGGCAGGAGCGAGCCCTGCATGCCGCCCGTGTGCTGGCGCGCCTGGAGGAAGCCGGGATTGCGATCAGGAGCGGGACGCCTCAAGCTCCGCGCTGGAGTTCTGCGGGGGCCGCTCCCGCCTCTCGATGATCGCCCAGTCCCGGAGCGTGACCTCGTGCGTGGGCCACTCCAGGCAGACCGCCTCGAACGCGGCGATCGCCACCGGCAGCGGGTAGATCGTGGCGAGGTGCAACTCGATGCCGCCACCCTTCTCCTTCCAGACCTCGATGGTGTAGGGCACGCCCGGTGGCACCGGCGAGATCTGCTTCACGGGCTGGGGCAGCGTGATCGCCGCGAGGCATAGAGGCTCGTATTTCCGCGCGGGCTGTGCCCCGGGAGCGCGCTGGTGGCGGCACGACGCCGTCAGGTGCTGTAGCAGATCGCTGGTCGAGATGTCGGACCCGAAGCGCTCCAGCAGGCTCGCAACGCTGTAGCGACCCGAGCGCTTGCAGGAGGTGCAATCGACCCACACCCGGCCTGGCTGCACATTACCCAGGTAGCCCACTTTGGTGCTCCTATTACCGCGAACAAATAAAGAACAAACCAGCGGAGACGCCGTTCAGCCAGTGCAGGGGAGGGTAGCCAAGATTACGGTGGAGTTGTGTGGATGACGCGGCAAACCGCGTGTAAGATCAGGCGCTTGCCTTGCCCCCAACGGTAGAGGTTCGAGGGTGTCATGACCACCGAGCAGAAGGCCTACCTGCAGGCGCTCTCCGACGTCCGGTCTTGGCACCGCTGGCAGATCGGCCAGAGCGTCGGCGACGTCCGGGCGATAGATGCGCACGAGATGGCCATCGCCTGGATCGACGAGGTGATCGAGGCGAAGAAGCGGCATGCGGCCGAGGATGAGGCAACGCGGCGCGATCGTCAGCCCTGAGGCGAGTGCCGCCGTTGCGGTTGCCGCCGAGCCAACGCACGACGAGCGACCAAGTCCGCGCGCCGTCGAGCTGCACGGACGCGATCCATGTCACGGATACCGATCGGCTGAGGAGCGGCCTCTTGGGTGAACGGCAAGCGCGCACGGATATCGCCATAATAATCCGCGCCGCCCATCCCGAAGCTACCTCCGGCGACGGGGCCGTCCATTCGGCCCTCGGTAGCTAGAGCGGCGGCTGGGAGAGCGGCGAGGAAAAGAGCGGCGAGAATGTAGCGCATCATTCTTGAAGGCCCTGGTGACACGGCGGATGTGAGGCGCGAGATCAGCGCGTGCGGGCTGCGAACTCCCAGATCGGCACGCCCGGCGCCTGACCCTTCAAGGGCCGGTAGCCCGACGTCTGGGCGAACGACACGCGATCGGCATGGACCGCCTGCACCGCGCCAGATCCGAGCATCAAGACGCCGCAGGAATCCACGCGCAAGGTGCCGCTCGCCGGATGCACGCCGAACAGCTCGGGCGCGGTCCAGCCGTGCTGGTGCGCTTCGGCGCCGTGCTGGTCGATGAAGGCCAGCGCGTTGGTTCGGATCGCCGCCCACTTCGCCGGGGCGAGATACCGACACGGCGAGGCGTGCTCGGACAGGCGTTCGATCTGATCGCGCCAGGCAGCGACGGCGGGTGGGAGGTCGGTCGAGGCCGGGCTGCTGGACATGGCCGCGGGGTAGCGCGCAGACCTTAACGGATGACGGAGATCGCGAATGCCTCGGCCAATAACCTCTTCAGGTTTGCCACCCGCCAGCGATAAAGGGCGTCGAGAGCCCTGATCCAGTACGGCTTCTCGGCCTACTGCGCCAACGGCCGAAAGCCCCTCGACAAGCGCTACCTCGAGGCGTTCAACCTCTACGCCGCTCCCGTTCGACACGGCTTATGCACAGGCGATCGGCCCCGGAATGCCAATTGTCCACAGCGCCAGCGCGAAGCGGTGCTTCCGGGGCACGACCGGTGGATATCGTCCGCTTCCAGGCCGCCGCACATCGACTTGAAGTTGGCGGGCGTGCAGGCTGGTCGTTCCGAAAGACAAAGCCCGCCACGAACTGATTCGTGACGGGCTTGGCGATCGGATCAGCCGGATGGCTGGACCCGCTCTGGGCATCGAGATCAAAAACAGGGTCTCGTGAGCTTGTCCATCCCTTCGGTCGAGACACCGGTGGACGCCTTGAAGGCGCCCGCACCTTAAGTCTCTGACGCGAAAGGTATTTACTATGGCAAGCGGTCATATGACCCGCACCCCCGATCAGGCCGAACTCAACCTCGAAATTGAGCGCGAGGTCGAAGTCGACGGCGTTGGGATGGGCATCCTCAGCGACGGCAGCCCCTACCTCACCCTGCGTGGGTTGGCACGCATGTGCGGGGTCGACGAGAGCAGCATCCGCGGCATCACCGCCCACTGGAACGACGATGCGCCCCCGCCGCGCGTCGAGCGGATCAAGAAGGCGCTCCGCGATCAGGGCTTCAGTAAGCGCCTGCCCTACATCTCGATCATCAAGGATGGCGCTACGCATTACGCCTGCACTGACTTGGTGTGCATGGCGTTCCTCGAGTATTACGCCTTTGAGTCCAAGCCGGCCGTTCAGAAGGCCGTCGAAAACTACCGCGTGCTCGCGCGGAAGACCTTCCGCGACTTCATCTATGCCCGGCTTGGCTACGATCCGAAAGCGGCGCAGGTGCTCGCCTGGGAGCGGTTCCATGAGCGCATTGACCTTGTCTACGACAGCGTGCCGGACGGCTACTTCAGCATCTTCAAGGAGACCGCTGACGTCCAGCTCGCCCTGATCCGCGAGGGGGCCTGCCCGGGATGCAAGTTCATCCCGGACTCGAGCATCGGCAACCTGTGGGGCAAGGAGTGGCGCGGCAAGACGCTCGAGCTTCAGTTCGGCGCCCGGATCGAGTACGACCACTACTTCCCTGATAGCTACCCGCAGTCGAAGTCTAACCCGCAGGGCGCACACGCTTATCCTGACGCCGCGCGGGCGTACTTCAAGCGGTGGCTGCGGGAGGCGTACATCGCCCACGGCTTGCCGAATTACCTTAAGACCAAGGTGGCCGACAAAACGCTGACGGCTCCAATCGCTACGGCGACCCTGACCGCCATCCAGAAGTCGATCGGCATCGCTCCGCCTACCCGGCGCCTCGGCGGTCGCTAGCGCGCTTGCCCGCTCGGCCCCGCCCCGATCTGCTCACGGGGCGGGGGAGCGTCCGATCTCACCAGCGTGTGAGCCGAGCCGATACGCGGCTCACATCGGAGGAAACGCGCCTGTGGCAGATGGACCGGCGGCGGCCGCCACAGGATCGGTTCACCAGCTGGCGCCTTCTTCTCACATGAACCGTTTTGCACTCGTCGGCATCTTCGCAGCCCTGTTCGCCGGGATCCTGGCCATCGGAGGCACATGGTCCTACGTCACGAGCATCAGCCCAGCCGTCGGGCCGGACACAAGCTCGACACCAAATCCGACGGCGCAGAGGAAGCAGCCATAGTTTGGCTTGAGGAACATAAGAAAAGCCCGCGCCGGCGAGCCGGGCGGGCTTTTCAGATCCAAGCTTTGAGGGGGATATCGCACGGATCCGCCGACAGGATGCAGGTTGCGAGCCAACGAAAAAAACCCGCGCGGCTGAGCCGGCGGGGCGAAGTTCGAGTTTCGGGTACGCTGTCCATTTCGGTTGTGCCGGGCGCGGCATCGTCATTTGAGGCACACTGCGCACGAAAAAGCCCGCCGCGACTGTAAGTCGAACGGGCTGAGTCGGGGTTTTGGGTTCGGGCTGCCAGATTTATCCGTCTCAACCGGAGATTGCAATGCTCGTGAGTGCAACCTCGATTGGCGAGCGAAAACGCACGGAAAAGCCCGCTGCGGCGAACTGAGCGGGCTCATCATCAGTCCCGCTCACAGCCCAGATCAGTCGTCGTGGGCCTCAGGAGCTTCGTGGCAAAGACAGGCGAACTCAACGAAGCCGGCGAGGACGGCGACGGCGAGGATGGCGTGGATGTGCATTAGTTTCCCCTGAATGGAGAAGTACTGGAACTGATATGGGTGGTGAAACAACGGATTGAAACACTGAAGCGGTGCCGCAAAAGGCGACAAAAAGCCCGCCGCAGCAGGGGCTGGGCGGGCTGAATAACCATTGGGCTTTGGAGCGTCATGGGTAGCCGAACGCGCAGGTGAGTCGCTTACCTCATTCGGGATAGGCGTGACGCGCACTAAAAAGGCCGCCGCGGCGATGGCCAAGGCGGGATAGCGATTGGTCCCGCCGGACAAGGAGGTGATCACAGCCCCGCAAACGATGCATCTTTGATAAGGATCATCGTCAGAGGGCACAGGGGGCACGATGCGCCCGGCAGCAATGCGATCCGCGGATGTATGGTGCTTGAGTAGAGATTGCTCCGTTAATGAAGAGCAAACGCCGCTCAAACCGCAGCGTGCTTTTCAAACTCACGGATCTTTCTTGCTATCGATTTGGTTTTCCAAATTCTAGAGTCCATAAATTTTTTCACACGCTGTTGAACTATATAACGGGCTACTGTCCGTTTTGACATTGGACGGTAATAATTTCTAAGTTGAGGATGGGCGCTGATCATATCAACATAAGGACTGTGAGCAGCTTTTCCCCAAGGCATGAACGGGCCATGCCAAGGTCTTGGGTTGGACATGAAATGTTTGATGTGCTCGCTTTCGATAAAATCGTATTCAAAAAATTCAAAGAAAGCTGGATAATTCCACTTCATTGATATTAGGGATATGCTATCCCCAAACGCCACATTCATTGCGTCCTGCTCTGTAAAGAAGTATTTTGGTAAGTTCTTTTCGCACTGTTTCTGAATTTCAAGATCTATAGCTTTGAGATCGGATCTTGCGACGCGGAAGACTCCAGAATTGATATAGCGCCCGGCGATATTGCTGGGAAGTCCGATCGAATGGAGATACGCTGTAGTCTTCAGCGATAACCTATCTGGTTCGCCGAATAGTAGCGCCATAGGGTCTGGCGCGGCAAATATCCTACCAGAGGGTAGAGGCGCTTGGATCAACGGGTCAATGCTTGCATATATTTGGGTATCGCCATCTATATGAATGATATTTGTGTATGTGTTGCTGAGTAGTTGATCGAGGAAGTGTCGGGCCATGTAGATTGGCAAATCTCTGATTTCGCGTCTATCGTGAAACTGCACTGAGACGCCGAGATTTTTTGCGACTTCTCGCAACATTGATTCTTCATTGTTCTGAAAATCAAAACCAATGATCAGGACATCTGCTTTACCTGTCGAGATATTCTTGCGTGCCTGAGCTGCGCTTAGAAGGGTGGGCAGGAAATAGTATTTGTCAGTTGTATAGCAGAAGCAGCAATCAGACATGAGGGCTCCAATTGAATGGTCGCTGTCTGTGTCGGCGAAGCTCATAGCGCGAATAGTGATACGTTTGCAACGATAATTTGCCATTTTGAGTATTAAATGGCGGCGGTCAAGCGCTATACGCTTAGCGGATCGCAGGATCAGATTTCGATCGAAGGAGCAAAAAAGCCCCGCGCGGCTAAGCCGGCGGGGCTGAGTACATCCTTGAGAGGAGGGCGGTCCGTCGCAAGCGGCGGGCCAGCCGGCACGAAAAAACCGCCGCGGCCGGAGCCGGGCGGTTTGAGGTGGTTCGTGCTGAGGACCAGAAGGCCGATCTACGCGCGGGCTATCGCGGAGGTTCCGATCAGCTCGGCGGCCGCTGCCGGTCCGCGACCCAGCCGCCGACGAACAGGCCGATGATCAGGCCGACCCCGATCAGCATCATCGCCTCGCCCATGTGGGTCCAGATCATCAGCTGGGCGGCCCATCGTGCGGCGGCAGTGCGCCGGTCTGGAACACATCACGGGTCCAGGCCGGCATCATGTCGATCAGCGGGCGCGGGTCCGGCCGGACCGCGAGCGTCACGATGGACAGCGCCACCGACGCGGCGAAGCACAGCGCGGCGAATGCCTTGTTCCCCCGCGGAATCACCCCGTTTGCGGCCCCGCGCGGGATGACGTGCATCACCGCGGCGACGATGTAGATCACCTTCGGGATCGCGAAGAGTTCGGAGTTCAGGAACGTCGGCGGCATGCCGGCGAGCCGGGCGATCGCGGTGAGCCACGCCTGCCCGTCGGTCGCCAGCCAGCCGAGCACGATGCCGACGATCAGGTAGTCCTGCTTGTCCTGCGACGCGATACAGATCGCGTAGACGGCCCGCGGCAGGTAGAAGAACAGGACCATCGTCGCCATCGTCCCCTGCACAATCGACAGGACGATGTTGACGTCGTTGTTCGGAGCCAGCGCGTTCAGGCCGAGGTAGAGGAATAGCAGCCCGACGCTCGACAGCCCGATGACGCTGCGCACGTTCTCGGGCCCGGGCGCGTCGTACACGCTGTGCCGGTCCGGCATGTCGAAGCGCTTCACGGTTTCGGCTCTCTGTCGCGGCGACGGGGCTGTTCGATGTTGGAGAGGGCGCCGGCAGCGAGCTCGCGGACCTCGCGCATGAAGCCCCAGGTTGGGCTCTCCTGCTGCTCGCGCTGCTTCTCACGGATGACCTCGGCCTCGCGCTCGACGCGGCCGCGCATCTCCGCATCGGCCGCCACCACGCGCTTGGCCGCGACCATCTTGCGCCGGCCGGTGATCGATGCTCGGCGCAGCGCCGCCTCGACGCGCTCGACGTGGTCGCCCGCGCCCGGCGGCTGAATCAGGTTGAGCGCGATGGCGAAGGCCTGCCAGATCTTCACGGGCTGCTCCCCCGGTTTCGGAGGAGGTCCTCGCGCAGCTCCCTGAAGCGCTCGACCAGCGAGCCCATCACCTGCGAGACGCCTGCGAGACCGTGCTCGAGCTTGGTGCCGTTCACGCTGACGAGGTTCGAAAGCTCGCCCAGCGCCTGGGCCCGGGTATCCAGCGAGGCGCGCAGGCCCTGCAGCACCTCCCGGTCGCGGTCGTTGGCAGAGGCGACCGTGTTGAGCCCGGTGACGGCCCGCTCCGCGATCTCCTCCAGGCGGGCGCCGAGCGCCTTGTTCTCGTTGTAGAGGAACTTGATCACCGCCCCGGCGATGCTGGCGCCCACCACGATCACCACGGCGAGCACGACGACGATCGCGCCGTACTCGCCCCGGGACAGGAAGGTGTCGGCGGCCTTCCCTGCGGTCACAGCGGTGGTGATCGCCTCCGAGACCTGGGCGTGGCCTACCGTCGAGATCGCCCCGGCGAGGATCGCCAGGGCGAAGGTCGCGGCGCGGCGGGGCAGCCCGCGCACCGGCGTCAGGCCCGGGCGGCCGGGCGAGCTGCCGGATGCGCCGGCTTGCGGGTGACCACCGCCACCTTCGTCACCGGGTTGATGGCCGGCTTCCAGAACGTGCCGGCCTCCAGCTGCTCGAGGAGCGGGTCCAGCACGTTCGCGGCCCCGGCCGTGTCGTCGAGGTGCATGGCGCGGAAGATCTTCTTGGCGACCTCCGCGTGCCCGCCCGCGAGCTTGATCACCCAGGCGGTGAACTTGTTCACGTCGGCGCGCTCCATCGCCCGGCGGATGGCCTCGGCCAGCACCTGCGAGCCGACATGCACGTCGAGGTGCATGCCCTTCGTCGCGCCGACCACCGCGTTGACGCCGTAGGCCAGGAACGCCTCGACGTAGCTCTGGATCAGCCGGTCGGTCAGGAGCAGCCGGAGCGCCGGGGCGACCCGGGCGACGGCCGAGATGGCGAAGCCGGTGAGCAGCGGCACCAGGAAGGCCTGCAGCGTCTGGCTGATGCCTTGGATCCAATCGCCGCCCGGCAGGACGACGAGATCCGAGCCCTTGGTGACGACCTCGGCGGCGAGGGTGGGGACGCAGGCGCAGACGAGCGCTAGCGCCGCGAGAACGATGCGGTTCATGGTGGTTGGCCTCACTTCGTCTTCGTGCCGGTGATGGTGACCGTCTTGCCGTTGATCACGACGGTCCGGGTCTTGGTCTCGCCGACGGGGGTGTCATCCTTCTCGGCGGGCGGCTCTGTGACGGGCTTGTCGGCGGTGTAGGCGCTGGCCGGCGCGCCGAGCACGGTGCAGAGCGTCGTGACGGCCTGTCCCGCGGTCACGCCCGCGGTCGACCCGGCGGCGAGCGCCACCAGGATCTGCGCGACGGTGGCCTCGGTGACTTGATACTTGCAGCCGGTCTTCACCCCGGCCGCGACCTTCGCTTCGAAGGCGATGGCCTGCGCGGGCGTGAATCCGAGCTTGGCGAGGTTGGCCGGGGTGAGCACCGTCGAGGTGATCAGGTTCGGGTTGAGACTCGCCGTGATCTCGGCCTGCGAGGCGGTGAGGTTGCAGGCGGCGAGCAGCGGCAGGACGCAGGCGAATGCCAGCGCCCGCAGAGCGATGCGGGTCATGAGGTGGGTCTCGCTGTCGGGATGCCGGGAGCCGCCGGCGCGGAATGATCAGGCGCGGATCAGCAGCCACGCGAGGGCGATGACGAAGCCGAGCACGATGAAGCCGAGGCCGGCCATGATGGGGAAGGCGCCGGCCACGCGCTCGTCGGCCGAGCCGCGGCCGTTGGCGACCACGGCGCCCCAGGCGAGGAGCGCGATGCCGATCAAATGAGGCCCAGGATCAGGAGCTTCATCGTCAGCCCCCGAAGAACGGTGCGACGAGCTTCCGCCACAGCCAGTTGCCGGCCCCGATGCGTAACTGGACCTTCACGGGCCGCATGGCGCCGACCTGTTCGCGGCCGGCCACGGTCAGGGCATAGACGCGACGCCGCGGCTCCGGCCCCTCATCCCAGGTGCCGATGATCAGGCCCTCGCGCTCCAGCGACGCCAGCGCGGGGTAGAGAGAGCCCGCGCCGATCCTGGTGGCCTTCGAGATCCCCGCGCCGGACCGCGCCGTGATCGGCGCGGACGCGAGGTGCGACAGGATTATCGCTGTCGAGCGCTCGCTCATCGCCGTTTCCCCCTGTGAACGATGTGGTGGACCGCGGCGGCGCGCTTCTTCACGGCCACGGGTTTGCGCGCGGGGGCGGCCGGCTTCACGGGTTCCGGCGCGGCCGCGGGCGGCGCCGCAGGTGCGAGTGCGGGAGCGGGATCGGCGCTCACCCCGTGCTTCGCGGCGATCAGGGCGGTCCGGAAATGGGCGAAGTAGCCCGCGATCAGCGCGGCGTGGTCGGTGCCGTTGATGATGGCCCGGGCCCCGCGCGGGTTGCTCTTCCCGTGCCCGAAATAATCGGACAGCTTCTTGCCGGTGAACCAGCCCTCGATCATCCCGTGGAACAGGATGGCAGCAGCGATGTCAGGGCGCAGCGCGAGGTCCGGCGTGCGGGCCAGATCCTCGTCGGGCTTGAGCAGCCCGAGCTTCCGCAGCTTCTCCGTCACCTTGACGTAGTTCGCGAGCCACGTGAGCTGCACGAGGCCGCGCCCGTAGTAGATCTGCTTGTGCGGGCCGGCCGGGCGACCATAGGAGCGGCCGTGCCCGCGGCCGATCTCGCGGATCGGCTGCATGGTCGGGCCGGCCTCGCGGAACGTCGTCGCGAATCCATAGGCTAGCGGGTCCGTCGGCAGGGCGGCCGGGCACGCGTCGAGGATCGCGTCCATGCCCCGCACCTGCTCGTCGGTCAGGCTGCCGCCGAACAGGGAATCGCGCACGTGGTCGAAGAAGGCGGCGCGATCGAGAATAGCGGCCATGGCTCAGCGCCTCACTTCGCCGCCCGGCGCGGGGCTCGCGCGAGGTACGGAGCGCATCCCACAGTCCAGTCGCCGCGGAAGATTGCCTGGGCGTCCTCGACGCTGATCCTGCCGGCGCACAGGGCACGCCCGACGCTCGCCTCGCACCGGTCCTTGACGTGGAAGCCGAACGGCCCGTCCGCTCGCTGCGGCCACAGGTTGGCGATCGACCCGCGTGGATTGCCGCCGCCGACGGTGAGCGGGATGCGGTGGTCGATCTCGCACCCGCCTGCACCGCACCAGCCGCCGTGCTCACCCATGATTCCGTAGGCGCGCCGCGCGGCAACCTTCTCGGTGACGGTGACATGTCGGAACTCGCGCGTGGCGTGCGCGCAGATCGCGTGCCGGTCGGCGGTGCGGACCGCCCCCGGGGTCAGAACCGGATCCGGCCGGGTGCCATCGCTGTCGAGCGCGAGCGCTGGCCCGATGCCGAACACCATCACGGTCAGCGCAGCCAACGCGCACAGCCCGCGCGTCGATTCCCGGCCGGACCGGACCGAGGCGACGACGAGCAGCAGGAACACGCCGATCACGGCGCCGCAGACGATGCCCCATTCGAGGCCGCTGGGCACGTCGTGTATGCTGACGACGGCGCCGGCCCAGGCATGGCTGGAGAGCGCGCAGGCAAGCGCCAGCGCCGCGAAGATGCGGGTCATAGGAGGTCCTCAGAAGGAGGCGACGTGGAAAGCGGGGACGGCTGCGCTGCCGCAACGATCCGATCAGCGGTCGAGGCGCACAGGTGGATGTCACCGGAGGCGACGATGGCGGCGTGGCTAGTTGATCAGTGGCAGGTGTGGCGCGGCCGGATCGCGGTCGGACTCATCGTCGTGGGTGCGATCGTGAACGTGGCGATGCTCGGCACAGCCGCCCTAGCGATCCTGTACGAGGCTAGCAGCGTTGTCGGTTTGACCCGAACGAATCTCGGCTAGTTCCCTGATGCCCGAGCATGCCATTTGTCGCGCGGCTCAGGACGCCATCAGGATCAGCGGTCTACGTCGCGGAATGATGATCCCGCCCGTCATCGGCGCTGCCGTTGCATAGGGATAGCTCGACGCCAGGACGCCACCGTTGCTGGTCTGAAGAAGGTATTTCCAGGCGAGCGAGCCAACGATACGCTGATCTTGGTCTGTGGTCGGCGTGTAGTACAGGGCGATGACTTCAGATATCGGTCCGGACCAAAGATCGACGGGATTGTTGCCCGACCCGTAGTAATAGCCACCCAGCATCATGTGCGTAGGGGCGAGCAGGCCGGAGGCGGCCGCCGTGACAGGCGTGCCGCCGTTGACCGCGACGTGTGCGTTCGTACCGTCGAAATCGACCCGCACGATACAGGGGCTGGTGATCGGGTCGGCGCCCGTCACGATCAGTCCGTTGCGCTCAATCTCAGCGACGCCGGACGTGTTCGACGACGACTTGAGGATTGCCGCGCACTGACTGTCGGAGAAGTCGGCGGTGTTCTTGTTGAGCGAGATCGCCCGCTTGCCGTTGTTTCCCGAGACGAGGGACAGGACGGCGTAGATCGTGACCGCGTTGCCGTTCAGCGACATCAGGGCATCGAGCAGTTGCCCGCCGGAGAACACGACGGCAGGCTGCGCGCCGGCAGGGACGGCGAGACCAGTCGCGCTGTAGGTCGGCTCCATTCCGCTCGGCGCGGCCCAATCGCCTGCGTCCGATCCCCGGTTTTTCCAGGCCGTGGCCTTTCCGCTCGACTGCGTGACGTCGACGCCAGCCGCACGCGCGCCCAGACCGTCGACCGTCATCCCCTGCTTGGCGGGCGCCGGGGACAGGTTGTTCTCCGCGAACCACAACGTCATCAGCGTGCGCCGACGATCGTGAAGGTGATGTCGGACAGGGCGCTATCGACGTTTGCAGGGGCCTTGAGCCGGAGGACGTCACCTACCGCGATCGCAACTGCCGCTTGGGTCGAAAACGAAGCCAGCGTGCCGCTCGCCGCGAATGTCAGGGTGGCGATCGTGGTCTCGGTCGCGGAGCCGGCCGGGATACGGGTCAGCGTCCAGGCAGCACTGGCGTTAGCGGCGGTCAGCGCCCGAGCGATGCTGCCGGCGAGGTTGGCCGGCAGGGTGAAGGCGACCGGCGCAACGAAGAACCCGATGACCTCTCCGGCCGCAGGCTTCCCGACGCAGGCCAGCCCGATGTCGTAGCGGATGAACGACTTCGGGATGGCATCCGCGGCTCGACTTGGCGCGGCTCCGAGTTGCTGGCGGGCCACCGGATCAGCCGAAGATGACCGCGCGGTAAGCGCCCGACGCCGGTGCCGAGGCGAAGGCCAACGCCACGGTGTTCGTGGTCGGCCGGGTCACGTCGCACTCCACGGTCTCACCATTGGCGGTCGCATAGACCTGCACCTGCACGTCGAGGGTGCCGAGCGAGTGGGTGACCGTGATCGAAGTGGACGAGCCGTCGCCGACGTTGGTCGACATCTTCGATGGGATCTTCGTGGCATCGACTGCGAAAGCCTGCCCTGTGAGTGTCAGGCCAGATCCGGCGGTGTAGGCCACGCCCACGCCGAACTTCGCGAAGGCGACCGAGGTGGAGCCTACCGTTATCGGGTCATCGGTCGTGACCGTCCAGGCGGTGTCGGCGTTGGTCGTGCCCTCGTCAACGTAGAAGGCCGCGCCCGCATTCAGGTTGCCGGTGCCGCCGTCGGCCGCCCGGGTCAGCGCCGAGGAGGAGCCGTTCCAGATATAGACGCCGTTCTCGGTGGCTGTGGTCTGGTTCTTCAGCAGGACGCGATTGCCTGCGGCCATCGTGACGCCGTCGAGCGAGGCGCCCGGGCTGGAGACGGTCACGTTGCCGGTCGACGCCGCACGGACCGCGCCGTGCCAGGACAGGCCGGCCAGCAAGCTCTGGATCTGTGCGAGGTTGACCGCGTCGGCCGGCTGCGTGCCGGCGGCGACGTTCTGGACGCGCTGGCTCTGCGCGTCGATACCGTTCAGGAACTTGCGAGACATCAGATCACCCCAGGAGAAGCGTGCCGGTGAAGGGTTGGGCGAAGACGACCGTCACCTGCCCAGGGGCGTGGTAGACGTCGGTCTCGACCTGCTCTCCGCTCGGGAGCAGCAGGGCGACGGCGGGGCGGTAGCTGCGCCCGTGGTTGGCGGTGAAGCTCGCTGCGGCGGCGATCGAGTAGGAGAGCTGCGGGTCGGCGCCGGACCCACCGCCTCCAGCCGGCCCCTGTGGTCCAGGAGGCCCCTGCGGGCCAATCTGAAGCGGCGGCGTCGTCGCCTTGCCGCTCGCGGCCGGTCGGCCGCCGTACAGGAAGCCCGCGCCCAGCATGGCGAGCGCCGAGTCGGACGCCGGGTAAACCTGAAACGTGATCGTCTGCGCGCCGAACCACTCGTCCTTGGTCGAGCCCACCACGGTGCGGTGGAAGTCGAAGCCGAGAACCGTCTTCTGTGCGGCCTGCCAGCCGTCGCGCGCCGCCACCGGGACGTGGACGTTCACCGCGACGGCCTTGCCGGTCTGGTTCAGCATCCACGCTAGAGAGCCATCGTCGGTCGAGACCGTCGCGATGGCCGGGCCGCCCATACCAGGTGAGATCGCCGCCTCAAGACGCGAGCCGGTCGGGTCGAAGGGCGAGAGCAGCGGGACGACGATGTCCCAATCTGCGGTATCAATGACAGCGGTCGGGCCGTAGCCAGCGGGCATGCGGGTGGCTCCCGGCGTGCAGGATCAGAGAAGAAAGCGGCTGCGGATCAGCCGGCGATCTGCGCGAGGTGGTCAGCGGCGACGAACACGGCATCGATGTCGGCGCTGGCCATGTCGAACTGACTCGCCAGCGCGGCGATGAAGGCACTCTGGCGCGAGGCATAGTTGCCCATGGTCCAGGCGAAGAACACGGGCGCGTTGCTCGCTTCCATACTTGGTACGGGCGGGGAGGCCGCTGCGTCCCCGACGATCGCGGCGTTGATGGCGTCGTACTTGCCGTCCTGCTTGAGAGCCGCTTGCGCAGCCCACATCGGCACCTGCTGCGGGATCACGGGCGCGGGCGCGGGTGGCGTATAGTCGGACAGGCTCGTGCCGTCCCACTTGCACAGGTTGAGGCGGTTCTTGGCGACCTCGTAGATCTCGGCCGAAACCTCGACCATGCCCGGCTGGGCGACATTCGAGGCGAATGCCTCCCGGACGATCATGTCTCCGTCGAGCCCGATGCAGTGGACGAGGGCGTCGCTCACGAGTTCAGGCCCTCCAGGTAGGCGCCGTTCACGGCGAGCGTGTTGCCGCCCGTGAGGTTGGACCCATAGAGCTGCACCGAGTAGCTGTGCCCGACGGTCAAGCCGGTCAGGGTGAAGCCCGCGGTGCAGTGGGTCAGGACGCCGGCCTGCGCCCCGCACACGCCGCTCGGCCCGTTGCTCGCCGCGGTGGCGGCGGTGGTGTCGGTCACCGCGATGTACAGGCCGCCGTTCTGGGTCGCGCCCGAGCTGCTGAAGTAGGCCTTCGCCTCAATCTTGAGGTTGGTGGCCGTCGCGGTGAAGGTGACCGGACTGCCGATCGGGGTGCCCGTGGCGACGTTCGATACGTTGCTGAGGCTGGCGCTAAAAGCTGTGGTCGCGCGACCGGCCCCGGTGGCACCCGTCGCGCCGGTCGGCCCTTGCGGTCCAGTCGCACCGGTAGCGCCCGTCTCTCCCGTCGGCCCCTGCGCCCCGGTTGCGCCGGTTGGACCCTGCGGGCCCGTGGTACCTGTCTGGCCTTGAGACCCGGTGGCCCCGGTCGCACCCGTCACCCCCGGCGGCCCTGCCGGACCGGTCGGACCCGGCGGACCAGCGATCAGGCCAACCCCCGATCCCGACGCTTGCGCGGCCGGGCGGACCGTGACGATGGCCCCCGTGATCATCGCACGATGCCCTGCACGATGGTGACGGCGATCTGGGCGATGGTCTTGCTGTAGCCCTCGGCGACCGCCTGCACCTCGCCGACGTAGGAGCCCGGGGCGATGCGCGCCATAGTCGTGTCGGGGATCGCCAGGGTGACGATGTTCATCCCTCCGGTGCTGCTCCAGGACAGCGTGCCGTTCTGCGGCAGGCCGTTCAGCGACCCCGATACGCTGGAGGCGACGATCTGCGCCTCGGCATCCGCCTCGGTCCGGCGCAGCATCATGTTCAGCGTGATGCCAGCGCCCGAGATCGGGTTGCCGGACGCGTCGACGTAGGCCCACGCGTCGGTCCAGTCCTCGTTGGTCCCGGTCGAGACCGGGAACGAGACGCACGGGAGGCTGAGGATCTGGGTCACGGGCGCGGCGTCAGTTCAGCGATGGCCACGCTACGGCGTCGACAGCCGCGCAGGCGTCCTCGATGGTGCCGGCCTTCTCAATGGCGGCCTTGCCCTTCAGCCGCGTGTCGCGGATCGCCGCGCCGGCAGCGACCCAGCCCTTGCGAGCGGCGTCCACGGCCCGGGCCTCGCCCGGGATGTCCACCGTAGGCTTACCGGTGGTCGGATCGACGCTCGTGCCGACCGATGCGGCGAGCATGGGATAGTCGGCGGCGTCCGCTTTCGTCGTGTCGGCCAGCGCCAAGATGGCGGCGGACTCGCGCTGCGCCTCTTGGTACTCCATCGCTTGCCCAGAACCGGGCGTGATCAGCGACAGGCGCAGAGTCTCGGCGTGATCGTCGATCCAGCCCTTGAGCACGCCCTTCACCGCCGGCAGCAGATCGGCCTCAGGCAGGGACCAGGGCGCAGCCTGGAGTTCGCCGAGCGTAGCCCCGCGATAGCCGGTCCCGGCGACATCAAGGGTGAGCGGCGTGGCCGACAGGCGGGCAAACGCGGTCGTCATGGGCTGTCCGGGGTTGGCGAGAGGACGGGGCGGGGGCGGCGCAGAGGTGACGGGCGCTGGTCACGCCCGCGGCGGATCAGCCGGAGGTGACGTTGCTCTGGTACTGAAGCGGGTTGGTGTTCGGGTTGCCGCCGGCCGCGATGCCGAGGAACAGGTGGCCGGCCGCGCCCGAGCCGAGCCCGATCGTCACGATGGCGCGCAGCGGGATGCCGCCATTGTTACCCAGGAGCGAGCCGGCGCCCGCGCCATCCACGTTCAGGCTCGCGCCACGGATCAGCACCGCGCCGCCGTTGTCGGAGCGGATGTGGTCGGCGAAGGTCAGGCCGGCCGGCTGGATCGGCAGGCTGAAGCCGAGGTAGTTCGTGGTGAAGGAGGCGGATCCGAGGATCCACAGCCCGGCGGTGAACGAGGTCCCGTCGTTAAGCGGCGAGTTATCCGCCACGGCCTTGAAGCTGACCTGGCGGTTGGTGGCGGTCCAGCCGCCGTTGCCGTCGGGCGTCCCGCCGTACATCGACAGGGCGCCGAAGAAATTGCGCCGCCGATTGATCTTGACGTCGCCGAGCAGCACGATCGCGGTGCCGACGTTCTGCTGCTGATCGAGGACCGCGTCGATGTCTTTGCGCGGCGTCTGGGACGTCAGGCCGTCGTTGCCCTCCGACCCGCTGGTAGGGTGGACGAAGAGCTGCTGCTGGGCAGGACGGTTGAGGAAGTAGGCGTTGAGGTTGGCCGTCGTGGCGCTGCCGAGCCCGCCGCCGGAGATCAGCACATTGCCAGCGCCGTCGGCCTCGAAGCGGTAGCGACGGCCGGCCACGATATCGCCGACCAGCAGTGCTGAGCCGTCCTCTCTTAGGATCGGAAAATCCTGATACAGCCCGGCCGAGCCAAGGTTCATCAAGCGCAGCTTCGGCGACGTGGTCGTGTTGGCCGCCGACGCGACGGCAGCGAGGCGCATTCCTTGAAGGAGCGCCGGCAGGATCAGGCCGGAATTGGGAATCGCCAGCGTCGCAACCGCGAGATCGCCTGTACCGGTGAGCGAACCAGCCCAGATGCCGCCGCGCGACATCGCCTGCGTCCACTGGAACAAGTTGGTGCCGTCGGCCGCTAAGCCGCCCATCGCGACGAGGCTCTCGGCCTCGTACTGCAGCTGGTTGAATGTCTCGGCGTTCGGGATCGACCCCTTCACGCCGTTCAACGGATCCGCGTTGGTATACTTCGGTGTCGGTGTGACGCCGATCTGATCGTAGGGGGCCTGTCTAAGCATTGCCGATCGCCACCTGAGAATAGTCGAAGATGATCTCGCCGTGGCCGGGCTTGAGGCGCCGGAACAGGCATTCGAGGTCGGTCGCGAGGCCGAATTCGCAGTGATAATCGACGCCGCATTGACCGACGCCCATACGGAACCAGCGCAGGCTGGTGTTCAGGATGGACACCCGCCACAGGAACCGGATGTTCGGGGCACCGATGCGCCAAACCCAGTCGTCGCCACCGCTCTGCGTGATCTCGCACAGATGATCGGTCCCGCAGTGGCCGGCCCCACAGCGGAAGTAATCGTAGGTGAGTTCGCCGGACGGTCGCGTCTCGCCGCATCGGCTGATGCCGCACACCACGGGGCGGTACTCGTAGATCCGGATCTGGTAGCCGAGCTGGGAAGCCAGATCCTCGAAGAACGGGATGTCCTGCCGGCCCTCCAGGGTGAGCTTTCGGATCAGCGCCTCGCGCCGCAATGCGAGGTTCTGCACCTCGGCGTTGCACGGGTCCGGCAGACCGAAGGCACGTTCCCAGTCCGGCAAAAGCTCGTAGGTCTGCCGTGGGTCGGTCTCGACGAACAGCAGGTCGGCCGCCCGGGCATCGACCTTATCGCCCCAGACTTGGGCCAGCCCTCGGGTCAAATCCGACAGCGCCTCAACGTCGCCGCGTGGCGTGTCATCGCCGGCCGCGGGCGCCTCGGCCCGGGGCCACGCCGCACCGACAGGATGCAGGTCATCGAAGCCCTGCGCGTAGTCGTCGGCCGAGCGACGGACGAACTGATCAGCCACCGAACGCGACAGTCCCGAGCGTCGCCATGCAGCCTTTCGACGGCATGATCGCGTCTGTGGTGGTGAGGTCGAAGTAGTCGATGCCCTCGGCGGCCGAGATCGCCTCGGACTGCCAAGCGGCCCAGATCGTCTGCGCGGGGACGAGGCTGCCGTTGACAGCCCGGGCCGGCGCGGCGCGCTGCTTGATCATGGCGGAAAGGCTCGACAGGGCGGCGCTCCGCGTGGACGGCGTGTCGGGTGACAAATTGCTGATGGAGAGGTTGACCGGCTGCGGTACCGGCGGGACCACGTAGATGTCCGAGACGGTGACCGGCCGAACCGTCGCGATGTGCGCGGCGACCGCGTCGCAGTCGGCCTGGATCGGGTAGCCGCTGAGGTCCGCCCGCAGGTCGTCCATCATGAACCGAACTGTGACGGTGCCCAACGCCACCTCGTGCGGCGCGCACCACGCGCGGGTCACGCCTGGCACCTCTCGCGCCCAAGCCACGTAGTCGTCGGCATCCCCACCCATCGGCGGCTTGCGGATCCGGAACAGCACCCGGTCGCGAAGGCTGTCGACGCTCTCGATGTCGACGCCGTAGCTCGTGATCCCGGTTACGGTCGCCGAGGCGGTGACGCCCGAGATCGCCGCGACGAGCGAGAGAGCTGTGCCGACCGGCAGGTTGCCGACGACACCGGCAGTGAGCGCCCGCACGCTGATCGGCGTCAGGACGCTCGTGCCGCCCAGCGTCGCGTCGGCGGCCGTCTGGAACAGGATGCCACCCTGCGAGAACTGCGTGCCCTGCGAAACGACGGTGCCGACCGGCCCGGACAGCGTCGCGGCGAGCACAGCGTAGGTCGCCGCCTTGCGCCCACCGGGCAGGAAGATATCGGCCCAACGCTGGAGCATCTGCTCGCCGGCGCGGTCGGGCAGGTACTCGTCGGCCTGCCGGAAGATGTACTGCAGCACGAGGAAGGCGAGAGCGCCGTTGTCGTCGGCGAGGATGCCGGCCGGGCAGTTGCCGGGCAGCGCGCCGACGCGCAGCGCCTCGATGACAGCGTCGCGGCTCAAGCCGCGGGTCTCGGGCAGCGTGGGGATCGCGAGCGGCATGCGTCAGGCCCTCGTCCCATTCCATAGATCGGAGAACCGCAGCTGGATCGACGGCAACGGCCCCCGATAGAGGGTCGCTGTCACGCGAATGCCCTCGACCCCAACGCGCTCGCCCGCCACGCTGAGCCTGGACGCCACGCCCTTCTGCACGAAGGGCTGTAGGCATTCCCGGGTGTAGTCCTCGGCCCGGGCGACCGTGCTGCCCTGACGCGCCTCAGGGCCGGTGATGGTCACGCGCGACAGAAGCCACAGCCGCGAGCCGATCGGCCAGCCATCGCGGATCCCTGAGGCGTCGAGGTCGCCCCACCAACCCCGGCGGTCTGTGTCCCCTGGGACCGGCAGCACATCGTCGGGCCGCGCCAGCCGGTCCGTGCCCAGCGCGACCACCGCGCAGTCGACGAGATCCTCGTGCGGGTCGCGCTGATCCACGGGGGTCAGGAGCCACGCGCGGGTCACCGCGGGGCGGGAATGAACGTCGACGATGTCGGGCATCCGGCCTCAGTTCTGGCTGAACAGCATTGACCGGGTCAGGCCCTGCACGAGGCGCTGCTGCGGGGCGAGGAAGCCGAGGCCGGGACCGGCCCCGTCGATCAGTGCCTGGAGCACGCCGCGCAACTGCTGCACCTGCCCAACCACCGGGTTCTGCCGCGCGAGGTAGTCCACCTGCGCCTGAAGCGCCGCGGCCGCCGCGCCCGCGATGTCCGGCGCCAGCGGCGCGTCAGCAAGCGCCTCGATCCGGGAGAGTAGGCCGTCGACCTGGGCCGCCACCGGGTTCTGAGCGATCAGGTTGGCGATCTGCGCCTGGGACTGAGCGATGAGACCCTCGACGCCGCCCGACATGACGCTGGCCGCGGCGAGCAGGCGGGCCGGGTCGAGGAAGTCCTGCAGCGCTGCCTGAACCGCGTTCTGGAAATAGGCCTGCAGCTGGCCGGCGGCGAGCGCCTTCATAATCGCAAGGCCTGCCGGCGAACCGCTGAGCGCCGCGGTAACCTGTGCAGCCGCGTTGATTGGGGCCAGCGCCGGCACGACGCTCTCAACGTTCGCCCGCAGCTTCGAGACCACGTCGAACAGGGCGTGGTGGGAATCCTTGAGCTGGGTCAGCTGGGCGACGAGGCCTTTGAGCTGCTGGTTCAGTTCGTGGTTGCCAACGGTCTCGGGCTTCGTTCCGGCTGTCAGGCCGACCGTCTTGCCTACAACAGTGGTGGCGTCCGTCGAGGTGGTGGCCAGCGTGCCCGCGGCCTTGCCGGTGATCGACGTAGACGGCTTCTTTTCGGCCGTCAGGTTCGCGCCCTGGTTCTTGGCTTGCCCGGCGCCCTGGTCGGCGCTCACCCGCAGATCGAACCGTTTCGGGCTGTCCAGAACGATGCTGACTGGGCCGAGGTGGATCGTCTGCTTGTTGGCGTCGGCAACCGCCGTGTCGCCGGGCTTCATCCCGTTCGGGCGGAACCGGCGGTCGGCCGCCGGCAGCGCGATCGGGTGCGAGTTGTTGCCGGTCAACGTGGCGAGGATGATCTCGGCGGCGCCCCGGGCGTCCGGCGGCATCGGGTAGTGTGTGACGCCGGCTGGGTGCCAGTGTTCGACGTCAGTGCTGATCTCGTCCTCTCGGATCTGCACGCCGAGAGTCTGCATGAACGGGGAATCGTTCACCGACCTGATGATCGCCCGCGACAGCGACATCGCTACGCGATCGCCAGAGGTGCGTGTTGTCGTGCGCCTCATTCAGGCCCCGTAGACCTGTGGCGGGACGCTGCCGCCCTGGATCGTGCCGATGCCGTTGTAGGCCTCAGGCAGCACGAGGGTCAGCGTCGTCATCGTGCCACCCGCGTTCTGGGTCGAGGTGACTTCCTGAATGGCGAGGTTCAGTCGGTCATCGGTGAATAGCATCGGGCTGTAGACGCTCACGGGCTCGCCGATGTGCTCCAGCCAGAGCGTGTCCTGATTGGCGAACCAGCCCTGCACCACGATGGTGACCTGAACCTGGCTGCCGACATCGTGCGCGTTTTCGTGCTGCGCCCGCATTAGCGCATCGGCCTTGTCGCCCGGCTGCTCCATCATGAAGCGGTTGACGGTCTTGTTCGGCACCGCGGGGTTCTTGGCGCTGCCGGTTACATCCCGGGCCGCGTCCCCGAAACGCTGATCGTTGCCGGTGTTCTGGCCGATCGCTTGATGCTCGGCGTAGGCCCCGTTGTAGTCGAAGACGGCCGACGCCGAGAGGATGTTACGGCCCTCCTGGAGGTCGGCGATGCCGTCGGCCGCGCTGCCCATCCGGTAGCCGACGATGTTCTCATCCATGTCCGAGAACATGAAGACGTTGCGCATCCGGCAGAGCCGCTCAGCGAAGTTGAACAGCAGTTCGCCCGTTTGGACGTTGACCTTCTCGAACACCTTATCGGCGCCGTCGGTGCTGCCCTTCAAATTGAACTTGATGCCGTAGGGCTTGAAGACTGAGTTCAGGATTTGGCTCAGCGTATAGTTTTTGAACTCCCCCTGATTGTGGTCGACTGTCGCCTTCACAATTTCGCCGGTCAGCGACGTGCCGCCGATCTGTAGGCCATGCTGATTAGCATCGAACGCTGGCTGGCGGTGACGGATCTGGCCCCGGATCACCCGGCGGCCCGCGAGAAGCACCTCGCACGGGTCCCCGATTTTGAGCTTGAGACCAGCGAAGTTCGTGGCGCTCTCGATCGGCGACGCGGCCGTGAAGGTGAAGGTCGGCACGACCGACATGCCGGAGCGTGTGACAGAGACGCTGTCCCAGTTCGCGTAACGCTGCCCGCCGACCACAATCTCGGCGAGCTCGGCCTGCTTGGGCATCGCTGACCCTCAGAAGGACAGGGCGCGCCCCGCGCGCGACGCGAAGAGCGGGTGCACGATCTCATTCTCGGCCACGAGCTCGTCGGCCCGGCCGGCGTCACCGTAGAGACGCTGAGCCAGGGTGAGCGACGAGCGCACGCGGCCGAACGAGTAGTTCACCAGCTTCGGCAACGGGCGCGACCGGTCGGCAAGGTCCCGCACCATGGCGGCCCGCAGCCCGACCAACGCCCGGTATCCTGCGGCGTCGCCAGCATCCGCGGCTGCGCCCTGGCAGGCGTCGAAGGCAGCCGTGACGAGGCCGAGCACCCGATCTACCTCGTTGCGGCTCGCGTACATTGTCGCTGCGGTGATCCGAGCTTCCTGGATACAGCAAAACATCTGACCGCGTGACTGGATCAGAGCCGACCGGGCGTCCGCCGCCGGCAGCGCCGCGATCGTCGCGCGCAGCCGTTCCATCGTGTCGACCGTCATGCCGGTCTGCTGGGCGAGGCTGAAGCAGCGCGCCAGCGGGGCGAACAAAGCCGCCTGCCGCAGCAAGCCCTGGGCGTCCGCGCGGAGGTCGCCGACGGCAGCTTCGAGATCGGCGCCGGCCGCCGCGAGGTTCTCGGCGCCGCTGAACGACAGGATCGCATCGAGGACAGCCCCGATCAGGTCGAGCGTCGGCTGGTCGCGGCGCAGGCTCATTCAGGCACCCCCGCCGGTCAGCGGTCGATTGGGATCTCGCAACGCATACAGGCCCTGATCCCCGCCAGCGGCGACCGCCTGCTCGGCGCCGTTAGCGCTCATCTGCACTTGGTTCTGCGTCGCGGCCGAGATGGTGAACGCGGCGTCCTCGCCGGCCTCGAAGAACGGGATCTCGATCTCGCAGTAGCCGCCCCGGTCCTTGCGCTCGACGAGGTTGTAGACCCCATTCTTGACCTCGAACTCGCCGAAGGTCGGGTGCACCAGCGTGCCGACGCCCTCGGTTTCCAGTTCGAGGATCAGGTCATCCCGCATTTCTTGGTAGTCGGGCCCGACGCAGTAGGCCGTAACGGCGAACGAGCGGCCCTTCCGACCCATGTCCTCCGGGTACGGCATGTCCCGTTTTGGAAACTCGTGCGGGGCGATCCGCCGGCCGCCGGACCGGGCGCCGACCTCGACGTAGAAGGGCGCGCCGCGGAACGATGCGGGGCGGAGACGATCGCGCCAAGGGCTGTCAGCCATTCACGCCTCTCGACAACCTACGCGCGATGGCTACCTTGCCGGCCATGCGCATGATCCTCGCCACCCTTGCTATTGTTGTCGCCGCCTGTGGGGCCGGGGCGGCAGAGCTGCCGACAAAGGGGTGCCCAGCCTCTTTCATCGCTCGCTGGCGCGCGGATAAAGAAGCGACGATGAACAATATGCCTAGGCAGCCATGCTTGATGAAAGCGGAAACTGGCACATACGTCTGTTATAAAGACGGCTGTGTCAGGTCGACTGCTTATCAGGAGAACGACTAAAGGTCGTCGCTCGACCGCATCTGCCGCCCGGTCATCTGTTTCACTTCGCCAAACATGCTGCCTTTGGCCACGACCGACGCCCTCGTGTTCGGGCCCGGGTTGTGAATCCGAACATCCATGAGCGCACGCTCTGCAGTCTGAGTAGCACCAACGGCGCCCGCACGAAGCGAGTTTTGCAGGGCGCTACGCGCAGCCGGCCGAAGTTCTAGAGATTTTGCGCGATCGTCTTCGGCCTCTTGTCGCGCACGGTAGGTTGCCTGGAACGCGTTACCATCTGCGCGGGCGTCTAAGCTTCGGCGCGGGCCTTCCGCGTATGGAGCATACGGTCCATTCGGGGCGCCGGGGACATATCCATATCTGTTCCCCGCGACACTCGGCCCGATCCGAGACGTCCGAGCCCAAGTTCTGTTTCTGCCTTCGCCACGGTAATAGCTTTCGGCTCGGTAGCTGTTCGAGCCTTGAGTGTTATCGGGGACGCCACCTGAGGCAACGGCTCGGATGCGCTCGCGGATGAATTCGCTCTCTGCTTCTGATGCTCGTCGATAACCCGCGTATTGGCCCCGCGCACGTGAAACTTCTAATAGATTTGCGCTTGGCCCCCAGCTTCGCGTTCCAACGCGGTTGAGCATATTACTGATAACGACGTCGACGCCACCAGAATTTCGAGTGCTAACTTCGCCCGCGATCGTGTTGATTACACGTTGGTCGAGATCGGCGCCTCTGACATCATACCGCGGTCTATACGTACCTTCGGCCTCGGGCGGAGCGGCGTTGAAACGACCGCTGTCACCAGTTGCGCGAAGCTGCCGGCCGACCTGCCCCGCGGGACTGTCCGGCCCAGGCACCGCCGGCCCGCGCGCACGACCGCCGCCGGACGGGCCGCCGTACAGGTCCAGGCCGCTGTCGCCCGCATCGGCGCCGCCGCCATACCCGCCGCCACCTGGCGCGTAGATGCCGCCGCCGCTGCGGAGCATCTGTCGGACAGCAGGCAACCCACTGCCGCCACCGTAGCTTGCCTTCTGAATCAGGCCGCCAAGACCGCCGCCGGTGGCGTCGAACGACTGCTGCTGCACCGTCGCGCCACCCTCGCGGATGCGCTTCAGCTCGTCGGTGAGCCGTGTCATCTCGCGGCGCAGATCGTCGGCCGTCTGCCGCGACCGCTCGCTGTCCGTGCCGCCCTTCTGCATCAGCCCGAATTGGTCGAGCTTGCCTCGGATCTCAGCCTGCCGCGCCTCAATTTCCGCGACGCGCGGCGCCTTGGAGCGCAGGTTCTGGTGCTCCCGCAGCTGGTCCGCACTCAGGTCCTGCCCGCGCATCTGCGCGTCGAGCTGCTCATCCAACGACGTCGAGGCGTCCGGGCGCGGATAGAATTTGTTCACGAGGCGCCCGACCGTTCCACCGCCGCCGGTGGACTCGCGCAGCGCGCCCGGCACGTCGCCCGCCCGCAGCAAGCGCATTGCCTCGACGATGGTGTGCAGGTCGCGCGCAAGCGTCCCGGCGAGCGCCGTCGTCTCCCGGAAAAACGCCAGCGAATCCTTCCCGGCCTGGGCCCAATCGATCTTTGCCAGTTCGGATTTGATGTCCTGTATCGTCGAGACGATGCCGCTCTGCACGCCGTTGCGCTGGTCGTCCATGAAGCCCTTGAGGGCCGTGGCAGCCGCAGTCAGGCTCGGCGTCAGCTCACGGGCCACCGCGTTGTACAACTTGCCCATCGTGCCCTGAAGGGCGTCCATGGCCCGGGCGTAGGCCTCGGCGTCCTTGATGTCCTGATCGGTCACCACGCCGTTGTTCCGGCGGAACCGAGCAATCTGGTCATCTAGGGATCCGAGGCGGCCATCCGCCAGCCGGGCCGCGTCGCCGAGCTTCAGGATGTTCTCTGCGTAGATCCGGCGCTCGACCGGATCCTTGATCCCCTCCAGGCCCTTCAACGCCTTCATGTATGCGTCGCCGGCATCCTTCGAGCGCATGATGTCGTTGGCGAGGCCGTTGAAGTAGGCCCGGCCGGACTCGTCACGGCCCTGCCGCCGCAGGAACTCCATCAGCGGACCAAAGCCACGATGCGCGAGGCGCGCCTCCTCTGCGAACTTTTGGAGAGCCTGACCGGACGTGCCGGCGTCCACGCCGACGGCGTTGAGTACGCCCTGCACCTCGCGCAAAGTCGAGGCCGCGATCCCGGTATCTCGGCTGAGCGTGCCGAGTTCCTTGGCGGAGCCACCGAAATTGCGCAACGCCGCACCGATGCCAGCGATCGTGGCACCGAGGGTCAGGCCGGTGATGCCGACGGTGGCCAGGGCCGGGGAGAGCACGCTCGTCGCGGTGCTCGCCGCACCCTTCATGCCGGACTCGAGGCGCCCCATGCCACGGGTGATCGTCTCGGTGTGCTCCTTGCCCTCGCGCGCGACGCCGCGGAGCATCTCGCGGATGCCCTTGAGGGGGCCGGTCGACTTGTCGACCACCTCCGCGACCATGCGGAGCGCTTCATCCTGGCTCACGCGTCGCTCTCTAGGTCATCGTACATGGCGTTCGTCTCGGCGATGAGCTTCGCGATAGCGTGCTCAGGTAGGTCCAGAAGCCAGGGAACCGGGAGGCCGCCGCTCTCGTGCACGTGGCTCAGTTCGAGGCACGTGCGGACTAGATCGACCCCACCGGTGGGAGAAAAAAACGGGTCACCGCCCAGAACAGGCCAGTGAGGTCTTCGGAAGTCATCTTGCCCAGCACCGCCGGGGTGACGCTCGACAGACGGAAGATCATCAGCGGCATCTTCTCGATGTCGTGCGTGATCTGCGCTCGGCCTGGGTCGAAGAGGACTGGGTTGCCGACCTGAAGGATATCCATGCCGGTCGGACGGCGGCAGACGATCTCCGTCACCTCCGCGATGCCCTTCGGACCGGGCGCTTGCACCGGCTGACGAAGGCGATAGCGCACGCCGCCGTCCGGCATGTCTACGCCCTGATCATCAATCTGCTGCGGCGCCGGCTGCTCGACGGGTGTTGGCTGCGGCGCGTCCGTGAAGCCGTCCATCAGAACTCGCTCCCGGAAATGCCTTCGAACCGCACCCGGGTCATGCCCTGCTCGGCGTTCAGTTCGAAAGCCGATTTCGTCCAAGCACCGAAGAGCGTGTGGGTGCGGCCGGTCGCAAGTTTGGCCACCACCGTCGCATCGGTAATTGCCTCCAGCTGCGCGATGGTGGTGTCGTTGCCCAGCGATACGTCGCACTCGATGAACGGCACGCGCGGCTTCTCCTCGTACCCATGCACGCGGTCGAGCCCGGCGATGCCGTTACGCTCGAACGCTGAAGTGCTCACGTTGAGATTGCCGCGGAGCGCCAGCTGCACGCCGTCCGCCGTGATGTACGCCGTGCCGGCGATGCGCTTGCCCATGGTCTAGGCCTCCGAAATGAGATCGGCCGCGAGGGCCCGGTGAGAACCCGCGCGTCAGGCGCGGCCGTACTGGAGCCGGAACTGGGCCAGCACGGCGAGCGTGCGCAGGCCGTTGGCGATGTCCGGCGGGTAGACGACGTTGAGCCGGGTCGGGATGTTCTGATCCCGCGTCACCGAGAGGTTATTCTTGAAGTCCTCGTAGTCCTCGGCGAGGCCATCGAACTCGGCCGACTTGTATTCGGCCAGGATCTCGGACTTCACGATCGAGGGCGTGACGATCGCCAACCCGGCCGCGAAGGCCGTGTCGTCGTCCGCCAGCTGGTGCCGGCCGAACTTCGAGGTGATCGCCGACTTCATGCGCCGGAACAGCCGAGCGTTGGTGAAGAGGGTCGTGACCAACTCGAACGCGTCGTCGGACTGGCCGTACTGGTTCACCTGATAGGTGGTCTGCTCGCGCTGAATCATCATGTCGCCTGACGGGGCGACGGTCTGAATGGCGAGGCCGGCCGTGGCCATGGCCTGCCGCTGGCTCAGGTTGAACCGACCCTGCCGCTGCGCCGGCATGATGCCGGTCAGCTCGAGCGTCTGGAGCGGCCGCGCCGGAGCGTTGAGCAGAGCGTCGGATGCGAGCGCGGCATAGGCCGCCGTGATCTCCCAGATCGGCGCCTGAGCGGCCGGCTCGACCGACAGGATCGAGACGTTGGGCGAGTTCCGCGTCGGCCCGAACGTCATCAGGTTCGCGTAGGTATCACGGCGCGCCGAGAAGATGCCGCCGTAGAGCTGCCGGGCCCAGCCCCAGCGGCCGCTGGCCGTGAAGCCGTATTCGATCTCCCAGAGGGCGAGCGTGACGGAATCGGTGAAGGGCAGCGCGACGTAGTCGTACTCGTCGTCGCCGAGCGCGGGGATCGCCGCGGTCATGTCGGGCGAGCCGGTCCCGCCGGACATCGCGGTGTAGGCCAGCACGAGGCCGGCCGGCAGCACCTCGCCGCCGATGGAGCCGTAGAAGCAGTCCAGCAGCTGTATGTCGTTACCAGTCAGGCCCTTCCAATCGCAAATCAGATTGACCTTCGCCGTGTTGGTGCCGTCGACCTCGGCCGAGACCGGCAGCATCGGCAGCGCGTTGATCGCGGCGGCGATCTTGGTCGCGAGCTGCGCGGCCGTGTCCGAGCCGGTGGCCAGCACGCTGACGACCTGACCGGCGATGTAGAACGGGATCGTGCCCGCCGAGGTCGGGGCCTTCGTGACTTCGATCGCGCCCGTGGCGGCGACGCCAGCTGCCGGATCCGCGACGGCCATCATCCAGAGCTCGTGATACGGCGCGACGCGGAAGTGCACGATCGCCATGCGGTGCAACATCGAGCCGAAGCCGAAAAGCGCCGCCGCGTTCTCGGGCGAGCCGACGGCGATGGGCACGTTCTTCTGCGCGAGGCCGGTGGCCAGCATCTGCCCGACCTGCAGCACGGGCTCGCGCTGCGTCGACAGGCCGGCCTGGCTGCCGTCGACGGTCAGCCAGAACAGCGGCGGCTTCCAGTTCGCCGGAATATCGGAGAGAGCGCCGTTCACGGGCATGGATCAGGCCTCCTGGGCTTTGCCCGGGGCGGGCGAGGTGGCGGGAGCGGCGCGACGGCGCGCGGCGGTGTCCTGCGCGGCGGCGTCCGTATCGTCCTGGTCCGTCCGGCGGATCACGCCGTCGAGGATGAGGCGAAGGGTGTACTGATCGGCAATCCAGTCGGCGCCGCCCTCAGCCGGCATCGCACCCTCGATCGGGTGCGGGGGCACCACGGTCTTTTTGGAGACCGGCTCCACATGGAACTTCATGGCGTCGTCTCCTGAGGGACGGGGATGATGATCTCGGGCTCGGGTGCGCCGGGGTGGCCTGGGCGATTCAGCGTGACCGCCATGTCGAGGAAGCGGTCCGGCACGAACGGCGGGAAGTCGACGCGCAGGCGGAACGTCATCTCAAGCCGGAGCTCGGCGAAGAACGTCTCGCCATCTTGCGGATAGATCCGACGACGCGTGATGCCGGTCACGGCCTCGAACAGCGCGTCGGGCCCCTTGCGGGTGAAGCTAGGATCGCAGAGCAACCGTTCTTCGATCGCGTCGACAGCAGCATCGTTCTGGCCGTCCAGAACGATGGCAGTCGCGAAGCCGCGCATGTCCGAGATGCCGATGGTGATCTCGGTCACGAAGTGCGGCTCGGATGCGCCGGCGTCGCCATCGGGCGTCAGCCGTTCGCCCATAATGAACACGGACAGCCGGGGCAGATCGGTCGGCTGCAGCTGTGGCAGCGGCACGCGGCGCGGCAAGGCCTTGTAGCCCGGCAGGTCGGAGAGGCGCTGGATGATCGCCTCGCGGATGTCGAACGCGGCCGTGGTCAAGGGCCGACCACCTTCAGCGACAGCGACGTGCCGCCCTGGCCGTCGTCGTCGGTGTCCTCGATCTCGCAGACGCCGATGCGCGGCAGGCTGCCGGCGGCCGGGATCTCAACGAGGTCGCCCGGCGCGGGCGGGATCGTGAAGTCGCTCGCCTGGATGCCGAGGGTGTGCGCCTGCGAGGACATGATGCCCTCTTCGGTCGGCACGTCGATCGGCCGGCTCGCCCACACGCCCCGGGAGGCGTAGGGCTGGCCGGCCGGGACGATCACGCCGCCCTCACGTCGCGCGGGCTGGGAGGCCTGCGGCGTGATGATGATCGGCCGTGCGAAGATGTCGATGCACGGCGCGAGCGTCAGGGCGGCGAAGTCGATCACGGCGTCAGGCGGCGCGCGGGATCAGTCGCACGCGGCCGACAGCCGACGGGTTGGCCGAGGGCTCCGACGCATAGCCCAGCAGAGTCGTGCTGGTGTTCGAAGTCGTGGCGTTGCCCGCGACCGGGTCCCAGTAAATTGCCTGACCGATGGTCCAAGCCTGGGCCGAGACCTTAGGCAACTCGAACACGCCGCTCGTCTTCACGGCCACATTGATGCCGGCCGCGACCGTGGTGGTCGCGATGCCGATCAACAGGCCGATGATGACCGGCAGACCGCTCACAGCGCCACCAGCCGGCGCCGGCGCCGTGATTGTGTCGCCTGCCTCGATGTAGTTCTTCATGACAAAGCCCTCTGCCGATCGGACGCGGCCGCGGCGCTCAGGAGTTCAGGACGGGATGAGGGGGAGTGCGCGGGCTTAGTTGCCCACGCCGCCGTTCTTGTAGAGACCGCGCCAGTGCAGGGCCTTCACGCCGGCATCGATGCGGACCTTGTACTCGACCCCGTCGACGCTCCAGCCCTGCTTCTCGTCCATGAAGGGCTCCTCGACGCCGTCGAGGTAGTCCACTTCGATCGTGTCGGTGACGGCCGGGTCCGCCGCCAGGAACCACGGGCCGGCGCTGATGCGGCCGTCCCAGATCGGTGTGGCGGCGTTCTGGACGTAGTTCGGCTGAAGGCCGGCATCTGAGGTCAGGTACTCGGCCTTGAGCACCGTAGTCGTGATGTCGAACAGCTCCGGCGAGGTCAGGATGAACTTCGGCCGGATGCCGACGCCTGTGCCGATCCCGGCATCGTCCTTCTGCCGCGCCATCGCGGAACGCGCTGCACCGATGGCTGATGCCGACGGCAGGCCGCCCGCAGCCGCGAGGTTGCCGTGACCTGCCGAGAACAGCGGGGCGCCGTCCTGCATCGCCGGATTGGTGTTCAGGATCGCGTAGACGAGGTTGCCGATGGTGCGCTTGGCGGCCCGGCCCATCTTCAGCGGGATCTGGTTGAAGTAGTGCAGGTCGTCGTTGATGATCGCCTGCCGGGTGATGGCGAACAGCTTGCCGTAGGTGGCGAGCACCACCATCGTGCCGTTGTCGGTCACGGTCCCATACTTGTACTCGGCGCCCTCCTCGACCTTGTCGAGCGACGGGAACAGGCCGCTGTCGACACGGTAGGCAGGCCGGAAGTCCGTGAGGACACCCTTGCCGGTCCACTGCTCGAATGTCTCCTCGACCTCGGTGTAGCCCTTCATCATCGCCTTGTAGGCGACGTTCTGAAGGATCGACGGGAAGTCCGAGGTCGAATTGTAGCCCGGGCCCTCGGACCGGACTGTGAAGGCGCGGCCGACCATGGTCATGCGGTCGAGGTTGCCGGTCTTCTGATTGCGGATGTGCAGCGAGGACCGGGCGAGCTCAGACAGGGTCAGCCCGTAGAACTCGTTGCTGCGGTCCGGCCTCGTCAGCCCCGCACGCATCATCAGGCCCTGGGTGGCGCCTTCGGCCCAGCGCTCCTCGGCGTCCTTCTCGACGGAGATGTGGCCGCGCATCTCGACCGAGGTACCGAAGCCCTCCTCCTTGGAACGGGCCTCCGACCACTTGTCGAGGATCGTGGTCCGTGCGTCGCTCAGCTGCACGCCCTGCGCGATCAGCATGTCGGCGAGATCGGTCCCGAGGCGGGCGGACCGAACGGCCTGATGGATGCCCTGGACGCGTTCGCGCTCTTCCTGGGCGGCCTGCAGGCGCATCGCGACGCTCTCGCCGGGGGTCGGTACGTGCGGCGGGGTTGCACCGGGCGCCGGGGTCGCCGGCGGCGTGGCGGGGGCGGACTGATGGGCGGGCGCGGCGGACGCGTGACCGCCGGTGGCACCGCTCGCGGCGGACTGCGTCATGGGAGGTTCTTTCGATTGAGCGGCGGGAGCCGCGGGAGTGGCGGCGGGGGCCGCCTGAGCCGGGGCTTCCGCCCGGACGCTCGGCTTGGCGAGCAGCAGCTTCGCCATGGATTCGGGGTTGAGCTTCGCGCAGGCGGCGACGCGCATCTCCGGGGCGAGCGCGGTGGCGAAGCCGTTGTCGATGGCGTCACTAGCCGACATGTACGTCTCGGCCGCCATCATGGCCGAGATGGTCTCTGCATCCTGACCGGTCCGGGCGACGTACAGATCGATGACGATCTGCTTCTGCCGGTCGCACTCGTCGGCGGAAGCGCGCAGCTCGTCGGAGGTACCGATCGCCATGCCCCACGGATCGTGGATCATCACGGAGGCGCTCTCGGCGATGAGCCGCGTATCGCCCGCGAGCATCACCACGCTGGCGGCCGAGGCCGCGATGCCGTCGACCTGGGTAACCACGGGCTTCCCGCAGCCGCGGAGCGCATTGTAGATGGCGAGACCTTCGATGCAGGACCCGCCCGGCGAGTTGATCCGCACCTTGACCTGCGGCGCAGCGGACAGCTGCACGAGGCTGTCGATGACGTCGATCGCCCGAATGCCCTCGCCGGACATGTCGTTGGGGTTGATGACGCCATAGAGGATCAGCTCGCCATTGCTGACGAGCGAGCGAGTTCCGTCCATCGGGTAAGCCTTCGATGCGGGAGGGACTCAGCCCTCGTCGGCCTGCTTGTCGGCCTGGTTGCGCGCGCGGGCGCCTGATGGCGGCGTGCCATCCGCCTTCTGCGAAACACCGCGACCGGACACGGCACGGGGGTCGGAATCGTAGATCAGCCCCAGAGCGTCGGCGCGTCTGTTGTCCTCGGCGATCTCGTTGTCGAGGGCGATCGGGTCGAGACCGCGCTTGCGTACCTCTTCGGATCGAGACGAGAGGCCGTTACGGATGGCGTCCTTGGACGCCTCGTTCTCCATCTGGACGTCGATCAGGATCCGCTCGGGCGGCGTCCACTGCAGGCTGAACGGTTCGGTCGACCCGGTCACGGCTGCAACGGCATCCTGCGTCCAGATCTCGATCGGTCCCAGCATCTGCGGGACCAGCATGTTCCACCTCCAGGAGTCGACGTTGCGGTCGTACTCGAGGTGGCCGAGGCGGCCGCCGCTGTAGGTGGCCTGCGAGAGGTCGCCGGTCAGGGCCTCGTAGGTGACGCCGAGGCCGGCGGCCACCTCGTGATAGGTGACGTTCGTGTAGGGTCCGAAATCCTGCACCGCGGGCGGGTTCGGGAAGACGATCGACTCGCCTTCCCGCAGGTACTGGATCATCCCGGGCTCAAGGCCCTCGATGTTGATGCCCGACGGCGTGACTGGAAGCAACTGGCCCTGATCGTCAAAGGACGGGCCACTGCCGTCGGCGGTGGTAACGAAGCCGCCGAAGCATGCGGCGATCTTCTGCCGGAGCAATTGCGCGTCGGTGTAGTCGGCCAGATCCTTCATGCGGACGATGACGGGCGCGAACCACGTCACTCCACGGACCTGCCCCGGCCGGTCGACGCGGTAGATATGCGCCACGAAGTCGGCGGAGACGCGCTGGCCGCGATATCCCGGCGTCATGCCCATGCTGAGCGAGCCGGGGTGGACCGGGAAAATGTAGTAGGCGACGCGCTTGCCGCGCAGATCAAACTCGACGCCCTGAATCGCGTAATTGCCGTTGGGCAGCGGCCCGTCGACGCTGCTGTCCAGAAAATCCGCCTCCAGCACCTGGAACTGCAGCGGCAGCGCATAGCCGTCGGAGGACCGCCGAACTCGACGGCGGATCAATACCTCGCCGCTCTCGACGATGGCGCCCATCGCGAGATTCTGCAGCCCGTAGATGTTGTGCCGCCCGTCCGCGTCGCAGTCGGTGCTCTCGAAGTGCTTATTGACCAGCGCAGCAACCCGCTTTTTGCGGGCGTCGGTGGTGGCCATAACGGTCGGCGTGATGCCGGCGCCGACCGTGTTCGCCTGAATCGTCGCCACGCCCCGGGTCGCGATCGCGTTGTTGCGCCGGAGATCACGGGCCACGGCACGCAGTCGCGTGTTCGCGAAGCGTGTCTCGACGTTTGCGTCGGTGAACGGCGCCCGCCAGCCCTGTGTCCGCCGGGAGTAAGACGCACCTTCGTATAGCGACCGGACATGAGCGGAGCGCGCGATCTGCGCACGCGTCTGCTCGCGCCGAAGCGCAGCTGCGGGCGAGACCGCAGCGATGGCACGCTCGACCCAACGCGGCATCAGTACGCGCCGCCGCCAGGATAGAAGCCGCTGCTGTAGGCCGTGACTGTGCGCCGAACCCGACCGCCCGTCTGACCGAGCTGCACCATTAGATCGTCGCGGATCTTGTACAGCTCTTCCAGCGAGCGGAACTCCGTGCTCTTCCCCTCGTAGGAAGCGCGGGTGACGCCGGAGGCGATCTGCGCGGTGACTTGAGCAAGTTGCTGCTGCAACCGAGCTTGCGTGACGATGTCGAGCGGCATGATCACCTGCCCTTGCGCGGATCGTCTGCGGACGTGCGATCGCGCCGCCAGTCTGGCGTGGCGTAGCGCCCGGCGTAGTCCTGAGGCGCGGCAACCGGTCCGCGCCGCTCTGCGCCCTCGTTGGCCGAAACTGGCGCGGGGGGTGCCGGCGGTATGCCGATCGGGAGCGGCGGAATCACGGGCGCGGGCATGAGGGGCTACTTGGTGACCGAGCCGCTGACGGCGCCGGTGCCGCCCGCCGGGGCGCCGGCGGACGCCGCAGCCGCGCTCGGGGCCACGCGGCTGGCGGGCGCGGAGCGCATCACACCGGCATCCTTCATCGCGGCCGCATAGTCGAACTCGGCATCGCTGCGTCCGGCGTCGTGGGTCGGGCGCGAGTTCAGCGGCAGTTCGGTGGCGGCTTCGACCGAGCCGGCGAGCATCGGGTTGACCGTCATGACGATCTCGCCCTCGGCCGGCTTGGCGGTCACAGCGGTCGTGCCGCCCATCACGTCACCGGCCTTCGCCACGAGGTCGCCCGAGACGAGCGCGGCCTGCACCTCAGCGTCGGAAACGGACTCGATCGGCAGGACGAGGTTCGTCCCGCTGCGGTCGTTTGGGCAACCTGGGTAGCTCCAAACTGAGCCGCGCTTCACGAGTACGCCGTTCCCCTCCTCCAGAAGCGATTCGATGGTCGGAGCCGAGGAGGTCGAGGAGGTCTTGGCCATGGCTTGTAGTCTCCCTACCGAAGCCAGCCAGACTGCCGGCCGAGATACGAGCTGCCGCGATGCTGGGGCGCACGCGGAGCGGCTTGTGGAGGCGCGGCCGCGGGCGGCGGCGGTGCGTATGAAGATGGCGGCGTGGCTGGCGTCTGCGGTGTAGGCGTTTCCGCAGGCGCGCCGACCCCGTATTCCAAGCCGCGCTCGATCCGCTGCGACAGCGCCTTCCGGACCGCGAGGCAGCCGACGAAGGTGTCGAGCGCCTCGTTGCGCTTGCCCTTGGGCGTGATCCAGACCACCACCTGCTGGCCGAGCCGACGGCGCACCTCGCGCCGCTCCGCGGTCAGCTGCTCGAAGTAGTCTGGCCCGAAGCTCTCGTGCATCGGGAAGTGGATCAGGCCCGGGTGCGGCTTCGGCGCCGACCCGTCCTCTGGGTGGGCGAGCGGCTCGATCTTCAGCCGGGCGTAGATCGCGTCCTTCGCGGCATCCACTCCCATCAGCCAGATCTTGTCGTTGGCCTTCGAGCGTGACGAGCGCAACGGCCAGATTGGGTACTTCCCGCCCCGGCCGATCGTGGCGAACACGCGCTGGCCGCGGCGGCGGCGGCAGTAGGCCACCGCCTGGGCTGCGTGATTAAGGCCACCGACATCGACCCCGAACGCCGCGATGCGGAGCTTCCGGCCCTCGGCGGTCGTGAACACCCGGGCCCGGAGCGCATCGAGCTCACGCCACGCCTGCGGCTCGGCCGGGTCGAGGTTGATCACCTCGTAGAGGAAGGGCCACGCCTCCTCGTCCTGACCCCAGCCGACGAGCTGCATCTCCAGGCGATCGCCCTGCACGTCGCAGAATCCGGTGACGATGCGGACCGCATCCGGCAGATCGTCCGGTCCGTAGGGCTCCGCCCGGTTGATCAGGCCCGAGCCGTCCATGCCCTCGCCGGCCTGGTGCTCCCAGGTTTCGGCGAGGCCGGTGTTCGTCCACTTCCGCAAGGCCTCCGGATCGCGCCGGGCCTGAATGAACTCGCGCACCACGTCGGCGAGGCGGTGACGGGCCGACAGCAGCTTCGAGACGTGGAAGCCGGCATGGCCGTCGAAGGTCGAGCGCTGGCCGCAGTGCTCGCAGACCGACCGGCCCTCGTCGTCCCAGAGACCCGGCGTCTGCTCCTCGCCGCAGCAGGTGAACCGCGCAGTCTGCCGCCAGCCGTAGTCGGACCGATGCTCCAGCGCGCGCAACGCCTCGCGCCTCTCGGTCTCAGTCCAGGGCTCACCGCACGACGTGCAGGTGATCACCGCAGTCTCGGCCTTGTGGTAGACCACCTCGGCGTTCGGCGGCGGGTCGTAGGTCTCGGTGCCGTCTTCTAGCACCTTCAGCCAGCGCACCTGCGACCACGCCAGGGTCTGCTCGTGCTCGCAGTGCAGGCAGGCGACGAAGCACTGCCGCCGGTCGCTTTTCTCGTACTCGCCGGTGATCCGGCAGGCGTCCTTCACCGTCGGCGAGCAGACCCGCACGAACTTGTGCCGGCGCACGTCTTTGTAGGTCGAGGCCCGCTCCTCGGCGAGCAGGAGAGGATCGCCCTCCTTGCCCGCGCTCGGCGGGTACTTGTTGATCTCGTCGCAGAGCACGACGCGCTTCGGACGGGACGCGAGATCGGTCGGCGATTCCGAGCCGACGAAGTCGAGCGAGCCGCCCGGGTAATCCTTGTGCGTGATCGTGTTCTCGGAGCCGCGGGCCTTCGGCGCCTTGATCAGCTCCCGCAGCACCGGCGTCTCGGCGACGGTCGGCTGAAATCGCTCCTTCGAGAACGCCTCGGCCGCTTTCTGCGACGGCTGCACGAACAGGATCGGTGAGGGGTCGAGGTGGATGAAGTAGAAGGCCGTGTTCATCAGGAGCTCGGACTTGAGCACCTGCGTCGCGGCCACCACCGTGACGATGAACGTGTCGCGCTGCGTGACGGCGAGCATCGGGCCCATCGCCGCCGGCTGCACCGCAGTCCGCCATTGCCCGGGCTGGGCCGAGTTCTTGCTGGACACACGCCGATAGGTGTCGGCCCATTCGATCAGGCTGAGGCGCGGCGGCGGCTTGAAGACGAGGAATGCGCGGGCGATGCGCGCCCGCAGTTGCTCAGCTCCGTTCAGGTTCGTCGCCTCGGGCATGCAACTCTTCCAGGGCGTCGCGGATCTCGGCCTCGACCCGCGCGACCTGGTCCGATGTCAGGTCACCGCCGAACTTGCCCGGCAGCGCGAGGAGCCGCGTGCGGACCACGCCGAACGCCTGCTCGATCTGGGCGCCGATCTCCTCGATGCGGACCATCTCACCGCGCTCGACGGACAGATTGAACTCAGCGAGTTCGCGCTGCGCCCGATCTTTCAGCGCTCGTTCCTGGCCGGGGTCGAGCGCACCGGGCTTGTTGCGACCAGCCGCCTGCTCTCGGAGGTGCCGGATGTAGATCGTGCGCGTCGCGTCGAGCTCGTATTCGCCCCGCGCCGCTCGTGGAATCACGCCCTCGTCGACCAGTTCGCGGAAGCGCCGCTCACTCAGATCCAGATGCAGCGCCGTCTGCGCGATCGTCGACATGGCGGCGGAAGCCCCTATGCGGATTTAATCGCTGGAAAAGGCCTCAGCCTCGCGCGTTACCTCCGGGGTGGTGCCCCTCCGGAAGGACCCAAGACTCTGAGCACCCTCCTTTGGCTTGCGTGAGGCGGTGGCAGCCCTCATCGAAGCCGCCCGTGCCTACCCAGCATCCAACGGCCGCGGCCGTCCTGGACCATCCTGAGAGCTATCGCTTCCTCGAAGCCATCGCCGCCCTGATCCGCCCCGGGAACGCTCGCGTCACCTCGCGCCGCATCACCATGTCGAAGTCAGCGTGGAAGGGGACGACGCCCTTGATCGGGGCGCTCGGCTTCAGCGTGTAGAGCAGCTTCAGCTTCCGGTTCTTCTTGCCGCCGGTGACCTGGTAGATCACGTCGCCCTTGCGGAACGTGTTGGGCGCTGTGCCAGGCCGCAGGCTCTTCGGGATGCCGCGACCTGAACGACGCGCCAGCACCTTGCGATCCGGGATAGCGATCTTCGCCTTGGCCGGCCGCTTGGTGCCGCCGGTCTCGTGCAGCTTCAGGTGCGCCCGATTGCCGGCTCGCGTGCCCTCGTTGGTCACCGCACCGACCAGCTTGCCCTTGCTGGCTCGCTCCACCTTCAGAGCGTTGCGTATGAAGTTGCTGTCTCGGACCGTGACGTGGGCCGGCCATGTGTGGGCGATCAGGTGATCCCGGGCGGCGAACAAGCCATCGTTCATGGCCTGGCTTAGTGCGAACGGGATCTGATCCTGTAGCGCGCCGACACTGGAGGCCGCACGCTCGAAGTCGGCCATGTCGAAGCTGACGGGCATCGCGGCTCAGCGTTTTGGCGGAAGGCAGAGTCGTAGCAAAGAGGGGTTTTAAAACTTCCCTCCGGGCCGCCTGCTCATCCTTCGACCCGACTGTGCGGGGAGTACAAGGGGCGGTCGTCCGGCACCGCGTGGTGCGGGACGCATAGATTCAGACCCGATTCGATGAGTCAACGCGGGGCTGTGGATAGCTCAGCGTCTGCGGCGAGAGGCGCCGCCGTTCGATGGGCGGCGCTTGCCGCGCCTCGGCCTGCCCAATATCGCGCGCAGCGCACCGCCAGGACCGTAGGCGCGCCGTACCCGCATGTCCTTCCACCGCGGCCCAGGCTTCGGCTTGTCGAGCCGCTTCAGCCGACGCTCCCATCGCTGATCGCAGATGCGGTCGACCGTCTCGCTGGGCCATGCGGGATCCATCGTCATGCGACCCGCTCGAACTGCTGCCGCTCCAGCTCGACGGGCGTGGCCCGGCCGAAGATGCTGACCGCGACCTTGTAGCGGGCACGGGCCGCATCGATCTCCTCGACCGAACCGCCGAAGCTGGCGAACGGGCCGTCGACCACGCGCACGGTCTCGCCGATCTCGATCTGGTCCGCGTCGTCCACGGTCGGCGCCGCCCCGATCAGCACCTCGGCGAAATCGCGCATCTCCCGATCGGGTATGACGGCAGGCAGGATGACGGGCGCCTTGCGAGGTTGGCCAGCCTCATCGAGGGTGGACTCGCACCGCGCCACACGCTCGACGTCCCAGGCGAACTCGCGGTCGTGCCGCAGGCTCGGCATGGTGCCGTAGACGCGACGCTCCATCAGCCAAGGATGCTCGGCGGCGAGTTGCTCAAGCTGATCCCGATCCTTCAGGCCGACGAACACGGTGTGCTCGAACAGCGCCACTCGAATCCGCCGGATGCGGCCCGATGCCAGCCGCTGCTCGATCTCGTCGCGTGGCCGGAAGTGCGGGATCCCGGCCCTGGTCAGCTTCTCGCACAGCTCGCCGGTCCGGCCGACGCAGGCCTCGACCATCGCCCACTGCTTGCCCTCGGGCAGATCGTGCTCGGCCCGGCGGGCTGCGATGCGCTCGGCCTCACGCTCCAGCTGCTCTCGGAGGTGGCGCTCGCGCGGGCTCTCCTTCGGTTTGGCCTGCTCCTCGGCTGCCGGCTCGACCGTCGGCTCCTCGGCGCATTCTGCGGCCTCCAGCACCTCGCCCCGCCGCATGAATGCCTTGTGCGCCCGATCGCGTTGCAGCTTGCGCCGCAGCCGCTGCTTCCTGGTCATCCGCCGTCCGACGGTACGCGTCACGCCCTGCCTCCAGACGATCCCCGGCCGGCCCGGTCCGGCTCCCCACCTCCCCCCTCTGCGGGGGAGGGTGCCTCGTGCGGCCGCTTCGCCGCCAGCTGCGCGGCCAGGGCCCTGGCTGCCTCGCGGTGCCGGCGGTCCCACAGCAGGACCGAGCCGGACGGCGGGGTGCGGCGGGGTGCGGGGCGGGCCATCACGCGGCCTCGAGCAGCAGCCGGGGCGGGATGCGGCATCCAGGCTGGCCGGGCGGCGGGCCCAGCACGGCCTCCGACCATGCGCCGGCGTCCGCACGGAATCGCTCGATCCACTTTCGCAGCGTTGGCTCAGGCCAGCGACCGGAGACGCCGAGGTCGATCATCTCCTCCGGCGGCGTCGGGGCGTCGGGCACCGCGGCGAGACCACGAGCGACGCGACCCTGGCGCTGCGCCGTCACCCGCTCCGCCACCCGGTCGGCGTAGACCGCCCATGTCCGGATCGGCACCCGAGACGACCGGGCGATGTCGAGCAGGGCCGGGATGATCTCGGCCTCCAGGTCCAGCCCGTCGGCCTCCAGCTTGGCGATCGGTCCGATGCGGAGGTCCTGCGGGCCGCCATCGAGGGCTGAACGCACCCGGGCCTCGACCCGGTCGAAGTTGGCCCGGGTGTTCCAGCCTTCGGCGCGGCTCGGCCCCGCCGCCTCGGTGGTCGCACCGGCTGCCGGCTTGGCCTGGTTCAGCGTCGGACGCGCGGGGTGAGATGCGGCGGCGGGGGTTTTATCTCCCTTCCTATCCACTCCATTCCCCTCCCTTCCTACGCCGATCGTTCGACGACCGTTCGGCGAATTGGGATCTGGCGGATCGGGGATTTGCGACTTCTGCGGCCTGTCGATCTTCTGGTGGTGCCAACCGGTGACGGCCAAAAACTCTTTGCCATCAACATCATAGAGACGAAGCAGGCCATTCGACGACAGTTCGTCGATCATTCGACGAATGTCTTCGGCCAAAATGTCGTCCGACGGAAACAGCTGAGCCTTGATGCGCTTCGGCGACAGCGGCATCCGGCCGGCGTCGTCGCAGAAATTCCAGAGCCCGATGAACAGGAGGCGAGCGTTCGTCGAACACTCCATCACCTGCTCGGATGTCCAGAACTCGGGTTTTATTGAGCGGATCCGGGCCATCAGAAGCCCCCTCGTGCGGTCTGTGCGATTGCGGAATGGGCCACGTCGCACCACAGGTTCAGGCTGCAGGGCGGGCCCGATCGGTTCTTGCCGAGGATCAGTTCGAGACGGTGCTGGACCTGCATCAGGCGGTCGGCGAGCTCCGGGGTAGCCGCCGCCTTCATCTTGCGCTCGACGTAGACGGCCTCGCGGAAGAGCAGCAGGACCGCATCGGCGTCCTGCTCCAGCTCGCCGGAATCGCGCAGGTCGGCCGGGGTCGGGCGCCGGTCCTCGCGCTCCTGCTTCTCGACGCCCCGGTTCAGCTGGGCGAGCAGGACGATGCAGATGTCCTCGGCCTTGGCGAGCTGCTTCAGCGATCCGGAGATCTCGCCGATCTCCAGCACGCGCTGGCCCTGATACCGGTCCGAGACCTTGATGAATTTCAGGTAGTCGACGAACACGACGCCGAGGCGGACCCCCAGCCGTTCGAGTCGCCGCTTCTCGGCCTTCACGCCGAAGGCGATCTGAGCGACCGTGACGCCCGGCTCGCATTCGAGCCGCAGATGCAGCTTCTCGAAGCTCGACGCGGCCTGCTCCAGACGCCAGGCCTCCTCGTCGTCGATCTCGACGCCGGCCATGATCTTGCCGAACGTCAGCGGGCGGTTGTGGACGTAGGAGAGATCCGAGAGGTAGCGGGCGATCTGCTGATCCCGGGTCACCTCGCACTGGTAGACCAGGACGCCGGCCGATCTCGCCGCGAGGCGGGACAGCGTCGTCATCGCCACCGTCTTGCCCATGCCGGGCCGGCCCGCCAGGAGCCACAGCTGGCCCCGCTGAAAGCCGCCGTTCGTGACGCGGTCGAGCTCGTGCAGCCCGGTCGAGATTGCGGTCGATTCCATCTTGCCTGCCCTCAGCTGGTGAATGCGGTCGAGCATCCAGCGGCCGGCCTCCGGCGCGGTCTGGCCGGCCAGGTGCGCCTGCGGGACGACGGCGCGGACATCGAGAAGCGCCTGCTCGGTCTCTTCGATGATGGACTGGGCCCCGCCCGGACCGGCCGTGCGGACCGCCTCGGTGAGCCGCTCGGCTACGGTGAGCAGCGCCCGCTTCGAGGCCAGATCGCGCACGATCGCGGCGTAGCCGGCGGCGTCCAGGCCGACCGTGTCGGCGGCGCAGTCCGCGAGGTAGGTCAGCGCCGGCTGGTCACCGATCTGCGGTCGCTGCAGATAGCCCTTCACCGCGATGGGCGTCGGTGGGCATCCGGCGGCCACCAGCGCCTCGATGCAGGAGAACACCTCCTGGTGATCCGCGAAGTGGAAATGCTCGGGCCGGACGATCTGCCCGACCACCGGCACGACCTCCGGCCGCATCATCGCTATCCCGAGCAGCGATCGCTCGACGTCCACGCTGTGCGGCAGGGCGGCCTGATCGGCGACCGGCCGGAAGGCCACGACGTTCTCGTTGTCCCAGCTCATGCTGCGCGCCTCCGCATCCGGACCGGAAGCATGTCCTCCGGCAACATCACCGCGCCTTGGCGTAGGCGGGGCGGGATCTCGGCGCCGTCCTCGTAGAAGCCGCGACCCTCAATCGGCTGCTGGACGCCCGGCACGGTGTGGCAGATCAGGTCGTAGCGCTCGGCCGCGGCCAGGACCTGCTCCCGGGTCCCGCGGTAGAGCACTTGCTGGTGGTGGACGATGGCCCATCGCATGGCGCTACTCCGCTGCCATCGGGATGGAGGCTGGGGCGCCGACGATCTCGGCTGCCGCACCGATCCGCCGCGCAGACATCGCCGCGTATTCGGGATTGAGCTCGATCAGCGTGGCGTCGAGGCCGAGGCCGGCCGCCACCAAGCCGACCGTGCCAGCGCCGCCGAACGGATCCAGCACGCGACCAGCCACCGGCTCGGAAAACCGGCACAGTCCCTCGCACCGCGGGTGAGGAAGCGCGGCGCCGCAGAGGCCGCAGGTCTGCGCCGGAACGCCGGCCCTGATGCAGCGCTCGGCCAGCGCCGGCGGAAACGTCGCGAAGTGCGCCTCCCGGTAAGCTCGAGGAGCGATCGTCCAGACGTTCCGGGCGTTGCGGGTCGAGAGCGGCGACAAACTCAACTCGGCGAGCGCCGCATCCATGCTCGCGTTGTTCTTCGTGCCGCTGCCCGACTGGGCGAGCTTGCGCGAGACCGGAACGCGGTCGACGTTCTGCCGGCTGTTCGGCCCGGGCCGCTTCACGCGGTCCCGACCGCGGTCCGGCTGATCCGGGTCGAGGCGGTCGAGGCGACCCCACCCCACGCCCGTGTCGGTACCGCGGGCCGCCGCGCGGACATGGGCGCCGCCGGTCACCGGCTCACGGATAGCCTCGTGGTTGTAGAAGTAGTCCTCGCTCTTGGTGAGGAGCCACATCTTCTCGTGTGCGGACGTCGGCCGATCGTAGACCGATTCCGGCATGGGGTTCGGCTTGTGCCAGATGATCTCTGAGCGGACCCACCAGCCATCGTCCTGCATGGCGATCGCCAGCCGGTTCGGGATCATGCAAAGGTCCTTCGGCTTCAGGAAGCCGCCAGCCACCACACGCCCAGATGGCGGAAGCGCAGACCGCGTCCGGAAGACATCTCCGCGCTGGCCACGCCCGGCCGAATGGCCCTGCTCAAGGATCGGCCCGACCGTCGAGAACGGCTTGTCCCGAAAGGTGCGATCGTCACCAACGACGTCGGCGGCCGCGCGCCCATTCGGGGCCGCGGCGTAGCAATCGCCATAGTTCAGCCAGAGAGTGCCGCGCGGCTTCAGCACGCGCCGGACCTCGCGGAACACGTCGACCATCACCGCGATGTGCTCGCCTAGCGTCCGCTCGAGCCCGATCTGGCCGTCCACGCCATAGTCGCGGAGGCCCCAGTAGGGCGGGCTGGTCACGACGCAGTCGAAGAAGGCGTCCGGCATGGCACGGAGCTGCTCGCGGACATCGCCGATGTGGATACGCACGCTCATGCCGCTCGGCCTCCGAGCGTGCCGAGGGCGAACCGCTTTCCGTGCTGCGGCGCCTTCTCGTGGACAGTGCAGGCCCACAGGCCAAGGGCGTCGGCCGCGTTGTCGTCCTTCGGATTCCAGCCGTGACCCCGGGCCGCCGCCATCATGGCGGCCTTGTCGGCGCGGCCGCTGCCGGCGAAGAACTTCTTGACGCTCTGCAAATGGTGCTCGGCGCAGCGCACCTGGCGCAGATTGCAGACGAACTCGGTGTGCCATGCGAGCCCCCCGAGCTTGCGAGCTGTCGTGAGGGTGGTCTGTCCGGCCAGGATTGGCGCCTCGAACACGATCAGCGCCGGGTTCTCCAGCGTGATCATGTCGAGGAGCCATTCGTTGTAGGCGGCGGCGAACCGGCCGATATCCTCGCCCGTCGACGGCAAGACCTTCGTGCCGTACCGGGGCTCCCCGTCGGGCGAGCCGACGGCCCAGCCGGTCTTGGTGGCGAGGTCGAGGGCGAGGATCTTCGGCAGCGCCATGGCTCAGTGCGCCAGCTGCGTGATGCCGCCCTTCAGGCGCGTCGTATTCTCGGCGGCCTGATCGTCAGCAGCGGCCTTGCCAGCCTGGGCGGCGCGGCGCGTCGCCTCGTCGCCGCCTTCCTCGAACAGGTCCGGCGCCGAGTTGAGATCAAGCTTCACGCGGTAGTCGTCGAACGCGCGGAGGTAGTCGGCCCGGGCGGCGTCCTCCATGCGCGAGAGCTTGCGGCAGTCGTTGAAGGCCCGGCGGTGCACGCCGTGGACGTCCTCGGCCTTCTTCACGGCGGCGCCGAGCTCGCCCCGGGCCTCGTCCATGGTCGTCTTGTGCCCGTTGCACAGCGCGATGAGGCTTTTCAGCACGCTCGCGGCCACACCGGTCTGCTTCTTCGCCTTCGTGTCCTTCAGCTTCTTGGCCATCGTACGCTCCACTCACCCGGACGCGCCCCGGGCCGGCGCCCAGCCCGAGGATCCGGGCCAGGGTCAGGTCGGGGTCGGTTCAGGCGACGGCGGCGAGCGGCGCGCGGCCGCCGAGACCGGAAGCCTTCGCCAGGGCGGAGCGCTGCTCGGCGTAGCTCGCGGCCACCATTGGGTAGTCCGCCGGCAGGCCGAAGCGCTCGCGGTAGCTGCGCGGGTCCAGCCCATGGCTGGTCAGGTGGCGCTTCAGGGTCTTGTAGGGCTTGCCGTCGATGAAGCTGATCAGCGCGTCGGGCGTGATCGACTTGCGTATCTGGGCGGCGGTCGGCTGCTCATCGGCGCTGGCCTGTTCCGGCTCGGCGGTCCGGCCCAAGCCGGCGATCGCGGCGTGCACCGAGGCGATCAGCCCAGGCAGATCGGCCGGCGGCACGTGGTGCGTCCGGACGTAATTCGCGACGACGTTCACGGTGTAGTCGATCGCCGTGTCGATGCCGGGCGTCAGGTCGTAGGTCTCGTCGGGCATGGTGCTCTCCTGGGAATAGAGCGGTGGGGAAGGAGTGGTGGCGGCGTCAGGGCCGGCGGTCCCGCGTGTCACTGCGCGGATCGTGGTCGCGGTCCCAGAGGCGCGGGTCCCATTCGCGGGCCCGCTCCATGCAGAGACGCGAGAGGCGCAGCACTGGCCGGGCGCCGGTCGTCAGCAGATCGGCGCCCCAGAGCAGCCCATCGGCGGTGCTCTGAAGCGCGTGCGCGACGGCGCGAAGGACGGCAGCGGCGGCGATCATCGGCCGGCCCGCAGCTCAGCGATCTCGCGCTGCTTCTCTTCGACTTGGCGCTCCAGACGCGCCTGCCGGCACATCAGCGCCGCTTCGCGGAGGGACGCCGGCGAGGCGTCCGGATTCACGAACACGAACAGCTCGGGCCCGTAGACCTCGATCAGGCGGTGGTAGGCGTTGCCGGCCGGCGACGAAGCGCCCTCCAGCCACTTCGACACCGTGCGCGACGAGATCCGAGTTTCGGCCTCGACGCAGGCCGCAGTCTTCTGCGGATGGATCGATCGCAGAAATCCCGCGATCCTCGCGCCGAAGATCTGGGGTTCGAGAACCCCAATCTTTCGCACGACGGACTCAGACGTTCGCATGCTCTTCCCCGATGCTGTGTGCATCGGGGGTGAGCCGGTCAGGCCAAGCGACATGGAGGTAGCAGCCGACATCAGCAGGCCCCATGAAGGGGCGAGCAGCATCCAACCGAGAGGATCAGCAGATGCAGGGGGATGCGGTACGCAGAACAACAATCCGCATTTACAGGCGCGCGCACGTCTTCGACTTGGCGGAAGAGCGACGTGTGCGTGCGAAAGGCGACCCCGCGGCGGGTCACAGCGATGCTACCGCGGGGCGCTCCAGCCCCGGCGAAACGCCGGTCACCGGGGCGAGCTGAACAAGAAGGGGCGCTCATACGAGCACCCATGCGAGGCCGGTGACGAGCGCCGTGCCGATGAGCAGGAAGAAGCCACGGCCGCCAAGCGCGATGGCGATCAGCACAGCCGCGGAACTGACGAACGGAGCGGCGAGGATGCTCATGCGGCGATCCTCGAAATGGCGACGCACGACACACGGCGCGCGGCCGCCGTGGTCGAGCGCGCTACATCGGAGGTGCGAACCGAACCGATGGAGCTGAAATTGCTGCAGTGGATGAAGAGGTTATTTCGTGATCCTGAGCGCGAAGCATTGATCCAACTGGCAAAAGCGGAAATAGCCCGGTCGGTAACGGAGCGCGCGTTCGCTTTCGCACTATTGAAAGGCCTGGTGGATCGCGAGACGTTTCTGCCGGACGACGCGGCATCGATCTGCCGATTCGTCGCAGATACAGTCCGAGACAACCCTGTACTCAAGCAAGATGCCGACGCAGTAGCGAAAGAGTGGGATCGTATGGCGCTCATCTTCGAGCCCCGCGAACCAGGGCCGCCACCGCCGGGCTACGAGATGCCTCCACCGCTCGATCAACCGATCGGTCCCATTCGGCCTTCAAGGAGGTACGACTGATCGGATGCCCTTCGCGTCGATCGCGACCCCGCAACATCCGCGCATCAATCCGCTGGTCCAGCCATCGAGATGGCGCGCGGAGGATGGCGAGGAGGGCGCGCATCAGGCGGCCTCGATCTCAGCTGGCGCGCGACGCGCGGCGCGCTCTTGAGCGGTGATCACGTGATCAATGGCAGTGACCTCACCACCGGAGATGCGCTGGATCTCCGCCGCGACCTCGATCGAGGGCATGGCGTCGCCGTTCTTCACGCGCGTGATAAAAGATGGGTCGCGCCCCAGCGCTCTCGCCAGGGCGACTACCGTCATGCCTTCGCGCTTGAGCCAATCTGCGAGCGTCATGACGCAAAACATGCATCTCATACACAATGCATGTCAAGCACGTTTGTGCATGGGCAAGCGTGGCGCTTGTGCCGCCATTTGCGAGACTGAGGCCATGCCTCCGATCGCAAAACCGAAGCGCGAGCGACGTCCGAGCTTCCTACGGCAATGGCGCAAGCACCGCGGCTTTACCCTGGAAGTTGTAGGCGCTGAGGTCGGCATGACCGGGCCAAACCTCGGTCGCGTAGAGAAGGGCGAAGTGCCTTACTCACAAGATTTGCTCGAACAGCTCGCTGATATGTACGGCTGTGAGATTGCGGATCTGCTCATCCGAGATCCCACGGACCCGGAAGGCATGTGGTCGATTTGGGATCGCGCCCAGCCCGCGCAACGCAACCAGATCACGGCTGTCGCGAAGGCGCTGATTGGCGACACTTCCGATACGTCTAGTAAGGCGTCGCCGCAGAATACAGTTGCTCCAAAACGGGCAAAGGTAACACGCCGAAGCGCTTGAGGACGACGAGCCGCCCCTGCTCACCCGTCCTCATGTCTCCTTTCCATTTATAGACCAAGCCTCCGGCTACACGCTGCTCTAGCGCCTCTGCCTGGATCACCGCCTCTTCCGGCGACGGCATTTGCACGGGGTCGTCCCCGATCAGATCACCTTCATTATTACGCCTGAACACCTGAAACATAAATCGTTCAACAACCGGCACGCATACCTCCCAGGCTGCGGTTGGCTGCTCGCCAAGATAGAACGCATCAGGAACAAATCTCGGGGTCGTGGCGGATAAAAGATTCCTACTGCAACGACAGGTGGTTGGCCTGTGGACGATTGTGGAGGAATTGCCTGCGCGCCGAAATATGCATGACACGCATTTTCCCGATTGACCATGGAATGTGTATGTGATGCACTATGTCCATCGCCGCTCACCGAGCCGATGGAGCCACTGATGCTCACCGCCCTCGACCTCTACCTCGCGAACGCTTCCACGACCTCACTGATCGTTCACGGGATCCTCAGCATCGTCGGGGTGTTCATCGCCGTTTTCGGCGCCGGCGCGCTCATCGATCACGTCGCCGCGTACCGGGCCGCCCGCTGATGAGCGCCCGCCCGCGCTTCTCATCGCCGGCAAAGGCCATGCGCGCCTCGGCCTCCCTGCGCCGGGCCGTGGCCGCCACTGGTGGCGCCGCCCGTCTGGCGCATCAGCTCGGCCTGCACGTCGCCTCGGTGACCGCCTGGACCTTCTGCCCGGCCGGCCACGTCGACAGGGTGGCGAGCATCACCGGCGTGTCGCGGAGCGATCTGCGGCCCGATCTCTTCCCGCGCGCTGACGCCGATCAATCCCTGAGTGCCGAGCAGGCGGTCGCCGCGCATCTCGCCGCCGGCGCGCACTTCGCCCGGACCGGGCGCTGCCTCTCAGCGGAAATCGCGTGATGAGCCCCGAATGGCACTGCCCGGATCTGGCAGCCCACGACCTCATCCTGCGCGCCTGTCGCGAACCGGCGATGGTGCAGCAGTCCGTCATCCGCCGGGCCGGCACCGCCGACACGCTGACGATCCGCGACCAGGTCCGCCAAGCGCTCGACGATCACACGATCACCGAGGCGGCCGTCGATCGCATCCTGTCCGCGCACCGCGAGGTGCAGCGTGAACGTCGGGGAGTCGCCTGATGAACGCCCCTCATCCGATCCGCACCCTCTACGGTCATCTCGCGACCATCGCGCCCAGCCTGGACGCGGTCGCGCCAGCCGAGCCGCTGCCCAGCATGTCTGAGGCGATCGGGCGGCTCGAATCCTCCCTCGCGATCCTCGACGGGATCGCCGAGTCCGCGCTGATGGCGGTGCATCACGTCGAACGCGCCACCGCCGGCGGCGCCGGTCAGCGCTACGACTACAGGCGCTTGGAGGATGTCGTCGCGAAGCTGGCGGAGGCCGCGCGGCGCACCGAGGCCGCCCGCGCGCGGGTCTCCAGCAAGCTCATGGGTGTGTCATGAGCGCCGCCGATCGCATCGAACGCCTCTGCATCAGCGAGGCAGCTCAAGCCTGCGGCGATACCGACGCCAGCTCTGAGCTCACCATGGGCGTCGCATCTGCGCTGGCGGCCGTCATCGCGGTGTCGCTGGCTGGCCGGCCGGACGCGAGTGACCGCCTGGCCCGCGTGATCGCCGATGGTCTTCCCGAGATGGTCGCCAAGCGCGCGCAGGCCGTGCGTCTCTACATGCAGGATGAAGCGAGGACGGTCCAATGAGCGCGACCTCCGCCACCTCCCGCCGCAGGCCCGCGGATCCGCCGGAGCATCGCCGTGCCGTCGGCGCCATGGTCCGCGCGGCCCGCCTCGATCGCGGGCTCTCCCTGGGAGCGGTCGGCGATCGCGTCGGCACCTCGCCGGTGATGATCCATCACGTCGAGTCCGGGCGCAGCCGCATGCCGCGCGCCCGGATCGCGGCGGCCGCAGAGGTGCTCGGCCTCGCGCCGGAGGCCTTCGAGCGGCCGTCCCTGGCCGCCCAGGACGCGAAGGAGGCCGCCATGCTGGTCGGCTTCCGGCACCTGCCAGAGAGCGAACAGCTCGCCCTTCTCCAGCTCGTCAGCATCGGGGGCCGCCCGTGATCTTCCCGCCCTTCTCACCCATGGAGGTCATCATGGCCCGCGCCGTCATGCCGGCGGATCACCTGCCGCGTCCGGAGCCGATGACGCCCGAGCGCGCGGCCCGGGCACTCTACGATGCAGGGCACCGGGCGATCGCGGCCAGCCGCACCGATGGTCAGCTCGCCATCGCGATCGTCCGCGCGTTCGGGCCGGACGTCCGGTTCGGCGATGCGCTGAACAGCGCCGCCGCGTTGCAGGCGGTTCGTTACCACCTGCAGCGCATCTGCGATGCCGCGATCGCCGCGCCGTTCGATCCCGAGCACGTAGCCGCCGTGAAGCAGGAGACCCTGCACTGCGAACGGCAGATGCGCAGCGCGCCCGCGGCCGAGGCTGCGGAGTGATGGCGATGGAGATCACGCCCCATCTCGTCGGCTTCGTGCGCGGGCCCGGCCTCTACCGGATGAGCGCCGACGTCTACCACGCAGACTGCGCGCCCGAGCCGTCGCTGTCCTCGTCGATCGCGAAGGTGCTCCTCGAGCAGAGCCCGGAGCATGCGGCGCTCGCCCATCCCCGGCTGCGGGCCGAGAAACCGGAGGATCGCGACGCGACACGGCCGCAGGAGATCGGCACCGTCGCGCACAAGCTGATCCTGGGCCAAGGCGCCGAGGTCGTGCCGATCGACTTCGACGACTACAAGAAGGCAGACGCGAAGACCGCGCGCGCCGACGCCTACAAGGCCGGGCGGTGCCCGATCCTCATGCCCGACTTGGTGGTGGCCGAGCGCATCGCCGATCGCGTGCTGGGCCGCTTGCCGCTGATCCCCGGCTGCGAAGGGTTCGCCACCGCGCCGGCCGAGGTCGTGGCGGTCGTGCAGGACCGGTCCGGCGCATGGCTGCGCATCATGATGGACCGCGTCGAGATCCATGCGACGCACGCCATCATCTGGGATGTGAAGTCGGGTGATCGATCGGCCGCACCGCACATGCTGGGCCGGCGCATCCTCGACATGGGAATGGACATTCAGGCCGCGCTCTACGTGCGCGTGCTCTCGACGCTGTTTCCGCACCTCGCCGGTCGCATCCTCTTCCGTTGGATCTTCGTCGAGAATGCGGAGCCGAACTCGGTCACGGTGGCCGAAGCACCAGAAGGGATGCTGCACAACGCGCGGCGCAAGGTGGCGTTGGCCGTTCATCGGTGGAACCACTGTCGTCGCTTGGACACGTGGCATGGCTACCCGGCTGCGATCATCGTGCCTGAGCTGCCCGGTTGGGCCGACACGCAATGGAGCGCACGCGAAGAGGCTGAAGATCAAGCCGCACGCGAGGCTGGTGCGCCCATCAACTGGGACGTGGCCGCAAGCCCCTTCCGGCCGCTGTCGCCGAAGCGCGGGCGTGCCGCATGACCCGCGAGCCGATTCCTCTTCCGCCTGCTGACGAGCTGCGCCGGATCTTGTCCTATCATCCGCGAACGGGTCGTCTGACCTGGCGCGTGAAGGTCGCCAACCGTGTTCAGATTGGCGACGCCGCGGACAATGGTCATGAGGGCGACTATCGGAACGTCACCATCAAAGGCCGGTCTTACCGTGCTCACCGTATCATCTGGAAGATGGTCACGGGAGAAGAGCCTATCGGCGAGATTGATCATCGCGATCTCGTTCGCTCGAACAACCGGTGGCTCAACCTGCGGGCTGCTTCGCATTCGGACAACGCGTGCAACAAAAGCCTCTACCGGAACAACACGACCGGTCTGACAGGCGTCCACCCGCACGGCTCTTCCTATCACGCGCAGATCAAACGGCATGGCCGTCAGATTCACCTCGGCGCCTTCCGAACGATCGAGGCTGCGCATGCGGCCTATCTGGCCGCCGCGCGTGAGCTCCACGGGTCATTCAACCGCAGCCTGAGAGAACGAGCATGAGCTTCACCTTCGCACCTGCCGTTCGCGAGCAGGTCTCGCTCCTCATCGCGCTCGCTGGCGCCTCTGGTTCCGGCAAGACGAAGTCGGCCTTGCGCCTCGCCGAGGGGATTTCGCCAGCGGGCAAAATCGCCTTCGTCGACACGGAGGCCCGGCGCGGCCTGCACTACGCTGAGCAGCACCGGTTCCTGCACGCGGACATGCGGCCGCCGTTCAAGCCGGCCCGGTTCGTCGAGGCGATCGCCGCCGCGGAGGCTGCCGGCGCCGATGTCGTGATCCTCGACAGCTTCTCCCACGAATATGACGGCGAGGGCGGTATCCTCGACTGGGCCGATGCGCTGGCAGACGCCGGCACGAAGGCTCCGGGCAACTGGAAGGAGCCGAAGCTCGCCCACAAGCGGATGATGAACGCGCTGCTCCAGTGCCGGGCGACGCTGATCTTCTGCCTGCGCGCCGACGAGAAGATCGAGATCGTCCGCGAGGGCGGCCGCACGCAGGTCCGCCCGCTCGGCTGGATGCCGATTTGCGAGAAGCGGTTCATGTACGAGATGACGGCGAGCTTCACGCTGTCGCCGGACTCGCCCGGGATCCCGCGCTTCGACCTTCCGCACAAGCTGCAGGAGCAGCACCGGCCGTTCTTCCCGGAGCGGCAAGCCATCGACGAGGCGTGCGGCCAGCAGCTCGCTGCCTGGGCCCGCGGCGGACAGGCGGCGCCGCGGCGCACGAAGGCTGATCTGTTCGCCGACGCCCGCGCGCGCGCCGACCAGGGATCCTTCGCCCTGGAGGAGTGGCGAGCCGCGCTGCCGGAGCGTGCACGGGCCGCGCTGAAGGAGATCAGCGACGAGCTCGCTGCGGCTGCGGAGGCAGCTGACGCCCAGACCGGCGCTGGCGATGACTCCGATGCGAGTGCGCTAGCCACCGAGCAGGCTGCCTGATGGCCACCGGTACGAGGGCGACCCTCGACCTCTCCACGCTTGACCCGCTGCAGCTCGCCTTGGCGGCTGAGACCGCGGCCCGAGCCAGCCTGGGCGACGCCGCGACACTTGGCGCGTGCAGCGAGCGGCCGACCGGCGATGCCACCGCCCGCGCGCTCGAACTCGGCCAAGCCCTGGCGATCCTCGCGCTGCTCATGGGCGTGCTCGACGAGAACTGGGACGTGTTCGAGCCGGTGCTGGAGGCCTGCCTGCGGGGCGACCTCGTCGCCGTCGAGGAAGCGGCCCCGGCGCGCTCCAGAGGGGACGAGCGGCCCGCGCTGTCGCTGGTGGCGCGATGACGCTCCGCTCGGCCACCCTCCACGACCCCTACCTTGTCGGTAATGGCGCATGGTGCTCGTCGTGCTGCCCCGATGGGCCGCCGGCTGATCTGGACCGGGCCCGATTCCGTCACGGCTGCAACGAGTGCGGCGGGAACGGCCGTGTCGCCTTCTCCGCCGAGACCATCGTCCGGATGACGCGCGCGGGCGGTGCCCAGCCGGACCCGCCGATCATCCCCCGCAAGTCCGGTCCGGCGCGGCGCCTTGAGCGCGTGCGGCCGGTGCTGCGCAGGAGGCCTGCATGAGCGCGCTTCTCCCATGCGCCCGCTGCGCCGGCACTGGCTGGAACAGCCACGACGACCGGCACACCGAGACGAACATGGACCGCTGCCGGGACTGCGGCGGCACGGGACAGATCCCCGCCGCCACGGGCGAGCGCCGCGAGGCCTCCTGCGATCCGGCGACCGGGCGGGCGTTCGGGGAGCGGGTGAGCGCGGGGGAGGGGGTATGAGATCCTCAGTGCAATCGAGCTTTAACAGCGACGGCCTGACTCACGGAGACCGTGTTGCGGATAGCGACGCCACCGCCATGCGCGCTGTCCTTCGCCGTCGCGGCGGTTCCAACGACGGTGACGATCAACACGCAGATACCGAGCATACCCCAAAGTCCCTGCTCGATTTCCGCTGTGCTTTCCTGATCTGCGATGAGGATGCCGTAGCCAACCAGCGCAAAGAATACAGCCGCGAAAAGCGCGTCGAAACAGTTGTTGGCAGTCATGCTGTTCACCGGCCTGGCGTCTTGGGATCTTCGACAATCAGCCCGTATGCCTACGGGCATATAACAGGGCAGCGACGGTCCTCCGGGCGTCACACACCGCCGCTGAGCTACGCAGTCCTCATGCCAGGGGCGGCGGCATGAGCGGGCCCTCACCGATCCTTCGCGGCTCGAAGCAGCACGACCTTTTCGCGCTGACGGCCGAGCGCTTGGTCTACGATGACGCCGTCGAGATGACGCTCATGTCGCTCGCCGAGCATGGGCCGAAGCACGAGCACTGGGCCATGGCATGGTCCGGGGGGAAGGATTCGACCGCGACGCTGACGCTGATCGTCCACCTGATTGAGGCGGGCCGGCTCGCGCCCCCGAAAACGCTCACGGTCTACTATGCCGACACCCGGCAGGAGCTGACGCCGCTCGCGATCGCCGCGCTTGACGTGATGAAGCGGCTGGCACGCTTTCCCTGGATCCGCCTACGAGTCGTCACGGCGCCGCTCGACCGGCGCTTCCTCGTCTACATCCTGGGCCGGGGCGTCCCGCCGCCGAACAACAACACGCTCCGCTGGTGCACCCGGCAGATCAAGATCGACCCGATGGCGGCCGCGATCGAGGCGGACCTCGCCGGCCTGCCCGAGACCGACACGGTGCTGACGATTACCGGCGTCCGCCAGGGCGAGAGCGTGATCCGTGATCGGCGGATCGAGATGAGCTGCTCGAAGGACGGCGCCGAGTGCGGCCAGGGCTGGTATCAGCAGGTCCTGCCCGACATGAAGGGCGTCCGCGGGCGCCTCGCGACCCTCGCGCCGATCCTGCACTGGCGGGTCTGCAACGTCTGGGACTGGCTGCGGGTCTACGCGCCGATGCGCGCCTATGGCGGCTGGGCGACCGCGATGCTGGCCGACGCCTACGGTGGCGACGAGGCTGAGGAGGCGAACGCCCGCACCGGCTGCGTCGGCTGCCCGCTGGCTGCCCGGGACAAGGCGCTGGAGGCCGTCGTCGCGCTCCCGGCGTGGTCATACCTCGCGCCGCTGCTCGGCCTGCGCGCGGTCTACCGCGACCTGCGGCTCGCCCGGAACCGCCTGCGGCAGCCCGGCGGCGAGACTCGCAAGGACGGAACGCTAGTGCCGAACCAGCAGCGCATGGGGCCGATCACCCTGCCGGCGCGCCTCGAAGCGCTCGACCGGATCCTCGCCATCCAGGCCGCCTGCAACGCCGAGGCCGACCGGCTCGGCCGGCCGCACGTCGACCTGCTGAATGCCGAGGAGGAGGCGCGCATCCGCGAGTTGATCGCCGCCGGCGCGTGGCCACAGCGGTGGACCGGCGACGAGCCGACCGCGGATGTGCCGCTCGATGCCGTCTTCTCGGACGGGTCGGTACAGCCGCTGCTCATTGGAGTAACGGCATGACTATCACCGGGCTCTCAGCTTGCCACAAGGCGGTATTCGCGGCGCAGCTGCCCGTGCAGTCGGCCCATCTCGTTCATGATCGCACGCATATCTCCGCTGCCGATCCAGCCGACGCCGGGAAGACTAACGGGATCCTCCGCGTCGTCATCCTTGTCGATCCAGATCGTGACGACCTCGACAGCGTCCCCGCCCGGCATGGCCTTGAGGCGCTCAAGAATGAAGGCTTCGGCCTCGGCCTTCGTCATGGTTTCGCGCGGCATGTGAGCTCCAGAACCAGAGCCTCAGATCTAGCGCACTCCCTTGTCCTCGCCACCGAAGCCGCGGAGTAGCCCCATGGCCGACAGCACCATCACGCGCGAGATGATCGAGGCAGCCGCTGCAGCGATCGCCAATGCCCGGGGCGGCCGACGCGGCGTCCCGGAGATCGTCAACATCCTCGACATGCTGCCTGACAGCATCAGGGCCGAGATCGTGGAGGATGCCGAGGCTGCGCTGAAGGCCGCCCTCGCGACGGGAGGCGCCCGTGGCTGATCCTCAGCGAGCCTCGCGCAGAACCCGCCTTGCTTCCTGGTGCAAGACCACATGTCGACTGGATGCCGGCCCCTCGTCAGGGGTGTCTTGGCCTTCTTCGGAGATGCAGCGCTTGAACCGCTTCTTGTCGAAGCCGAACGGGCGCAGGCTGGCGATCAGTGCTCGCAGGACCATCCGAACGGCTTCCTCGCGTTGCTCGGCAACTGCCAATCGAGCCTTGAGCGTCTCAACCTCGCTCGCGGTCTCCGGCACCACCATCGGCAGACCAGATCGCACTTCGTCAGACACGTTCTATCCCTCCGGCATCAGCAAGCGACCAATGGGCCGAGGGGATGAAATTGTCGAGCTTGCGGGAAATATCCGTGGCTGAACTCTTCACCGCCGCCGACCTTGCCGCCTGTGCCGAGCGCGAGCTGGCCCAGCGCCTTCGAGCCTACCCGCGATGGGTCGAGGCGAAGCGCATGACGCAGACTCTCGCCGACCGTCAGACCGCGCTCATGCGGGCGATCGCACAGAAGCTCCGCGCGGAGGCCGATGCCGAGGGCGCCAAGGGGGATCTGTTCGGCGGGGAGGGGCGCTGATGGTCGCCTACAGCTTCAAGAAGCAGTTCGGCCCGCCGATCCTGGCCGGCACGAAGGCGCAGACGATCCGGGCCGAGCGCGCCGGCCGCTCGCGCCACGCCCGCCCGGGCGAGCTTGTGCAGCTCTACACCGGCATGCGGACACGCCAGTGCCGGCGACTGGGCGAGGCGCAGTGCGTCGAGGTCCTACCGATCAAGATGGACCTGATTGTCGGCTTGGTCGTGGCCGGCGACGGCTGGATCCGCGAACCGGGTGACCTCCACGCCTTCGCCCAGCGCGATGGATTTCCGGACTGGTGGGAGCTCGTCGCCTTCTGGACCGCCGAGCACCCAGGCGTCGACTTGTTCAAGGGCGTCCTGATCCGCTGGCAGCCGCTCGCCCCGGCCGACGCGCTCGACATCGCGGGGGCGGCATGAGCTTCAATGTCCAGAACCTGTTCAGCGTGCGCCGCGATTGGGAAATCTATAGCGCTGTCGAGGATGGGGTGATCATCGTCCGAGCGAGGCCGCACGGCGCACGCGACGGATCGGGTGAACTCATCCAGGGCACCGAGATCACGCGGCTGCACTGGCGCGGTCACCTCTACGAGCCGGCGGTGCCGGTGCATTACGCCATCCTCGATATGATCGGGCGCCGGATGGCCGACCTTGTCCGCGACGGGCTTGCGCACGGCTACCTGCACGCGCAGCTCGATATTCGGAAGGCGCTTGGCCTATGAGCGCGATCGCCCTCGCCGCCCGCGACCTGTTCGGCGTGCCGTTCGTCGACACGATCACCCGCTCGGCTAACCTGTCCCGGTGCGGCGCCTACCGCTTCACGCTGACCCGCACCTGGTCGAGCGAAGGCGGCCATGTCTGCTTCATCGGGCTGAACCCGAGCACGGCTGATCACCGGCAGGACGACCCGACCGTCCGGCGCTGGATCCATTTCGCCCGGTCCTGGGGCTACGGCGGGTTCACCGCGGTCAACCTCTACCCGCTGCGCACCTCGTCGCCGGCCGAGTGCCGGGCCTGGGCGCAGTACATGGACAACGGCCCGGACTGGTACGCCCGAGACCGCATCCACTTCGACAATCTGCCGGTCGTCGTGCGCGAGGCGAAGGCGGCCGCGCTGGTAGTGGCCTGCTGGGGCGCCGGCGCCTGGGATTCCGAGTTCGTAGATCACGTGCTCGAGGAAATCACCACCGGCGAGGCCCCATGGCCCGACGTGCACTGCTTCGGGCTGACGGCCGATGGCGCGCCGATGCATCCGATGGCGCGGGGCCGCTCGCGGATCCCGGATTACGCGCGGCCCGTGTTGTGGCTGCCGAAGGAGCGGGGAGGGGGCAGTGCCGCGTAGCGTCCGCACACCCGAGGAAGGGAAGGGGAGAGCCGTGCCGCTGCCCGCGAGCCGACTGCTGACGCTGCCCGAGGCGGCGGCCTATTGCCGGCTGTCGGCGCCCGCGTTCGAGCGGGCCTGCCCCGTCACGCCGCTATCGCTGTCGCCGGACACGCGGCTCGACAAGCGGCTGCTACGTTACGACCGCAAGGCGCTCGATCGGTGGCTCGACGGGCTGTCCGGTCTTACGGACGATGCGGCGGATTCGACCGACTGGGCCGCGAAGGTGTTTGGGTGACCACACGACACAAGATCGCGGGCGTGAAGCGGTTCTGGTCCGCGAAGGCCGGGAAGACCTACTACTACCACCGGGCGAGCGGCGCCCGCATTCACTCCGAGCCAGGCACCGCCGCGTTCGTCAGCGAGGTCGACCGGCTCAACCAGGCCTGGAAGGCGAAAGCTGTCGCCAAGAACACGCTCGGCCACCTCATCGCCGAATACCGGAAGACGCCCGAGTACCTGCGGCTGAAGCCGATCACGAAGGCCGATTACGAGCGCGTGCTGATCATGTTCGAGAAGGCCGGTGGCATGCCGCTCTCGTCGATCACCCGGGCTCAGATCTTCACGTGGCGGAATCAGGCCTTCGCCAAGCACAAGCGCCGCTTCGCGAACTACGTGGTGCAGGTGCTGTCGCGCATGCTCGGCGTCGGGGTGAACCTCGGGCTGCTGGAGACGAACCCGGCGCTGCGCGTGGACAAGATCCGCAAGGCTACGGGCGAGACGCACCGGAACAGGCCATGGACGAGCGACGAGCGCGAGGCGGTGCTCGCCGCGGCGCCGATCCAGCTCAAGGCGCCGCTCGCGTTCATGCGCTACCTCGGCGCCCGGCTGGGCGATGTGCGCACGATGCCGGCCGCGGCTTACCAAGGCGGGATGATCACCTTCCGGACCGGGAAGGGCGACGTCGAGGTCTGCGTCCCGTGCCCGGCGCCGCTCGCCGCGATCCTCGAACAGCGGCTGCCGAGTCGGACGCATCTGTTCGTGACGTCCGAGGGGACGCCCTGGACCGATGGCGGCTGGAACGCGTCCTGGCGCAAGCTGCGCACGAGGCTGGAGGAGGCCGGCAAGGTGCGGCCCGGCCTCACGGCGCACGGGCTACGCCACAGCGTCGCGACCGACCTGCGCGAGCTCGGGAAAACCGATCGGGAGATCGCCGACATTCTCGGCCAGCGCACGACCTACGCCACGCCGGTCTATCACCGGACCGCGGACATGAAGCGCTCGAATGCGCGCGTTATGGGCGAGCTGCATGGTGACGACCGTTCCGAAGAAATGTCTAACTTCGGTGTCAAACCAACCGGCTGAGCCGAGGTCGTCTGAGCTAAATGCTTGTAGCAACAGTGGCTGGGGGACCTGGATTCGAACCAGGACTAGAGGAGTCAGAGGCCGTCCCACCCTCCTGAGATGCTTACGCTTTTCTCCCAATCGCGGGGAAAAGCGACCGTGATCCATCAACGACTTAGACGCGAAAACCCAACTGCCGGTCCGTCCCGTTGCGGCCAGATCGAGGCCCGCGCGGATGTCCGGGAAATCGCCCGCCTCGCGGCCCGGCTGTCGCCATCACACGGTGATCCGGAGCGCTTCTACCTGCACCGCGAAGAAGTAGTGACCCGGCTTCACGCCCTTGCCGACGCGTTGGGGGCAGGGCGATGAATGGCCGAGACTCTGGCGTTGATCGCATCGCCCGCACCGTGGCGGCTGCCGCAACCGGCTGGCCGGTGGAGTGGCCGAGCGCTTTTCAGGATCAACCGATCCCACCTCGGCAGTGGTGCGTGCCTGATTGGGTGCCGGATAAGGTGGTGACACTCCTCTCCGGCGACGGTGGCACCGGCAAGAGTCTTTTGGCGATGCAGCTCGCGACCTGCTGCGCGATGGGTCTGCCGTTCATGGGGATCGAGCTGGCCCGCCGGAAGGTGCTCTACCTCGCGGCCGAAGACGACCTGGACGAGCTGAAGCGCCGGCAGGCTGACATCAACAAGAGCTACGGCATCGAGTTCGCCGAGTTGGAGCAACAGCTATGCTGGCGCGTGCTGGCTGGAGAAGACGCGTTGCTCGCCCGCAGCGACGGCAAGCAAGGTCGGACGCTGAAAGCCACGGCGACTTATGAGAACTTGAAGACGTTCTGCGTCGCCAACGGCGTCCAGCTCGTGATCGTGGACACCGTGGCCGACACATTCGGCGGTCTGGAGATCGACCGGCAGCAGGTCACGAAATACGTCCGTATGCTCGAGGCTGTGGCGCGCGCGACCGACGGTGCTGTGATCGCCTTGGCCCATCCTGGCGTGGCCGGCATGGCGAACGGGTCGGGGATTTCCGGCTCGACCGCGTGGCGTAACGCCGTGCGCAGCGTGATCTACATGCGCCGGCCGACGCAGGAAGAGGCCAGCGGTCCGGAGGCTCGGGATCTACGGATCGTGGAGCGCCTGAAAGGGAACTTCGCCGCTGCCGGCGCCGAGTTGCGCGTCGCTTGGTGGCAGGGCTGCTTCGGCTCCGCCGACAGCGTCGAGGGCATGGATGCCGCGATCGACGTGATCGCTACCGAGGTCAAGGTCTTGGCGGCGATCCGGAGGGCTCACGGCCAGGGCCGCCGGATGACGTTCTCCAAGCACTCGGGGATCTACGCCCCGCGCATCCTCAAGCCCTACCGGGAGGTGGAGGGCCTTAAGCTCGCACACATCGAAACAGCGATCGCCTCGATGCTTCAGCGCGGCGATTTGCGCGAGGCCTACGTCGGCCGGCCGAGCCACGCAAAGGCCTACGTCGTGCCCGGCGACGCAGCTCCGATCGACGGAGAACGACCAACGACGGAGGCAACCTAGTATATGCCGTCGGGGTGTCGGGGTTGTGTCGGGGTTGCTTGTAAGTGCTTGTTATTATTAGGGGGGTCGAGGTTGTGTCGGGGTGTCGAGGTTGTGCGGAAGTCGTTGATTTTAAAGGACTTCGAGGGGGGTGGCGAGGTTGCCTATATCTAAAGATATAGGGGTGGACCCCGACAGGGGGCCACACCCTGAACCCTTCGGGTCGGAGACCGGCGGAAGGAATGTCGAGCGGATCGGCCGCGGGGTGACCCCATCGGCCAGCCGTCGAGCGGGTCCCTCTCCCCTGGTTTCGGTCAGACGGGCACGAGACCCCGGCTTTTCGCCAGTGAGGCTGTTCGATTTCAAGGCTAACGACACTAACGGAGAGACTAACGATGCTAACGGATGGCAAAAATCCCGGGTCCGAGGCTAACGGTGGACCGTCTCAAGCGGTGATGATGAGCATTGCCGAGATCGCAGCCCGCGACGGCGTGTCGAAGCCAACCGTTTCCATTGCCGTGAAGCGGCTGGTAGAGCAACACAACCTATCCGTGCAGCGTGATAGACAGGGTCGCGTCGCCCTGGTGAACGTCGTGCAGTACGATCGTCTTCGCGGCCAGCACGCAGACCTGTCGAAGGCGCAGGCCCCGCGGCCGGCCGCGCTCGAAGCTGCGCTCGCGATGCCGGCAGGCCCGGCGATGCCGATCGACCCGAGCGCGCCGGTCTACACCGTCGAGCAGGCCCGCAACATGGCCTACAAGGCCGAGTTGGCGCGCCTCGACCTGGAGGAACGCCAGGGTAAGATCGTCCACGTCGATGCCGTGCGGGCTTGCGCCCTTCGGGCCGGCGAGGAGATTGTTCGGGTGCTGGAGCGCTTGCCCCAGGCCGCCGACGACTTGGCCGTCGCGCTTACCCGGGAGGGCTCTCACGGCGTACGCCTAGTCCTGAAGCAAACGGTCCTGACGATGCGCAGGGACATCGCCGACGCACTGGCCGACGCGATGGCGGAAGCGCTCAAGGGCACGCCGGTGAATCCGGTTGCAAGTTCGAGCGCGGATAACCCAGAGGACTGACTTGGCCGCCAGGATCGCCAGAAACAGGCCGTCAGTGGCGACGGATCGAAAAACGCAACAGGACCTCGCGTGACCGACTAGCGGCCGCCCTTGGGCTTCCTAATGCGAATTTGCGCCAGTCGCGACGGCGGTGGATCCGGCGTTGCTCAGCCTTATCATTCTGATGAACCTGCCTACCGACCGCAGGTATGTCCACCCTCCGATGAGTATAATCCCATAGCAAAGTAATATACTGATCTTGAGCAATAAACTATCACTAGATATCATGTTAATTCGAGCTTCCGAAGGCTTTATGCCAAGCTCGTCAACTTGACGCATAGTTTCTGTTGCCGCCCATGTCATTGACATCATCACGGCGCCAAGCATGCCGCCTAAAGTGAATAGCGTTGCCGTAGCCATTCTGAGAGCAAAATATGCACTGCTCAGACCCGGATTATCCAGTAAATTGCGCGCTAATTTGTCTTGTAATCTTTGGCGGGCAGCTCGCCGCTCAGTGCTACGCAACTTGAGACGTTCGAGGATTTTTACGAAGAAAAAGTCGGTTCGCTGGGCGATTATGTTTGTCACGAAGCTAAAGATAGTACCGATGACAATCCCCGCCCAAAATGTGCTATCCATTACGCGGGCTCCGCTTGTTCCCTATGGGACTATTTACTGTCATTGGCGTCTTTCTGAATGACGCAATCAAGTCTTTACCTGCAATATCCAATATCTGCGATATATTGCCTTGCTCGTCCGGACTTGCATCTTTGAGTGCCGTCTGAATGCCCTGCATTAGCTGCAAGGTCACTGCTATTGCGATCCGGGAGACCATATCGGAGGACGGCTCAAGTTCCGATTTATCAAATGATGATTGAAGTCGGTCGATGATCTCGGCGTTCATCGAACGACCGGCACCTTTCGCCGCGTCGGCAATGCGATCTCGCATGCCATCGGGCAGCCGAAGCATGAACTTGTCCGAGTCCCGCCCCGTATCTCGCTCGGACATTGATGCTGTCACCGTGACTTTTTCCGCTTGACCGCCATAAGTCACCGTGACACACCTATCGGGCTGTCACGGTGACAGGAATGGGACATATCATGGAGAGAGAGTTCCGGGCCACCTTCCGGATGCCGGACGATGTCCGGCACTTCCTCACTGCCGCTGCTCGGCAGAACTGCACATCGCAAAATGCCGAGTTCATCCGCGCAGTTCGGGAGCGGATGATGCGGGAAGTGTCCGAAAACAAAGCGGCCCCCGAGAGCGTTCGAGCGCTCGCGAGGGCCTGAACCAAGCCCGATTGAGAAGGAATCGAGATGGCTTCGACCCTGTATACCGCAGGGCGCGCGATGACGCACGCCCCAATCGCACCTGTTACGTCCCCCGCACAGCGCGTAATGCGTATGGCGTGGCACCGCGCCCGCACCGGCCGGATCGTCTTCCGCGAAGCGCTCCGGCAGGCCTGGGCGATCGAGAAGGGGCTGGCCGCCGAGGGGGCGCAGCCCCGACAGGTCGCCCTGCGGGAGGCCGTCACGCCCCCGCCGGCAGCGCCCCTGCCGCCGCCACGCCGCCCACGCTCGATCCACACGGCGACCCATGCCCGGCGTGAGCGCCGCACCGCCGTCGCGCCCCGGCGCGCGCTGACCGTGCAGCTCGGGCACGCCTTCGCCCGCACCCTGCAGATGCTCGACGCGTGGGTGCTCGCCGGTCGGCCGCCGATGTCGGCGAACGAGCTGGCGGCGGTGGGCGTGATCGTGGAGGCCTGCATTGGCCTCACAGACGCATCATCCCCTGACCCGGATCTTGAGCCGAGCCTCGGCAGTGTCGAGACCGTCGGCAACCCGGCCTATCGCCCCGGCAACTGGTGGCCAGACCGGTTCTGGTCATCAACCCGCGGAAATCAGCTCAGTTGGGCGGACGGTCGAAACGATGACCGGGAAAGCGATGACGATTGCGACCTCGAAGAGGACGACAACGGCATCGCAGACGGGGGCGGTGCTTGGGAGCAACACAACAGCCAAATGGGCTTATTTGGCTTCGACTTACACTAGCGAGTGTTCGGCGTGCCGGGCCTGACAAGCCCGGCATTTTTACCGTCCATAAACCATACGGAAAGTCGGTAAAATTGTCAGTATTTGCAGACCGTAGTTGGGATGTTGAGATCGTCTCGAATTACGGAGGCGAATGTGCGGCAGTTCAGCATCGAGGAAGTGATCGCACACAGCGGTCTAACGCGCGGTCAGATCGACCAGTTCATCGGACGCTGGGGCTACGGAATCTACGGCTCACCCGGCCCGTTTCGCTGTCGGATGTTCTGTGCGACCGACCTATTCAATCTGATGCTAGTCGGCACCCTTCGTCAACTGGGTCTGTCGATGCCGGCGATCCGAGACATCGTCGTCGGCGGCCTCGGCATGTACCGCTGGGATACCGATCTGAACCGCCCGGCCGATATGTTTCCGGGGCAGGCCTACGGTTCAGGCGTTCGCCAGTTCATCGTTCTGCGCCAGTCGGAGGGCTGCTGGTATCGGCAAGTCGTCAAGGCGGAAGACTTGCGCGGCACCTACGGTCCGCGCGGGACCACGGCGCTCCTGATCGACGCCACCGGCTACGTGGATCGGATCCACGCGGCGGCGCTCCTGGAAGATTTCGCGTCGTGAGCGCCCGGCACCTCGTCACCCGCCGGGCGCCGCTTCCGGCCGCCTCGTTCAACCGCGAGGCCCGCACCTTCACGGCGATCGCCGCCACCTCGGCGCCGATCCCGCGCTTCGACTGGGGCAGCGGCGATACGGTCAACGAGGTGCTGGTGATCGACGCCTCGGCGGTCGACCTCACCCGCCTCAACTCCGGTCGGGCACCGATCCTGAACGGCCACCGCCAGAACGCGGCGGCCGACCAGATCGGCGTCATCCGCGCCGCCCGGATCGAGGCCGGCCAGCTCGTCATCGACGGCGAGCTGTCCACCCGGGCGGACGTGGCCGCCATCGCCGACGACATCGCCGCCGGCATCATCGCCAACGTGTCGGTCGGCTACGCCCCGGAGGCCCGCGAGCGCATCCCCGGCCAACGCGGCCAGCCCGACACCATGCGCATCACCCGCTGGACCCCGGCGGAAGTGAGCATCGTCCCCATCCCCGCCGACCCCGGCGCCTACGTCCGCAGTGGAGTATCAATCGTGGACCCCGAAGAGAACGAAGGCGGCTCGGCCGTCGTCACCCCGCCGCCGGCTCAGACCCGCTCGGCCAGCTCCGACACCCGCAACGAGCGCCAGCGGGTGTCAAGCCTCACCGATATCGCCCGCCGGGCGAACATCCCGGCCGTCGAGCTGGACGCCGCGATCGAGGACGGCACCAGCGTCGCTGCCTTCCGCACCCGCGCGTTTGACGCCCTGGCGACCCGCTCCGAGGCACACCGCACCAGCAACGCCGGCTCGGCCCATCTCCCCGATACCGATCCGACCTACGGCGTCGCCGGGGCGATCCAGGGCGCAATCTACGCCCGCATGACCGGTAAGCCCCCGGAAGGGCGCGCCCGCGAATACATGGGCCGTTCGCTTTTGGAGATGGGCACGGCGCTTCTGGAAGCCCGCGGCGAGCGTGTCCGGTGGACCGATCGCGACGACCTCGCCGGTCAAATCATCGGCCGCAGTGGCGGGATGCACACCACGTCCGATTTCCCGACTCTCCTGTCGTCGTCGGCCAATCGCGTCCTCACCGAGGCCTACGAGGCGGCCGGCACGCCCCTGAAGCTGCTAGCCCGGCGCCGTACCCGGACCGACTTCAAGGCCGTGACCGACGTCCACCTGTCGGAGGCGCCGCGCCTTCTGAAGGTCGGCGAGAAGGGCGAGATCAAGCACGGCTCCCGCGCCGAGGAGGGCCGCCCGCTCTACGCAATGGCGACCTATGCCCGCCTATTTGGGCTCTCCCGCACGGCGCTCATCAACGACGATCTCAACGCCTTTGCGGACTCGCTCGGCGCCTTCGGCCAGGGCGCAGCGCAGACCGAGAACGACGAGCTGGTAAAGCTGTTCACCGCCAACACCGGCTCCGGCGTTACCATGTACGACGGCTCCCCCGTCTACAACGTCGGTCACGGCAACGTCGCCACCGGGACCGACGTTGGCCCGCTGTCGGTTGCGAGCCTCGGCCTCGGCCGCCAAGCCCTCCGTCAGATGAAGGGGCTCGACGGCATCACGCCCATCAACGCCACCGCTAAAAACCTCGTGGTTGGCCCGGCTCTGGAGACGCAGGCCGAGCAGGTCCTGACGCAGCTCAACGCGACGCAGGTCCAGGACGCCAACCCGTTCCCGGGCAAGCTCCAGCTCCACGTCGAGCCGCGCTTCACCGACAGCGCGTGGCGGCTGTTCGCCGATCCAGGCGTCATGCCTTGCATCGAGATTGCCTACCTCGCCGGACGCGAGGGTCCGCAGCTCACCTTCCGTGAGGGCTGGGACGTGCTCGGCGTCGAGTTCCGTGCGGTGCTAGATTTCGGGTGCGGCGTGCGCGAGTGGCGCGGCACCTACATGAACCCGGGCAGGTAGTCGCGCGGCGCGCGACGGCCTGACACGTCTCTGCGGGCGCACATTGAGGGCGACGCGGCCAGTCCAATAACGGGAAGTTCGATCGCTGCCCGCAGAGGGTAGGAACGGCGTCAATCGAACAAGGCTGCACTTCCATTCGCGAAAGCACACGATGGCTCAGATCTCGCGAAAGCAACTCGAAGCTGAAGTCATCGAATTGCGGCGCAGCCTCGCCGGCCTGGATAACGTGCTCCGCACGATCCAGACCTTGGGCAACTACACGGCTGAGACCTTAACGGGCCTGATCGAGCGCTTCGCCGACGACCGGGACGCACAGATCCGGGTGGCCGATGCGGTGGCGCAGGTCGCCACCACCTGGGCCGAGGTCGCCGAGCAAATGGGCGAAGCCCTCGCTGCAACGAAGCACTGAGCGGATACGGCCATGTCACGCGTCATCGAAGCCAAGGCTATCATCTCGGGCGAAGATCGCACCGGGAAGATGTTCGACTCCATCCAGAAAAACTTCGAGAAGATGGGGAAGGCCTCGAAGGTCGCGAAAGACATCGGGCAGCTCGGAAAGCAACTCGACGCCGCCTCGGCCTCGCTGCGCAACGTCGATCGCTTCCGCGCGACGCAGGGGCAGTTCACCCAGGCGCGCACGGCGATGCGCACGGCGCAGATGGATGTCGGCCGCATCGCCTCGGCCCTCGACGGCGCGCGCAAGGCTGCCGCGGCCTTCGACGGGGTCAAGTCGTTCTCAAAGTCGGGCGCGATCGCCACGGAGATCGCCTCCGCTCGCAAGCAGGTGACCGAGCTGGAGCGCCAGCTCACAAGCGCGCAGCGCGCGGTCAAGGGCGCGTCCACCGCCTACGAGGCGCAGGCCGGCGCACTCAAGGCGGTCAAGGGCGAGTTGTCCTCCTCGGGCGTCTCCGTCGGCAAATTGGTCTCCGAGCAGAACCGCCTCAAGGCCGCGGTCGAGGGCACCACGGCCGCGATCCTCAAGCAGGAGCGCGAGCAGGCGCGCAACGCCCAGGTCCGCGATCTCGCCCGCACCCGCCGCGCCGAGCGTCAGGCGCAGGTCGAGCAGGCCTCCCTGGCGATCGCCGAGCGGCGTCAGGCGAGGCGCGACGCATGGAAGGGCGCGGCCGGCATCGCCGGTTTGACCGCCGTCCACAAGGCCGAGCACTTCGGCGCGCACTCGCTGCACACCTATCAGGAGTTCGACAACGAGCGCCGCTTCGGCAGGGCCGTGATGGGCCTGACCGACGAGCAGCAGAGGCCGCTCGTCGAGCAGGCGATCCACATGGGCGGGACCACCCGCTACAACGACGTGCAGGTGCTTGAGGCGCAGCGCGAGCTGGCCGCCCGCGGCTTGAAGAAAGATCAGGTCATGGGCCTGATGGAGCCTGCGGCCAATCTGGGCCAAGCTCTCGACCTGCGCCTGCCCGAAGCCGTCAAGCAGATGGAAGGCGCGATCTTCGGCTTCAAAAAAGACATCTCAACGCTCGATGCCGCCAAGGCGTCGGCCAAGCAGACGGCGGACGTGCAGGTTAAGGCCGCCAAGATCTCCGGCATGACGCCCGAGGACATCTCTCAGGCCTACAAATACGGCGCGACCCCGGCCCGGATGGCGGGCCTGTCCGAAGAGACGCTGCTCGCCTTTGCTGGCATCTCCAAGAAGGCCAACATGGGCGGCGACGAGGCCGGCGTCGCCTTCCGCGCGCTCGTTGCGGCTGGCACGGCTCCGACGCGCGGCGCCAAGGAAGCGCTAAAGGCGAACGGTTTTGATTATAAGAATTATCAGCGGGCGCCCGACAAACTCAATTATAGCGCCTTCAAAGATCAGGTTGCCGCACAGTATGGCGTGACACTCGATAAAGACGCAGACGCGAAACTCGGTAAGGTGTTTGCGAGCAAGGCCCTAATCGCGGATCCGGCGAAATTTACACCCGCGATTATGGACGTGCTTGGGGACGTGCTTGGCGGCGACGACGCAAAATCGAAGAAAAGTATTGCAGGTCTCGCGAACCGTTTTCGTGACAAGTCGATGGGTGGCATCGACATGAACGCTTTCGTTGCCGATCTCATGAAGGCGATCCCGGGTAATCTGCCGCTGGCAAATGCCATTTTTGGAGCGAAGCAGGGCGCACGCATCGCCAACGCGCTCGGTGACCCCGAGACGTTGAAGCATATGATTGAGGAGTTGCTCCACCACGCCGAGGGGTATGCTCAGAACGTCTCCGATCAGCGCAATGCTGGTTTCGATGGTGCCAAGCGGCGGCTCGACGGTGCGATCACGAACGTGGAGACCAAGCTCGGCCGCGCCTGGGACAACGACGGCAACGGCGGGTTCCTCACCGGGATCACCGACAAAGCCGGCCACCTGATCCAGCACTTCGCCGAGCTGGACAATCGGGTGGTGCAGGCGGCCAGCGTGGTCGCGGCGTTCGGCACCGCCTTCGTCGGGATCAAGAGCCTCGGGCTGCTCACCAGCGGCTTCGGGCTGACCACTTCGGCGGCCGCACTCGACGGGTCGGCCGCAGCCCTCACGGCGGCGGCGGCCAAGCTCGGTGCCGGCGGCGCGCTCGGCAACGCGGCCGGCGCGCTCGGCGGTGGCGGAGCGGCCAAGGCGGTCGGTCGGTTCGGGGCGCTGGGCGCGCTCGGCTTCATCGGCACCGCGGGCCTCGGCATCGGCGCGATCGCGGCGGGCGTGGGCTTCGTTGACGCCACCCTGCCCAACCACAACCGCATGAACGGCTACGGCCGGCTGGGGCGCAAGCCCGATCCCGGCATCGAGAGCTATCCGGCGGGCTGGGGCGAGGGCGGGCTCGACGTGGCCGGCGGGATTGGCGCGCAAGGGGGACCCTACGCCACGAACCGGGCCAAGACCTGGAGCGAGATGATCTTTGGATCGACGCGCGCCGGCGCCAGAGACCCGACGCGGATGGAGCTGCCGACCTTCGGGTTCGGGGACGGGCCGAAGGCGATGCCGGCGCCGCCCCCGCCGCCGGTGCCGCAGGCGCAGGGCCCCTACGGCCCGGCGACCGTCCCGCTGCCGCCGTCGCGTCCGCCCATCTTCGCGGGCGGCACGATCCCGGTTCAGGTGGTGTCGATGCCCGCGGGCTCCGACGCCTCCGGGCAGGCGGACGCCATCCGCAACAGCCTGGACAAGGCCGCCACGGCCTCGGCCACCGCCGCCAACGGCGGGAAGCCGATCGAGGCGACGGTCAAGCCGGACCAGATCAGCGCCAAGGTTACCGACATGCCACCGGTTACCGGCGAGGCCAAGGTCGACATTCAGAACCAGATCCAGGTTCGTGTGTCGGTCGATGAGTCATGGATCACCGCCAAGGTCGAGAGCGCCGCCGGTCGAGCGGCGGCCAAGATCCCGCTCGCTTCGTCAGGAGCACGGCCCGGCGCCGTATCAATGCCGGGCGCCGCTTCGACGCCGGGGGCTCGATGACCCGCCCCACCGCTCACCCATCGGGGCGCTTCCGACAGGCCGACGTGACCCGAGCCCTGAAAGGCGCCCGCGCCGCCGGCATGAGACCGACGCGCGCTGAGATCACGGCCGAAGGTCGGATCGTCCTGAGCTTTGATCAAGAGCCGGTCGAGCCGTCGACCGCCTTCGACGCGTGGAAGCGAGGACGCGATGCGCGTGAGGCTTAAGGGCATCAACACCGTTCGCAAGGCGCTCGCGGACGGCTCGCCCGTGACCTACCACTACGCTTGGAAGGGTGGTCCGCGCCTGGAGGGGAAGCCTGGGACGCCGAAATTTATCGCCTCGTATCACGCCGCCGTAGCGCGTCGGCGGGAGCCCTCGAAGGGCACGCTCCTGCATCTGCTCATGGCCTTTCAGATGAGCGCGGACTTCACGGATCGGGCCACGCAGACGAAGCTCGACTACATCCGCCAGATCAAAATCATCGAGGCGACGTACGCTGACTTCCCGATCGCCGCCCTCGCCGACCGCCGCACCCGCGCCGAGTTTCTGGAATGGCGCGACCGCCTGGCGCTGCGATCGCGTCGGCAGGCTGACTACGCTTGGACCGTGCTGGCGCGTGTGCTGTCGTGGGCGCTCAAGCGCGGAATCATCGAGGCCAACCCGTGCGAGAAAGGCGGGAGGCTCTACCGGGGCACGCGTGCAGAGAAAGTCTGGACCGACGACGACGAGGCGACGTTCCTGCGCCTCGCACCGGCCCACCTCCACCTCGCCCTCACCCTGGCGTTGTGGACGGGGCAGCGGCAGGGCGACCTGCTGCGGCTGACGTGGCACGCCTACGACGGCCGAGTGATTCGCCTCCAGCAGTCGAAGACGGGCGCGCGCGTCGTCATCCCGGTCGGCGGACCCCTCAAGGCGGCACTCGACGCGGCGGCGCGGCATCCGACCATCCTGGCGACGATCGCAGGCACGGCCTGGACCTCTGACGGCTTCCACGCCTCATGGCGGAAGGCCTGCGCGAAGGCGGGGATCACGGGCGTCACGTTCAACGACCTTCGGGGGACGGCGGTCACGCGTCTGGCACTCGCCGGCAGCACCGAGGCCGAGATCGCGACCATCACGGGTCACGCGCTGCGGGACGTGCGGTCGATCCTCGACGCCCATTACCTCAACCGAGACCCGGCCTTGGCCGAGAGCGCGATCCGGAAGCTGGAGGCCCGTCACGATGGGCGTTCGGTGGACGGAGACAGAACGAATTCGTCCAACTGAGCGCCCAACTGGCTCAGTTTGTTCTAGTGAACGGAGACGAAAAGCGTAAGTAGATCAGGTGGCTGGGGGACCTGGATTCGAACCAGGACTAGAGGAGTCAGAGTCCACCGTTCTACCGTTAAACTATCCCCCAATCGGCCTGTGATCGATTGAACCGTCGTGACGACGGCCCGGATCGAACGCGCTCTGTTCAGCGGCGTCAGGCGTGGGCGGTGAGATAGGCGGATTGGTCTCGCAGGTCAACCGTCGTTCTTCAGTTGACGGGGGATCGGCCGTGGCCGTAACCGTCGGGTTGCGGATGCCGTCGGGAAGGGTGGCCGAGTGGTTTAAGGCAGCGGTCTTGAAAACCGCCGTGGAGGCAACTCCACCGTGGGTTCGAATCCCACCCCTTCCGCCAGCGCATCCGTAAGGGGCTGATGCTCCACAGCGGCGTCTGCAGGGCGGATGAAGCACGTGGGTCGGCCCAATACGGCGCGCCGCAAAGCTTGGCGTGCTGGCTTTGTCGTGCTGGGGCACCCTTCGACTGACCCGGCGTGATCGACTCACGAGAGCGGTCGACGCCACCGCGCCGCGCCGGATCATAGGCAGGCCCGAGATCAGGTACGCTTGCCGCCTGTGAACCCCGGCCTGTCCGGGGCACCGCTTCGGCGATGCGCGGTATTGCTCGGACCCATTCTGCCTTTCAGGCCAAACGTACACGACCGTCGTCGTTCAGCCAGACGACAACGCAGAGCACGCATCTTCGGATCATGGCGCAGAAGCTGTGCCGCCGCTTCAGCAGATTGGCCCACGCGCTGACGCCCGAAGGGATCACCTCGGGGCCGCCGTTGCGCGCCGCGATACAAGCCATCTCGTCTTCGAAAGCCAGCATCGCGTGTGACATCCGGTTCATCCCTATCCTCGAACCCGGCCGGACCGACGCCGTCAATCGGGTGATATTTTTTCTGCCATTGCAGCGGTCAAAACAACTCTATTCGCGCGGATTGAGGTCCTGCCCTGCCGAAATGGTATTTTCGGCAGGGCATATGGAGCATTGAATTCAGATATCAGCAATCCAGTGCTGCCGATAATGGGTCATCGCTCGGGACGGGCTGATCATGCCCGGCATTATCGAGCTTTCATCCGGAGCTGGAATCATCGTCATGCTCGATTTCCTGGGCGAACGGCGCAGAGTTAGGACTGGTATTGCGACGCTCGCGGCCATCCACACACCGGTGATGAACCTCGATGCGCGCGGGATCGTCACCGCGGTCAACCCGGCCATGATCGAGTTGCTTCGACGTGCGGCCGACACCCGGTCGGACTTCCGGGCCGAGGACATCCTAGGTCATCACATCGACAGCTTTTGCCGCGACGGGATCGGTCGCTCGCTCGCAGGCGGGCACCGGCCGGCCGGCCAAACCATGGTCGCCCTCGGCGCGGACCGCTACGACGTCGTCATCGTGCCCGTGCCCGCCAAAGGTGGGTCCGAAGGTTACGCCCTGGAATGGATCGACGCCGCACCGCGCCTGATGCGTGAGGACCAAGCGAGCCGCCTGGCCGCGATCGAGGCGATGCAGGCCGTCATCGAGTTCCGGCCCGACGGCACCATCCTCTCGGCCAACGCCGCCTTCCTCACGCTGATGGGTTACGGGCTCGATGAGATCCGCGGGCAGCATCACGGCCTCTTCGTCGACGCCGCCTACCGGGACAGCCGCGACTACGCGGCCTTCTGGGACGGGCTGCGTGCGGGACGCGCCGCGGCAGCCGAGTTCAAGCGGATCGCCAAGGGCGGCAAGGCCGTCTGGATCAACGGGTCGTACAACCCGATCCGCGACGGGTCGGGACAGGTGGTGCGGGTGGTGAAGTACGCCACCGACGTCACGGCGCGGACCGTCGAGACCGCGGCCCTGAAAGGTCAGGTCGACGCCATCCGGAAGTCGCAGGCGGTGATCAGCTTTGACCTCGACGGGCGCGTCCTGGAAGCGAACGCGAATTTCCTGAACGCCGTGGGCTACACGGCGGCCGAGGTCGTGGGCCAGCACCACGGCATGTTCGTCGATCCGGACTACCGGGCCGGCGCCGAGTACGCCCGGTTCTGGGAGGCGCTGCGGCGGGGTGAGTATCAGGCCGGGCAGTTCCGCCGCCTCGGCAAGGGCAACCGCGAGGTCTGGATCGAGGCGAGCTACAACCCGGTCTTCGATGCCGATGGCCGTCCGGTGCAGGTGACCAAGTTCGCCATCGACGTGACCGCGCAGGTCGAGCAGCGCGAGCGGGTCCGGCGCCTGGAGGAAGAGTCGGCCCGGGAGCGCGCGCACGCCGAAGCGCAGCACAAGGCCGACCTCGCCGCGATGGCCGACGGCTTCGAGCAGACGGTGGGCTCGGTCCTGACCTCGGTCGCGTCCGCCGCCGCCGAGCTGCAGGCGACCGCTTCCAGCATGTCGGGCATCGCGAGCGAGACCGCGCAGCAATCGACCGCCGTGGCGGCTGCGGCGAACCAGGCCTCGGCCAACGTCAACACCGTCGCGGCGGCGGCCGAGGAGCTGGGGGCATCCGTCGACGAGATCGGGCGGCAGGTCGCCGGTTCGGAGGATCTGGCCGGTCAGGCGGTCCACGAGGCGGAGCAGACGGCCTCGCTGGTCCAGGAACTCAGCGAAGCGGTGCGCAAGATTGGCGACGTGGTTGCCATGATCTCGGCCATCGCCAGCCAGACGAATCTCCTGGCGCTCAATGCCACCATCGAGGCGGCGCGGGCCGGCGAGGCCGGCCGCGGCTTCGCGGTCGTGGCCTCGGAGGTCAAGGAACTCGCCAGTCAGACCGCCCGTGCCACCGAGGACATCACCGCGCAGATCGGCCGCATCCAGGGTGCCACCGGCAGCGCGGTCGGCGCCATCGACGGGATCCGCCGGCGCATCCAGGAGATCAGCGGCGTTGCCTCCTCCATCGCCATCGCGGTGCAGCAGCAGGGGGCGGCGACGCAGGAGATCGTGCGCAACGTCTCCGAGGCGGCCGTCGGCACCGGCGAGGTGACGAGCAACGTCACCGGCGTCGCCCAGGCGGCCGAGGAGACCGGCGCGGCGGCCACGCAGGTCCTGACGGCGGCCTCGGACCTGTCGCGGCAATCCGAGCACCTCGGCGGCGAGGTGGCCCGGTTCCTCTCCAAGATCCGCGCGGCGTGAGGCGGCGATGGCCGATTTTCTGCCGCTGCCCGTCACCCTCTCGGCGGATGCGAGCCGCCGCCTGGGCGCACAATTGGAGATCGACGCCCGGGCGGGCGTCGATCTCGGCCCGCGCCACATTCAGATCGCGTGCCTCACCGCCTCCCTGTCCCACGCGCTGCAGGACCTCATGGATGCGATCGGGTGGGCCGCGGCGGACTTGCCCGCGGACGATCCCGCCCTTACCAGGTTGCGCGCCAACGCTTTCGCGGTGAGTTGGCTCGCCCTGGTGATGATGGCCAGCGCAGCCGAGCTTCGCGCCCACGCGGCCCCGGACTGATGGTGCTCCGCGGGGCGGCCCGTGGCGCTCCTACGCCTCCCGAACGCCGGGCTTGCGCCCCGGCTCGAAGGTGAACTCGACCCCCGCCTCCTCGAGTGCGCGCCGGACAGTCAGGAGCGTGTCGTGGCGGGCCCGCACCGCGGAGCCAGGATCCTCAAGCCGGTTGAGCGTGGACACCGAGACCTTCGCGCGTTGGGCGAGGTCGTCCTTCGACAAGCCGGAAATCGCCCGCGCCGCACGGATCTGGCTCGCGATCAGCACCTCCTCGGCGGCGTCCGATGGAGCGGCAGCCGGGGGGGCCGTCGGTCGCGGCGGATCAGCCAGGACCGCGCCGTACCGGCTGCGGCCCGGGACGCTGAGACAGACCCCGATCCACTCCCGGACCGAACCATCCTTGTTCAAGACCGGGACCCCGCGGGCGTTGAACCAGCGGTAGATCCCGTCCTTGCAGAGGACGCGGTACTCCGTGTTGTAGGCCGCCATGTGCTCGACCGCCGTCATCCAGGCCGCGTGCGTGCGCGGGCGGTCCTCCGGATGGATGGCGTCCGTCCAACCCAGCCCCTGGATGTCCGCGAAGCTCTGGCCGGTCAGGGCCATCCACTGGGTCATCTCGGTGGGCTCGCCGTTCGCCTGCGTGCCCCAGAGGATGGCGCCGGTGGCGGTGAGGAGGGCATTGAGGCGGTCGTGGCGCTGCATCAGCGCATTCATGGTCTCGTGCTGCGAGGTCACGTCGAAGATGACGCCCATGCCCTGCACCGGACGCCCGTCGGGCCCGAGGATCACCTCCGCGTGGTGCAGCACCCAGCGCTGGGTCCGGTCCGGCCGGACGATGCGGAACTCGCGTTGGATCGGCTGGCCGCTGCGCAGCACCGCGATCTGATCGCCATGCTCGGCCCGGTCCTCCGGATGGATCATGTCGAGGCCGAACGCGAACGTCACGGGCAGGGCCGGGTCCAGACCCAGGATGCGGTAGAGGCCCGGGGTGGCGTCCAGCCGCTCGGACCGCAGGTCGGCCGACCAGAAGCCGACCTTGCCGGTGTCCTCCACCAGCTTGAGGAAGTGACGCGAGGAGAAGGCGCGGGCCACGAGATTCGCCTCGACCATCTCCGGCGGGCGCATCAGCGTACGGGTGGGCATATGGCATCCCTCGTGCCGCGTCCGTATGCGGACGTCGCTCTGACATCTACGCTGTCACGCTATTGGTATTGAAAGGGTTAAAAGGAACGAAGACTTCCATTCAAAGCCGGTCTGGGTCGTGAATGCTTCGTCCGTTTGCGTCGCCCACGTAGGATTATCCATCGACCCCGGCATCCGCCAGAGCGGCAGTCAGCGGCTCGGGGCCGCCCGGTCCGAAGATGGGGCGGCTCACCGGCGGCCTATTCAGCCGTACCCGCCCGACGGAATGGCACGATTGATCTCATGCATCGACCAGCGCCCGTCGATCGCGGACAAATGGCAGAAAATTTGATCCGAAAACTTTGAATAGGCCGGAATTTCGTCGATCCGGTTGAGGTTGCGGAAGCCGGGAGCGTTCATCCTGGCCGAAATCAAGATAACGAGCCACCAGAGACTGGGTAGGTCAGATGTGGTTGCCTCAAGACGCCCTCAAAGCAAAGTTGAATGCCCTTGACGCATCGCAAGCGCTGATCGAGTTCGACCTCGACGGCAAGGTCATCACGGCCAACGCCAACTTCCTGGCAGCCCTCGGCTATCAGCTGGACGAGATCCGGGGGCAGCACCATTCCCTGTTCGTGGATGCCGCCGAACGCGCGAGCGAGGCCTATCAGCTGTTCTGGGCGGCGCTCCGCCGGGGAGAGCATCAGAGCGCCGAATACAAGCGCATCGGCAAGGGCGGCCGGGAGGTCTGGATTCAGGCCAGCTACAACCCGCTCATCGGGCGTAACGGCAAGCCCTACGGCGTATTCAAATGCGCATCGGACATCACGGTGCAGAAGCTGCGTCATGCCGACAGCGCGGGCAAGCTCGCGGCCCTCGACCGGGCACAGGGCATCATCGAATTCACCCTCGACGGCATCATTCTCACCGCCAACGCCGGCTTCCTCAAGGTCGTCGGCTACGGTCTTGAGGAGGTGAAGGGCCAACATCACGCGATGTTCGTCGACCCGGCCGAACACAACGGCACGGCCTATCGCGCCTTCTGGGAGGCGCTGCGCCGCGGCGAATTCCAGCAGGCCGAGTACAAAAGGATCGGCAAGGGTGGCCGCGTGGTCTGGATCCAGGCCACCTACAACCCGGTGCGCGACGCCTCCGGCCGCCTCGTGAAGGTCGTCAAATTCGCCGTCGACATCACGCCGGCCTATGCGGAACGGCTGCGCCGGGCGGAACTGCACCGCAGGATCGACCGCGATCTGGACGGGATGGCGACCGCCATCGCGCAGACTGCGCAGCAGGCGGTCGGCGCCGCCAGCGCCGCCGAGCAGGCCTCCGGCAACACGCAGAGCGTTGCGGCGGGAGCCGAGGAGCTGGCTTCCTCGGTCGGCGAGATCGGGCGGCAGGTCGGGCGCGCCCTGCAGGTCACCGGACGCGCCGTGGATCAGGCGAACGCCACCTCCAGCGTGGTGGCCGGGCTCGCCGCGGCGGCCCAGCGGATCGGCGACGTCGTCGGTCTGATCTCCGGCATCGCAAGCCAGACCAATCTACTGGCGCTCAACGCCACGATCGAGGCGGCGCGGGCGGGGGAGGCCGGCAAGGGCTTCGCCGTGGTCGCCGTCGAGGTGAAGGATCTCGCTACGCAGACCGCCAACGCGACCCAGAGCATCGGTCGGCAGATCGCCGAAACGCAGGCCGCCGCGCACCAGGCGGCCTGCGCCATCGCGGGCATCGGCGCGACCATCGGGGAGGTCAACGAGATCGCGTCGGCCATCTCCACCGCCGTCGAGCAGCAGTCCGCGGTCGCCCAGGAGATGTCGGTGAACATGCAGGCGATGACGTGCGCAATGGGCGAGATCAGCTGCAGCATCGATCTGATCGCCACCGCCTCGCAGTCGGTCGACGCCTCGGCCCGCCTCGTCCGCGAGGCCTCCCGGAGCATGGCGGCCTGACGGGCCGACATCGAGGACGCACCGAGTTGACGCGATGAACCCTCTGAGCCTCCTGAGCGCCTACGACCGCCTCCGGCTTGCGCCGGCCCGCGCCGCCGTCCCGCCGCGCGGGCGAGCGGCGCACGTGACTGGGGAGGCGCGTTTGCATCATCAGACCCGCGTCGCGATGCTCGGCGAGACCCTGCAGCTCGCCGCCTATTCGGCCGTCACCCAGGCGGCGGTCGCGCTGGCCCTGACCCGCATCTTCTGGGACATCGCCCCGCCGGCCTATCTGCTCGGGGTGGCCGGGGCGGTGACCCTGCTCTGCACCGCGACCCTGATCCTGGCGCAACGCTTCCGGAGCACCTTTCGTGGAGCGGCGACCGATCGCGCGGTCCGCCGCGGCTTCACGGCCGCGAAGCTCCTCGCCTTCACGCTCGGCCTGTCCTGGGCGAGCTTGCCGGCGGTGCTGCTGCCGACGATGGACAACGCGTACCGGGTCATCCTGGTGGCCGTCTGCGTCGGGCTCATCTCGGACGCCTATGTGGTCGGCCCGATCTACGGCGTCGCCGTCCTGCTCGCCGCACCGGTCGTCACCGGCCTGTTCGTCGGCCTCCTGGGCTGCGAGGCACCGATCGGCAATTCCATCGCGGTGCTGCTCGCCGTCTACGCGGCCTTCGTCTTCCTGAGCGCGCGGCGGATGTGCCGCCTGTCCTACGGCCGTCTGTGGGACCGGGTCATGGTGCAGGAGCAGAGCGAGACCATCGGCCTGCTGCTCAAGGATTTCGAGGAGGGGACGAGCGACTGGCTCTGGGAGACGGACAGCGCGGGCCGGCTGTGCCATGCCCGACGCCGCCTCGCCGCCCTGATCGGCCGGGATCCGGACGACCTGCGCGACCTCAACGTGCTCGCGCTCCTGCACGACTTCGCCGCCGACGGCGCCGCGCGCGGGGATATCGAGGCGGTCGCCAGCGCCGTCCGGGACCGGCTCCCGTTCCGGGACCTCACCGTCAGCCTGCGCACGACGCAGGGCGTTCGCTGGTGGATGCTCAACGGGAAGCCCACCTTCGACCGGCAGGGCGCCTTCGTGGGCTACAGGGGCGTCGGGTCCGACGTGACCGCCAGCCGGGCGGCGCAGGCCCGCATCTCGTTTCTCGCCGGCCACGATGTCCTGACGAGCCTGCCCAACCGCACCGGCTTTCATGACGCGCTGGCCGCGCTCTGCCGCGAGGTCGATTCGATCGAGCGCCGCAGCGCGGTGTTCTACCTCGACCTCGACGGCTTCAAGGCGGTCAATGACCGCCACGGGCACGGCGTCGGCGACAGCCTCCTCCAGGCGGTGGCCGCGCGTCTCTTGGCCATCGGCGGCCCGCACGGCGTGTTTCGCCTGGGGGGCGACGAGTTCGCAGTGGTGGTGCGCGACGTCGGGCGGGCGGCGGCCGAAGCTTTGGCCTCGCGGATCGTGGCCGAACTCAGCCGGCCGTTCCGGATCGCGGAGGCGCGGCTTGAGATCGGCGTCAGCATCGGCATCGCCTATGTGCCCGACGACGCCATCGAGCCGTCGGGCCTGCTCCTGCGCGCCGATCTTGCCCTCTACGCCGCCAAGGCGGACGGCAAGGGCTGCTGGCGCTGCTTTGACCTCTCCCTGGAGGAGCGGGTCGTCCGCCAGCGTCAACTCGACGGCGACATGCGCGTCGCCCTCGCGGCCGGCGAGATGGAGTTGCATTACCAGCCGCTGGTCGACATGCGGAACGGCCGCGTGACCGGCTTGGAGGCGCTGCTGCGCTGGAACAAGCCCGGGCTGGGCTGGGTGTCACCCGCCGAGATCATCCCGATCGCCGAGGCGACCGGCTTCATCGTCGAGATCGGGCGCTGGGCCCTGCGCCGCGCCTGCACCGATGCCCGGAACTGGCCGGACCAGCGGGTGGCGGTGAACATCTCGTCGATCCACATGCGCATGCCCGGCTTCCACGATGAGGTCGCCGCCATCCTGCGCGAAACGCATTTCGTGCCGGAGCGGCTGGAGATCGAGATCACCGAGTCGGTCCTGCTCGATCACGGCGGCGAGGTGCTGGAGAACCTCAAGCGGCTGCGCGCGATGGGGGTCCGGATCGCCTTGGACGATTTCGGCACGGGCTATTCCAGCCTGAGCTACCTGACGGAATTTCCGTTCGACAAGGTGAAGGTCGATCGCTCCTTCGTGCGGGATCTCCAGGGCCGACCCGAGAAGATCGCGGTCGTCGAGGCGATCGCCCGGATGGCGCGGGCTCTGTCCATGAACGTCACCGTCGAGGGCGTCGAGACGCATCAGCAACTGGAGGTCCTAAGGGACAGGCATTGCGATATCGCCCAGGGCTTCCTGTACAGTCCTGCGCGCCCGGCCCGCGAGATCGAGGCCCTGATCGCGCGGATCGAGGCCGCTGAGCCCGCACGCGCGGGCGAGGACCATCCGGCGAGCGACACCGTCGTCGCTGCGCCGATCCCGGCGAACGAGGACGGGATATCTGCAACCGGTCGTCCGGTGCCTGCGCTGGTTTGCGTATCCTGACCACCGGCTCGCACGCGACGGCTCGCCCCGCGGCGGAGCCCGGTCGGGTGACGGGCCGCGACATGCCGGCTCACTCCCGCCCGTCGCCCCGCATCTCACGCGGGGCGACGGCTGTCGGATAGGCCGGCCTCAGGCCCGTGAGCGCGGTCATGCCTGGCCTTTGAGAAAGAACCGTATCGGCCCGCAGGATCGACTCCTGGGCCGGCCAGGCAGGCCTTCCCCGTCGAAGGGCAGCGTTCCCCTTCCGAACGTGACCACCGTCGCTCCGCGAAATCGCACCCTGCGCGGCTCGGTTACGCCGCCGATGGGTGCGGCGAGTGGTCGGTAGCGGGCTGCCTATGCCGAAGACATGCCAGGCTGTTGACCCTCCTGCGTCTGACGACGCTCGGAAACGTGGCGGCAAATGCCCGTGTCCGCGTGATCATGGGGCGGATCAGACTGGGCAACACGCCTCTTCGCGCGCACCCACGAGCCACCGTTCGATCATCTTGGCGGTGCTTCTGATATTCGGTCCGCGATCCGACAGTGATCATGCTCGACCGTTCGATCAATGTGCGATTTGACCTGTTTTGATGCTTTTCGAAATTTGATCTCGAAGAATTCGCGGGAATTGTCACACGCTGAGACGTATCATGGCATCCGAATGGTATGTTTTTAGACCAGCTGAAAGCGCCGTTTAGGAGCTCGGTGGGATGATGCGACGTCTTCGCAGAGTCGCTCCCATGTTCCGCAAGCCAGCCTACAACGAATCCCGTGCCACCCTCGACGCCCTCACGCGTTCGCTTGCCATCATCGAATTCGGCATGGATGGCGAGATCCTGTACGCCAATGCGAACTTCCTGGCCGTCGTCGGCTACGATCTCGCGTCCATACAGAACAAACATCATCGAATTTTTGTCGGCGACGACGTAGCGGCCAGTCCGGAGTATGCTCAATTCTGGACGAACCTGCGGGCCGGCGCGTTCGTGTCCGGCGAGTTCCTGCGCATCGCGCGGTCGGGCACCAAGGTCTGGCTCGAAGCGACCTACAATCCGATCCTCGGCCCGGACGGCAAGCCGTTCAAGGTCGTCAAGTTCGCCAGCGACATCACGGCCAAGAAGAACGAGACCGGCCGGCTGCTGCGCATGATCGACGAAATGCCGGTCGCCGTGATGACCGCCGATCCGAACAACGATTTCAAGATCAACTACATCAACAGCACCTCGCGCAAGACGCTGGAAGCGATCGAGCGCTATCTCCCCATCAAGGCGTCCGAAATGATGGGGCGGTCGTTTGATGTCTTCCACAAGAACCCGCATCATCAGCGCAACATGCTGGCCGACGCGTCCCGGCTGCCGCATCGAACCAAGATCAAGGTCGGTCCCGAAACGCTGGATCTGCAGGTGTCCGCCATTACGGACGCGGACGGCACCTATGTCGGACCGACGCTGACGTGGTCGGTCATCACGGCGCAGCTCGCGATGGCCGACGAGGTCGCCGGGGTGGTCGATGCCCTCGGGACCGCGATCGGTGAGATGAAGGACTCCGCACAGGGCCTGAACCGGTCGGCGGACGCGGCGAGCGAGCGGGCGAACTCGGTGGCAGCCGGCTCTGAGGAGATGACGAGTTCGATCCACGAAATCTCGGGCCAGGTGGGACGCGTCTCCGAGCGCACACAGCAGATCGCCAATCAGGCCACGGCGACCGACGCGACCGTCCGAAACCTCGCCGCCAATGCCGGCGAGGTCGACGCGGTGGTGGGCATGATCAAATCGATCGCCGACCAGACCAACCTTCTCGCGTTGAATGCCACCATCGAGGCGGCCCGGGCCGGGCCGGCCGGCCGCGGCTTCGCGGTCGTGGCCTCGGAGGTGAAGGAACTCGCCGGTCAGACCGCGAAGGCGACGGGTGAGATCACCGATAAGGTCCATGCGATCCAGAAGGCGACCGGCGAGGCCGTGACGGCGATCCGCCTGATCACCGACGAAGTGGCCGAACTCTCGAGCCTGACGCTGGCCATGGCGAGTGCCGTGGAGGAACAAGCCGCCTCGACCCAGGAGATGTCGTCCAACATCACCGGCGTCTCCGCGGCGGCCGGCGAGACCGGACAGCTCGCCGAGATGGTTCGGCAGATTTCCGACACGCTGGCGGCGCATTCCGCCGGGCTCAGCGCCAGCATGCAGAAGTACCTCAAGGCGGGCTGAGGACCGTCCGGGACGGACCGCCGCGCGATGATCCGCCGACGGGCGTCCGACCGAAGCGGGCGCGGTATCCAACCGCTCCCGCGCGGAGCCTCCGGCCCGCCGTCGCTGGCGCGGTGAACGCCTGTGCATCCGAATAATGTCGCCCGCTACGGCGACAGCCTCGCCCCTCCGTCCGCGGCGGGGAACGCCCGAGACATGCCGGAGACCTGACCGCCCGCGGCTTCGCCGCGCGGAAACGGTCCCTCGTTCCGTGACATCCAGGTCCACGCCCCATGAACGCACCGCTCGACGACTTTGAAGCGATCGAGCCCCCTGATGCGCATTCCGCACCGGGGCGGCCGGGCCCATCGGCATCCCCGGAGCAGCGATCGTCCCGCATCGGCGCCGTCGCGCCGAGCCCCGGGTGCGGCCGTCGACGCACGGGCCAGCCGGTCAGTGCCCTCCTGAAGAAATCGCAGGCCGAACGGCTCGATCTGATCGGGGTGCGCAATCGGATCATGGCGGCCGACGACGGGCGGAATCTGCTCTTGGAACGCCTGAGCCTCATCGCGCGGATCGGGCCGGTCCGCCCGCATCGTCTGCGAGGCGTGGACGTGATCGAGTGGACCATCACCGCTGCGGGGATCGCCGCTCTTCAGGCCATCAGGTCCACCGACTATTTGTCCGTCCGATTTGCCCGGAAAGGCGATCATTCCGCTTTCGATCAGGTTCGATCCTGAGCGAGGACGAAGGCGCGCTCACCCAGCTTGGAAGCGGCCAGCGCCGGCACATCGTTCATCCCGTGCGCCCTCCCTCGCGAATGGCGTCGGGTGGGTCAGCCGTCATCGTCGTCGCCGCTGACAAGCGACGTGAACACCAGATCGGATCTCGGCTTCGAGGCCCGGCTGTGAGGCCAATGCAACTGGTTTTACTGGAGCGATGCTCGATCTGATCCACCGGGCAGGATTGTTGACTGCTTTGCCGTGGGAGCCAAAGGCCTGTTTGAGCTATCAAGGTCAAGCGTTCGCCGGATCGACGTGTGGTCCGCGCCTCCCGCCATCTCCTGCGCACCGCGACGCATCGGCTTCGCGGTGCGCCGTGCCCTCACTCAGAAGTCGTAGAGCCGCTTCGGATTGTCCACGAGGATCCGATCCCGCGTGGCGCGGTTGGGCACCCACTCCGCCAGCAGGCTCAGCAGACGACCGTCATCGATGTCCTGGGCCGGCGCGAGATCCGTCGGCTTGCGGTCCGGTCGCGGGTTGCTGTCGGGATGCGGCCAGTCGCTGCCCCAGACCAGCCGTTCCGGATTGGCCGCCACGAGGGCGCGGGCCAGCGGCAGGACATCCGGGTAGTCGGGCGCGCGGGTGGAGGCGCGGTAAGCGCCCGACAGCTTCACCCAGGCCTTTCCGCTGCGCACGAGATCGAGCACGTCACCAAAACCCGGCTGATCGGCGCCGAGCGCGGCCTGTGCGCCCGCGAAATGGTCGAACACAACCGGGACCGGCAGCGCGGCCAGCTGCTGCTTCAGCGGGGCGATGACGGAGAGACGCGAGTAGATCTGGAGGTGCCAGGGGCGCGAACCGATCTGCTGGACGGCGCTGTCGAGCGCCTTGGCGGAGACCGCGGGATCGAAGACGCCGGCCTGCTCGAGGTTCACACGGATCCCGCGGATCCCGGCTTTGACCAGCGCATCGCGGTCCGCCGCACTCGTATCCGGCCCGATGACGGCGACACCCCGCGCGCGTTGAGGGCCAAGGACGCGCAGGCCATCGAGGGTGGCGGCATTGTCGGTCCCATAGACGCTGGGCGTGACGATCACCACGCGATCGAGCTTGAGCGCGTGCTGAAGTGCGAGCAGACGATCCGGCGGGTCGACCGGCGGGGTATAAGCGCGCCCGCTCCAGAACGGGAACTTCGCTGGATCCGGGATGACGTGGACGTGGCAGTCGCACGCTCCCGGCGGAACGGCGAACGTGACCGACGTCTTGACGGTGGGCGCGGCCTCGTTTTCGGCCGAGCGGACCGCACCCCCGGTTAGGGTGAGGCTGTTGGCGACGGCGAGCGCCAGCGTCTGTCTGCGCGACAGCATGGGGTTTCCTCCGGATCCTGGGCGGCCTTCTCTGGGCCTGGTCATCGGATCATTCGCTCGCGTAAATCGCAAGCCGTCAGCGTCTAAACAACCACTGGTTCATCGACCGGTATCCGTCCTGCCACCGATCTCGCGCTCCGGCGCTATCGGCCGCGTACCCGCGTGAACTATCCGCCCCTGGCTGACGATCGAACATCAATCGCCATCGGAGCAGTAGCGTCGCGCTTCAGTATCCACCGCTCAAAAGGCGCGTGGCGGAACGTCCGGTCGCGCGACGACATTTCCGCTCGCTCATGGAGGCAACGATGACCGAGAAGAAGGGCCACGGCAGCAGCACTGCCAAGAAGGCGAATGCGAAGGCGAGCAAGGAAGGTCAATCAAACCCACGCAAGTCGTCCTCGGCTCAGGTCGAGCTCGGCAAGAAGGGTGGCAAGAGCAAGTAGGGAGACCGGCCTGCTCGACAGGCAGGACTGCTACGGCGCAAACCTCCGCACTTTCGGGGACACGTTTTGCGCCGTAACCAAGTGCGCTTCTTTTGCTCCGCACGGACGCGCCGCCATTTCAGCCGTCATACGGACGGGATTTTGCATCCGTCGTTGCGGATTAGTCCGAATGATGGGGCTGTAACTCCACCGACATCGTTGGTGAATGACGCGCGCCGGCCGAGGTTTGTCCGCCCGTAGATCTGGCATCACGGATGGCATGAGTGACAAGCCACCCGCCGGAAACGAGTCCTTAGAGCGGTATGTCTCCCCGCGGGCCGAGTCGCTGGCGCAGCTAGTCTCGACGGGGGGCGGTTCGCGTCGTTCCGATGGGTCCATCGGCCGAGCGAGCCTCGATACGGTGGGACATTCGGCCGACGCCGAGCCCTGCGCGCAGCTTCGCGGTTACGCCGGCCATCACCAACAAGCCGAGCACCAGAGCGAAGACCGTCAGCGTATGCCTGATCGCGTCGTCGTACCCCTGTCCGGCATTGATGATCAGCCAACCGACACCCACGAACAGGCTGGTCGCAACGAGCGGGATTGTCAGGTCGGGCATGACCGCGACAACGGCCGGAGGCGCATCAGGGTTCGATGCGTGCCCTGATGGGGTTTCTCGAGCGGGCGACCGCTCAGGCGCCCAGACGCCGCTGGACGACCTTCGGCGCCGGTGACATCGCCTCAGCCTGATGCGTTACGTCGCGAAGCGCCGCGACCATGACGCCGGTCTGCGCTTCGAGGGCGCGTCTGCGCCGATCGCGCTTGATGGTTCGCCACGCCAGGAGACCGCCGGCGAGCATCGTCGCCGAACTCGCGACCAGGGGGGCACCGATCACAACGGCCCATGCCCCGAAGGGAAACAAGGCGCATGCGGCCAGAAGCCCGGTGCAGAGCGTGACGGCTAACAGGACCACCATCGAAGCCTCGCCCGACCCAATCAAGCCGCGTCAACGGCAGCCCTGTTGTGCCTATGCTGGCTCGGTTAATCGAGGGTCAATCGACGGCATTTGATTTCGTGGGCCCGACAAGAGCGGATCCTGATCTACCGCGCAGGGTCTCGAATTTGGCTTTCCCAGCTTGCCGTATGGCATGTTGCTTGGTTCGGTGATCCTTAACACTGTATGCACGCGCGATCGATCCATCCGTTCCGGAACGAGGCAGATCCTCAAGTCCGTCGCTTATTCATCGACCGGCGTCTCAAACAATGGCGTCGCTGGAGCGGGGGCGCTCGATTGTCGCCGTCATGTCGTGCGGCCTCGGATGCTAAGAGCGTATCGGTGAAGCGAACGGGCGTGCCACATCGGCCTGTGACGGACGAAGCAGTTCCTCGCCTCGATCACGCCCTGATACGCAGCCACCAGATCTAGTGCAGATGCACCACTTGTTCCGCAATACTCAACGGGATAGCGTCACAATATAATAACATGCGGGAGCAGAGGCTTAGATGGCCGTCGACGACCGCGCCAGCGCGCGTTTGGCCGAGATCGCAGCGCTGCTGGGTTGCCCGGTCGAAAAATTCTTCGCGCACGACGATGACGCGTTCGATATCGGCATGACCTACGAACTGTTGAGCCTGTGGAGCACCATCCGGCAGCCGCAGGTTCGTCAGCGCATCCTCGAAGCCGTGCGTTCGGAGACGGGGCGAAACGGCGCTCCACCGGGAACTGCTGCCTAGCCCGGTCCACCCATGGTCGGGGCACTCTCGAGCCACACGGAACCCGTCGACGACGCGCATAAGAAAAGGGCCGGCCGGGCGTGTGCCCGGCCGGCCCTGTCTCAAGCGAGGCGTACCTCAGCGCAGGAGCTGCAGGACGCCCTGCTGGGCGCTGTTGGCCAGCGACAGGGCCGAGATACCCATCGACTGACGGGTCGAGAGCGCCTGCGAGTTGGCGGCCTCCTCGTTCAGATCGGCGTTCGTCAGGTTCGCCGAGCCGGTGCCGAGGATGTTGATCAGCTGCTTGGTGAAGTCCTGGCGGTTCTGCACGACCGTCAGGTTCGAGCCGAACGCTCCCGACTGCGCGCGCAACGTCGACGACGCCGAGTTGAGCTTGGTCAGGACGGCGTTGATGTCGGAATCGGCCTGAAAGTTGGAGTTGGCACCCGACGTGGCGACCGGGCTCAGGCCCAGGCCCGTCGAGGAGAAGTCGACGCCTTGAACCACGAGGCTCGACTTCCCGTTCTCGTTGAACTGGATCTTGAGCTGGTTCGCCCCGCCGCCGCCGAGAAGGTTGACGCCGTTGTAGCTCGCATCGGAGGCCAGCTGATCGATCTGGGTCAGCAGGTTGTTGAACTGCGATGTGAGGCTGGTGCGGGTCGCGTCGCCGGACGCCGGAACGGCCGCCGTGCCGGTGATGCCGGAGGAGAAGCCGATCTTGGCACCTTCGGTGGAGTCGAAGGTGATGTCGCTGGTGGTCGAGGCGGCGACGATCTTCGTGCCTCCCGAATCCACGGCGAACGCAGTCGTGCCGGCGGCGGTGTTGAGGGCAGCCACGGCCGCCGTCACGTCGCTGGCGGTGGTCGCACCGCTGGTGCCGCTACCGGCAGCCAGCGTCGCGGTCTTGGCAACGCCATCAACGGTGAAGTTCACGGTCGTCGTGCCGCTCGTCGCGGCCGCGTAGGCTGCGCCCGTCGTCGAGGTGGTGAAACCGGACACGGCCGGAGTGGTGTAATTCTTGCTGGCCAGGGCCTGATTGGCGAGCGACTTGGCGCTGTCGATCAGCTTCTGGATGCTGGTGATGCCCTGGTTGGCGGCCTGGATGACCTGCACGCCGTTGCTGACGCCGTTGAGCAGGCTGTTCAGGTCGTTCGACCGGTTGTCGAGGCCCTGAGCGGTGAAGAAGCTCAGCGGATCGTCGAGGGCCGAGTTGACCTTCTTGCCGGTGGCAAGACGATTCTGGGTGGTCGCGGTCAGAGCCGCCGTATCCTGCAGCGAGAGCAGGTTCTGACGCGTGGCGGCCGACAGGGTGATGGAGGACATAGGATCGATCTTTCTGATGTAGTGCCACCCGTTTCTCGGGTGCCGCAGTCATGGCGCCGCAGACGTTTCTTTCGCGTTAAAACGAAGCGGTCTATTCCAGTATGCGAGATGATCCTTAATTTTTTGATTATCAAACGCTAATAATTGTTCGAAATGCAAAATGTTACCGCAATCTAATGAAGGAAAGCAGCGGATCAGTTGGCGATTTGCTGATGAAATACACGGAATATGACCCATATAGAAGCATACAACGATTGTGATATTGACGAAGATTTGCAGTCGCTTTGCGATATCTAGATCCGATCGCGTAGGACGTGACGAGCCGCTGTACCATCGGGTCGTTCCGTTGATCGGGCCGCTCTGGACTGAACGGCGTGCTGGAAGGCGGCGAAGACCTTGTGCATCTGCGGGCGCTTGTAGGGATAGAGTTCCTCGGGATCCATGTCGTGGATGATCATACCGGTATCGGCTTCGAAGATGAGCAGTCGACCGTCCCGGCTCTCGGCGCAATCGACGATCAAATAGTCGAGCCCGGTTCGACGATGGATCTCGGCGAAAGCCGTGCGGTGCCGCGGCACGAACACAGCGTCGAATTCGGCCATTGCCGCAGCCTCGGCGCTGCGCTTGGCGGGATCCTCGCTCATCCCGGCATTGAGATAATGAATCATCCAATGATCGCGGATGGCCATGTGGCAGAGAAACGGGATACCGTCGACAAGTACGACCCTGAGCTTTATGAACAATCCATCCGGATGGCTGTAATCGTAGAACTGCGTGATGTAATATGTCGTTGCATTGACGTCGCGGATATAGGCCGCGAGGTCCTCGGAGCGGTCGATCTTCTGCAGTGCATTGCCGGCATGGGTATCGATCGGTCGCATGAGAACCGGGTACTGCAGGCCGGTCGGTAGCCGGTATCCCCCGGAGACGAAGTCGGCTTTCGCCGCCCGCGCGACGGACGGGATCAGGAGCCCGTCGGATCCAGCGAGGGCCTCGGCGAGCCCGTGCCGGGAGGTCTTGAGGACGTGGCGCGGATGATTGATCACCGGGCGGTCCCAGCGCGCCGCCGCCGAGGCCAAGGCTTCCAGCACCGGTTCGTTCGCGGTCGCGTAAGCCACGGCGACGATGCACACGTCATGATCCGGTAGCGTGGCGGGACCAACCTCGCCGGGCAGCACGTACAGGTATTCGACCCGGAACGCTGGGTGGGCCAGCAGGAAGTCGACCGGCGTATTCGCCATGAGGTCGCCAGCCGTGACGATGACCAGGACTCGCGTCACCGCGTCGGGTCCGTTGGCCAGCAGCTGGAAATGCCGGCAGCCCTGCAGAACCTCGCCCTGGAGCTGCAGGGCTGGCTCGAAGCGATGCATCAGCAGCAGGATCGTAGCCAGATCGAGGGCCGTGCCGGCCTCGAGGGTGCCGGTCTCTGCCTGGGTCAGGATTTCGTCAGCCCGGGCGGCCATATCCGCCCCCTCGAAAGCCGCCCGGATGAGACCCGCCGGCCCGATCATCGGGCTGGGACCGGTTTCGTGCGTCTTTGGCAGAGACATGCGATGATTCCCGTCGGTGACAGTCAGCGCCGCCGCGTGGATGAAGCCGCCCGGCGGAGCGCGTCCGCAAGCGCGCCGTTCGGAGCGGCATCAGGCGCTGGCCGTGGGGGCGCGGGGCGCGATTCGGGCCGCGCGTCTCTCGATGGGCGCCCCGAGCCCGCCGTCTCGACCGGATCGTCCAGGCGCATCGACAGCGCGATCCGCTTGCGCGCGACATCGACGCCGAGCACCAGGACGCGGACCACTTCGCCGATCCGCACCACTTCGGTGGGCGCTGTGATCCGGCGGCGTGCCATCGCCGAGATGTGGACGAGGCCGTCCTGATGCACGCCGAGGTCCACGAAGGCGCCGAAGGCCGCCACGTTGGTGACGACGCCCTCCAGTTGCATGCCTGGTCGCAGGTCGCCGATCTTCTCGACGCCCTCCTCGAAACGCGCCGTTTTAAACGCCGGTCGCGGATCGCGGCCGGGCTTCTCCAGTTCAGCGATGATGTCGCGCACGGTCGGCAGACCGAAACGCCTGTCGACAAATGTCTCGGGGTTCAGCTTGGCGAGGGCCGCCGTGTTGCCGAGGAGGATGTGGATGTCGCTCTTCGTCGCCTGCAGGATCCGGCGCACCACCGGATACGCCTCCGGGTGGACGCCGGAGGCGTCGAGCGGATCGTCACCCTCGCGGATTCGCAGGAAACCCGCGGCCAACTCGAAGGTCTTCGGGCCGAGCCCCGGCACGGCCTTGAGCGCGGCCCGCGCGCGGAATGGACCGTGGGTGTCCCGATAGGTGACGATCTTGTCGGCCAGGGACGATCCAAGCCCGGAGACCTGCGCCAGAAGGGCAGGGGAGGCCGTGTTCACGTCGACGCCGACGGCGTTCACGGCATCCTCCACCACCGCCGATAACGAGCGTGACAGCTTCGTCTCGCTCACATCATGCTGGTACTGCCCGACGCCGATCGACTTCGGATCGATCTTCACCAACTCGGCGAGGGGATCCTGCAGGCGTCGCGCGATCGATGCCGCGCCGCGATGGGATACGTCCAGATCGGGCAGTTCCCGGGAGGCGATCTCGGAGGCCGAATAGACCGAGGCACCGGCCTCGGAAACCGTGACCTTGACGAGCTTCAGGTCGGGATTCTCCGCCATGATCTCGGCGGCGAGCCGCTCGGTCTCGCGGGATGCCGTGCCGTTGCCGATCGCGAGCAGTTCGACGCCATGCAGGCGGCAGAGCTTCCCGAGCGTCACCACCGCCTCCCGCCAGCGGCGCTGGGGTTCGTGCGGGTAGGTGGTCTCCACGGCGACGATTCGGCCGGTCCGGTCCGCGACTGCGACCTTCACGCCGTTCCGATAGCCTGGATCGAGCCCCATCGTGGGCCGGCCGCCGGCCGGGGCGGCCAGGATCAAGTCCTTCAGATTTCCGGCGAATACCTTGACCGCCTCGTCCTCCGCGCGCTCGAACAGGCGGGTGCGCATGTCCTGCTTGATACCCGTGCGGATCTTGGTGCGCCACGCGATCCGAACGGTATCGAGCAGCCACGGGTCGCCGGGGCGTCCAAGAGCCGCCACGCCGAAGCGCCGGCAGATGGCCGTCTCGAACGGGCCCGGGCGCCCGGGCTCGGAGTCCTCACCCTCCGCCGCGAAGGCGATGTCGAGCACCTCCTCGCGCTCGCCGCGGAAGATCGCCAGTATTCGGTGCGAGGGCATCCGCTCCAGGCGCTCGCCCCAGTCGAAATAATCCTGGAACTTCGCCCCTTCGGTTGCCTTGCCCCGGCGGACCTTGGAGACGAGCTGGCCGCCGCGCCAGTAATCCGTCCGCAGCCGTCCGGTGAGGTCGGCATCCTCCGACAAGCGCTCGATCAGGATCGCCCGGGCGCCCTCCAGCGCGGCGGCCGCATCAGGGACGCCGCGTTCCGCCGAGACGAACGCCCGTGCCGCTGCCTCGGGTGCCTGCTCGGGCCGCTTCGAGACCGCGTCGGCCAGCGCTTCGAGACCGGCCTCGCGGGCGGTCTGGGCCTTGGTCCGGCGCTTCGGGCGAAACGGCAGGTAGAGATCCTCGAGGCGCGCCTTCGTGTCGGCCGCCGCGAGCGCCGTGGCGAGCGCGGGCGTCATCCGGCCCTGGGCCTCGATGCTCTCCACGATGGCCCGGCGGCGGTCGTTCAGATCGCGCAGATACGACAGGCGCTCCTCGAGCCGGCGCAACTGCGTGTCGTCGAGGCCGCCCGTGTTCTCTTTGCGGTAGCGCGCGATGAAGGGAACGGTCGCTCCGCCATCGAGCAGCGCCACCGCGGCTGCCACTTGCGCTTCCTTGACGCCGAGTTCTTCGGCGATGAGCGCGGTCACGGCTGTCATGCGGTCTCCGTTCGGCAGAAAAATGGGTGCGCTCCGCCTGCCCCGCCAAGCCGCCGGAACCATGGCGGACGCGAGGCCACATGATCCAAGACGACGGGCTCCGCATCGCAGCCCGCAGCATCCCGCAGTCAAATCTGTGGACAAGGCTGATGCGGCGCATTTGCGAGAACGAGCGTATCGGCCGCGACGAGGATCTGCAAGCTGTCAGCGAAAAGCCCGACACGCGTCCAAGAACAAGTTTTGCGAATGCTTTGCCGCCTCAGTCTAACAATAAATGCAATCGGTCTTCTATCGACGCCAACCTTGACGCGACGTCGGTTGTGTCATCCCGATGTCACGGCAGTAGGTAAGTCTTATCCCGTCGCATGCTGCGAAAGGCAGGCGCCCTGTGCAGTTCGAGATCCGCGAATCCGGTCGGTCTCTGTGGTCCTGGGCGCTGGTGAACGAGACGGCCGAGACCGTCCTCGAATCGCGACGAAGCTTCCCTTCGCGGGCTCAGGCGACGGCGGCCGCTTTGGCGTTTTCGCAACTCGTCGCCCGGGCGGGGCGCTCGCTCTCGGGGGGGCCCCGGCAGATCGGCTTCCTTTGATCGATCGCCGGCCGTCAGGTCCGGTGGCGGACGAGGCTGACCAAGCTCAGGCAGGCGATCGCGCAGCCCACGCCCATCGCGCCGAGGCAGCTGATGGTGCGGACGGGCTCACCCCGGGCCAGCACGATGGCGACCGTCAGGGGCAGGAGCAGGAAACCGAGCAGCAAAGTCATGGCGCATTCCGGTCGGCAGCTTCGATGTGCCGGCGCGACGGTAGTGGCCGAATGGTTAAGCGCGTCTGACGGCTCCTGTGGTGCCGCCGGCGGTGACGATCCGCGCGATCGTTCCGTGGGGGAGGGAGGCAGGTCCTGAGCGCCCGGAAGCCGGCAAACTGGAATCCCCCGGATTCCGGGTCAGCGCAGTTGAACGAGCCGGTCGACGAGAGCCGGGTCGTGAAGCAGCGCCATCCGCTCCCGCGGCGTGAGCCACGCCATCGCTTCGGTGACAGCCTCGGCCTCCTCAATCTTGGCGGCGGCCAGCGTCCGGTCCGGGTCGATCGCGCCGCGGGGACGCGCGCGTCCGGGCGGCAACATCCGGGTGTGGGCTGTCGCAAGATTGGGATCGGCATTCAGTGCCGCGAGGGCATCGGCATCATCGAAGCCCCGCGCGGCGTTGCGGGCGGCGAGGGCACTCGCGCGCGTCGCGATCGCGGGGGGCGCAGCCTCTTCCGGCGTGCCGAGCAGGCGCCGGTTCTTCAGCGCCAGCCCGAGGCCGAGCTGACCGCTGGCCCAGGAGATCGGGATCGCGAGCACCAGACCCACGATGGTGGGGCTCATCCAGAGGAACAGCGATGTCGCGATGGCGAAGGCCGCGATGCCCGCCACGAGACCCAGCAGCGTGTGCCAACTGTGCCGGGCGATGATGTCGCGGAGCGGGATCGAGCCGTCGTCGCGCCGCTGCGGATTCCAGCCCGTGTCGCGGCCCAGCAGGATACTCACGACGGAACCGGACTGGACCACCATCGCAACCGGCGCCACCAGCGCCGAGAGCAGGATCTCGACGAGGCTGGAGAGGATGAGCCGCCCGCCGCCGCCGCAGGCTTGCCGTACCGAACGGTCGAGCAGGGCCAGGATCAGGCCCAGGAACTTCGGCGCCAGCAGCACCGCCATGGTGAGGCCGAACAGCTGGAGCGCGCGGACCGGGTCGAACCGCGGGAAGACCGGCGAGAAGCCGGCCCCGCCGAAATAGTCGGGCCGCTCGGTGGCGGTCTGCAGGACCAGCAGGATGCCGACGACCAGTTGCAGCAGCCAGAGCGGCGAGGCGAGGTAGCCGGCGATCCCGGTGGCGAAATGCTGCCGGGTGGCCGGGTGCAGCCCGGCCGCGCCGATCACCCGGGCGTGCTGGAGGTTGCCCTGCGCCCAGCGTCGGTCGCGGACCGCCACGTCGATCAGCGAGGGCGGGCTCTCCTCGTAGGAGCCCTCCAGGCGGTGCAGCATGTAGACCGTCCAGCCGGCCCGGCGGATCAGCGCGGCCTCCACGAAATCGTGCGACAGGATGTGGCCGCCGAAGGGCGGCTTGCCCGGCAGGTCGGGCAGGCCGCAGGCATCCGCGAACGCGCGGGTGCGGATGATGGCGTTGTGGCCCCAGTAATTGCCGTCCCGGCCCGACCAGGCCGCGAGGCCGGCCGCGATCACCGGGCCGTAGATCCGCGCGGCGAATTGCTGGAGGCGGGCGAACAGGGTGTTGCGGTTGATGATCAGCGGCAGCGTCTGGATGATGCCGGCATCCGGGTCCGCCTCCATGGCGGCGGCGAGCGCCACGATCGCCGGGCCGCTCATCAGGCTGTCGGCGTCGAGTACCAGCATGTGGTCGTACCCGCCGCCCCAGCGGGTGACGAAGTCGCCGATATTGCCCGCCTTGCGGTGATGGTTCTTCGGCCGGTGGCGATAATAGAGGCGGGCCTCCGGCCCGAGCCGTTCGCGCAGGTCGAGGAAGGCGCGCTCCTCCGCGATCCAGGCATCGGCCTGCGTCGAATCGGACAGGACGAACCAGTCGAAGTGCCGTCCGAGCCCGGTCGCCTCCACGGCCTCCCGCATCGCCTCGACGCCCGCGAAGGTGCGGGCCGTGGCCTCGTTGTAGACCGGCATCAGGATGGCGGTGCGGGTCGTCAGCGCCTCCGGCATTGCCGAAGCGCGCTCGCGGCGCAGCAGCATCACGAAGCCCAGCAGGCCGCTCGTGAAGGCGAGTGCGATCCACGAGAAGGTCAGGCAGAACAGCACGACGAGGGCGAGCTGGAGCGCGGTCGGGCTGCCGGAGACCGACACGGTCTCGACCATCTGCCAGCCGCCATAGGCGGTCAGTGCCAGCGCCCCGCCGAACACCCAAAGGCGGGCGAGCCAGGGGCTGCGCGCCCGGCGCACCGGCCTGTGGCCCAGCCCCGGATCCCAGCGCGACAGATCCTGGACCGGCATCGCCAGCGGCGCCTCGGGCGGCAGGCCGGCATCGGCCGGCGGGTCGGCCCAATTAGGCTCCGCGCCCGGCTGACACGCGTGATGGGGCAGGGTGATCGTGTCGTCCAGTCGCACGGCGGAGGTTGATCCTCTTTCGGTGGGCGGCGGCATCACGGCGTCCAGCGGTAAAGCCACGTCTCGCTGGCCCGGGCTTGGCCGCGCCGCAGCGCGAGGCGCAATTCGCTCGCCTTCTCGCTGCCCGGATCGAGCTCGAACAGGATTCGCAGGGTCTTGCGGTCGAAATAGCGATAGCGGTCCTGCCGGGTGATCGTTCCGGCCGAGGCGCTGAGATCGACGTCGATGTCACCGGGCTCGAACAGCCCGTCGCCCTGGAAGTCGACCGCGAACAGGCGCCGGTTGCCGCTGCTGCCGTGGCCGCAGCGGCTGTCGCTGACCCGCGCGATCCCGGGCGGCAGCGGATCGGGCCAGCCCTTGGACCAGTGCTGGCGGCAGAGGAAGCGCATTTCCCCGCCCTTGGCGAGCTTCGCCTTGGGACGCCAATAGGCGAAGACGTTCTCGTTGAGCTCCGAGTCGCTCGGAATTTCGAGGAGCGTCACGGCGCCCTCGTTCCAATCGTCGAGCGGCTCCAGCCAGAGCGAGGGCCGCTGCTCCCAGTGCCGCCGGTCGTCGTCGAAATCGGCATAGGCGCGGGCACGCTGCATCAGGCCGAATCCCTTCGGCCCACGATCGACGAAGGCCGAGACCTGGAGAGCTTCCGGATTGTGCACCGGGCGCCAGATCGGCTCGCCGTAGCCGTTGTGTATTGCCAGACCTTCCACCGAGAAGGCCGCTGCGCGGAGATCGTCGACGTGTCGGCGGTCGAGGGCCCCGAACAGGTAGCTGCCCTGCATGCCGCCGAGCCCGATATGGTCGAGATCGGCCCGGGCGAAGACCGTACCGTCGATCCCCGCCACCGAGGCCTCCCGGCCCGGCGTGAGGGTGAGCTTGAACGCCGCCGTCGCGGAATCGGATTCGGCGAGGGCGTGGACCACGATCGGCTGGCCGGGGGTGGGGGTCTCGATGAACAGGGCCCGGAACAGCGAAAATTCCTCGCCCCGCGCATCCGCCGGCCGCAGTGCCAGCGCCCGCGCGTTGATCCCGAAATCCTGCCCCTCCGCCACGAGATGGAAGAAGGAGCCGCCCTGAAACAACGCGAAGTCCGACAGCGCACCGCCCTCGGCAAAGCGGGCGCGCAGCCGGAAGCCCGAGAACGCCGTGGCGGCGTCGAGGTCCGGCAGTTCGATGCCGGGGGCCGCGAACGAGGCCTTGTCGTAGGTGATCGGCCGCACGAGACCGTTCTCGATCAGGAACAAGGCGACCGGCGTGTCGAAGATCGAGCCCCGCAGCAGCGGTTCGAGACTGTAGCCGATGTCCTGACCAGCCCAAATCCCGCGGCCCTCGGCCGGCCGGATCGCTTCGTAGGCCTCCCGCGACAGGCCCTTCAGGGCGGCCGGCAGATCCCCGGGCTTGGGGCCGACATAGGCCACCTTGGCCCGGGCGCGCGCGACATCGAGCAGTGTGTTGGCCTCGAACGCCATGCCGGCGCCCGGGAGGGGCGGCACCGCCTCCGGCTCAGCCGCCTGCGTCATGCCGGGCAGCGACCCTGCGGCCGCGCCCAGGGCTCCGGCCAGCACGGTGCGGCGGGTCAGGGCAACGGGCTGGCGGGCATGTCTCGTCATGCGGTGGTCGGTCTCTCGTGTTTCTGGCCGGCGCCGGCCGTGCTGCCACCGGGTTGAAACCCGGCCCGGCGGAAGGCGCTCCGAACCGCTGTCTATACGGACAAGGCGGCTGAACCCAGGGTTAAGCACCCGACCGAACCGCAAGCCGCTCCGTTGACTTAACCCGAGCCGGCTCTCTAAGTCGGCTGACTGCATCAAAACGGGGGAGGCAGCATGGGGTCGTTGCGCGTCACGGGCCACGGCGTTGATCTCGGCGAGAGTCTGCGCGGCCGCGTCGAGGAGCGGATGGCTGCGATACAGGCCAAATACCTCGATTCGCATATGAGCGACGCCTGCAACGGCCACGTCACCCTGCGGCGGGATGGTTCAGCCTTCCGGACCGATTGCGTGCTCCACCTCATGTCCGGCCTGACCATCGAGGCGAACGGGTTCGCGCACGACGCGCGTTCGAGCTTCGAGCAGACGGCCGAGAAGCTGGAGACCCGGCTGCGCCGCTACAAGCACCGCCTCAAGCAGCATGCGACCGGGCCGAGCGACGCCGCGATGGAAGCCGCCTACGCGGTCCTGGCCGCCCCGGAGGAGGACGACGACGAGCCGGCCGACGGGGATGCCCATCCCCCGATCGTCGCCGAGAGCACGCGGACCTTGCAGCGCCGCACCGTCGGCGAGGCGGTGACCGCGCTCGATCTCACAGGTTCGCCGGTGCTCGTGTTCGTCCATGCTGGCACCGGGCGCGTCAACGTCGTATATCGGCGCAGCGACGGCGCGATCGGCTGGGTGGACCCACCGAACGCCGTCGAGTGACGCGGCGGGTCGGGAAGAACGGAGCCGGAACCGGTCTGTTTCCCGGTCGATTGGTAGCGGGGGTGCGGCTGTTCCGGTCGTGGATACCCCCGCAACGAGGCCCGTCCCCAGCAGACGGGTGACGGGGCAACGGTCGTTCGATGCCAGTTCTGGAATTCCTCGACCCTGAGTCGGTCGTGCCGTCGCTGCGCGCGCGGGCCAAGAAGCAGGTGCTTCAGGACCTCGCCGCCCAGGCGGCGCGTCGCCTGCCGGCCCTCGGCGAGCGTCCCGTGTTCGACACGCTGCTCCAGCGGGAGCGGCTGGGCTCGACCGGGATCGGCGACGGTGTGGCGATACCCCACGGCAAGCTGCCGGGGTTGGACCGGCTGTTCGGCCTGTTCGCCCGCTTCGACCGGCCGGTCGATTTCGAGGCGCTGGACGGTCAGCCGGTCGATATCGCGTTCCTGTTGCTGGCCCCGGAGGGGGCCGGAGCCGATCACCTGAAAGCCCTCGCGCAGGTGGCGCGGGTTCTGCGCGAGCCCGGCATGCTCGCCCATATCCGGGCCGCCCGGGACGCCGGGGCGCTCTACGCCCTGCTGACCCGCTCCACGGCACCGCAGGCCGCCTGATGGCGCGCTTTCGAATCGTCGCCGCCCTGATGTTAGCGGCGGGTCCGGCGCTGGCGCAGGGTGAGACCACCTGCGCGCGCGATCTGCTCGTCGCGCAGTCGATGCAGCGGCAGGCGATCGACCAGCTGGAGCAGGCGGACGGCGACGATGCCAAGAATTGCCGCGTCTGGCGTCGGCACGTCGAGACGATGCGCCGCGTCGCGGGGGTCTACGGGCGCTGCCTGTCCGGCTCGGAGCGGAGCGAACGCCTCGCCCAGGTTCAAGGCTCTGACCGGGAATTCTCGGCGGCCATCAAGGCGCGCTGTCACGGGCAGTAGGGCCGATTCAGTCCAGACTGCGTCCGGTCAGGGGCTCGGCGACCATCTTCACGGGCTTGCCGCGCCCGATCAGGATCGCCGCCCGGGAGCGTTCGGGATCCGCTTCGAACCGGGTACGCACCCAGCTGGCCAGGAACTTTACATATTCGGAGGCGACGAGCCGTGCCGCCGGCGGGCTGCGCCACCAGCGATCGGCATCGAACGCCTCCGTGACGACCGGGTGCGGCAGGACGCGGTCGCTGTCCTGCAGGGCGTGGACCAGCTCAACGAGCGTGCGCGGCATGTGGTAGTTCGAGGTGACCACCGCCACGGTGCTGAACCGATGGGCCCGCATCCAGCGGCGGGTCTCGATCGCGTTCCCGATCGTGTTGCGCGCGCGGTAATCGAGATCGACGCAGCACGCGATCAGCGCACGCTGCGTCGGGTTCAATCGGGCGATCTCGTCGCGGCTGGTGCGCTCGTTGACCCCGGTGATGAGGAGGCGTCGCCCGTATCCGCCGGCCAGCAGGTCGATGGCATCGCCGATACGCTGCGCGCCGCCGGTGAGGGCCACGATCCCGTCGGCCCGATCGGACGGGGTCCGTTCCTGCCGGGCGAGGGCGCTGACGAAGATCAGGAAGCCGGCCACCAGGGCGACCGTCCCGAGGCCCGCTGCGAGGCCGAGTACCTGCAGGACGGAGGGGACGCGATAACGCCGCAAAGCGGGGCTGGCCGCCCGGCGTGGGAGACCCCATTCGTGCCAGGCCCAGCCGACAGCGTCGGTCTGGCGCGGATCCGGTGCGCACAGCATACGCGTGGTCATCCTCCGGAGGATCGGCTTCGATTGCGGCGGCCCGGAGGCGGTCGGGACGCTGACAACCACACCGCGACGATTCGGTTTCCAGATCGTAAACGCGCGGCCTGCACCCCCTGTATCCACCGTGTCGTTGTCTTCGCGCCGTGACAATGCCGTGGCCGGTCAGGCGAGGAACCGGCGCACCGTGATGCGCGAGACCACGCCGGTGACGAGCGAGGCGATGACGCCGATCAGGACGACGCTGGCGTAGCCGCGCAGCCCGATCTGGAAGGCGCCGAACAGCGCCTCGACCTCCTGTCCCGCCGGCCCCGACCGCGCCGCCCGGGCAAGGATCCCCAGGATCACGAAGGCCAGGATGGCGCAGCCCGCACCGATCGCGCCGCCGCGAAGCCCCAGGCCGAAGAATCGCCGCTGGAAGGCCTTGGCGATGTAGTCGTCGTCGGCGCCCACGAAGTGCAGAACCTCGACCACCTCGCGGTTGCTCGCCATGGCGCCCCGCGTGGCGAAGGTGACGGCGAGGCCCGTGGCCACCAGCACGAGGATCACGAGCCCGATCCCGATCCCCACGAAGGCGCCGGCCGCGGTCGAGAGCCGCTGGAGCCAGAGGGCGTGGTCGTCGAGGCTCGCGACACCGGGCAGCGCTTCGAGCAGCCCCGCCCGCAGCCGTTTCAGGTCGGCACCCTTGTTGCGGTCGAGCTTGAGGGCGATCAGCCGGGGCACCGGCAGATCCGACAGGTCGAGCCCGCTGCCGAGCCAGGGCTCCAGCAGCCGCTCGGCCTCGGCCTTCGAGAAGACCCGCGTCTCGGCGATACCGGGCTCCGAACGGGCGAGGCCGGCGGCCCGGGCCAGATCGGCCTCGACGTCGCGGCCGGGGCTCGGCCGGATCTGGATCGTGACCTCCTGGGCGACGTCGCCCTGCCATTGCGCGGCATTGGCTGCGACCATCTCGGCCGCGCCGGCGCAGAGACCGGCCAGGAAGGTCAGGATGGCGATGACCGCCGCGAGCGAGCGACCGGCCGCGGTATCGGTGGGAACAAGGGGCGCGTTGCGGCGCAGCTGCGCCGGCAGGGCCGGGGAGGGGGCGCCGGAGGTAGAGCCGGGTCGCGCCCGCGGGATCGCCTGTGTGCTCATTCCTCGATCCGCAGCCGGCCTTCGCCGAGCACCATTCGGCGGGCGTCGACCGCGTCCATGATGCCGAAATCGTGGGTGGCGATGACGACCGAGGTCCCGAGCTTGTTCAGCTCCAGGAACAGCCGGAGCAGGCGCCGGCCGAGACCCGGATCGACGTTGCCGGTGGGCTCGTCGGCGAGCAGCAGGTCGGGCCGTGCGATCAGCGCCCGGGCGATGGCGGCGCGCTGCTTCTCGCCGCCCGACAGGAGCGGCGGCAGGGCATGCATGCGCTCGCCGAGCCCGACCCAGCGCAGCAGCTCGACCACCTCGGCCCGATAACTCGCCTCCGTGCGTCCCTGGACGCGCAGCGGCAGCGCCACGTTCTCGTAGGTGGTGAGATGGTCGAGCAGGCGGAAATCCTGGAACACCACGCCCATCCGGCGCCGCAGCCCGGTCAGGGCCTTGGCCGAGATGCCGCTCACCTCCTCGCCGAAGACCGAGACAAGGCCGCGCGTCGGCCGAACGGAGAGCAGGATCAGGCGCAGCAGCGTCGTCTTGCCGGCGCCGGAGGGTCCGGTCAGGAACTGGAAGGAGCGCGGGGCGATGCGGAAGCTCACGTCCGACAGCACCTCCGGCCCGAGGCCGTAGCGCATGCCGACATTCTCGAACTGCACCACCGGCCGCTCGGCGCCGGGCAGCAGGCTCTTCATGCTCGCCTGTAGGTTCAAGGTCGTGCCGTGTCTCGTCGATCCCGCCCCCGGCAATCGCCGGGCCGGCGGGCGTTTTCAAGGCCTACCGGATTTCACGGCCGCTTAACCCTGTTCAGCGACACTTTCTCAATCGAATTCACTGTCCGGCCCCGGTTCGGCCGATCGATGCGAGTATGGTGCGTATGCTGATCGTCTGCCCGAGCTGCGCGAGCGCGTACGAAATCGATGCCGGCAAGGTCGGCATGGAGGGGCGCTCGGTCCGGTGCGCGGCCTGCCGCGAGACGTGGTTCATCACGCCAGCCGACGTGCTCGCCGGACATGAGGCGGAACTGGCCGCCGAGGCCGACCCGGTCGCCGACTCGGCCTGGAAGGAGGCGACCGATGCGGTCCGGGAGGCGACCGATCAGCCGGTCCCCGCCGTCCGGGCGCCCCGTTCCAGGAGCAGCACCGTGCGCGGCAAGGGCATCGGCGTTTCGCCGGCCCTGGCGTTCGGGCTGACGCTGCTCGCAGCACTCCCGCTCGTCTGTCTGGCGCGCACGACCGTGGTTCGTGCCGTGCCGCAGACCGCGTCCCTGTTCGCCCGGATCGGTTTGCCGGTGAATCTGCGCGGTGTCGCGATCCGCGACGTCGTGGCTGTCAGCCATATGGCCGAGGACGGCCGGCCGGCCGAGCTCGTGGTGGAGGGTGACCTCCTGGGTGTATCGGCCTCCGACGCCCCGGTCGCGCCGCTTCGCGCCGAGATACGCGACGCCGGCGGACGCGTACTCAAGACATTCCCGGTCGCGGCGCCGCGCGCTGTGCTTGGCCCAGCCGAAACCGCGCGGTTCCGCGGCTCGGTGACCAGCCCCCCCGCGGATGGACGCGCCATCGTGCTTCGTTTCGCCCGCATGGGATCGCCGCGGCTGGAGGCGCAGCTTGCACCGCAAAGCGACTGAGGCCCCAGCGAACGGCAACGTGACCGCTCGATACCCCAAACCGCGAACGGTCTTGAGCTAGATCTTCGATTTCGCTCGGTCGCTTCTGGCCTAAAGTCCTATAGTTCAACAGCAGATCTAATATACTGGATACATTATAAATATCTGGATTGTTACTTGGCGATCTCTCGGTGTTGCGGCTGTCGCCAACTTCAATCGGTAGCATGACGCTCTTTGCCGGCGAGTGGTGCCGAAACGTCGCAGATCGAATAGAAATCGGCAATATCCCGAGATACTGATTTCGCAATTCGGCCCGCGCTCGACAGGGGGGGGGATCAGATTTTGCAAACCAGGCCCGGCTGGTCGACTGGGCAACTCAAGGTTTTGCAAAATGTTGCTGTGGTGTTGCTATCCAGATGCGAATCGGTGATGTCGCTCAGGCCGTAACGCCGACGACATCTCATCGTCGGCTTCCGCTGTGAGGCTGGCCCGTCTTGAGCGCGAACAGAAAAGTCCCGATCTTCTTTGGAACAACAGACAGCGTGGAAGAAAAACGGGCGTTCGATTATTGGCGGAGCGCGGTCATGTCGAGCGTCGACCTCCAACGCCTCGATCTGGACAGACCTTTTACAGCCAGTCGCATGATGGCGCAGTCGCGGCACGGCGGCGTCTTTCACACGGTGAGCCGGCCCTACAGCCTCGAGCGGACGCCGACACATGTCCGCCGCGATGGCCGCGACGAGGTGGGCGTGATGCTCGTGCGCAGGGGTCGTGGCTACGTCGAGAACGGCCGGCACGGCAGTCTGTTGAGCGTCGGCGACATCGCTTTTCAGACCTGGGCTCAACCCGGCAGTGGAGGCGGCTTGACCGATTTCGATGAAATTCGCCTGCTGATCCCCTATGCGAAGTTCCAGTCTCAGATCGGCAACATCCGCGATCTGGCCGGCAGCAAGATCCCGGCAGGCCCCCTGAACGAGCTGTTCTCGTCGTATCTCCGGGCCTTCTCGGCTTCGGTTCACACGATGTCGGAGGCCGAGACCGACATCGCCATCGAGGGCGCGCTCCACCTGCTGCGGGGCCTGATCCATGGCCACACCGCGCCTGCCGGGCAGGACATTTCCGCGGGGGCTTTGCGCTCGCTGGCGCTGGCGCGGATCGAGCGATGTCTGCACGATCCCGCATTCGGCCCGGCCAATCTCGTGGCGGACCTCTGCGTCTCCCGCAGCCGGCTTTACGCGGCCTTCTCGGATGGCGGGGGGATCGCGGCCACGATTCGCAATGCGCGGCTCGACCGGGCTTACGAGCGGATCGTCCGGGCCCCCAAGGGGGGCGCCAAGATCGGGACCGTCATGGCGAGTTGCGGTCTGACGGACCCGGCTGCGTTCAGTCGCGCGTTCCGTGAGCGGTTCGGTCTCTCACCCCGGGATCTTATGGCCCAAAGCGAGAGTGGGTCCGATCAGGATCGGCCCCGTTCGGCATCCATGATGTGACGCCGCGGCGACGGCACCGCGATCCGCCTCAGAATCTGCGTCAGGGCCAGCGCCCCTCGGAGAACCGCGACGCCCGCCTGCGCGATGCGGATTTCCCGCGGCAGCTGGCGCGGGCCGATCGGGCGATAGGCGAGGCGCGGGCTTGCGCGTTCGGCATCCGCCACGGCTTGGCCGAGGGGCAACGCCGCGATCCGTCCGGCCTCCGCGGCGTCGATTCCGAGCCGCCGCGCCCAGGATAGATCCCGCGCGAGCAGGCCCTGACCGTGCTGTCGCCGGAAGCGGCGTCGCCACGCGTAGCGGCGCACGGCCCGGATGAACGGCTCCATCCGCGCGTCGCAGAGCGCGTCCGGCTCCTCGCAGCGCGCGCGGATCGTATCGGCGACGCCGCCGGGTGCACGCCCGGCGAGGCGGGCCGAGATGGTCACGCAAACGTCGGTCGCGTGGCGCACGCGCAGCCCGTGCTGGATCAGGCGGGCGATGAACGCGCCGTCCTCGCCCAGGGGGATCTCCGGCATGCCCCCCACCGCCTGGTAGGCCGATCGCGTCACGGCCAGCGTCGCGCCGATCGCGGTCCGATGGCACGGCCAGGGATCGTGCGGATCGGGGTCGATCCGGGCTTCCGCCTCGGTGATGAGGGCATCGTAGCGATCTTCCAGCCGCCCGCGGGCGGGCAGGGACGGCGGCAGCAGGGCCGCCTCGGCGGCATCGAGCTCGACGCGGCCGGCAACCGCGTCCGCCCCGGCGCGGATGGCCGCCCCATTGCGCGCGACCCAGTCCGGCGGCACCCGGCTGTCGGCGTCGGTCGACAGGATGATGCCGCCCGGCCGCGCCTCCCCGAGCCAAGCCGCCGCGGCATCCATGGCCCGGCGCCGCGCCCAGCCGGCATGCGCCCCCGCGAAGGTCTCGGTCAGGACACGGACCGGGATCGACAGAGCCGGCACCGTCGCGGCGACGATCGCCTCGGTCCGGTCCGTACAATTGTTGAGGAACAGGACGAGCCCGAGACTCCCGGGCGCCAGGCCAGCCTGCGCGTCGATGGCCCGCAGGCAGGCCGCGATGCGCTCTTCCTCGTTCCGCACCGGCACCGCGATGATCGCGTCCGGGATCGAGGCGTCTGAGGCTGGCACGCGCGTCACCGAATCGTCTCCGTCGGCCCCATCGGGTGGATCGGGGCCGACGGCGCTATGACCGATGCTGTCTGAACGAATGCGGAAGCACTGCGCGGTCGCGCAGGAGCCGTCAGAGCGTCTTCTCGACCAGCCCTTCGATCCATTCGGGCTGTGTCTCGCCTACGGACCGCCCGACTTCGGTCGCGCCCTTGTAGGCGATGAGCGTGCTCTGCATGCGCACGTTCAGGCGCTTCAGGAGCGGCTTCTGCGTGTCGAAGTCGATGTCGAAGATCTGAAGGTCCTTGAAGCGCGGCTCGTTCGCCAGCTTGGCGAGGATCGGACGCTGGGTCTTGCAGATCGGGCACCAGGGGGCGCTGACCTCGATCAGGATCGGCTTGCCGCTCGCCTGCGCCGCCTCGAAGGCGCGATCCGAGAACGGCATGGCTTCGCCCGCGGCGGCGGGCGCGACCGAGATGGCCAGGCCCGATCCCAGCGCAGCCAGCCAAGCCAGCGCGATGACGTGTCTGCGGGTTCTCATGATGCGCCTCTCCCAATCTTCAGATCGCCGTTGTCCCCGGCGCTCCGGCCTGCGTGACGCGGCCGAATGGGAAAGGTTGCTCTGACCCACTATGTCGGCAACCCCAAAGCGAGCTTTGCCGGTCACATCATCGGGATGAGGCGCCGGATGCGGCGTCGCGGTCCTCTGCAACCAGCGCATCGATATCCGCCGGCCCCACGGCGTCCATCGGGCAGCGGATCCGCAGGGCCCGGGTCGGCGCCCCCGCGCGCATCACGAGGACGACGGTCTCCATGTCGGGACAGCCGGGATCGGGGCAGCTGATCTCGTTCACCGCCAGGGCGTCGGCGTCGCCGAGACCGAGCGCTGCGATGAGATCCCGCTTCAGCTGGGCCGCGATCCCGGCGCGTTCCGCCGAGCGCGCACGCCATGCCTTGAGGCTGACGAAAGCCATATGCGAGGCGTGTCCTGTGACCAACGAGGGCCCGGCGCCGGAACGCGGTCAAGCGTGGCGCCGGCCGACCCGGTTGACCGTGCAGCCCGAGCCGGCGCCGGTCAAGCGGCCGTCGCGGCGCCCGATCCGCAACAAAGGGCGCGTTCGGTGGTAATGCCTGGCGTCGCCTCGCGAAATCCATCCGCCCCAGCGGTCTGCCCACTCGACAGCAAAGCGGATGTTCGGCGAGGTGCTCACGAGCGCGCAGAGGATATGGGATTTTGCGACCCTGGCGGGACGGACCGAACGACCGGCGGAATTATCATCACGGTAATCTGAAGGAGGCGCTGATCGAGGCCGCCCGCCGGTTCATCGCCGAGCGGGGGATCGGCGGCTTCACGCTGGTTGACGCCGCGCGCCTCGTCGGCGTGACCCCGGCCGCCCTCTACAGACATTTCCGCGGTCGCGAAGCCCTGCTGGAAGAGCTGGCCGGGCGCGGCTTCGCCGAACTGGCCGCCCGGCTGGCGCGGGCGCTCACGTCGCGCGGCACGCCGCTGGAGCGGTTCACCCGCATGGGGGAAGCCTACCTCGCCTTCGCCGAGGAGGAGCCCGCCTATTACGCCGCGATCTTCGAGACCCGTGGCCTAGCCGCCGCCGCCGAGCCCGACGAGGCGGGCGACGGCGCGAATACCGCGGCACGGCCGAGCCCCTTCGACCTGCTGGTCGAGGCGCTTCAGGCGACTTTCGCCGATGGGTTCGGCGGCGTCGCACCCCGCTTCATCGCCCTGGAGGTCTGGGCGCTCGCGCACGGCCTGGCCACCCTGTCGGCCGCCGGCCATCTGCCGCGCGGCCCGGGCTTTCCCGACAAGTACGAGCTGTTGCGGGCGGGCGTTCTCGCCCTGGTCCACGGTGCGGCACAGGGTCCGAGTCCGGCACGGTCTTGAAAGCGGCCTCGGGTGCCCGCATGTTAACCGCGTTCACATGAACAGCGGAGCCTTGCCGTGACCTCTCAAACTTCCTCCCCCTGGGCGACCGACAGGCTGAGCCGATCGGGCCCGTTCCCGCGCCGCTCGCTCGAGATCGGCGCGATTGTCGTCGGCTTCATTTACTGGTGGCCGGTCGGCCTCGCGCTGCTGGCCTGGAAGCTCACCGGCTATCCCGCCTTCGCCGAGATGCGCGACGCGGCGCGGCGGACCGTGTCCGATTTCGAGGGGCCCCGGCCGGTTTCCCGGTTCGCCCGCGCCTTCGAGGCGGCGAGCCGGCGTGACAGCTCCGGCAACGCGGCGTTCGATGCCTATCGCCGCGAGGAGCTCGACCGCCTGGAGGCCCAGCGGCGGGCCCTGGAGGAAGAGAGCCGCGCATTCGCGGCGTTCGTCGACGAGCTGAAGCGCGCCAAGGACCGCGAGCAGTTCGACGCCTTCATGGCCAAGCGCCGGAACAGCGGCGGCGAGGGCCAGACGGTCTGACACCGATCCGCGGGCGCTGCCGATTGCGCCCGCGGAGTTCATTCGCGTCAGCCCCTGTCCCGTCGGGGCTGACGCCAGCCCTTTTAAGGTGTTTAGTCGGGGCAGGGGCGAGCGCTTCTTGTGAACGAAATCAGGCCCTTCTCTCTTGCCTGCTTCAACGCGCGCGGCTGAGCCTTTAGCGCGGCCGTTCTACGCCCGAGCGGCTGATCCCGGATGGCGCGCTCCGAAACAGCATCGTCGAGGAGCGACCAAACCATTGCACGAGAAAGTGTTTTCGGATATAGCGCCGCGCCTGGGGGGCAGCGCTCCTACGCGATAGTACAGCTTCAAACACCTTAAAAGGGCTGGGGCTGACGCCTTCGAGCGGACGCGCCTAGCGGCCGATCTCACGCCGCCCGGATGCCGGCGAGGAAGCGCTGGACCTCCGCGGTGAGGCGCTCGGATTGCTGCGACAGCTCCGAGGCCGCGCCGAGGACCTGGTTCGCCGCCCGCCCCGTCTCCTCGGCGGCTTCGGCGACGCCCACGATGTTGCTGGTCACCTCACCGGTGCCCTGCGCGGCCTGCCCGACGTTGCGCACGATCTCCTGCGTGGCGGCGCCCTGCTGCTCCACCGCCGCCGCGATCGTGGTTGCCACGTCGTTGATCTCGCGGATCCGCACTGTAATCGTGCCGATCGCGCCGACCGCTTGGCCCGTCACGTTCTGGACTCGCCCGATCTGCTGGCTGATCTCCTCGGTGGCCCTGGCGGTCTGCTCGGCCAGCGCCTTCACCTCCGAGGCCACGACGGCGAAGCCCCGGCCGGCGACGCCCGCGCGGGCGGCCTCGATCGTGGCGTTGAGCGCGAGCAGGTTGGTCTGGCCCGCGATCGACGCGATCAACCCGACCACGTCGCCGATGCGTCCGACGGCGGCGCTCAGCTCCTGCACCAGCGCGCCGGTCTGGTCGGCCTCGCCGACCGCCGCGAGGGCGAGCTGCACCGAACCCTGCACCTGGCGTCCGATTTCCTGGACGGAAGAGCCGAGTTCCTCGGCCGCGGCCGCCACGGTGTTGACGTTGGCGCCGGCCTCCTCGGCCGCTGCGGCGACAGCGGTGGACTGGGCCGAAGTCTCGCCGGCCATGGCCGACATGGACCCGGCGGTGGACTGCAATTCGGTGGCCGAGGCCGAGACCTGTCCCACGATCCCGCCGACGGCGCGCTCGAAGCCGTCGGCCATCTCCCGCAGGCCGATCTTGCGCTGTTCCTCCGCGGCGACGCGCGCCTGCGCGGCCTCGACCTCCAGGGCACGGGTCCGGATCAGGTTGTCCTTGAACACTTGGACGGCCTCGGCCATGGCGCCGATCTCATCGTGCCGGCCGATATGGGGGACCTGCGTGGCGGTCTCGCCATCCGCGAGCTTCGACATCACGGCGGTCATGCGCTGGATCGGTTGCGAGATATACAGGAAGCCGAAGGCCGCTGCGCCGAGAGCCGACGCGATCGCGAGACCCATACCCACCAGCGCCGTCACGGTCGCCGAGTTTGCGCCCGCCATCGCGTCCCCCGCATCGCGCGACGCCATCTCCTCGTCATGCGCAACGAGACGCGTCAAAGCCCGACGGGCGCCGTCGTCGATGGCGACGACGTCGGGTTTGACCAGGAGATCCATCGCCTCCTGGGATCGTCCGGCTTCCATGAGGCGGCGCGCTTCATGATCCACTTGCTCGAAGTTGGACCACGCTTCCGAAAAGGCGTCGTAGAATGTTCGCTCCTCGCGGGTGACGATCAGCGGCTCGTAGAGCTTTCGCACATCGCGCAGGCGTGCGTGCGTCGCCGCAAGGTTGGTTTCGTTCTCGGCCCGCTTCTCCGGTGTGCCGGACAGCAGGATCAATCGGTATTGCTTGATCCGAACTTCGGAGACCGCGACTTCGATGGCGCTGATCTTCTCGACGGACGGCAGCCAGTTGGTCGCCAGCGTCGTGGTGGATTGGCGTATCGTGGCCGCATCGCGGAGCGACAGGCCCCCCTGTCCGGCTGAGATCAGCGCGAGCAGACCGAACAAAATCGTCAACGTTGCTCTGAGGGAGAGATTCAGGGGCATGGCGCGTTCAGTTTGCCTGCTGCGGGACTGCGTGGCGGAAGCCAAATGCGACGCCCAATTAATCCAAGGATCTGAAACGGCAAGCCGAACCAGTGCCTCGGTAATAAGTTATATTTTGCAACATTCAGACGTAATGAAACTTAATCGATTGTTCTTGCATCGAGATACGGCCAATCGGTTGAATTCTAAATTTCTATAAATGACATCGAATGACAACGATATGGATTTTGAAAAATCTTTCGCTTGATTAAAGATTCAAAATCTTGACCGTAAAATCATACTTGGCAGGTCTGTCTGCGCAAGAATACAAAATGATTTGAAATATTGCAGTGGAATAGATGAACATTACTAGGCAGGGCCCTGTTAATAAAGTTGGTCGCTGCGATAAGCTATTTATTTTGGTGCGTGTTTACGCAGGCGAGTCCCGATCGCCGGTCGTACCCCGGCTCATCGGGACAAGAGGTCCGGACCATGATCCCCGGTGCGCATGCACGACGCTGCGCGCGGCCGTTGCACGCCGGATGAGCCAAATTGGAAGTTGCGCGCCGACCCATGGTCCTGCATCTCTCACGGGCCAGGGCGAAGGGGAGGGCCATGCCGATGGGTCAGGTCACCGTGGTGGATCACCCGCTCGTTCAGCACAAGCTCACCTACCTGCGCGACAAGAATCGCTCGACCAAGGGCTTCCGCCAGATCCTCAACGAGATCGGCATGCTCCTGGCCTACGAGGTCACCCGGGATCTGCCGCTGGAACCCGTGACGATCGAGACGCCGATCCAATCGATGGAGGGCCGCCAGATCCAGGGCAAGAAGCTGGTCCTGGCGCCGATCCTGCGCGCCGGCGTCGGGTTCCTCGACGGGATGCTGTCGTTGGTGCCGTCGGCGCGGGTCGCGCATGTCGGCCTCTACCGGGACCCGGAGACGCTCGAAGCGGTCGAATATTACTTCAAGGCGCCGTCGGATCTGGCCGACCGGACGGTGCTCGTCCTCGATCCGATGCTGGCCACCGCCAATTCGGCGATCGCGGCCCTCGACCTCCTGAAGGCCCGGGGGGCGTCCGACCTGCGCTTCGTCTGCCTGCTCGCCGCCCCGGAGGGACTGGCCAAGTTCCAGGCCGCCCATCCCGACGTGCCGATCTGGACTGCGGCCATCGACAGCCACCTGAACGACCACGGCTACATCGTTCCGGGTCTCGGGGATGCCGGCGACCGCATGTACGGCACGCGGTAAGTCATTTCACATCTGCGCAAGCCCCAAGGCCATCCTGTCGGATGGCGCTACCGTTTCCGGCCGTCGCTCCGTCTGCGTCCCACCACCTTGCCCAGCACCCGGGCCAGTTGCTCGACCGAATAGGGCTTCTGGATCAGGTCGAAGCCGTGAACGCCCTCCTGGGCGAGCACGTGGCTGTAGCCCGAGGTGAGCACGACGGGCAGATCCGGCAGGCGCCGTTCCAACGTGCGGGCGAGTTCGATCCCGCCCATGCCGGGCATCACCACGTCGGAGAACACCGCGTCGAAGCGGAACGGGATCTTCTCGATCTCCGCCAGCGCCTCCTCCGCGTTCGTCGCCCAGACGGTGTCGTGGCCCAGATCCTCGAAAATCTGCGTGGCGAACCGGCCGACGTCGAGATTGTCCTCGACCACGAGGATGCACAGTTTGGTGCCGTCGAGATCGCGCTCGTCGCCAACGCGCGCGTCGGTTGTCTCAGGGGGCGTCTCGACCTGCGGCAGATAGAGCGTGAAGGTCGTGCCGATGCCGGGCTTGCTCGCCACATCGACGTCGCCCCCCGATTGCTTGGCGAAGCCGAAGACCTGCGACAGTCCGAGCCCGGTGCCCTTGCCGATCTCCTTGGTCGTGAAGAACGGCTCGAAGATGCGTGGCAGCACCTCCGGGGCGATCCCGATTCCGGTATCGGCAAGGGATACGGCCGCGAAGGTGCAGCGCGAGCCGGCATGGCCGCGGATCGCCGGCATCGGGCGTCCGCCGAGCAGCCGGAGGGTCAGGGTTCCCTCGCCGCCCATGGCGTCACGGGCGTTCACCGCCATGTTGATCAGCGCAGTCTCGAACTGGCTGAGATCCGCCCGGATGTAGCAGGGCTCGTCCGGGATCCGGGCATCGACGGTGATGCGCGCGCCGGTGACCGAATCGAGCATCTCCGCGACGGCGCGTAGCGACTGGCCGATATCGAATACCTCCGGCCGCAGCGCCTGGCGGCGGGCGAAGGCGAGCAGTTGACCGGTGAGCTTGGCGGCCCGGTCGACCGTGTCGGAGATCGCCTCGACGTAGCGGCGCCGCCGCTCCTCGGGGAGGTCCGGGCGCTTCAGCAGATCGGTGGACGACTTGATGACGGTGAGCAGGTTGTTGAAATCGTGTGCCACCCCGCCGGTGAGCTGGCCGACCGCCTCCAGCTTCTGCGACTGGCGCAGGGCTTCCTCGACCCGCTCGCGCTCGACGCTCTCCAACTGAAGGCGGGCATGGGCCTCCGCGAGGGCCTGCATACTGCGCCGCTGCTCGGTCAGGTCGGTCAGGATCCCGCAGAGCAGGGGGTCGTCGACCTGCTGTTCGAGGCGGCTGAGCGACAGGAAGGTCGCACGCTCGGCTCCCTCCGCGGCGACGAGCTCGATCTCCTCACGGACGGGGGAGTCCATGGCGGTACGCACCAAGCCGTCGAGGTCGGTATCGCCGCGGACGAAGCTGTGAAGCGACCGCCCGACGAGCCGCTCCTGGGGCTCGCCCAGCATGTCGGCCAAGCGCCGGTTGCAGTACAGCAGGGTGCCGTCGAGGCCGAGGGTGAAAGCCCCCTCCTGGATCTGCTCGATCAGGACGCGATACGGCCGATCGGCGTTCTCCAGCGTGTAGACGAGACGCTCGTGGTTCGGGCCCTCCACCACCACGGCGTCGAAATCGCCCCGCCGGATCGCGGCGAGCGTCTCCTCGCTCTCCTCCAGACGCGCTTCGAGTTCCCGGATATGGGCGCGATACGCCTCCGGGCTCGGTTCATCGCCGGGCAGCAACGCGTCGACGCTCATCGCTGCGCCTCGGCGGCAGGTTGGATGTTGAGGCCGACCAGAACGCGCTCCGCATCCAGAAGGTCGCCGGCGATGCGGCGCTCCGGGAGCGGGGCGATCCTCAGCAGGATCGGGGCCGCCAGGATCCGATCGCGCTCGGCGAATTCGGGCTGCTGATAGATGTCGACGATCTCGAGTTCATAGCGACCCGCCAGATGCGCCTCGCAGATCCGGCGCACGGATTCGACCGCGCGCAGGGACCGCGGCGCGGTTCCAGCCACGAACAGCCTCAAAAGATAGCGATCCGCGGCGTCTGAGGCGTCGGCTGCCGCACTCAAGACTCGTCCGCCCGCAAGCGGATATCCAGGCCGACCAGAACCTTCTCGGTGTTCGACAGATCACCGATGATCCGTTTCAGCGGGGAGGGGAGACGGCGAACCAGGGTCGGGATGGCCAGGATCTGATCGCCGGCGGCGAGCTGCGGGTTCTTCAACAGATCGATGACCTCGATGTCGTAGCGGCCCGCGAGGTGCTGTTCGCAGAAGCGCTTGAGGTTCGCCATCGCGGCGACGGATTTCGCCGTCTGGCCGGCGACGTAGAGGCGCAGATGATAGTGGCCGGGATCGCGGTCGGGATCCGTGTCGGGCGCAGGCCCGTCCGAGGTTGTTTCGCTCATGTCGCAGCACTCCGCCGTGCGATCAGCTCCCGCCGCTCATCCTGTTCAATCGCCGACCGCGATTTGCTTTCCGCGCGCAGTCGCGTTTCCTCGTCCTCGGCGGCTTCCAGGCTGGCCCGCAGTTCCTCGAGCTGCCTGTCGATGGCCGCCCGGCGACGTGTGACATCGCGCAGCCGCCGTTCGTTTTCCTGCAGCCGCAGCCGCGTCTCCGCCTGCTCGCGGGCCTCCTGAACCACGCGGGCCGTGCCCGTGAGGACGCCGGCCGTACCGATATAGGCGTCGATCAGGTAGAGTCCGCCGGACGACATGAGAAATTCGCGGATCTGGTTGGAATGGCCCATGCCGCGTGCCTTGATCACGTAGAGCGTCCGGGTGCGCTCGCCGTTTGCCTCCATGTTCTGGAGCTTGATCCAGGCATCCATCAGCGAGGACACGCCGAGGTCGTTGTCGTCGACGAGGGAGCCGTCGCTGCGCAGGGTCGTGAAGATCGCTGTGATCCCGCGGCTCTTGATCAGGTCGATCATGCGCAGGAGCGCGGCCTGCAACTCGCTGGACGGCCCGCGCAGGGCCGAGACCGGGGCGATGACCACCAGATCCGGCCGGAACCGGTCGAGGTCACGGTGCATCCGGGCGAGGTGCGTTTCCAGGCCGTGGAGACTCGGCCGCGCGGCTTCGAAGCGCAGCAGACCGCTCTGCACATGGGTGGACAGATCGAGCCCGACCGAGCCTGCGTTGCGCGCGATCTGCGCGCCGCTCTCTTCGAAGGCGAAGACGAGGCAGCGCTCGCCGCGCCGGCACGCGGCCTCGACCATCGAGGCGGACAACAAACTCTTGCCGGTGCCCGACGCGCCCGAGATCAGGATGCTGGAGCCGCGATAGAATCCCCCCGGGCCCAGCATGGCGTCGAGCCCGGCAATGCCGGAGGAGATCAGGCCGGTCGGTCCCGCATAGTCGAGCTCGGCCGAGGTCACCGGCAGGACGCTGATCCCGGCATGATCGATCAGAAACGGGTACTCGTTGGTGCCGTGGGGCGAGCCGCGATATTTGACCACGCGCAGGCGCCGCGTGCTGATCTGGTCCTCGACGCGGTTGTCCAGCAGGACGACGCAATCGGAGACGTATTCCTCCAGCCCCTGGCGGGTGAGCTGGCCCTCGCCGCGCTCGCCGGTGATGACCGCGGTGAGCCCGCGATCCTTGATCCATCCGAACAGCCGGCGCAGCTCCGCGCGCAGCAGCGACGGGTCGGTGAAACCCGCGAACAGGGTCTCGATCGTGTCGAGGACGACGCGCTTGGCGCCGATGCTGTCCACCGCGAAGCCCAGGCGGATGAACAGGCCTTCGAGGTCGTACGCGCCCGTCTCCTCGATCTCGCTGCGCTCGACGCGCACATGATCGATGGCGAGTTTCCCGGCCGCCATGAGCCCGTCGAGGTCGAAGCCGAGCGATGCGACGTTGGCGGCGAGATCCTCGGCCCGCTCCTCGAAGCTCATGAAGACGCCGGGCTCGCCGTAGCGCGTCGCGCCGTTGACCAGGAAGGTCGTGGCGAACAGCGTCTTTCCGCAGCCCGCCGCACCGCAGATCAGGGAGGGTCGCCCGGCGGGGAGGCCGCCCAGGGTCAGATCGTCGAAGCCTTCGATGCCCGTTGGCGCTTTGGGCAACGTCGGAGCGGCGCGTTGGTCTTGCACGATGCGGACTGTCCTGGACGGCTCGGGCGGAGGACGGGGCTGGAGCCGTTTGCAATCTGGAGGCGTGCCAGCCATCACCGGTAACCCGTAGGCCGGGTCGACGATCGGCACGGACCGGGTATGGCAACGCTGCCCGCGGTGCAATACGCGCGGCGCGCCGACACCCTGCGATCGCAAGATGCTGCGTCGCCCGCAATCCCGAAGAGGTCCGTGATGCTGGACTGGGAAAACGATCAGGATGCCCTGACGGCGCCCGCCGTGGCCCGCAATCGGGACGCGATCCTCGACGTTCTGCGTCGCGTGCTTCCCGCGCGGGGCACCGTCCTCGAGATCGCCAGCGGATCGGGTGAGCACGCGACCCACGTCGCCGCGGCGCTGCCTGGCCTGACCTGGCTGCCGAGCGATCCTGAGGCGGAGGCGAGGCGCAGCGTCGTGGCCCACACACGGCGGACCGGCCTCACGAACGTCTTGCCGCCCCTCGCCCTCGACGCGCGCAAAACCTCCTGGCCGGTCGACCGCGTCGACGCGATCGTCTGCATCGACATGATCCACATCGCCCCCTGGTCGGCAACGGAGGGCCTGATGGCGGGTGCCGGGCGGATCCTGGCCGGGGGCGGTCTCCTGTTCCTGTACGGTCCGTTCCGCGAAACGGGCCGGCACACTTCGGACAGCAACGCTGCGTTCGATGCCTCCTTACGCGCCCGCGATCCGGATTGGGGCGTGCGCGACCGCGAAACCGTCACCGCGGAGGCGGCACGGCATGGGCTGATCGTCGCCGAGCGCGTGGCGATGCCGGCCAACAATCTGAGCCTGATCTTCCGCCGCGCGGAGAACTGATCGTCCGATCGTCACGCATTCGCGATACTGTACATTGAATTCAGGCGTGCGGATGTTGCACACTCAGGCCGTGATCCCGATGCGGCGGTAAAAGCCGCACGGGCCGCAGGAGGAAGCCCATGCCGATGGAACGCAGCGTTTCGAGCCGGGCCCTGGCCCTGCTCGCAGTGGCCGGACTGGTGGGAGCGGGACCGGCGCAGGCCGCCGACCCGATCAAGATCGGGGTGATCGCGGAGGCGCAGTCGGTGGTCGGCGCCTCGATCCCCCAGGCGGTGCAGCTCGCCGCCGATGAGATCAACGCCAAGGGCGGCGTCGATGGACGGCAGATCCAGGTCGTCACCTACGACGACAAGTCCTCGGCCTCCGATGCGGTGCGGGCCTTCCAGCGCGCCGTGTCCGAGGACAAGGTGAACCTCGTCATCGCGAGCTACATCTCGGAGGTCGTGCTGGCGCTGATGCCCTGGGCGGCCCGGCTCAAGACGCCGATGATCACGCCCGGTGCGGCCTCGAACGAGATCAGCCTCGCGGTTCACAAGGACTATGCGCGCAACAAGTACACCTTTCACGGTTACCTGACCTCGGCGGCCCTGGCGCAGTCGATCTGCGACTCGACCAAGGACATGCTGATCGACCTGATGAAGGTGAAGACCGCCGCGATCATGAGCGAGGACGCGGCCTGGACCCGCCCGCTGGACGTCGGCTACGAGAAGTGCCTGCCCGAGATCGGCGTGAAGGTCGTCGATCACATCCGCTTCTCGCCGGACACGGGGGATTTCACGCCGATCTACAACAAGATCGAGGCGTCCAAGCCCGACCTGATCGTCACCGGCATCTCGCATGTCGGCGTGCAGCCGACCGTCCAGTGGCAGAACCAGCAGGTGCCGCTGGCCATGACCGGCATGAACTCGCAGGCGACCTCCTCAACCTTCTGGTCGAACACCAACGGCGCGACGCAGGGGGTGATCTTCCAGAGCATCGCGGTGCCGGGTGCTGCGATCACCGGCAAGTCGCTCGCCTTCAGCGACGCCTTCAAGAAGCGGTTCAACAGCGATCCGTCCTACGCGGGCTACATGGCCTACGATCAGGTCTATTACGCGGCCGATGCCGTGAAGCGCGCCGGCACCACGGAGGCCGACAAGCTGGTCGACGCCCTGGAGAAGACCGACTGGGAGGGCACGGTCGGCCGGACGCAATTCTACGGCAAGGACGATCCCTTCACCCACTCGATCAAGTACGGGCAGGGCTTCGTGACTGGGCTGATGGCCCAGTGGCAGGACGGCAAGCAGATCGCGGTCTGGCCGAAGAACCTCGCGCAGGGGCAGATCGTGCTCCCCGCCGCGGTGAAAGCGGCGGCTCGATAGTCTCCGCGCCCGGAAAGGCGCGCTTGGCGAGTCCCTCTCTTGCCAAGCGCGGCCATTGCCGCAATCAAGACGGTCCGCGTCCGCTGGGCGCGGGCCGGAAACGCATGCGTTGAGGACGCCTGATGGCCAGCACTGCCCTGCCCGAGACCATGCGCCAGATTCGCTACACGGGCGCGGGCGGCCCGGAGGTGATCGCGGTCGAGACCGTTCAGCTGCCGAGCCCTGGGCCGGGTCAGGTGCTGATCGAAGTGGTCGCGGCGGGCGTGAACCGCCCCGACATGATGCAGCGCGCGGGCCTCTATCCGCCCCCGCCGGGCGCGACCGAGGTCCCGGGCCTCGAAGTCGCCGGGCGCGTCGCGGTGCTGGGCGAGGGCGTCCAAGGACTGTCGGTCGGCGACGAGGTCTGTGCCCTGGTGATCAGCGGTGGCTACGCCGAGTTCGCGGTGGCCGAGGCCGCGCACTGCCTGCCCCGCCCGAACGCCGTCTCCCTGGTGGATGCGGGCGGCCTGCCGGAGACGTTCTTCACCGTCTACTCGAACGTGGTCCAGCGCGGCCGCCTCGCTGCCGGCGAAAGCTTCCTCGTCCATGGCGGATCGAGCGGCATCGGCGCCACCGCGATCCAGATCGCCAAGCATGTCGGCGCGAAGGTCTTCGCCACCGCCGGCTCGGCCGAGAAGTGCCGCTTCTGCGAGGAGCTCGGGGCCGACGCCGCGATCGATTACAAGCAGGCCGATTTCGCCGAGGAGGTGAAGCGCCTCACGGATGGACGCGGCGTGGATGTCATCCTCGATATGATCGGCGCGAGCTATCTAGCCCGGAACCTGAAATCCCTCGCGCCCGACGGCCGGCTGGTCATGATCGCCCTGATGGGCGGCTACAAGGTCGACGGCCTCAACATCACGCCGATCATGCGCAACCGCCTGACCTTCACGGGCTCGACCCTGCGGCCCCGCCCGAAGGCCGACAAGGCCGCGATCGCCGAGGGCCTGCGCCGGGATGTCTGGCCTGAGCTCGATGCCGGCCGGATCCGCACCGTCACCCATGCCACCTTCCCGCTGGAGAAGGCGCAGGAGGCGCATGCGCTGATGGAATCGAGTGCCCATCTCGGCAAGATCCTGCTGACCACGGGTCGCTGAAGGCTCTCCGACAGGAACCGGCTTCGCCGGCCCCGCGTTGGCGGCCGGTAACGGGATCGTGTCGCAGACCGCGCCTCCGCGTGTTGCGTCCGGCAGACGAGGATGTGTGCAGATGGCCGAGAAGTTGAATCCGCAGGAAGGTCGGCAGGGCGAGCGCGGCAAGCCCGTGCTGTGGGTGCTGGTGGCCAGCCTCGTTCTCCTGGCGATCGCGACCGTCGGGCTGCTGACCTGGAACGGCGCCAATTCGCCGAAGGATTACGCCAGTCAGAGCCAGGACGCGTCGCGTCGGGAAGTGACGGGCTCGGTCAATGGCCAGTCTGGCGGTGCCTCGACGTCGAACAGCACGGCTGTCCCGGGGGGCAACCCGTCCTACCCGCAGCCGGCGCAGCAGAATGCGAACGGCGGAACTGCGAAGTAAGGACAGATGGGGCGGCCATCGTGCCGCCCCGGCGCCGACGATCAGCGGGTCGGGATCGGCGTCGGCCCGCGGTAATCGTAGAAGCCGCGCTTCGCCTTACGGCCGAGCCAGCCGGCCTCGACGTATTTCACCAGCAACGGGCAGGGGCGGTACTTCGAATCCGCGAGCCCCTCGTAGAGAACCTGCATGACGGACAGGCAGGTATCGAGGCCGATGAAGTCGGCCAGCTGCAGCGGGCCCATCGGATGGTTCGCGCCGAGCTTCATGGCCGTATCGATCGACTCCACCGATCCGACGCCCTCGTAGAGGGTGTAGATCGCCTCGTTGATCATCGGCAGCAAGATGCGATTGACGATGAAGGCCGGGAAATCCTCCGACATCGTCGAGGTCTTGCCCAGCTTGGCGATGAAGGCCTTGGCGGTCTCGTAGGTCGTGTCCTCGGTGGCGATGCCACGGATCAGCTCGACGAGCTGCATCACCGGCACCGGGTTCATGAAATGGATGCCGATGAACTTTTCCGGCCGGTCCGTCGCGGCGGCGAGCCGGGTGATCGAGATCGACGACGTGTTGGTGGCGACCAGCGTCTCCGGCTTGAGGGACGCGCACAGCGACGAGAAGATCTCGCGCTTGGTGGCCTCGTTCTCGGTCGCGGCCTCGATCACGAGGTCGGAGGGGCCGAGGGCATCGAAGTCCCGCGCCGGGTTGATCCGCGCCCGGGCCTCGTGGCTGTCCGATTCGGACAGGGTCCCCTTGGAGACGAGCCGGCCGAGATTGCTCTCGATCAGACCGAGCCCATTCTCCAGGCGGGCCGGATCGCGGTCGTTCAGAAGGACGTCGAGACCGGCCGCAGCGCAGACCTGCGCGATGCCGCTGCCCATCTGGCCCGCGCCGATGATGCCGACCCGCTTGATCTCCATGCCCATTGACCGACCTGTGCCCCTGATGCCGTTGCCGATGCACGGCCGCCGGACTCGACGGACTGCGCCAAAGCGACGGCCTGTGATCGCGCCGTCACTGCCTTCTAGACCAATCATCGACGCGGAAGGAACCCGCGCAGGCGCGGGGCCCTGGTAATGCCGGCGCCGCCCGAGGGCGGCGAAAGCCCGCGCGTTACTGGCCCTTCGCCTTTCCGATCTCGGCTTGCAGGTCCGGGACGACCTGGAACAGGTCGCCGACCAGGCCGTAATCCGCAACCTGGAAGATCGGCGCGTCCTCGTCCTTGTTGATCGCCACGATCACCTTCGAATCCTTCATCCCGGCCAGATGCTGGATCGCCCCCGAGATGCCCACCGCCACGTACAGGTCCGGCGCCACCACCTTGCCGGTCTGGCCGACCTGCCAGTCGTTCGGCGCGTAGCCCGCATCCACCGCCGCCCGCGACGCGCCCACCGCCGCCCCCAGGCTGTCGGCCAGCGGCTCGATCAGCTCGTGGAACTTGTCCGACGAGCCGAGCGAGCGCCCCCCCGACACGATGATCCGCGCCGCGGCCAGCTCCGGACGGTCCGACTTGGCGATCTCCTCGCCCTTGAAGCGCGACCCGCCCGCCTCGGGCGCCGCCGCCGGGACCGGTTCGACCGGCGCCGCCGCCCCGCCCTCGCCGGCCGCCTTGAACGCCGCCGTGCGCACCGTGATCACCCGCTTGCCCGGAGGCGTCTGCACGGTCTGGATCGCGTTGCCGGCGTAGATCGGCCGCTCGAACGTGTCGGGCGACACGACCTTGATGATGTCGGAGACCTGCGCCACGTCGAGCAGCGCGGCCACCCGCGGCAGCACGTTCTTGCCCGTGGTCGAGGCCGAGGCGATGATCGTGTCGTAGGGTTCGGCGATCGCGGCGATCAGGGCCCCGACCGGCTCGGCCAGATCGTGGTCGTAGGCCGCGTCCTCGCCCAGCAGCACCGTGTCGACGCCGTCGAGCCTGGCCGCGGCCTCGGCCACGGCTTTCGATCCGGAACCGAGCACGAGGGCGTGGATCGGCCCGCCGATGTCCCTGGCGGCGGTCAGCGCCTTGAGCGTGCCGTCCTTGATCTGGCCGTTGCCGTGCTCGACGAAGAGAAGCGTGGTCATGTGCGCGAACCCCTATGGCTGGCGGGCCGCGCTCGACCGGGACGGGAGCGCGGCCACGGTGGCAGAGACTTAGATGACGCCGGCCTCGACCTTGAGCTTCTGCACGAGCTCGGCCGCGGAGGCGACCTTCACGCCGGCCGAGCGGCCCGGCGGCTCGGCGGTCTTGAGCACCGTGAGCTTCGGGGTCACGTCGACGCCCAGCGCGTCCGGCGCCAGTTCCTCGAGCGGCTTCTTCTTGGCCTTCATGATGTTGGGCAGCGAGGCGTAGCGCGGCTCGTTCAGGCGCAGGTCCGTGGTGACGATGGCCGGCAGCGTCAGGCTCACCGTCTGCAGGCCGCCATCGACCTCGCGGGTGACGTCGAGGCTGCCCTCGCCGGGCTCGATCCTGTACGCGAAGGTGCCCTGCGGCCAGCCGAGCAGGGCGGCGAGCATCTGGCCGGTCTGGTTGGAGTCGTCGTCGATCGCCTGCTTGCCGAGGATGACGAGCTGCGGGCTCTCCTTGTCGACCACCGCCTTGAGCAGCTTGGCCACCGCCAGCGGCTCGCAGGCGACGTCGGTCTTGACCAGGATCGCCCGGTCAGCCCCCATGGCGAGCGCGGTGCGCAGGGTCTCCTGCGCCTGTTGCGGGCCGATCGACACCGCCACGATCTCGCTGACCGTGCCCTTCTCCTTGAGCCGGATCGCCTCCTCGACGGCGATCTCGTCGAAGGGGTTCATCGACATCTTGACGTTGGCGAGTTCGACCCCGGAGCCGTCGGCCTTCACGCGGATCTTGACGTTGTAGTCCACAACCCGCTTGACGGGCACAAGCACCTTCATGGCGGTCACGATCCTTCCCCGAGGATTCTTATCGTCGTGCAGACCGTTTCCGCGGGCGTCACACAGGCGTCGTCGCGGGGGCGTGCAGAGCGGCCGGACCGTAGCGGCCACATTTCCGCCTTGTCAACGCGGCGCAGTGGAGTGTGCCGGAAAAGAAAGTCGGCGGCTCAGCGGTTTGCGCCGGGCACCCAGAGGACGTCGTCGGCCCCGTCACCGTTGGCGGCGCGGCTCGCGACGAACAGAAAGTCCGAGAGGCGGTTCAGGTAACGCAGCGCCTCGGGCGAGACGATCTCGTTTTCGTGGGCGGCGAGGTTCACCGCCAGACGTTCGGCGCGGCGGCACACGGTGCGGGCGAGGTGCAGGGCGGCGGAGGCCGCCGAGCCCCCGGGCAGCACGAAGGATTTCAGCGGCGGGATCGGCGCGTTCAGGGCGTCGATGTCGCGCTCCAGGCGTTCCACCTGGCTGGCGACGATCCGCAGCGGCTCGTAGGGCAGGGGCTCCGGACTCGGCGGTGTCGCGAGATCCGCGCCGAGATCGAACAGGTCGTTCTGAATGGCGCTGAGCATCCCGTCGAGCGCGCCGGATGTGTGCTGGCGGACGAGGCCGATGCAGGCGTTGGTCTCGTCCACGGTGCCGTAGGTCTCGACCCGCAGATCCGCCTTCGAGCGGCGCTGGCCATCCGCCAGCGCGGTCGTGCCGTTATCGCCCGTGCGCGTGTAGATCTTGTTGAGCTTGACCACGCAGCGGGATGCCTCAGAAGGTATAGCCGATCTTGCCGCCGAAATTGGTCAGACCGCGGTTATTGGCGCAAAGGCCCGCGTTCGACATGTGCTCGACGGTCGCCATAATGCTCCAATGCTCCGTCAGACGGAAGCCCAGGGCCGCGGCCTCGCGGAACATCGGCGAGCATCCAAGCGTGTTGAAGCCGTAGGGCGTCTGGGCCTTCGGGCCGGTATAGCCGTTATGGGCCACGCCGCCGAAGAATCCGTCGAGGAAGACGCGGCGGTTGAAGGTCTCCGGAAAGATCTCAAGGGTCCAGGTCGCGCCGAGATAGGCGTAGCTGGTCCGGCCGCCGGTGTTGTAGCTGCCGCCCACCGTGGGCCGCGGCACGAAGGCCTGCCAGAACGGATCGGCGCTGATCACCGGCTTGGCGAACAGGATCTCGCCGTTGACGTTCGCCTTGCTGAAGCCCGGGAGCTTGCCCTCGGCGCTGCCGGGATCCTGAACCGACCCGCCGATGCGCACCTCAGAGACGATGCTCAGCGGCTGGGCCGGAGGCGCATAGTAGGCCGCCGGCGCCGGCGGAAGATCCGCAGCCGAGACGGGCAGGATCGCCGTGACGGAGATCAGGCCCACGAGACAGGTGCGGAAAGCGGCGGTCATCTGATCCCGGCCGGATAAGGCTTGGCGGTTCGTTACTACCAAGCGTAGCACGCCGCCGTTCGCGGCAGGCCGGCAATTCATCCGCCTTCGCTGCGAAAGGCGGCCTGTGCGGCAGCCCAGTCACACCCGCGACTTCTGACTCAGGCCGAGCGCCACCAGACAACCCCCATGATGATCACGATGGCCACGAACTGCAGCAGGACGCGCAAGCGCATCAATTTCTGCGAGATGTTGGCGCTGCCGCCGCGCATCATGTTGGCCAGCCCGAAGAACAGCACGCAGGCGACGGCCAGGCAGGCGAGAAGGACGAGGGTGTTGGACGACATGGCGACGACGATCCGGGCGCGATCGGAACCGCCGGCGGGCTCCGCATCGCGGGTTGCGAAGGGGTTCAGTTGCGGCGGAGCAGGCGCTCGAAATAATCGAGTTCCTCGCGGGGCCGCGTCGGGTCGCCGAGCTTGCGCCGCAGCTCCTCCATGATGCGCCGGGCGCGCTGGACGGCGGATTCATCGGCCGTGGGCACGCGCACCCGCCCGTCGCTCATGTCGCGGCCACGCGTCGGGCGGCCGAGCGGGTCGTCGTCGCGGGCGCCGGCCTGACCCTGCTGGCCCGGCTGCTGCCCGCCCTCCTGCTGGCCTTCGCCCTGGCCCTCGGCCATGTCCTGCATCTGCTGCGCCATGCCTTCGGCGCCCTTCTTCAGGCCGTCGAGGGCGCGGCCCTGCGCGTCGACCGCCTCGCCGGAATCGCCTTCCTTCAGGGCGTTCTCGGCGTCGCGCATCGCGTTCTCGGCATCGGAGAGGCCCTGCTCGCCGCGCATGCCGTTCTCTTTCATGCGCTGCTCCAGCTCTTCCAGACGCTGCCGCAGCGCCTGTTGGCGCTCGCCGACATCGCCTTGCTGGCCTTGCCCCTTCTGCCCTTGGCCCTGCTGGCTCTGACCCTGTTGCCCCTGCTGGCCCTGCTGCTTCTGGCCCTGCTGGCCACGCTGGCCCTGTTGCTGCTGGTTGCGGTTCGGCTGGCGCTGCTCCTGCCCGTCCTTGAAGGTCTGGTCGCGCAGGCCCTGCTGCTCGCGCGTCATCGCGTCGAGATCGCGCATCTGCTTCTGCATCTCGCGGGAGGCCTGGTCCGAGCGGCTGCCGCGCTCGGCGGTCTGGAGGTTCTCCAGAATATTGCGCAGCTGCTCCATCAGGCGCTGTGCCTCGGCGGTATCGCCGCGCTTCATCGCCTCCGCCATGTCCTGGATCATCTTGTCGAGATCCTCAGGCGTGACGGTCTTCGATTGCTGGTTGTTCTGCTGGCGCTCGCCGGACTTGTTCGGCTCGCGGCCCTGCTTCTGCGCCATCTCGGACATGAACTTGTCCAGCGCCTGCTTCAGGTCCTGCGTGAGGCGCTTGATCTCGTCGTCGGGCGCGTTGCGCTCGATCGCCTCCTTCAGCCGGTCCTGGGCCTGGCGCAGCTGCTTCTCGGCGTCCGACAGGTCGCCGTCCTCGATCTTCAGCGCCATCTCCCAGAGCAGGTCGGCGACCGCGACGAGGTCCGAATCCCCCCGCGCGCGGCGCAGGCGCTCGGTGGCCGTGCGCAGCCCGAGGAAGACCGCCGGCTGCGGCGTGAACATATCGGGGGCGACCAGCAGCGCGTCGAGGGCGGACTGCACCCAGGGCCGATCGGTGTCGGGCGCGGTCACGAGGCGGCGGCGCTCCTCGGCCAGCGCCCGCGCCAGCGGATCGCGGAACGGTCGTGCCGGGAGCGTGATCTCGGCCTCCGGCGTGCGGCCTTCCTGCCCGGCCTCGTCCTTGACGACGATCTGATAGCGCACGCGGGCGCCCGACCAGGGATTGTCGGTCAGGTCCACCAGCGTCTTGGTGTCGGTGTCGCCGGAGGCGTCGCCGGGAAGCGCGAGACCGATATGCGGGATCGGGACGAGCGAGCGCCCGGGCTTGACCGGCGCGATCACCGCCTCGGCCGAGCTGATCCCGTAATCGTCCTTGGCCCGGTAGGTCAGGTTGAAGGTCCCGCGCCCGTTCACCTCCGGCCCGCCGACCACGCTCACCTCCGGCGGCCGATCGGGGATCGCCTCCACGGTCAGGTGCTGCCGACCCGCCGGGGTCACGATCGTCAGTTCCGCATTGCCGGCGATCCGATAGCGCTCCTCGCGCAGGTCCGGGCGCGGCTCCTGGCCGGGCACGGGCACGAGCCCGGCATTGGCCGTCAGCGTCGTATCGGCCGCCGCCTTGCCCTGGCCGGCGATGCGCACGATCAGCTGCGCATTGACCGGCGCCCGCAGGTGCTGATCGCTGCCGTCCATGGCGATCAGCAGCGGCGGCAGCCGCGTGTAGAGCGGCGGATCGATCCAGCCGTCGACGCGGAAGTTCGGGCCGGGTTGCGCCACCGCGTGCCAGTCGAAGGCCGTGCCGATCCGGTCGCGCCATTCGGGGCCGGCCACGAACAGGCTGGCGGCGGTCGCGACGATCAGTCCGGCGCGCAGCGCGTAGGGATCGCGCCGGACCATGCCCGGCCGGGGCAGTCCGACGCGCAGACCCGCCACGTCCCGCGCGGCGCGGCGCTGGTGCAGATCCCAGAGGGCGCGGCTGCCCGCATCCGCGGCGCCCACCGCGAGGCTGTCCTGCGCGGCCGAGGCGGGCCCGTGGCGCAGGGCCGGATCGCGCAGGGCCGCCTCTCGGTCCAGCCGGATCAGGGCCATGCGTCGCCCGATCCGCCGGAGGTGGATCAGGGGCAGGAGTGCGGCAACCAGCAGACCGGCCAGAATGACCAGCCCGATCTGCCGCCAGAGCGGAGACAGATCGAGCCACAGGCCCGACCAGGACAGGATGAGAAACAGGAGTACGACGGCGAGGCCGCGCCACAGGACCGGCCAGACCTGCTCCCACAGGGCCGCGACGCGGGCCTGGGCGACCAGACGGTCCAGCCGCGCGAACGCCGTTGTAGGACGCGGCGTCCCATCGCTCGGGGGGTCGTTGCCTTCGGAGCCGTTCTTGCCGATCACGCCGATCGTTCCGCCTCGCGCCCGTGGCACCGGGGGTAAACCCGGCACCGATCCGCCAAGGCTATCATGGTGGGCCTCGGCGGTCGGCGGGTCAAATCGGCGCGACGGTCCGGCTCAGTTGTGCGCCTGAATGAAGTTGCGCACCTGCGGGTAGATCTGGTTCTCCCACCGCCGCCCCGCGAAGACTCCGTAATGGCCCACGCCCGGCTGGAGATGATGGTTCCGCATGTACGGCGCGAGGCCGGTGCAGAGGTCGTGGGCCGCCATGGTCTGGCCGACGGCGCAGATATCGTCCCGCTCGCCCTCGACGGTCATCAGGGCGGTCCGGCGGATGGACCGCAGATCGATCGGCTCGCCGCGATAGGTCACCGCGTTGCGGGCCAGGGCGTGATCCTGGAACACGGTCTTGACGGTCTCCAGGTAGAACTCGGCCGCGAGGTCGAGGACCGCGAAGTACTCGTCGTAGAAGGTCTCGATCGCCTCGGCCTTGGCGTGCTCGCCGTTGGCCATATGCCAGAACAGGTCGGCATGGCCCTGGACGTGGCGCTTGGCGTTCATCGACATGAAGGCCGAGACCTGCACGAAGCCCGGATAGACCCGGCGGCCGGCACCCTTGTGCCGGTTCGGGACCGTGGCGATCAGGTTCTGCTCGAACCACGTGATCGGCTTCGAATTCGCGAGTTCGTTGACGCCGGTGGGATTGATCCGGCAATCGACCGGGCCGGCCATCAGGGTCATGCTGCGCGGGGCCGCCGCGTCCTTGGCCTGCGCCATCGCGGCGGCGGCGACCAACGCCTGCACGGCGGGCTGGCAGACCGCCACCATGTGGGCGCCTTCGCCGATCGTCTGCAGGAAATGGACGAGGTGACCGACGTAATCGTCAAAGCCGAACTGCCCCTCGGACAGCGGCACGTCCCGGGCATTGTGCCAGTCGGTGATGTAGACGTCGTGGTCCGGCAGCATGGTGCGCACGGTCGCCCGCAGCAGCGTGGCGAAATGGCCCGACATCGGCGCCACCATCAGCACCTTCGGCTGCTCGGTGTGGATGTCCTTCTTGAAGTGCAGCAGGGTCGCGAAGGGCGTGACCACCACCGGCTCCTCGGAGACCGGAACGCTCCGGTTGCCGACGTCGATCGCGTCGATGCCGAAGGGGGGCCGCGCGAAGGTCAGGCCGGCCCGCATCATCATGCGGGCGCCCGCCGACATCCAGGTGATCGGCTCGCCGAATCCCAGCCAGGGCGACCACAGGTCGTTCAGGACCTGCCCCCAGGCCCGCGTCTGGGCGGCGATGTCGGTCTGCAGGTCGAACGCGTCGTACAACATCGGGCGGGCACTCGCGGAGCCCTGCCCGGCACGCGGGCTAACGGGGCGGCAAAGGAGGCGGATGCCAGGTTCAAAGCGCATCAGCGTGGCCGAATAGGATGGTCGCCACCCTGAGGGCCGGCAACTGTCCGAAGGGCGAAAGCCCTCAGGAAGACGATCGACGTGACTTTGATGCATCATGCGGACCGCGCGGGCTTCGTGCGGGCGGATGGGCGCGCTTTTCAAAGTCGTCGCTCGGGTCCGAGCCCGATGCGGCGGGCCCGGGATGGTGCGTCCTTCAGGACGCGCGGCGGAGGGCGACGGCGCGTTCGGTGCGGCGATGCTCGCAGGCGATCTTGAGATAGCGATCGCCGCCCCCGGGCAGGCCGGCCTGGGCGGCCATGGTCTGCGCGTGCATCAGGCACTCCATCGGGGAGTTCGCCGGCGCGACGATGACGTCGAGGGCGGTCTCGCGGGAGCAGTCCTGGGCCAGCAACCCGCCGGCGCAGACGAGGGCAACGGAAAGCAGATCAGACATGACGGACCTCGGTTTCGAGTGATCGAAAGGTCCGCGGGGTGCTCCGGCGTGCGAGCCACCGCGTTGTCGTTGCCTGGGTGCTTCCTCAAAGATGTTGATCGAATGAGGCACGTCTCGTGCCAGTTGTCGGTCGGCCGATCGCCGCCGCCAAATCAGTCGCGGGCCGGCAGCCAGCGTGTCTCCGGATCCTTGGCCGGCAGCAGGGCTGCGACCGCGTCGAGATCGACCACGTAATGGTCGGTGAGCATCCGCCACATCGTGTCGGGCGAGTTCGCCTTCGGCTTGAAGCCTTCGAGGGCGCGCGCCACCAGCGCTTTGTTGAGCAGCTTCGGGCGCCGCAGCAGTGGATCGGCGTTCAGCATCGGTGACAATTCCTTCCGGCTGGGCCCGATTGTCTGCGTTTGTGGTTAACGTTCGGTTACCATCTGGGTTGAGATCTTGCTGTCATCTTGCGGCAACATTGCGCCGCCGCCTGAGTCGCGGTCCGTGCGTTGAACTCAGGCTCGGCGGCGGCGCAGAAGTACCGGACACTCGCACGCAGAGCGCGGCAGCCCGGTGCGTCCGGCGGCAGCGCGCGATCGTTGCTCCGGTTCACAAGCCCCCACCCATCCCTTATCAGGCAGGCGGATCGAGGTCGGGCCGGCGTGGTGGCGCGTCGCAACGGCAGGCGCCGTTTTCCGCCGATCGTGCGAACGGAACATCATGGACGCCATACCAGACGCGACTGGCTCGACGCAGCGACCGACGGCCCGGCTCGTGCTCGCCTCGGCGTCCCCGCGCCGGCTCGCGCTGCTGCAGCAGATCGGCATCGAGCCGGACGCCCTGCTGCCGGCGGAGATCGATGAGACGCCGCGCAAGGCCGAGCCGCCGCGTGACCTCGCCCGCCGCTTGGCGCGCACGAAGCTTGCCACCGCGGAGGCTGCCCTTCATCTCGGCGACAAGACTGCGCCGACCTGGCTCCTGTCGGCCGACACCGTCGTGGCCGTGGGCCGGCGCGTGCTGCCGAAGGCCGAGGTTCCTGACGAGGCGGCCGATTGCCTGCGGCTCCTCTCGGGTCGCCAGCATCGCGTCTACACGGCGATCTGCCTGCTCTCGCCCCGGGGCCGGCGGGAGCGGATCGTCGAGACGCGGGTCCGGTTCAAGCGACTCTCCGGCCGGGACATCCAGGGCTACGTCGCCTCGGGCGAGTGGCGTGGAAAGGCCGGCGGCTACGCGATCCAGGGGCTTGCCGGCGCCTTCGTGGTCAAGCTGGTCGGCTCCTACTCGTCGGTCGTCGGGTTGCCGCTCTACGAGACGCAGAGCCTGCTCGACGGCGAAGGCTACCCGGTCCGCGCCGGCTGGGGCGGCCTCGCATGATCCGGGAGCGAGCCCCGGCCTGTCCGATCTGCCGCCGGCCTTCGGTGCCGGACTATCAGCCATTCTGCTCGCAGCGCTGCGCCGACGTCGATCTCGGGCGCTGGCTGAACGAGCGCTACGCGATCCCCGAGGAGATCGAGTCCGACGAGCCGCCGCCCGAACCCGATCCGGAGCGCTGAAATTTTTCCGGCGTTTCCGTCACGTCGATGTCACGGCAAGGCTGGACAGGCCGCGACGCACTGACTATACCCCGCGGCGTCCGAGGCCGGCAGCGGCGCAGGCGACGCCCAGGTAGCTCAGTTGGTAGAGCATGCGACTGAAAATCGCAGTGTCGGTGGTTCGATTCCGCCCCTGGGCACCATCCTTTCGCTGAGGCGATAGAGCGGTGCATTGATCGCCAAAAAAGTTGACGTTCTCCGATTGCTCTGTGACGGCTGGCGCGTCGGTTCTGCGTCCCGCTGCGGTCGTCGATAAACGCACGATCAGCACTGCGTCCACGCCCGTGAACCTGCAGTCCTGCGTCGGATCGCCCCGACATACGCGACGCGTCCGATATCGCGTTCCGATACTCCGATATACAACCCATAACCCGTGTCTGCGGAGCGCGTGCCGGTTGCTTTCCGGCAACGGTGTCATTTCCTGTTTTCGGGATGCTTGATGTTGTCCGAAATCAATCTAACATGAATTAAGATTGGTTCGAGACACTGCTACGCGATGCCAAAGGTGAAACCGTTCGTGAGCCGAAGCGTCCGGGAGAGGTCCAAGTTTGCACTGGATCGCCGCGAGACGCCCGGATTCTGGAGCTGGGATGCGCAGCGCGATTGTGTCTGGGCGGATACCTCCGTGGCGCTGCTGTTCAACCTGGATCCGGAAGAGGCAGAGGCCGGACTGCCGCTCTCCGTATTCGCGTCCCATATCCACCCCACCGACCAACCGCGCGTCCTGGCGCTTTTCCGTTCGGACAGGCGTGAGGACGGGGGCGGAGCGGTCGAGTATCGTGTCCGTGGCGCCGACGGCGGTCTGCGTCTGGTGCTGTTCCGGGGGCGATTCACCTACGATCATCTTGGACGCCCGCTCTCGGGTCGCGGGATCATCGTCGATATCAGTGACCTGCAGGCGGGGGACGCGGACCGGGCCCCCGCGGGCATGTTCGACGCGGCTCCCCCCACGGTGTTGCTCGATCAGGCGGCCGCCGCCGCGATTGCGGCTTTCCAGGCGATCGGGGCCCTGAACGACCCGGGTCTGACGGCGCGGGCCGAAGCGCTTCTGTTCGAGATCGGTCGCAAACTCGCGTTGCAAGAAGCAACCGACGAGCGGAACCGTCTGAACTAGGGCAAGAGCGCTCTCGGCCGAAAAGAATACCGGTTCGGCGCACGAGAGCACGCCACACCAGTGGCTCAGAGCCGCGCAGACTTGCAACGCGATCTAAGCTTCCTGTCGGAGATGCAGATAGGTCGGGTCGAACTCCGCTGCGGCGACCAGCCCGTCCCAGTCGTGAACGGTCAGATGGCGGTTGCGGAGCGTGAGCAGCCCGGCCGCCTTTAGGTCCCGGATCGTGCGATTGACGTGGACCGGCGTGATGCCGAGGGCGTCGGCCAGTTCCGGTTGAGTCATGGGCAGGTCGCAACTCAGGTCCGGCGCGAGCCCGACCGCTTCGAGGCGCGTCACCAACTCGCAGAGGAGATGCGCCATCCGGGCGTAGGCATCCCGCCGGCCGGTGTTCAGCGTCCATTCCCGCACGATGGCGGCATCGATGAGCGTCGCCCGCCAGAACACCTCGGTGAGACGCGGCTGCGCGCGGAACAGCGCCCGCACGGCATCATGCTGGACGTACCCGATGCTGCACGGGGTGACCGCCGCGATGCTGATGTCGAGGGTCTGGAGATGCAGGCTCTGAAAATCGGGCACGTCGCCGGGGACGTGGTAGCTCATGACCTGCCGCTTGCCGGCCCGGGTGGTCTTATAGGTGCTCGCGATGCCCGATATCACCGCGAAGCTGCGGCCCGGGCGGTCGCCCTCGCGCACGATGTCCTGGTCGGCGTCGATCAGTGCCGCCTGCATCGGGAGGGCTTCGAGGGCGGCGCATTCCTCGGCGGAGAGCGCGAACAGGGCGATGCTTTCGATCTTGCGCAACAAGGGATGCCGGTTCGCATATTGACTTGATCCGTTCATCTCACCTCGATCGAACCCAAGCAGACGCGAAACGGGATGTCGGTTCCGGACCGACAGATGGTTATCTGTTGCTTCAAGAACGCCGATCGACCGAACCGGTGCGCAAAGTGGCTGACGAGGCTTATTCCTCGTCGGCAGCAACGCTCGGCCAGCCGGCATCGCGCGCGGAATATGCGATGGACGGCGCTCTGTCTTCCCCGCCTCGGGCAACAGCCGGACGAACAGGTTCCCCCCAGGCGAAGGGGCGTCCGCTGGCGTCGGGGCTGGAAATCTTCCCTCTGCCCGCGCACACAGGCAGCGCGGCGGCGTCGCCGCTCAGCCTGACGGAACGCTCGGATGAACACGGCCGATCTCGCCCCGCACGCGCATCAGATCCTGGCCGATGCGACATTGCCCGAGCTCCCCGACCACTACCGCGGCAAAGTGCGCGAGAATTACGATCTCGCGGATGGCCGGCGCATCCTGATCACCACCGACCGGATCAGTGCCTTCGACCGGGCGCTCGCCGCGATCCCGTTCAAGGGACAGGTCCTCACCCAGACCGCCCGCTTCTGGTTCGAGCGGACGGGTGACATCTGCCCGAACCACGTCCTGGCCTACCCGGATCCCAACGTCGTGGTCGGCCGGCGCCTGGAGATCCTGCCCGTGGAGGTTGTCGTCCGCGGCTACCTGGCGGGCACGACCTCGACCTCCGTGCTGACCCGGTACCGGGCCGGCGAGCGGGAGATGTACGGGCACCGCTTCCCGGACGGGATGCGCCCGAACGAGCGGCTGCCGACCCCCATCATCACGCCGACCACGAAAGCCTTCGACGGTGGCCACGACGAGCCGCTGACCGAGGCCGAGATCCTGGGCCGCGGCCTGTTGACTGAAGGGCAATGGCGCACCGTCTCGGAGGCGGCCCTGGCCCTGTTCGCCCGCGGGCAAGCCGTGGCGGCCGAGCGCGGGCTGATCCTCGCCGACACCAAGTACGAGTTCGGCACGGACCGCGATGGCCGCATCGTCCTCGCGGACGAGATCCACACGCCGGACAGCAGCCGCTACTGGTTTGCGCAGAGCTACGACGCGCGCTTCGCGGCGGGAACGGCGCCCGAGAGCTTCGACAAGGATTTCGTGCGCAACTGGGTCGTCGCGCGGTGCGATCCCTATCGCGACGCGATCCCCACGATCCCCGCGGACGTCATCCAGGAGACGGCCGCGGTCTACATCACGGCCTACGAGACGATCACCGGTGCCACGTTCGCCTTGCCGGATCCGGCCGAGGTGCCGCTCGATCGGGTGCGCCGCAACCTCGAAGCCTATCTGGCCGCCAACCCGGTTCTCTGAAGGGCGGCGCACGCCGCGCCGCCCCGGGTCGAGTCCGAATGGTTCAGGCCGCGGCGGCCAGCGGGGCCGGGGAGGGGGCATCGATCGCCCGGAGGTACACGTCGAGCAGCGTCTCGTGCTCGTCGCGCTCGTCCTTGTCCTGCTTGCGGATCTTGAGGATCTCCTTGAGGATCTTGACGTCCAGGCCCTCGCCCTTGGCCTCGGCGAACACCTCCTTCTTGGCCTCCATCAGGTCCTTGATCTCCTCCTCGAGGCGCTCCACGCGCTCGATGATGGAGCGGATCCGGTCGCCCGCGACGCCCACGGTGTCGGTCATATCGGTCATGCAATCCCTCGTCGGATGACGGGGGCATCCTCGCCGGCACAGGGTAAGCGGCGGGTTAAGGGCGGGCCGGAGCCTGTGTCTTGCCTTTGATCCAGCCGATGATCGCGTCCGCCACCGCGTCGCTGTTCGCTTCGAGCATCATCATGTGGCCGTTGCCGCGGATGCCATGCTCGGCGAGGACGAGACGGTCCGGCTTGGCACCGGCCTGGGTGAGAAACGCGGCGGTGCAGTCATCCATCGTGGCGCGGAACGACGCCTCGGCGGTGACGATCACGGCGGGCACCCGCGCGAGGTTCGGAAGGGTCCGGGCCGGATCAACCTGAAGCCAGCAGCGGATCTTGTCGGGCGCGGCGGCCGTCGCGGCCTGGACCACCGCCAGATCGGTCGGGCCGCTCACCGGCGGCTCGAAATGCAGCGGCACCCGGGTGATCCCGTAGGGCCTCGCCCGTGCCTCCCCGACGCGCTCGTACCAATCGGCCCCGCCCTTGAAGCGGATATCGTAGAAGGTCGGCCCGTTCGGCTCGATGGCGACATGTGCCTTCACGAGGTCGGGCCGCTGATCGGATACGGCCCATCCGAACACGCCCGCCTGCGAGTGGGTCAGCAGGATCGCGGGACCGATCTTGTCCAGGAGCGCGATCAGCGCCGGGTCGACCAGCTCCTCGCTCTTCAGCGCGCTGTCGATGTAGGGCACCTGGGAGAGGTAGAACTGATCGAAGGCCGCGTTCCCGCGCACGCCCGGACCGCCGGGCCACTGGCTGTGGAGCTTCGCCTGCGGGTAGAGCGAGGACCGCTCCTGCCCGGTGAAAACCGTCTCCAGATCCTCGACGGGCAACCGGGCATACGGACCATAGGTCTCCGGATCGCCGCCGGAGCGGCCGCGTCCGACCTGATCCACCACGTAGACCGCAAACCCCTTGGCGGCGAAGCGGTCGGCCCAGCCGGGTCGTCCGTCGGGCGTGCCGAGGAAGTTGGTCCCGGTCTGCGCGGTCCCGTGCACCATGACCACCGGGTAGGGCTGCGTGATCCGCTCCGGTGCCCGGTACTGCACGAACATCTGCCCGCGGGCCGTAGTCTTGCCCTCAGCACCCGCATAGTGCCCGCCGACGAAGAAGTAGCCGGTCGCGTGCTGCGGCCTGAACGGCGCCGTTTCGGCAACGCCCGGAGCCGGACCGACCGCGAGGCCGAGCAGGGTCAGCGCCGCCGCGGCGGTTTTCCTCAGCATGAGCATCCTCCCGCCGGACGTCTTGCGCGTCCAGCAACACAGCGGCCCGGCGCGGTCCGGTCGAACCGGACCTTCCGGCTCGACTCAGGCGTGGGCGAAGCGCGGCTTCTTGCCCAGCGCCTCCTCGACGGTGCCGGCGCCGTCGAGATAGCCGTGGACCTTCGGGTTGGGCATGATCAGCGAGGCCACGAAGGCGATCGCCATCAGCACGGTCACGTACCAGAAGAACGTGCTCTCCATGCCGTTGTCCTTGAACCACAGGGCGACGAACTCGGCGGTGCCGCCGAAGGTGGCGTTGGCCACCGCGTAGGACAGGCCGACGCCGAGCGCGCGCACGTTGGTCGGGAACAGCTCCGCTTTTACGATGCCGCTGATGCCCGTGTAGAACGACACCACGGCGAGCCCCAGCGTGATCAGCGCGAAGGCGAGATAGGGATCCTTGTTGGTGCCGAGCGCCGTCATCAGCGGCACCACCATGAGCGTCCCGAGGCCGCTGTAGAGCAGCATGTTGGCCTTGCGGCCGATCTTGTCCGACAGGGCGCCGAAGATCGGCTGGATCGCCATGTAGACGAACAACACCACCGTCATCACCTGCGAGGCCGAAGTCTTCGGCATCCCGGCGGTGTTAACGAGATACTTCTGCATGTAGGTGGTGAAGGTATAGAAGCTCAGAGATCCGCCCGCCGTGTAGGCGACGACCACGAGGAACGCCCGCCAGTGCTTGAACAGCTCGGCGAAGGTGCCGGCGGTCTCCTTGTCGCTGCTGTCCCTCGTCTCTGTGAGCGAGCGGCGCAGGTACAGGGCGACGACCGCCAAGCCCGCACCGATGAAGAACGGGATGCGCCAGCCCCAGGCGGTGAGTTCGGGGGCGGTCATCACGGTCTGGAGCAGCACGAGGACCAGCGAGGCCAGGAGCTGCCCGCCGATCAGCGTCACGTACTGGAACGAGGCGAAGAAGCCGCGCTTCCCCTTGATCGCCACCTCGCTCATGTAGGTCGCCGAGGTGCCGTACTCGCCGCCGACCGAGAGACCCTGCAGCATGCGGGCGAGCAGCAGCAGAACGGGCGCCAGGGTGCCGACATGCTCATAGGTCGGCAGGATGCCGATCAGCAGCGAGCCGAAGCACATCATCAGGACGGAGATGACCATCGAGGTTCGGCGTCCGACCCGGTCGGCGATCCGGCCGAACAGCCATCCGCCGATCGGCCGCATGAAGAAGCCCACCGCGAAGATGCCGGCGGTCTGCAGCAGCTGGCTGGTCGAATCGCCCTTCGGGAAGAAGGCCGGCGCAAAGTAGAGCGCGAAGAACGCGTAGCAGTAGAAGTCGTACCACTCGACGAGATTGCCCGACGACGAGCCGACGATCGCCCAGATGCGCCGCTTCCGGTCCGCGGCGTCGTGGACCGTGCCGGGTGCGATACCGATCGTATCGTCTCGCGTTGCGGACATGGCGTCTCCGGAACTCACATTCGGGGCGGCGATTGCCGGCCTCTTCTTCGTACGGCGCGACGTTACAGGTGACGATCGTGATCGCAAGGGCGTGATGGGGCTTTCCCAACGCTGAAACCGGCACCTGTCATGCGCGACCCCGTCGCCCTCGACGCGATCGGAACGGTTTGCCTCGGGGCGCCGTTGCGGCCCGGAGCTGGCACCGACGGCGTGTCGGGCCCGGCAGGAGGAGAGGCCATGAAGCGGATTCTGAGAGACACGGTGGCGGTTGCCATCGTGGTCGCGGGAGCGACGACCGCGTTTGCGCAAGGCGGGCCGGGTGGCGGCGGGCCGGGTGGTGGCGGAGCGGGCGGGGGCGCCCCGGGCGCCGGAGCGGGCCCGGCAGGCGGCGCCGGTCCGGGCGCCGGTCCGGGCGGCGGTGCCGGACCCGGCGGCGCTGGCGGCGGCATGCGCGGTGGTGCCGGCGGCGCTGAGGGCGGCGCCATGCGGGGGCCGGGTGCCGAAGGCGGCGCGCGCGGTGCGGAGCCCGGCGGACCGGCGGGACGCGGCGGCGAGGGGCCGGCCCGGGCCGGCGGTGCCAACGAGCGCGGCGGACCAGCCGAGCGCGGAGCGCCCAACGCGAATCCCGGTTCCGGAGAGCGCGGCGCCCGGGAGACTGGCCCGGATGGGGAGCGGGGCAAGCGCGATGCGGCCGGCCCCAACCGAGGCGAGCGCGGCCCTGCCGGCGAGCGCGGTCCGGCGGGTGAGCGCGGCGGTCGCGCAGGCGCCCGGGACGGCGGTGCGGTTCGCGGCGCCGTGGGTCGGCTCGATACGCGGCAGCGCACCGAGTTCCGCTCGTCGATCACGCGGCTCGGCGTCTCACCGTTGCGGGACGTCGCCTTCGGGCTGGCGGTCGGCACGGCAATTCCGCGTTCGGTGTCCCTGCACCGGCTGCCGCCGGCGATCATCTCGATCGTGCCGGAATACGAGGGTTACGACTTCGTTCTGGTGCGCGACGACATCGTCATCGTCGATCCCGACACCTACGAGATCGTGGACGTGATCCCGGGCTGATCGGCCTGCACCGGACGCCGCAGGCCGAACGCTCCGGCGTGTGGCGTCCGCCCCGTATCGCTCAGATCGGGGTGGCGCCAACCCGGCCCGCAACGATCACCGATGGGCTTCGCTTGCCAGGCGGATCGCAAGCCCCGCCAGGACCGTACCCATGAGCCAACGCTGAATGACGCCCCAGAGCGGACGCCGGGTGAAGACTCCGGCGACCGTGGCTGCCGAGATGATGAAGACGGCATTCATCGCGACGCTGACGACAAGCTGCGTGCTGCAGAAGATCAGCGCCTGCGCGAGGACGCTTCCCTTCTCCGGATCGACGAACTGAGGCAGGAGCGACAGGTACAGAACGGCGATCTTCGGGTTGAGGAGATTGGTCAGCAGCCCCATCGCGAAAAGTTTTCGCGGGCTGGCCAGGGGCAGATCGCGGACCTGAAACGGTGATTGCCCGTTGGGCCGGACTGCCTGCCACGCGAGGGTGAGGAGATAGATCGCGCCCGCGAGCCGGAGGGCATCATAGGCGTAGGGGATCGCGATCAGCAGCGCCGTGAGCCCCAGGGCCGCGCACACCATGTAGACGATGTGGCCCGCGAGGATGCCGCCGAGCGAGATCAGGCCAGCCGTCCGCCCCTGCGCAATCGAGCGGGAAATCAGATAGACCATGTTCGGCCCCGGCGTGAGGGCCATGCCCAGCGAGACCAAGGCGAAGGCCAGGTAAGGGCCAAGATCTGGCATGTCGATCCATCCCATCGGAGGCTGCCGCCAAGACGAGCGGCCGATACTCGCCAGAACGACCCGTCGTACCTGAAACAGGATAGCTTTCGGCAGCGAGCTAAACGGACACCCTCAGGCTTGTCAAAGCCTTCAGCGGCTGCCGTCACGCCGGCATTGCTGCTTACTCTCGTCGCGGAGCCGGCTAAAACATGCTGTGAGCTTGACCGACTCACCCCCGAAGGCCGCACGCGGCCGGTTGCGGCCGGGAGTGCGGAGGATGGTCATCGCTCTGGCAGTCTCCAGAAGAGCAAGCGGCGAGTGGAGCGTAACTCTCCGCCTCGCCGTCCACCCGCTTCTCTGAAGTTCGCCAAACCCTAACGGGTAATTGCCAGGGATCGGCGGCTGGCCCCGCCGATCCCACGCCCGAAGATAACGCGCAGCGCCGGGTGCAGCAACGGTCGCGTCACCGCCCCCCGTCCAGTAGTTTCGAGACGACGCGGGCGGTGTAGTCGACCATCGGCACGATGCGCGCGTAGTTCAGCCGCGTCGGGCCGATCACACCGACCACGCCGACGATCTTCTGGGCTCCGTCCCGGAACGGCGCGGCGATCAGCGATGAGCCGGAGAGCGAGAACAGCTTGTTTTCGGAGCCGATGAAGATGCGCACGCCGTCGCCCCCCTCGGCCCGGGCGAGGAGGTCGATCACATCCTTCTGGCTCTCCAGATCGTTGAACAGCAGGCGGATGCGCTCCAGATCCTCGGCGGCGCGCAGGTCGTCGAGCAGGTTGGCCTGCCCGCGCACGATCAGCTGCCGCGCCTCGGTCGGCCCGACCGGGGTCGCGAGCCCGGCATCCACGAGGCGTTCGGTCAGGGCGTCGAGTTCCCGCTTCATCGCCTGGCGGCTGGCCTCGATCTCGGCCCGCAGGGTGCCGAGGGTCCGGCCCTGGAGCCGGGCGTTCAGGAAGTTCGTCGCCTCCTGAAGTGCCCCGGCGGGCAGACCGGGGGGCAGATCGACCAGCCGGTTCTCGACGGAGCCGTCGTCCGAGACCAGCACGACCAGGGCCCGGGCCGGGTCCAGACGCACGAACTCGATGTGCTTCAGGTTCACGTTCGCCTTGGTGGTCAGCACCACGCCGGCGCCGCGCGAGATGCCCGACAGCATCGTGGAGGCCTCGGTCAGCGCCGAGTCGAAGGTGTGACGCGAGGCGGCGGCCCGCATCTGCGCCTCGATCCGGGCCTGCTCGTCCTGGCTGACGTCGCCGAGCTCCAGCATGGCGTCGACGAAGAAGCGCAGGCCGAGCTCGGTCGGCAGCCGGCCCGCCGAGGTGTGCGGCGCGAAGATCAGGCCGGAATGCTCCAGATCCGCCATCACGTTGCGGATCGAGGCCGGCGACAGGGCCATCGGCAGGATGCGCGCGAGGTTGCGCGACCCGACCGGCTCGCCGGTGGTGAGGTAGCTCTCGACGATCTGCCGGAAGATCTCCCGGGCGCGCTCGTTGAGCGCGGCAAGCGCGTGCATCGATGGGCCGTCGGGAAATCGCGGGTTCGGGTCTGTCACGCTCTGGTCCTGTGGTCCGATCATGGTCAAGCGGCCGGTCCGGATCAATCCGTACAAACCGGGTCGCCTGCGCCGCTTGCCCGCGGAGATACGGCGGCCTATGAGCCCGGCCCTCGACTTTCCTCACAGAAGGGGTCCGCAATGCGGCCTTCCAAGCGTGCCGCCGACGAGTTGCGGCCCGTGAGCCTGGAGCGCGCGGTCTCGCGCTACGCCGAGGGCTCGTGCCTCGTCAGCTTCGGCAACACCCGGGTCCTCTGCACCGCCTCGCTGGAGGAGCGCGGACCCCCGTGGCTGCGCGGTTCGGGCAAGGGCTGGGTGACGGCCGAATACGCCATGCTGCCCCGTGCGACGCACGAACGCACCCGCCGCGAGATCGGTTCCGGCAAGCCCTCGGGGCGGACCCAGGAGATCCAACGGCTCATCGGGCGCTCGCTCCGGGCGGTGACCAACCTGCCGGCCCTCGGCGAGCGGCAGGTGACGGTGGATTGCGACGTGATCCAGGCGGATGGCGGCACGCGGACCGCCGCCATCACGGGCGCCTGGGTCGCCCTGCACGATTGCTTCAGCTGGATGCGGGCGCGCTCGATCATCTCGGTCGATCCGCTGCGCGATCACGTCGCGGCCGTCTCCTGCGGCCTCTACAAGGGCGCGCCGGTCCTCGACCTCGACTACGCCGAGGATTCGGCGGCCGAGACCGACGCCAATTTCGTGCTCACCGGCCGAGGCGGCATCGTGGAGGTGCAGGGCACCGCCGAGATGGAGCCGTTCACGCAGGACCAACTGCTCGAATTGCTGCGCCTCGCGCGCGCCGGCACCAACCGACTGGTCGCCCTGCAGAAGGAGGCGATCGCGTGAGCCGGCGGCTGACGGGCAAGTTGGTGATCGCCACCCACAATGCCGGCAAGCTCGCCGAGATGCGCGAGCTGCTGGCGCCCTTCGGGATCGAGGCGGTATCGGCCGGCGAACTCGGCCTGCCGGAGCCCGACGAGACCGGCACGATGTTCGCCGAGAACGCGGCGATCAAGGCTCACGCCGCCGCGCAGGCGACGGGGCTTCCCGCCTTCGCGGACGATTCCGGCCTGTGCGTCGATGCCCTGGACGGGGCGCCGGGCATCTTCTCCGCACGCTGGGCCGGCCCGACCAAGGATTTTTCCGGCGCCATGGCGCGGATCTTTTCCGAACTGGACCGGCGCGGCGCGAAGGACCGCCGGGCTCATTTCGTCTCGGCGCTGGTGCTGGCTTGGCCCGACGGCCACACGGAGCTGTTCGAGGGCCGGGTGTTCGGCGACCTCGTGGAGCCCCGCGGCGCGGCGGGATTCGGCTACGACCCGATCTTCCGGCCCGACGGCCATGATTGCACCTTCGGCGAGATGACGGCCGACGAGAAGCACGGCGTCGACTGGCAGCGGGGGCAGGGGCTCTCGCACCGGGCCCGGGCCTTCGTCGATCTGAGCCGGGCCTGCCTTCAGCCCGGCGCCTGATTGCCAAACCGGGCCGCGCCGCTCACATCCCCACCATCATGCAAGCGACCGGCCTGGACCACCCGACCCGCGATGCGGGTTTCGGCATCTACCTGCACTGGCCCTTCTGCGCGGCGAAGTGCCCGTACTGCGACTTCAACAGCCACGTCCGCCATGGCGGCGTCGACGAGCCGCGCTTTCTCCAAGCCTTCCGGACCGAGATCGACCATGCGGCGGGGCGGACGCCCGGCCGGACCGTCACCAGCATCTTCCTCGGCGGCGGCACGCCCTCGCTGATGCAGCCCGCCACGGTCGCCGGCCTGCTCGACGCCGTGGCGGCGCGCTGGCCCGTGGCGCCGGACGCGGAGATCACGTTGGAGGCCAACCCGTCGAGTGTCGAGGCCTCGCGTTTCCGCGGCTATCGTGCCGCCGGGGTCAACCGGGTGTCGCTCGGCGTCCAGGCGCTGAACGATCCATCGCTTCGGACGCTCGGCCGGCTGCACGACGTGGCGCAGGCGCTCGACGCGATTCGAGTGGCCCAGGCGACCTTCGAACGCACGTCGTTCGACCTGATCTATGCCCGACCGGACCAGACGCCCGCGATGTGGCGGGTCGAGCTGGACGAGGCCCTGAAGCGGGCCGGCGAGCATGTGTCCCTCTACCAGCTCACCATCGAGCCGGGCACGCCCTTCTACGGCCTCGCCAACGCGGGCAAGCTGGTGGTGCCGGACGACGAGACCGGACGTGCCCTGTACGACGTGACGCAGGAACGCTGCGCCCGAGCCGGACTGCCCGCCTACGAAATCTCGAATCACGCCCGCCCCGGCGCGGAATCGCGCCACAACCTCCTCTACTGGCGCTACGGCGAGTATGCGGGGATCGGTCCCGGCGCGCATGGACGCCTCGTCACGGGAGTGGGGCGGGTCGGCACAGTGACCGAGCGCGGGCCGGAGGCGTGGCTCGCCCGGGTCGAGCGCGACGGCCACGGCATCGTCGAGACCGAATCCCTCTCCCCCGCCGATCAGGCCGACGAGTTCCTGGTGATGGGCCTGCGCCTGCGCGAGGGCATCGATCCCGAGCGCTACGCTGCATTGAAGGGCCGGCCCCTGAACGGCAATCGGATCGGCATGCTGATCGGCGATGGGCTGCTGGAGCGCCGCCCGGGTGGCCGCATCGCCGCCACCGGGCGCGGGGCGCCGGTGCTGAACGCCGTCGTCGCCGACCTCGCCGGCTGATCAGATCGCGGGCTTGGCCAGCACCCGGGGGGCAGGGCTGACCGGCGTCGCGGCGTTGTTGCGGATCTCGTAGACCGCGAGCGCGCGCTCACTCTGTCCGTCCGGGCGGAACCGGAAGGTGCCATCCACCCCGGCGAAGCCCGCGCCGTTGGTCAATGTCACCTCGGCGAAGCGCTGCGAGCCGTATTGCCGGGCGAGCGCCGCCGCGAGGGTCACGGCATCGTAGGCGAGGGAGGTGACGCGCGGCGGCACGGCGCCGAACCGCGCTTGATAGCGACCGCTGAAGGCCGAGAAGCCGCTCCGGTCCGGCGCGGCGAAGTGGCCCCCCTGAAGCGCCGGGAGGGCGAAGAGCACCGGCTCATTCCAGAGGGCGGTGCCGACGGGGCGCACGCGGGCCGGGGAGAAGCCGGCTTTGCTCAACGCCGCCGCGACGGCCGGCATTGCCTCGGCCGTCTCCGGAATGAACAGCGCGTCGGCCGTCGCCCCAGGGCCCGTGATGACGCGGGCCAGCCGCGCCACCGCCGGAGCCGGATTGCCCGCCGGATAGCGCTCCACCGCCGCTACGCGGGCGCCGCGGCGGGCCACGGTCTCTCGGAAGGCCGCCTCGACGGCATTGCCGTAGGCGGTCTCGGGGATCAGAGCCGCGAAGGAGCGCTTTCCGCTCGCCACCGATTCCTCGACCACCCGGTCGACCTCCGGCTGCGGCAGGAAGCTCAGGAGATAGACGCCGGGCGCCGCCACGGTGACGTCCGTAGAGAAGCCGATGACCGGCTTGCCGGCGGCCTTCGCCACCGCGGCAGCGGATTGGACGCTCCCGGCGAAGAGGGGGCCGAGGACGATCTCGGCGCCCTGCTGCAGGGCCTCCCGCGTGGCGTCCCGCGCCCCGTCCGGGGTGCCGTGATCATCCTCGACGAGGATCGTCAGGTCCGGGCGCTGCGCCTCCTCGAAGGCGAGCTGCGCGGCGTTGCGCATGGCGGCGCCGACGGTCGAGCCCTGCCCGGTGAGTGGCAGCACGAGGGCGACCTTCACCGTGCCGGCCCCGATCCGGGGGCCGCCCGACGCCATGGGGGTGATCGATTCCGGCACGCCGGGCGTCGGTCCCCCCGCCGCCGGTGGCGCCTGCGGGACCTCGACCGGGGGCGTCAGGGCGGCCTCGGGCGGCGAAGCCCGCCGGGTTGTGCCACCGCCGAGGCAGCCCCCGAGGGGCAACAGCGCTGCGCCGAACAGGGCGGTCAGGGCGGTGACGCGCACGAGACGACCCGGCGCGCCGATCGGGCGCACCATGGCGCAAACCTCCATCGGGCAGGCCCCGCAGCGTGATCGGGAGGCCCCGAAATGTAAACGCGCTCCGGAGGACTTGCCCCCGGTCGGCGCAGTCGACGCGCGACGAGAGCTGAGCAGTGTGGCAAGATCGCCAGCGATGACCCGCCGATTCGATGCTCCGGGGCGCTCCGCGCCGCCGCCGATCCCATCCCAGAAGCCGGTCGAACGGCCACGGACCACCACCTTCACGGCCTTCGGGTTGGCGAGCGAGGCCGAGCCGCTCGCCCCCGGGCTGCACATCGTGGCGACGCCGATCGGCAACCTGCGCGATATCACCATTCGCGCACTCGCGACCCTCGCGGCGGCCGATGCGGTGCTCGCCGAGGATACCCGGGTGACGCGGAACCTGCTCGCCCATTACGGGATCACCACCCCGCTCCTCGCCTATCACGAGCATTCCAACGACGCGGTGCGTGAGCGAATGGTCGGCCGGCTGCGGGCCGGTGAGGCTCTTGCGCTGGTCTCGGACGCGGGCACGCCGCTCGTCTCGGATCCGGGCTACAAGCTGGTCCAGGCGGCGATCGAGGCCGGTATCCTGATCACGCCGGTGCCGGGGCCCTCGGCGGTGATGACCGCGCTGGTGGCGGCGGGGCTGCCGACCGATCGCTTCTTCTTCGAGGGTTTCCTGCCGCAGAAAGCCGGCGCCCGGCGCAACCGTCTCGAGGCGCTGGTCCAGGTGCCGGGCACGCTGGTCCTGTTCGAATCGCCGCACCGCCTGCCCGAGATGCTGGCCGATGCCGCTGCGGTACTCGGGCCCGACCGTCCGGCGGCGGTAACCCGGGAGCTGACCAAGCTCTACGAGACCATCCGGCGCGACACCCTGGGCGGCCTGAGCCAGCGCTTCGCCGAGGAGGGGCCGCCGAAGGGTGAGATCGTCGTCATCATCGGCGCCGCGACGGCGCAGGAACGTACCGTGGAGTGCGATGAAGTCCTCGATGGTTTGCTCCGCGCAGCGCTGGAGCGGCACTCGATCAAGGATGCCGCAAGCCTCGTGGCCGACGAGACCGGGCAACCGCGCCGGGTCGTCTATACCCGGGCCTTGGCTCTGGCGCGGAGCGAGGGGTGAGCGAGGCACGGCCGGAACAGGCCGAGCGGCGCCGGGCTGCCTATCTGCGCGGCCATCGCGCCGAGTGGCTGGCCCTGGCGGCGTTAATGATCAAGGGCTACTGGCCGATCGGCCGGCGCGTGCGTTTCGCGGGGGGCGAGATCGACCTGATCGTCCAGCGCCTGAACACCATCGCGTTCGTGGAAGTGAAGGCGCGGCCCCGGCGCGACGATGCACGGGAGGCGATCGATGCGGCCAAGCGACGCCGGTTCTCGCGCGCCATCCGGTCGTGGATCGGGCACAATCCCTGGTGTGCGGGTATGACCTTCCGGGCGGATGCCGTCTTCGTGGGCGCCCGGGGCTGGCCGGCGCATATCGCCGACGCGTTCACGATCGAAGGTCTTTAGAACCGGCGCTGTTCGGGCCGTGGCCGGATCAGGCGCGGGCCGCCCGGATGGCGCCGATCAGGGTGCGCTTCAGCTCGGCTTGGCTGAAGGGCTTCTGCACGACGGGTCGGTCCCGGAAGGGCTCGCGGATCCCGGCGCCGCCGTAGCCCGTGGAGAACACGAGGGGCAGATCGCGCTTCGCGATCGCCTCGGCGACCGGATAGATCGGTTCGCCCGCCACGTTGACGTCGAGGATCGCGACCTCGAACGTTTCCTGGGCGGCCATTTCGAGGGCCGAGGACAGGCGCGCGGCCGGTCCGACGACGGCACAGCCGAAATCGAGCAGCATGTCCTCAAGCAGCATCGAGATCGCGGCTTCGTCCTCGACGACGAGCACGCGGACGCCGTTGAGAACATCGTCGTTGGAGTCAGCAGTCACGCCGGGCCGTCTTCCCTTCGAGCGCCCCCGAACCGGGGACCGAGCCGTCCTTCAAAGTACACTCGGAAACCGTTGGCGAGGCGTCCGGAGAGCGCAACGCTGCTTCGACGAGCGGTTCACGAGGTGGCCTTTGGCGTCGCCCGTAACGCGCAACGTGTCAAGCGTTCGCGAGCCGTTCCCGCACGATCCACGCGCAGTATGTTAACCGATGATACATTTTTCGGCCGCCGTCGGACGACCGTCGCTTTCGCGCATCAATCGTCCTTGAAGACGACCTTCGCGCCGCGGGTCACATGGGCCGCGAGATCGCGGGCATTCCAGTTGGTCAGCCGGATGCAGCCGTGCGACTCGGTCTTGCCCACCTTCTCGGGTTCCGGCGTGCCGTGGATGCCATAGCTCGGGATCGCCAGATCGATCCAGACGAGGCCGACCGGGTTGTTCGGGCCGGACGGGATCGTGAATTTGTGCTGCGCCTTGACGCCCTTGAACGCGTATTTCGGATTGTAGGTGTAGTCGGGGTCGAACGCGACGCCCTTCACCTTCGTGTCGCCGCTCGGTGCCGGCTTCTCCGTGCTGCCGATCGAGGCCGGATAGTAGCCCAGCAGCTTGTCGTCGGCGCCGTAGGCCCGCACGTCGCGGCTGGCCTTGTCGACCACGATGCGCTCGACCTTCGGTTCCTGCGGCAGATCCTTCGCCTTCGGCTTGTCGGTCCCCATCGGGTCGACCGCCGCCACCGCGATGGTCGTGTTCGCCTTGTCGATGGGCTTATCGGGGTTGAGCGCCGTCACGAGGGCGCGGCTCATGTGAAAGCGCTCCGCCAGCATTTCCCGCGGGTTGGTGTAGTCCAGCGCCTTCAGATCGGCCTGCTGCTCCATCTTGGGCGGGATCTTGTCGACGTAGGGGCCTTTGATGTCGGCCTCCGTGATCGTGTAATCGGTCACGACGGGCTTGTCGCTCGTGGCCTGGAGCTTCGCCCAGACCTCCGGCGTCAGATTTTGGGTCTCCGGAAGACCCTGCGCCACCGCGAAGGCCGAGAGCGCGCGCTTGTAGTTCTCGCCCGTCAGGCCATCGATGGCGCCGGGAAAGAAGCGGGCGCGGTCGAGCAGCACCTGGGCTTTGACGATCAGCGGATCGGGCTTGTCGTCGCCCTTCGTCTTGGCCGAGCGCTTCGAGGCGTCCTTGTCGTCGGCTTGCGGCGACAGGGTCGCGCCGTTGACGGCCTCGGCGGTCAGCGCGGGGGAGGGCGCCTCTTGTTCGACGGCCTTCGGCTTCGAACGCGCCTCCGCGGCCTGCGCGACGAGGCTGGTCGCCAACAGCGCCGCGAGGACCGGCCGCCAGGATTTCGGGCTCATCGAGGTCGTTGTCTCCGGAAGCGAGGGCGCCCCGCCCGCAGAAATGCCGGGTCTGCCCGAACGTTCCACCGACCCTATTCACAGAGCCGGTGGCCGCCGGTCCGCTCCCGTTCGTCGAGGTGAAAGTGGTTGGCGTGGGCCGCGTTCGTGCCCGGCCCCAGCACCGTTCGGAAGAAGCCGCAGGCCTTGGCCCGGACGGCGTCGAGGAACTGGGCCTCGTCGGACCCGTCCGGCATCGCCTTCACGGGGATGCTGGCACGGCCCGCGAAGGTGAAGGCCATCACGTCGACGGCGTTGGCGAAGGCGTGCTCGCTCAGCTTGGCATCGACGTCGTGGTTCTGGCCGCGGCAGACATAGGTGCCGCCGAGTTCGAGGCCGGTCAGCCCGTGCTTGAGCGTCTTGTCGGCCTCCACCTGAACTTCGGTGACCCAGCGCGCCAGCGCCTCGGCGGTCCGGCAGGTGAGCGTCGCGCCCTGCGGCAGCGCGATGCCGTCGGCGAGCCGCGCGACCTTGAGGGGCAGCGGCGCCGTACACTGGCCTTCGGCGATCGGAGACAGGGGCTCGAAATCGGCCCCGAGCCGCTTCAGGCGGGTGCGGCAGGCGGTATCGTCGGGCGGCGCGACCTTGAGCTTCAACGCCGCATCGCCGGAGAGTTCCGGCGGCCGCCCGGGCGGGGTCGGCGGGGGCACGGGAATCTCGGGCTTGCCGGCATCGGCGGGCTTCTCGGCCGCCGGCGCCTCGGCGGCCTCCTTGGGCTTGGCGGCGGGCGGCGTCAGCTCGGCTGGGCGGGCCGGCGGAATCGGCGGTGTCGGCAGGGCCTCCGGACCCGGCGGTTTCAGCGCATCGGGCCGCTCCGGCGGGAGCGGCGGCGGCACCGGGACGGTGGCCGGCGGGGCCTCCGCGGCCTGGCTGACGGCAGCCGACAGTGCGAGGGCGAGGGCGCCGCGCGTCAGGAGTGTCGACACGCGGCGGATTGATGGACGTCGTCCCGGCATGGGGCCTCGAAGCGTGGGCGTTGGCTCACAGAAACGAGCGAGGGCCCATTCGGATCACCGACATGGTTGACGGATCGCTCGAACCGGATTCTCTCTGCCGGATCGTATGCGCGGTCCACTCGCCGATTTGCCGTGACGACGGCCCGCGCCACCAGGATCGACTCTGAGGATTGAATGCCGGACGCCGTTGAAGCCGGGCTGCCCAGCCTGCCGCAGGACAATCCCTTCCACGAGGCGGGCTGGACCACGCCGTACGGGATCCCTCCCTTCGAGCAGATCCGGCCGGAACATTACCGCCCAGCCTTCGAGGCAGCGCTCGCCGCCCATGCCGCCGAGATCGAGGCCATCGCGGCCGAGGCGGCGCCCGCGACCTTCGCCAACACCGTGGTGGCCATGGAACGGGCCGGGCAGGCCCTCGATCGCGTCGCGGGCGTATTCTACAACCTGACTGGCAGCCACACGAACCCGGACCTGCAGGCGATCGAGCGCGAGATCGGGCCGAAGCTCGCACGCCACGGCAGCGCGATCTACCTGAACCCGCACCTCTGGGCGCGGATCTCGGCGGTCGACGGGGAGGCCGAGGGACTCGGGCCGGAGGAGCGCCGCGTCCTCGACCGCTACCGCATCCGCTTCCGCCGGGCCGGCGCGACGCTCGATCCCGAGGCCAAGGCGCGGATCGCCGAGATCGCGGCCCGGATGTCGGAACTCGGCACCAAGTTCAGCCAGAACCTTTTGGCCGACGAGAGCAGCTTCACGCTTCCCCTGGAGACCGAGGACGACCTCGCCGGGCTGCCGCCGTTCCTAAGGGCCGCTGCGCGCAGTGCTGCGGAGGAACGTGGACTGTCGGGCCACGTCATCACCCTGTCCCGCTCGCTGATCGAGCCGTTCCTCGTCTTCTCGACACGCCGCGACCTGCGCGAGCGCGCCCATGCGGCCTGGACCCGGCGCGGGGAGAATGGCGGCGCGACCGACAATCGCGCGATCGCGGCCGAGATCATCCAGCTGCGTGCCGAGCGCGCCCGCCTGCTGGGCTTCGACAGCTTCGCGCATTTCGCCCTCGACGACACGATGGCGGCAAGCCCCGACGCGGCGACCGCGCTCCTGCGGGACGTCTGGACCCCGGCCCGGGCGCGGGCGGGCGATGAGCGCGACCGGCTTCAGGCGGCAATCCAGGCGGAGGGCTACAACTTCACCCTTCAGGCCCACGATTGGCGTCACTACGCCGAGAAGGTGCGGCGCGCCGAGCACGATCTCGATGAGAGCGAGATCAAGGCTTACCTGCCCCTGGAGCGGATGATCCAGGCCGCCTTCGACACGGCTTCCCGGCTGTTCGGACTGACCTTCGCGGAACTGGCCGACGTGCCGCGCTATCATCCCGACGTGCGGGTCTGGCGGGTCGGCAACCCGGACGGGTCCGAGGTCGGGCTGTTCCTGGGCGACTATTTCGCCCGGGCGAGCAAGCGCTCCGGCGCCTGGATGAGCGCCTTCCGCTCGCAGGAGCGGCTGAACGGCCTGATCACGCCGATCATCGTCAACGTGATGAACTTTGCCAAGGCGCCGGAGGGGGAGAGCACGCTGCTGTCGTTCGACGACGCGCGAACCCTGTTCCACGAGTTCGGCCACGCCCTGCACGGCCTCCTGTCGGACGTGACCTATCCGCTGCTCTCCGGCACCGCGGTGGCCCGGGACTTCGTAGAGCTGCCTTCGCAGCTCTACGAGCACTGGCTGGAGCAGCCGGAGGTGCTCCGAACGCACGCGCGCCATCACCGGACCGGGGAAGCCATGCCGGACGCGCTGCTTCAGAAGCTGCTCGCGGCCCGCACCTTCAACCAGGGCTTCGCCACCGTGGAATACACGGCTTCCGCGATCGTCGACATGACGCTGCATCTGTCGGCCGAGGGCGAGGGGGGGCTCGACGTGCCGGCCTTCGAGGCCGAGGCCTTGCGGCGGATCACCATGCCGGCCGAGATCGGTATGCGGCACCGGACGCCGCACTTCGCCCACATCTTCTCGGGCGATGGCTACGCGGCCGGCTATTACAGCTATCTCTGGTCGGAAGTGCTGGATGCCGACGCGTTCGACGCCTTTCGCGAGGCCGGCGACATCTTCGATCCGGAAACCGCCAAGCGCCTGCGCACCTTCGTGTACGGCGCCGGCAACCTGCGCGATCCGCGCGAGGCCTACACGGCCTTCCGCGGGCGGATGCCGAGCATCGAGCCCCTGCTGAAGAAGCGCGGGCTCGCCGCCTGAGCCGGGACGGCCGGTAAGGGTTTCGTAAACAAACGTCCTTAACGAAGGCTTGCAGCGACGTCCTGCACGCGGAGTTGGGGGCGATGACCAAGACCGAAACCAAGCCGGCCGTCTCGCCGGACGACCTGCTCAAGGCCATTGTGACCGGCCATACGGAACCGGTGTCCGCCGCCAAGGCGCCGGACGCCGCCGCATCGCCGCTCGCGGTGTTGCGCTCCCTGTCGCGGATCGACCGGCGGACCCTCGCCATCCCCGGCGCCTGCCTGGCTTTCGGCGCCCTGCTGGGCGGCAGCGTGATCGCCATGACGCGCTCGTCCGCCCTGTCGAGCGATGCCGTCACGGCGCTGAGCACGACGCTCGATGCCGGCCGGACCGAGACGGCGCGTCTCGGCAGCGATATCGCGCAGCTTCATCAGGTCCTGGCCGATCTGCGCGCCTCCACCGACACCGCCCGCAAGGAGGCTTCGACCCGCAGCAGCGCGCTCGGCGAACGCCTCGCGCAGCTCGACAAGAATCTGACCGCCAAGACCGCGGCGCTCGGCGAACGCCTCGAACAGGTCGAGCGGGAGCAGAACGCCCGGATCGCCGGTCTCACCGCCCAGATCGAGCGCAGGGCCGCAAGTGCCGCGAAGCCCGAGCCGACCCAGACCGGAAGCCTCGCGGAGACCCGCAGCGTCGAGCCGAAGTCGGCGGAGCCCAAAGTCATCGAAGCCAAGATCACTGAGGCGAAGCTCGTCGACGCCAAGCCCGCCGACGTGAAGCCGAAGGCCTCGGCCAGCAGCGACAAGCCCCCGGTGATCGACGCCTGGGCCGTCCGCGAAGTCTACGACGGGATGGCGATCCTGGAAAATCGCCGCCACCGCCTCCTCGAGATCGGGCCGGGTGAGATTCTACCGGGATTCGGTCGCGTGGAGGGCGTCGAGCGTCGCGGGCGGGATTGGGTCGTGGTGACCCGCCAGGGCCTCGTCACGCCGCAGCCCTGGTAGCGGTCCGGCGAGTCAGCGCGACGGGTAGGGCGTCGGCGCCAAGCCGTCCGCGGTGACCGGGAAGCGCGGCTCAAGGGTCATCGGGTCAGCCATCGCGGCGGCACGCTCGGCGCGCTGGCGGCCGTGGCGCAGCGCGCGGGTCTGTGCGGCGCGCGTCGGGTGCAGGATTGCGGCGAGGAGCGCTTGCCCCTCGAATGCGCTGTCCAGATTTTTGGCTTCGAAGACGGGCATGGCCGGCCTGCTGGATTGCGGTCGCGAACGTCGCCGATGGCGTCAATTCCGATCGCACCCCCAATAACGGGGATCGTGGTGACAGGTTCCGTCAAGCTTTCGCCCGGAAACTGTTTTTTCACGATCGTCCAGGCCGACCCCGAATTCTGTGCGGCTTCACACCAGCAGTGCCCCGCGCCGACGCGAATGCCGGCCCCGCATCAGAGCGCGAGTCACGACAAAGACTTAGAGCCGTTTCTGAATGCAGCGCGCTCAGAAACGGTGCGCACAGGTGAGATCAGACGAACTGGTTGAGCCCCGGGATCGAGCCGATGATCGGCCCCATCGCGTCCTCGCCGACCTTCTCGCGACCGAAGGCGAACAGCTCCTGGCCGAGCGGCTGCATCTCGCCCATCGGCACGCCGGCCGCCATCAGCTTCTGGCCGAGCGCCATCACGCCGCCACCGCCCATCATGCCGCCGAGCATGCCCATCAGGCCGCCCCCGCCACCCTCGCCGGCATTGGCTTCGGCGATCAGCGATTCGGATCCCGGCAGCGCCGCCAGAAGCTGGTTCACCTCCGTCTCGGGCCCCTCCTTCTGCAGGAAGGCGAGGATGTGACCGATCGCGGTCTGGGCCGTCGCGGCATCGAGCCCGGTACGGGCGGTCACGCGGGCGAGCAGTTCTTCCATGGTGATGATCTCTTCGGAACGTTTCCAGACGTCCTTCGACTCTGGGGCGTCGGAAATCAAGCGCGCGGGCGGGCTGCCGGGGAAAGACCCCTGCGCGGGCCGGTCCGGGGTGACTTCCGGGACTCGGGTTCCAGATTCCCGACCGAGCCCGAGAGCGGAGCCCGGTCATGCGCATCAGCAACGTCGCCGACATCGTCGCCGAAACCCTGGAGGAGGCAGGCGTCGCCCGCGTCTACGGCGTGGTCGGCGACAGCCTGAATGGAATCACGGAGGCGTTGCGGGCCCGGGGGCGGATCGCGTGGATCCATACCCGGCACGAGGAGGCCGCGGCCTTCGCGGCTGCCGGTGAGGCGCAGGTCACCGGCCGGCTCGCAGTCTGCGCCGGCTCCTGCGGACCGGGCAACCTCCACCTGATCAACGGGCTCTACGACGCGCATCGCAGCCGCACGCCGGTTCTGGCCATCGCCGCCCACATTCCGTCGCCGGAGATCGGCTCGGGCTATTTCCAGGAGACGAAGCCCACCGAGCTGTTCCGCGATTGCAGCCACTATTGCGAACTGATCTCGGATCTGGCGCAGATGCCATTCGTGCTGGAGAACGCGATCCGCGCCGCCGTCGGGGAGGGGGGCGTGGCGGTGATCGTCCTGCCGGGCGACGTGGCCTTGCGCGATGCCCCCAAGCGCGCCCTGGCCCCGCGGGCCGGGTTGATTCCCGCCAAGCCGGTGGTCCGGCCGGCCGATCCCGAACTCGATGCGCTGGCCGCGATGCTCAACGCCGGCAAGCGCGTGACCCTGCTGTGCGGTCGCGGCTGCGCCGGCGCCCATGCCGAACTCCTGCAACTCGCCGAGGCGCTCAAGAGCCCGATCGTCCATGCGCTCGGCGGCAAGGAGTTCGTCGAATTCGACAACCCCTACGACGTCGGCATGACCGGCCTGATCGGCTACGCGTCGGGCTATGCCGCCATGATGGCCTGCGACACCCTGCTGATGCTCGGCACCGGCTTCCCCTACAAGCAGTTCTACCCGCAGGACGCGAAGGTGGCGCAGATCGATTTGCGTCCCACCGAGCTCGGACGGCGCTGCCGGATCGAGCTCGGCCTCGTGGGCGATGTCGGGGCGACGCTCCGGGCGCTGCTGCCGCGGCTCAAGCCCAAGGTTGACCGATCCTTCCTGGATGCCAGCCTGAAGCACTACGCCAAGGCACGCACCGGCCTCGACGAGCTGGCCACGGGCAAGGCCGGCGGGCCGCTGCACCCGCAATACCTCGCCCGCACCATCAGTGAGGCGGCCACGGACGACGCGATCTTCACCGCCGATGTCGGCACGCCCACGATCTGGGCCGCGCGCTACCTCGCGATGAACGGGAAGCGGCGGCTCCTCGGCTCCTGGGTCCACGGCTCGATGGCCAACGCCCTGTCGCACGGCATCGGCGCGCAGGCCTGCCAGCCCGACAGACAGGTGATCGCGCTGTGCGGCGACGGCGGCTTCGCGATGCTGATGGGCGACTTCTTGACGTTGCGGCAGCACCGGCTGCCCTTGAAGGTCGTGGTGTTCAACAACGGCACCCTCGGCTTCGTCGAGCTGGAGATGAAGGCGGCCGGCTACCTTGAGACCGGCGTCGCCCTCGACAACCCAGACTTCGCCGCGATGTCGCGGGCGGCGGGCATCTTCGCCCTGCGGGTCGAGGACCCCGCCGAACTGCCGGGGGCCATGCGCGAGTTCCTCGCCTTCGACGGTCCCTCGCTCCTCGACGTGCGCACCGCCCGCAACGAGCTGTCGATGCCGCCCAAGATCGACGGGCAGCAGGTGAAAGGATTCAGCCTGTATGTCCTGCGCGCCGTGATGGATGGACGCGGTGACGCGGTTCTCGATCTCGCCAAGACCAACCTCATCCGGTAGACCCTGAGGATCAATCTTGAACCGTTCCAGACCAACGGAACGGCGATCCAGGGAGGTGCCGGACCATGCGGGTCGGCCTGTTCGTGCCGTGCTACGTCGACGCCTTCGAGCCGGAGGTCGGCATCGCCACGCTGGAATTGCTTGAGCGGCTCGGCTGCACGGTCGAATATCCGTTCGATCAGACCTGCTGCGGCCAGCCGATGACCAACACCGGCTGCCACGCCGAGGCGGCCGCCACCGAGGCCTTGTTCGTCAAGAACTTTTCGGGCTTCGATTACGTGGTGGCGCCCTCCGGATCCTGTGTCCACCAGGTTCGCGAGCACCTGACGGCGATCCCCCAGACCGACGAGGTCCGCCACGTCCGGTCCAGCACCTACGAGCTGGTGGAGTTCCTGCACGACGTGCTGAAGGTCGAGGCGCTGCCCTGGGCGAGCTTCCCGCACAAGGTCGCCTATCACACCAATTGCAACGCGCTGCGCGGCATTCACCACGCGCGGCCCTCGGAGCTGGTGAAGCCCTACTACTCGAAGCCCCTCGATCTTTTGCGCCTCGTCGACGGCGTCGAGCTTGTCGATCTCGCCCGGCCCGACGAGTGCTGCGGCTTCGGCGGGACCTTCTCGGTGTTCGAGCCCGCCGTCTCGGCCAAGATGGGCTACGACAAGGTCGCCGATCAGAACCGCGCCGGCGCCGAATACGTCGTGTCGGCGGATTCCTCGTGCCTCATGCACCAGAAGGGCTGCGCCGAGCGCCTGGGGCTGCCGCTCAAGTACATCCACATCTCGCAGGTGCTGAACGGAGCCACCGCATGAGCGTCGAGGATCTGAATCCCCGCGAGCGCGAGGGCGTCATCCACCCGGAGGTGCGCGCGCCAAACGATGAGAGCGAGCGCTCGCAGGACGGCGTTCGGCTCCAGCACGCCGAGGCCGCCTCGAAGCCGATCCGCGCCCCGCAGATCCGGGAGCCGCAGCCCCGCGGCGCCAAGATCCGCGGCGACCGGCCGATCAATCAGGCCGAGGCCGCCGAGCGCTTCCTCGCCGCGCCGCTCCATCAGGCGGCCCATGACGAGCGCCTGTGGGATCTGCGCAAGAAGCGCGACGCCTCCGCGCACGGCATCCCGGAGTGGGAGGAGCTGCGCGAGCTCGCCTCGCAGATCAAGACGCATACGCTGAGCCACCTCGATCACTACCTCGAACAGTTCGAGGCCGCCGCGAAGGCCAACGGTGTCCACGTCCACTGGGCGAAGGATGGCGCCGACCACAACCGCATCGTGCTGGAGATCCTGAAGAGCCACGGCGCCAAGACCCTGGTGAAGTCGAAGTCGATGCTCACCGAGGAGTGCGGCTTCCGCCACCACATGGACGCCAACGGGATCGAGGTGATCGAGACCGATCTCGGCGAGCGGATCCAGCAGCTCGACAACGAGGAGCCGAGCCACGTCGTCGCCCCGGCGGTCCACAAGACCCGGATGGACGTGGCCGAGGTCTTCGCAAAGACGCTCGGCACCGACCCCGACAACGACGACGCGCATTACCTCGCCGAGAGCCAGCGCGAGACGACCCGGCCCTACATCCTGAAGGCCGATGCCGGCATGACCGGGTGCAATTTCGCCATCGCGGAGACCGGCTCGGTCGTCACCTGCACCAACGAGGGCAATGCCGACCTCTCCGGCAACGTGCCGCCGCTGCAGATCCACTCGATCGGCATCGAGAAGATCATCCCGAAGGTCGAGCATCTCGGCGTCTTCATCCGGCTGCTGTCGCGCTCCGCGCTCGGCTCGCCGATCACCCAGTACACCTCGCATTTCCGCGCGCCCCGCAGGGGCATCGAGATGCACATGGTGCTGGTCGATAACGGCCGCTCCGAGCGCCTCGGCATGGAAGAGTTCTGGACCTCCCTGAAATGCATCCGCTGCGGCGCCTGCATGAACACCTGCCCGGTCTACCGGCGCTCGGGCGGGCTGTCCTACGGGGCGACCTATTCGGGGCCGATCGGGCTGATCATCGACCCGACCTTCAACAAGCGGAAGTACTCGACCCTGCCGTTCTCTTCCACGATGAACGGCTCCTGCACCAACGTCTGCCCGGTGAAGATCAACATCCACGAGCAGATCTTCGCGTGGCGCAAGGTTTTGGTCGAGGAGCACCAGATCCCGGCGCTCAAGCAGGGCATGATGAAGGCCGCGGGCGCCGTGCTGTCGCGCCCGGCCGCCTATCGGGCGGCGATCGGCGCCGCCGATTCGGCCCTGAAGGTCCTGCCGCGCTTCGCGGTCTACAACCCGCTGAACACCTGGGGGAAGAAGCGCGAGATGCCCGAAGCCCCGCGCCAAAGCTTCCACGCCTGGTACAAGCAGAACCGGATGAAGGGCACGCCGCAATGAGCGCCCGCGACGCGATCCTGGCCGAGATCCGCCGGAACCGGCCTGCGGGCGACTTCCCGCTGCCGGAGGTGCCGCTGTTCGCGCCGCTCATCGGCGACGATCTCGTGGTCGAGTTCGGCGAGCGGCTGAAGCGGATGGGCGGCCGGGTGGCCCATCCTGAAGCCAGCGACATCTTCGCAGCCGTTCGCGAACGGCTGGATGGTGCGAAGGTCGTCGCTTCGGCGGTCCCCGAGCTGACCGGCAACCGCGACCTGCGGGCGGTGCGCTACCCCCAGGAGGTCGAGGATGTCGATGTGGCGGTGGTCCGCGCCGTGTTCGGCATCGCCGAGACGGGCTCGGTGCTGTTCACGCAGGACCAGCTGATCGTGAACGCCGTGGCCTATCTCGCCCAGCACCTCGTCGTGCTGCTCGATCCGGCCGACATCCTGCCCAACGTCCAGGCGGCCTATCGCCGGCCGGAATTCGGTCGCTCGGCCTACGCGGTGCTGCACACCGGCCCCTCGGCCACCGCCGATATCGAGGGCGTGCTGATCCACGGGGCGCAGGGCGTGCGCTCGCTTACAGTGGTGATGCAGCCGAAAACAGCCTGAGCCGGAACCGGCGATCGGGCGCGCCCCTTGCTTGGACGACGGTGAGGTCGTCGTCCGGCAAGGAGATCCGATGCGCTACACGCTTGGTTGCAGCCTGTCCTACAATATCCTCTCGGACACCACCTTCATCTTCAATCTGGAGGTGGCCAGGCTGAAGAGCGTCGAGATCCTGAGCGAGAGCCTGGTCCTGACGCCGAACCTCAAGCGCGACATCTACATCACCCCGGATCTCCAGAACCGTTATCTCGGCCTCAATGTCCCGACGGGCCAGTTCGCCCTGGAATACAATGCCGAAGTCGACCTCACCGTGCACCGGGCCGATCCGGCGAGCATCAGCGAGACGCCGGTCGGGCAACTGCCCCTCGATATCCTGCCCTTCCTGTTGCCGAGCCGGTTCGTCTCCTCGGACCGCCTGACGCCCTTCGCGCTGGCGGAGTTCGGCGCCCTGCCCAAGGGCCATGCCCGCGTGAACCAGATCTGCAACTGGATCCACGATCACATCACCTATCAGCCCGGCACCAGCGACGGGGAGACGACTGCGGACGAGTCGCTGCTGAAGCGCGCCGGCGTCTGCCGCGACTTCGCGCATATCGGCACGGCCTTCTGCCGGGCTTTGGGCATCCCCGCACGATTCGTGAGCTGCTACGCCCACGGCCTCGTGCCGAGCGACTTCCACGCGGTGTTCGAAGCCTATCTCGATGGCCGCTGGTGGCTGTTCGACGCGACGCGGCAGGCCGACCTCGACGGATTGGTGCGAATCGGTGTCGGGCGCGACGCCGCCGAGATCGCGTTCTCGACGCCGTTCGGCAACATGCAGCCGGTGAACCAGCAGGTGCGCATCCAGCGCTCCGACGGGCAGGGCAGCCCCATGCCGCGCACCGTCGACGCGATCTCCACGGAGATCCCCGCACCGCATGCCGGGGCAGCCTGACCGGGCATCCGAGGGCTTTGAGTCCTTGCCGGCCAGGCACCTGAATCGTCTGAAGGCCTGTCGCGTATCCTGCGGCCGGTAGGGGCCGGACGCATCGACGAAATCCGTGCCCCACCCCGCTCATGATCGGGGTGCCCGACTCCGCACATGCTATTTCCGGGCGCCTGACGAGAATAGATAGCCTAGTCCGGCGGATGAATTTATTGTGCTTTGATCACGCTTGGCATTCATGGCGGATTAATTTCTGAATTCGACCATCTTCTTCGGCGATCCCCTCGCGCGACCAGCCAGATCATCTTATGCACCGCGGCAAATTATTTGCCGCGCAGGTCAAAATTTAAACCTATTGCTGGGTCGCGAATTGCCTCGAAGCGTGGCTGTGGCGGGGTCGCAACACCGTAAAACGATCCCGGGTCCGCCCCGAGACGTGCCCGTAAACGCCGCGATCCCGCCATAGTCCGGGCCCACCTCAACATCCGCGGTAAACGGCAGTCTCGACAACGCTTTACCGTTAACGAACGAGGTTTTCCGAGCCCGCGGATGGTTCCTCAGGCGTATCGCGACGGGCGATGCGCCGCGGTCCTTCGCGCCCCCTCGGGATCGGTTGTGCGAAGGCTTGGCCCGGGCTCATGGTGACGCGTTTGAACGACAAGTCGAAGCTGCCGAGCCGCCACGTCACCGAGGGGCCGGATCGTGCCCCGCACCGCTCCTATCTCTACGCCATGGGTCTGACCCGCGAGCAGATCCACCAGCCGTTGGTTGGCGTCGCCTCCTGCTGGAACGAAGCCGCCCCCTGCAACATCTCGCTGATGCGGCAGGCGCAGGCGGTGAAGAAGGGCGTGGCCGCCGCCAACGGCACGCCGCGCGAGTTTTGCACCATCACGGTGACCGACGGCATCGCCATGGGCCATGGCGGCATGCGCGCCTCGCTGCCGTCCCGCGAAGTCATCGCCGACTCGGTCGAGCTGACCATGCGCGGCCACGCCTACGACGCGCTGGTGGGGCTTGCCGGCTGCGACAAATCCTTGCCCGGCATGATGATGGCGATGGTGCGCCTTAACGTGCCGTCGATCTTCATCTACGGCGGCTCGATCCTGCCCGGCTCGTTCCGCGGCAAGCCCGTCACCGTGCAGGACCTGTTCGAGGCGGTCGGCAAGGTCGCGGTCGGCGACATGAGCCTGGAGGATCTCGACGAGCTGGAGCAGGTCGCCTGCCCCTCGGCCGGCGCCTGCGGCGCGCAGTTCACCGCCAACACCATGGCGACCGTCTCCGAGGCGATCGGCCTCGCGCTGCCCTACTCGGCTGGTGCCCCGGCACCCTACGAGATCCGGGACAAGTTCTGCGCCACCGCCGGCGAGAAGGTGATGGAGCTGCTGGCCAAGCAGATCCGTCCGCGCGACATCGTCACCCGCAAGGCCCTGGAGAACGCCGCGACCGTGGTGGCGGCCTCCGGCGGCTCGACCAACGCGGCCCTGCACCTGCCGGCGATCGCCCATGAATGCGGCATCGAGTTCACGCTGTTCGACGTCGCCGAGATCTTCCGGCGGACCCCCTACATCGCCGACCTGAAGCCGGGCGGACGCTACGTCGCCAAGGACATGTTCGAGGTCGGCGGCATCCCGCTGCTGATGAAGACGCTGCTCGATCACGGCTTCATGCACGGCGACTGCCTGACGGTCACCGGCCGCACCATCGCGGAGAACATGGACCGGGTGACCTGGAACCCGGATCAGGACGTCGTCTACCCGGCCAACAAGCCGATCACGCCCACCGGCGGCGTCGTCGGCCTGAAGGGCAACCTCGCCCCCGAGGGCGCGATCGTGAAGGTGGCGGGCATCCCGGCTGAGAAGCAGGTCTTCACCGGTCCGGCCCGCGTGTTCGACGGCGAGGAGGCCTGCTTCGAGGCCGTTCAGTCGCGCATCTTCAAGGAAGGCGAGGTTCTGGTCATTCGCTACGAGGGACCGCGCGGCGGCCCCGGCATGCGTGAGATGCTGTCGACCACCGCGGCGCTCTACGGCCAGGGCATGGGCGACAAGGTCGCGCTGATCACAGACGGCCGCTTCTCCGGCGCGACCCGCGGCTTCTGCGTCGGCCATGTGGGTCCGGAGGCCGCGGTCGGCGGCCCGATCGGGCTGATTCGCGACGGCGACATGATCACCCTGGACGCGATCCAGGGCACGCTCAGCGTCGCCCTGTCGGACACGGAACTGGCCGAGCGGCGCAAGGCCTGGTCGCCGCGGGGCAACACCGCGACCTCCGGCTATCTCTGGAAATACGCGCAGGGCGTCGGCCCGGCGCTCTACGGCGCCGTCACGCACCCCGGAGGTGCCAAGGAGACGCAGAGCTATGCGGACGTCTAGGACTGACCTCAGCCGGCGCAGGGCGCCGGCCGGGGCCGATCCCGGTCGGTTCCGGATCATCGGAAAGGTCACGCTTGCCGCTTGGGCTCTGGTCCTGCTGGCCTTGCCGACCGATGCGCCCCGCGCCCTCGACGCCAACGTGCGTACGCCCGTCCAGGTGCCGGTGGCCGACAAGAGCTATCGCTCGGCCAAGGACGCGCTCCGGGCCGGCATGCGCGAGTACAACGCCGGCGACAAGCAAGGCGCCGCCCGGGCGCTCGAATACGCGGCGGGGCAGGGCCATGCGCTCGCCCTGTGGAAGCTCGGCCGGATGTATGCCGACGGCGACGGCGTGCCCCATGACGACCTGAAGGCGTTCGAGTTCTTCTCCCGGATCGCCGATGCCAGCACCGATGACGGGCCCGATCCGCAGAACTCCGCGGTGCTGGGCAGCGCCTTCACGGCGCTCGGCACGTACTTCCTGGAGGGGATCAAGGGCACCTACGTGCGCCCGAATCCCGAGCGCGCCTACGACATGTTCAACTACGCGGCGTCCTACTACGGCGACCCCAACGCGCAGTACAATCTGGCCCGGCTCTACCTCGACGGCACCGGCGTCGAGGCCGACCCACGGCAGGCGGCGCGCTGGTTCAACCTCGCCGCCGAGAAGGGGCATCACCCCGCCCAGGCGCTGCTCGGCGACATGCTGATCAACGGCCTCGGCGGCGTGCCGATCCAGCGCGTCAAGGGCCTGATGTGGCTCTCCCTCGCCCGGGAGGGTGCGGAGGGCCGCAAGGACGATTGGATCGTCGCGCTCTACGACAAGAACTGGGCCGCCGCAGCCGAGGACGATCGGGCCGAGGCGCAGACCCAGCTCCAGACCGTGGGGTCGATCCGCCGGCGGCGCTGAAAGAGCCGCCGGCGCGGGGGGGCGCGATCAGCCCTTCTTCGCCTCCAGGGCGGCCTGGAACGACGGCCGCCCCAGGGTGGCGTCGACATAGTCGGCGAGCTTGGGCCAGCGTCCGGCGTCGATCCGGGCCTGCGCCAGTTGGAAGTTGTAGAAGCTGGTGGCGACCGAGATGTCGGCGATGCTGAACGTCTCGCCCACGAGATACGGGCCCGCGATCTCGCCCTCCAGATAATCGAACAGCGGCGGCAGGTCCTTCTCGAGGGCCTTGGTCACCGCATCCTCGTTGGTGGCCTGCTTCATCATGTTGGGCTTGAGCACCCGCTCGACGAACGGGACGATCAGCTTGCCGAACAGTTCGGTGTCGCCGAACTCGTCGAACCAGACCGCGCGGCCGAGGGCCTGCGGATCGGTGGGAATGAGGGTTGGGCTCGGATGCTTGCGCTCCAGATACCAGAGGATGGCCGAGGAATCGGCGAGCCGAAAGCCTTCGTCCTCGATGGCAGGGATCTTTCCGAACGGGCTGGCCGCCTGGAAGTCCGCATCGGGCGCGTGAAACATGACAGGCCTGTGCTCGTACGCGACGCCTTTCTCGGCGAGCGAAACGAGAACCTTGCGGACGTAAGGCGAGTAGCCGGTACCGTAGACGATCAAGCGGAACTCCTCATGCTCAGGGAGGCGGCAGACGGGCGGCCGCGCTCTGCGCCTGTTACATAGGGCGTTGTGTCAGCCTGCCGACAACTCGACCGTGACCGGCACATGATCGGACGGCTTGTCGAGCCCACGCAGGTGCTTCTGGACCGAGGCCGAGACGAGCCGGTCGGCGGCCTGGGGCGAGAGCAGCAGGTGGTCGATCCGGATGCCGGCATTCCGCTGCCAGCAGCCCGCTTGGTAGTCCCAGAAGGTGTAGAGCCCGTCGCGCGGATCGCAGGCCCGCAGGCCGTCCGTGTAGCCCTCAGCGAGGAGGACGCGGAACGCCGCGCGGGTCTCGGGGAGGAACAGTGCGTCTGAGCGCCAAGCCTCCGGATCGGCGGCATCGGCGGGCTCGGGGATGACGTTGTAATCGCCTGCCAGCACCACCGCGGTCTCGTCCTCCATGAGGGCGCGCGCGTGGAGCCGCAGCCGTTCGAGGAAGGCGAGCTTGTAGGGGTATTTCAGGCTGTCCACCGGGTTGCCGTTCGGCAGGTAGATCGAGGCGACGCGCACCGGCCGGGTCTCGGCACCGGAGATCAGCGCCTCGATGTAGCGGGCCTGCTCGTCCTCGGCATCGCCGGGAAGCCCGCGCCGCAGCTCGCTCATCGTGAGCGGCGCGCGGACCAGCAGGGCGACGCCGTTATAGGCTTTCTGGCCCAGCGTCTCGACCGCGTAACCGGCCGCCTCGACCTCGTCCCGGGGAAACGCCGCGTCCTGGCATTTCAGCTCCTGCAGGCAAACCACGTCGGGCTTCGCCTCGTCGAGGAACGCCAGGAGATGGGGCAAGCGCTGCTTGATCGAGTTGACGTTCCAGGTCGTGATCCGCATCGCCTCGCATCCGGTCGCCGCAGGGCCGTCATCCGCGCTTCGCGTCCTGCTGGCAAGGTCGGCTTGATGCAAGATCGGGAATCTAAATGTTGCCCCGAAGGATTGCGCCGGGCTTGGCAGCGATCCGGTCGGGAGGCGAAGCCGTCGGGCCGGGCTCGGTGGGCCGATGCGATGCCTCCGCCTCGACGGGCCCCGACCCCAATCCCAGACTGCGCCCCGGGGGGATCCCATGAATTGGTTCGAGCCGGTGCGGGCCTATTGCGAGCGGACCGACGCCGGATTCTGGTCCGAACCCGCCAACGCCCTGTCGAACGCCGCCTTCCTCCTGGCCGCCGCCGCGGTGGCGCGGCGCGCGTCCCAGGCACGGCCACCGGATCGCAGCGGGCTCGCCCTGGCCGCGCTGATCGGGGTGATCGGCATCGGCTCCTTCCTGTTCCACACGCTGGCGGTCCGTTGGGCGATGCTGGCCGACGTGATCCCGATCGCGGTGTTCATCTACGCGTATCTCGCGCTGGCGCTCCGTCGGTTTCTGCGCCTCTCCTGGGCGCGCGTCATTGCGGGGACGGCGGGTTTCGCGCTGTTCGGCTTTTCCCTCACGCCCATGCTCGACGACATGACGGGGCTCGACCTCTCACACCTGACCAACGGCTCGATCGACTACCTGCCGGCGCTCCTGGCGCTGATCGGCGTTGCGGCCATGACCGTCATGCGTCCTGAGGAGGACATGATCGGCACGGGACGGCGGCTCACCGGGATCAGCGCCCTGTTCGTCATGTCGCTCGCCGCCCGCACCGCCGACCAAGCCGCCTGCTCGGTGCTGCCGATCGGGACGCATCCGCTGTGGCATGTCCTCAACGCGGCCGCCCTCTACGCCCTCGTGGCGACCGCGATCCGGCACCGCGCGGTCGCCGGGTAGGGTTTGTCCGCTGCGGCCATTTCCTTGCGGCGCAGGCGGTTTTGTTGCAGACGTGCGGCGCATCGGGCGCCCGGTTCCTCGTGATCGCCCGGGCACGGAAGAAGGTCATGACAGTGAGTTTTCGCCTCGGGATCGTCGGGCTCGGCACCGTCGGTGCGTCCGTGGTCCGGATGGTGGAACGCCGCCGTCCGGCGCTCGCCGCGGCCGGCCTGGACCTGCGGGTGACCGCGGTCTCGTCCCGCGACCGGAGCCGCGACCGCGGCCTGGATCTCGCGGGTATCGACTGGTTCGATGATCCGGTTGCCCTGGCGCAATCCGGCAACGTCGATGGCGTGGTCGAGTTGATCGGCGGGGCCGAGGGGGCCGCCAAGGCGGTGGTCGAGGCCGCACTCCAGTCCGGCAAGCCGGTGGTGACCGCCAATAAGGCGCTTCTCGCTCGTCACGGTGCGGCGCTGGCGGCGCTCGCAGAGGAACGCGGCGTGGCGCTCGCCTTCGAGGCGGCGGTGGCCGGGGGCATCCCGGTGATCAAGACCCTGCGCGAGGGGCTACCCGGCAACGCCGTGAGCCGCGTCTATGGCATTCTCAACGGCACCTGCAACTACATCCTCAGCCGGATGGAGCGCGAGGGCCTGACCTTCGAGGCTTGCCTCAAGGACGCGCAGGCGCTCGGCTACGCCGAGGCCGACCCGACCTTCGACGTCGAGGGCTTCGACACCGCCCACAAGCTTGCGATTCTCACGAGCCTCGCCTTCGGTACCGCTGTCGACGCCGAGGGCGTGTCGGTGGAGGGGATTTCCCGCGTGCAGCCCCTCGACCTGCGCATGGCCGACGAACTCGGCTACCGGATCAAGCTGCTCGGCGTCGCGCAGGCCACCGAGGCCGGGATCGAGCAGCGGGTGCATCCCACCATGGTGCCGAAATCCTCGGCGATCGCGCAGGTCATGGGCGTCACCAACGCGGTGACGATCGACGCCGACGCGGTCGGCGAACTGACCCTGATCGGTCCCGGCGCAGGCGGTGACGCGACGGCCTCCGCGGTGGTGGCCGACATCGCCGACGTGGCCCGCGGCATCGTACGGCCGACCTTCGCCATTCCGGCCACCACGATGCGCCCCAGCGAGCGCGTCGAGATGCAGCGCCACGAGGGCGGCTACTACATCCGGCTCACGGTCCACGACCGTCCGGGCGTGGCGGCCGGCGTCGCACAGCGGATGGCCGAGCGCGAGATTTCCCTGGAGAGCATCCTCCAGCGTCGCACCGAGGGCGGCGGCGCGGATCCGCGCGGCCGCTCGGGCCGGCCCGTGCCGCTCGTGCTGATCACCTACGCGGCCACCGAGGGCAGCATCCGTGCGGCCCTGGACGCCATCGACACGGACGGACTGCTGGCCGAGCCACCGCAGGTCATCCGCATCGAACGCGAGTAACGGCGACGCTCGCCGTCCACGCGTCGTGCGCGCCGGTCTGCGCTCTCTTGGGCCAGATGGGCGCGCCCGGCGAGACGATCCCGTGGGCGGGAGCGGCCGATGAATCCGTAGTATGAGCCGGCCGCGGACGAAGCTTAAGGCTGAACGTCGCTCGCTCGAAGGCGTTTAGATCGGGATCCGACAAAAGATCGGACCCGGACAAAGGCAGGAAACGATGGCCGACACTTTGAAACCCGCTTCGCGCGGGGTCCCGCGCATGCTCGCCCTGGAACTCGCCCGCGTGACGGAGCGGGCCGCCATCGCGGCGGCACGCCTGCGCGGCAAGGGTGACGAGAAGGCCGCCGATCAGGCCGCGGTCGACGCGATGCGCGACGAACTCAACGGGCTGCCGGTCCGCGGGACCGTGGTCATCGGGGAGGGCGAGCGCGACGAGGCGCCGATGCTGTTCATCGGCGAACGGCTCGGGCGCGGCGAGGGCCCCGAGGTGGATATTGCGGTCGATCCCCTCGAAGGCACGACGCTCTGCGCGAAGGACATGCCTGGGGCGATCGCCGTGATGGCGATGGCCGAGCGTGGCTCCCTGCTGGCGGCCCCCGACGTCTACATGCAGAAGATCGCCATCGGCCCGGGCTACCCGCCCGGCCTCGTGGATCTTGATGCGAGCCCCACCGACAATGTCCGCGCCCTGGCCCGGGCCAAGGGCGTCGATCCGCAGCAGATCACCGCGCTGATCCTGGACCGGCCGCGCCATGCGGCGCTCGTGGCCGAAGTGCGGGAGGCCGGGGCCGCGGTCCGCCTGATCTCGGACGGCGACATCGCCGGCATCATCTTCACGGCGAGCCCGGAGGAGACCGGCATCGACCTCTACCTCGGGATCGGCGCGGCCCCCGAGGGGGTCCTGGCCGCGGCGGCAATGCGGTGCATCGGCGGCCAGATGCAGGGCCGCCTCATCCTCGACACGCCCGAGCGCCGCCGACGGGCTGGCGAGATGGGTATCCGGGATATGGACCGGAAGTACGAGTTGACGGACTTGGCGAGCGGCGACGTGATCGTGGCGGCCACGGGCGTCACCGACGGCGCGCTGCTGCGCGGCGTCCGTTTCCGGCCGGACCGGATCCAGACCGAGACGGTGGTCTATCGGTCCGAGGCCGGCACCGTGCGCCGGATCCTCGGCGAGCATCGGCGCGGGTTGAGCTGAGGCGCCTGGAGGCGGCCCTTTCCCGGGCGCATGCAGCGCAAGCGGAATGCGGCCTGGGAACCTGCGCGTACCGTCACGCAGCCTCGGTGGGGATCGACCAGTGCCGCTCCGCGGCCCTGTCCGTGTGGGATCCCGGATCAGCTGCCCTTGACGCTCCGCCTGTCCGATGTAGGGGCGCCTTGTGCTCCGAAGGCGTTGGGCTCGTGCTCTCAGAATCCCGAAAGGCGGTGGCCGCCTTTCGGTGTGATGGCCCGGCTCGGGCGCCTTAAAGTCGGCTGTCGACCGGGCGGCCGCGCGAGGCCGACGGCGTCGCCGCCGCCTCCGAGGTGCCGGCGCCGTTCAAGACCACCACCTTGGTGCCGACCGTGACGCGGCTGAACAGGTCGATCGCGTCCTGATTGATCATCCGGATGCAGCCCGAGGACACGCTCTTGCCGATGGAGTACGGCTCAAGGGTGCCGTGGATGCGGAACAGCGTGTCCTTGTTGCCCTGCCAGAGATACATGGCCCGGGCGCCGAGCGGGTTGCGCAGGCCGCCCGCGACGCCGAGCCCGCTCTGCAGCTTGTCGACCTCGCTGGCGAGCTTCGGGCTGCGGGCGATCATCTCCTTGGGCGGATACCAATCCGGCCACGCCTGCTTCGAGTTGACCGTGGCGCTGCCCGACCACGAGAAGCCCTGCTTGCCCACGCCCACGCCGTAGCGGCGGGCCCGACCGCCCTCCTGGACCAGGGTCAGCTGGTGCGCGCGCGGATCGACGATGATCGTCCCGGGCTCGTAGGGGCCGTGATAGGCGATCTCCTGGCGCAGGAAGGCCGGGTTCATCTTCTTGTAGTTGAACGCCTGGATCGGGAACACATCGTCCGTGACCGGCCCGTAGACCTTGGCGTAATCGATCGGCTCATTGTCGGGCGCGCGCAGGACGGCCTTCGCCTTGGCGGCCTCCAGCGGCGACAGGCCCTCCGCCGTGGGCGCGGCGCCTGGACGGGCGGGTCCGGCCTGCTGCTCGTCGAACGAGGCCGCGGCGGCCGGGGGCTGGGGCTGCCCGGCTTGACGCGGCGCGGCGGGGCGCACGAAGTCGGTCCGGCCGGTATAGGGCAGATAGCGGCCGCCCCGGCGCACGTAATATGCGCCGTTCTGGTCCTGATAGAGCTGCCCGTCGTCGCCGAACCCATCGATGCCGGCATCGCCGACCGGGCCGCGGCCCTGGGCGTGTGCGGTGGACGCGACGGCGAGGACGGCGAAGCCGGCCAGGAGGAGTCGACGGATCGAGGCGGGCATGGTTAAAACATTCCTCGGAGGCGACGCCGGGACATGTCCGAGCGCGCGATCGAGCAGGCCTGCACGAAGACACGGCTCAGCTCATCCCGTGGCTTAGCAAATATCGCGCTTTGCCGCCAAGTTGCCGGCAACCTGCACGGGCCCATTACGGGCGGTCGGGGCCACGTTCTTCACGCCTGTGTGGCCCGCATGCAGCAATCGCCGAGCGCCACGCGACGCTGATCCGATGAAACCGCGTGCTGCCGCCCGTTTGCTTGGCAGGGTTGCCTCGAACGACGGCAATCTCGGCTCGGCGCCCGGTCGGTCGCTTGAAGACGCTGCCGTCCGACCCGACCGGGCGCGAGACGAAGCCGATCGATCAACGGACGGATCCGCTGACCGGATCGCCAACCAAATTCAATGGTCTGGGTAGGTCCAGGGGGATGGTGCTGAGGGCACCGCTCCGCCCGATCCTGAACTACCCTTTCAACTCCGCACTACGAGAGGGGAAGTGAGCGCCAGCGAAGGTCTGTGAAGATCGTCGGGATAGGGTCGCGGGTTGAAGAACCGCTGCGCCGTGCCCGCCGCGCAAGCTCCGCGTACCAGTCGACTTCGATCTGGCACGCTTGCTGCTTAGCCCGTTGTGCCGCGCCTGCTGCGGCGGCGGAGCAACGACGCTCCAGACAGCGGACGGTGTGAGTCCGGATCCCCGGCATGAGCGACCGCGTGACGGTTCGCCTTTCTATGACGAGCACCCGCAATGGCCAGCTTCAAGACCGTGATGAAGTCGGGTCACCCCCCGACGCTGTTCGCCGCATTCCTCTACTTCGATTTCTGCTTCGCCATCTGGGTCCTGAACGGCGCCATGGGCCCGTTCATCACCGAGACCTATAAGCTGACGCCGGCCCAGACCGGCTTCATGATCTCGCTGCCGATCCTCGCGGGCGCGCTGATGCGCTTCCCGCTCGGCGTGCTCGCCCAGTATATCGGCCGGAAGAACGCCGCGATCGTCGAGATGAGCGTGATCATGCTCGCGATGGCCTACGGCTATTTCTTCGTCTCCTCGTACAACGACGTGCTGGCCATGGGCGTTCTGCTCGGCATCGCGGGCGCGTCCTTCGGTGTGGCCCTCTCGCTCGGCTCGGGCTGGTTCCCGCCGGAGCACAAGGGTCTCGCCATGGGCATCGCCGGCGCCGGCAATTCGGGGACGGTGCTCGCCGTGCTGTTCGCGCCGCCGCTCGCGCAGGCCTATGGCTGGCAGACGACCTACGCCTTCGCGGGCCTCGTCATGCTGCTGCCGCTGGCGGTCATGATCGTGCTCGCCAAGGAGCCGCCGGATTGCGAGCACCAGTCGTTCAAGGAGCACGTCTCCTGCCTGTTCACGAAGGATGGCTGGGCCTTCTCGCTGATCTACGTCATCACCTTCGGCGGCTTCGTCGGCCTGTCGAACTTCCTGCCGACCTTCTTCTACGAGCAGTTCGCCGTCACGAAGGTCGAGGCCGGGCGACTGACCATGCTGGCGGCCTTCATGGGCTCCGGGATCCGGATCGTCGGCGGCTACTTCGCCGACCGGATGGGCGGCATCGCGGTCCTGTCGGTGGTGCTGCTCGCCGCGATCGCGACCTTCCTGTCGCTCACCGCAACCCCGTCGCTGGCGCTGACGACGATCCTCTTCATGCTCTGCTTCGCGGCGCTCGGCGCCGGCAACGGCGCGCTGTTCCAGCTGGTGCCCCTGCGCTGGCCGGCGAACACCGCGGTGGCCGGCTCGATGATCGGCGAGATCGGGGCGCTCGGCGGCGCGATCCTGCCGAACGTCATGGGCCTGTCGAAGCAGTATACCGGCTCGTTCTCCATCGGCTTCATCGGCTACGCCGCGTTCACGGCGCTGGTGCTCGGCTGCCTCGCCCTCTGGCAGCGTAAGTGGGTCGGAAGCTGGGTCGGACCGCGCGGCAAGGCGCTCGGCGCGGAGGCGGCCGATCAGCCCGGACAGCTTCAGCCGGCCACGATCTGAACCGGCGACCGGGACCGGAATGCGGAATGGGGGCCCTCGCGGCCCCCATTCTGCGTTGCGGCCTGCCTCATTAGTTACCACCGAAGGCGCAATTCCCGGGTTGCCAATCCGCTCTCGAAGCGTTTGAATAATGCATTACGAGAGAGCGCCCAACCGCAGGTTGAGGCGCCAGGCGACCGTCAGAGGCGGCGCTCCGGTGGGAAGGAACGGTCGATGTCGAAGCGCTTCAGCGCCACGAATGGCGTGCTCGGCCTGCTCTGCGTGATGTATTTCATCACCTATCTGGACCGGGTGAACATCGCGACGGCCGGCGCCGAGATCATGCGCGAATTCGGCATGTCGAAGACCGATTTCGGCCTGATCCTCTCGGCCTTCGCCTATCCCTATGCGATCTTCCAGGTGATCGGCGGGTCGGTCGGCGACAAGTTCGGCGCCCGGCGCACGTTGCTCGCCTGCGGCGTGATCTGGGCCGCCGCCACGATCCTGACCGGCATGGTCGGGGGGATCGCCAGCCTGTTCATGGCGCGCGTCCTCCTCGGCTTCGGCGAGGGCGCGACTTTCCCGACCGCGACGCGGGCCATGCAGAACTGGACGGCGCCGGGGAAGCGCGGCTTCGCGCAGGGCATCACCCACGCGTTCAGCCGGCTCGGCAATGCCGTCGCGCCGCCGATCGTCGCCTTCCTGATCTGGCATTTCGGCTGGCGCACCAGCTTCGTGATCCTCGGGGCGGTCAGCTTCATCTGGGTGGGGATCTGGTACCTCTACTTCCGCGACGACCCGTCCGAGCATCCGGCGATCACCCAGGCCGAGCTCGACACGCTGCCGCCGCCGCGCAAGGTCGGTGCGAAGCAATCCGTTCCGTGGGGCGCGCTGACCCGCCGGATGCTGCCGGTCACCATCACGTATTTCTGCTACGGCTGGACCCTGTGGCTGTTCCTCGGTTGGCTGCCGAGCTTCTTCAAGGAGAACTACAGCCTCGATCTGAAGAATTCGGCTCTGTTCGCCTCGGGCGTCTTCTTCGCCGGCGTGGTCGGCGACACGGTCGGCGGCATGATGAGCGACTTCATCCTGCACCGCACCGGCAAGGTGAAGCTCGCCCGGCTCTCGGTGATCGTGGTCGGCTTCCTCGGCGCCGCCGCGAGCCTCGCGGGCGTGTTCATGACCCGCGACCTGACGCTCGTGGCGTTGCTCCTGTCCTCCGGCTTCTTCTTCGCCGAGCTGGTGATCGGACCGATCTGGTCCGTGCCGATGGACATCGCGCCGAAATATGCCGGCACCGCCAGCGGCCTGATGAACACCGGCTCGGCGATCGCCGCAATCGTCTCGCCGATCGTGTTCGGCGTGATCGTCGACCTGACCGGGAGCTGGACCCTACCGTTCGTCGGCTCGATCGGCCTCTGCCTGCTCGGTGCCGGCCTCGCCTTCACGATGCATCCCGAGCGGGAATTCGTGGAGCCGGCCGATCGCGCGCTTGGATCCGCCGCGACGGTTCCGGCCGGGGAGTAGGCGCACGATGTCGGAGCTGACGGGGCGATCCGGCCCGCTTGCCGGGATGCGGGTGATTGAGCTCGCACACATCATGGCCGGGCCCGTCTGCGGGCTGATGCTCGCCGACATGGGCGCGGAGGTGATCAAGGTCGAGAAGATGGACGGCGACGATACCCGCCGCACCGTCCCGCCCGCCCTGGAGGGCGAGAGCGCCGCCTACATGATGATGAACCGCGGCAAGCGCGGCATCAGCCTCGACCTCAAGGACCCGGACGGCGTCGCGGTGCTGCGCCGCCTCCTCAAGGGCGCCGACGCCCTGATCGAGAACTACCGCGGCGGCACGATGGAGCGCCTCGGGATCGGCTACGAGACCCTGCGCGAAGAGTTTCCGGAACTCGTCTACTGCTCGCTTTCCGGTTTCGGCCGGACCGGACCGTATGCGGACCGCGCCGGGTTCGACCTCGTAGCCCAGGGCATGAGCGGCCTCATGTCGGTGACCGGCGAGGGGCCGGGCCGGCCGCCGATGAAGTGCGGGCCTCCGGTGACCGACATCACCGCCGGGATCCTCGCCGCGATGGGCGTGCTGGCAGCCTATTCCAACCGGCTCCGGACGGGCCGGGGGCAGGCGGTCGATACCTCGTTGTTCGAGGCGGGCATCACCCACACCTACTGGCAATCGGCCATCGCCATGGCGACCGGGATCGCGCCCGGACCGATGGGCTCGGCCCATCCGCTGAACGCACCCTACGAAGCGTTCGAGACCGCCGACGGCTGGATTACCATCGGGGCGGCCAACCAGACCAACTGGTTGCGCCTGCTCAAGGCGATCAGCGCCGACGCGCTGGCCGAAGATCCACGCTTCGCCCTCAACCGCGACCGGATGGCCAATCGCGAGGAGCTGGCGGCGACGCTGGCGCCGATCTTCCGGGCGCAATCCTCTGCGGAATGGCTGGCGCGGCTCGAAGCCGGCGGCGTCCCCGCCGGCCCGGTGCTCGACGTGAACGCCATGCACCGGGATCCGCAGACGCGGGCGCGCGAGATGGTGGTCGAGGTCGATCACCCGCGGGTCGGGCGGATGAAGACGCTGGGCCTGCCGGTGAAGTTCTCGGATACGCCCGGCCGCGTCCACGGGCCGGCCCCGTTGCTCGGCGAGCATTCCCGGGCAATCCTGGCGGAGGCCGGCTACGGGCCCGACGAGATCGATAGTTTGATCGCGCGGGGCATCGTCCGTGAGACCGTAGCCTGACGCGACGCCTGGAGATGCATCCGATGAGTGCCACGCCCGCCACGGACGAACTGCTGTTCACCATCGACGCGGGCGGCATCGCTCGGATCGTGCTCAACCGGCCGCAGGCGCGCAACGCGCTGACCTTCGCGATGTATCAGGGTCTGATCACCTGCTGCGAGGCGATCGCCGACGATCCGACCGTGAAGGCGCTGATCATTACCGGCGCCGGCGAGAAGGCCTTCGCGGCCGGCACCGACATCGCGCAGTTCCGCGACTTCAAGACCGCCGACGATGCGCTGGGCTACGAGCGCTTCATGGACAAGGTGCTCGGGACGCTGGAGCGGCTGCGCGTGCCGACCATCGCGGCCATTGCGGGCGCCTGTACGGGCGGCGGAGCGGCCATCGCGGCTTCCTGCGACCTGCGGATCGCCACGCGGGATGCCCGGTTCGGCTTCCCGATCGCCCGGACGCTCGGCAATTGCCTGAGCCAGGGCAACCTGAAGCGGCTCTCCGGCCTGATCGGCCCCGCGCGGGTCAAGGACATCATCTTCACCGCGCGCCTCGTCGGCGCCGAGGAGGCGCTGGCGATCGGGCTGATCGGCGAGATGGTGGAGGATCGGGCCGCGCTGACCAAACGGGTCGATACCCTCGCGCAATTGGTCGCCGGCCACGCGCCGCTGACCATGCAGGCGACCAAGGAGGGGCTGCGCCGCCTCGCCGAGGAGGAGGCACCGGACGCGGGGGCCGCTCATCCGGGCGATGACCTGATCCTGATGTGCTACATGAGCCAGGATTTCCGCGAGGGGATGGAGGCCTTCCTCGGCAAGCGCCCCCCGAACTGGTCCGGGCGCTGAGGCTCAGCCGGCTGCCGCGCAGACATTGACCCAGGTGGCGGCGGTCAGCGCAGCCATCCGCTCCGGGGTGATCCGGACCGCGCTGTGCGTGCTGCCGGCGGCCGGCACCACCTCGTCGAAGGTTTTGAGCGACACGTCGCAATACACCGGTAGCGGCGCGATCAGGCCGAACGGGCAGACGCCGCCGACCGGGTGGCCGGTGACCGCCTCGACCTCGGCAAGATCCAGCATCCGAACCTTGCCTCCGAGAACCGCCTTGGCCTTCCTGTTGTCGAGGCGGGCGTCGCCGCGGGTCACAACCAGGACGACCTGATCGCCGACCCTCAGGGAGAGCGTCTTGGCGATCTGTGCCGGGGCGACCCCGTGGGCCGCGGCGGCCTCCGCCACGGTGGCGGTGCGGGTTTCGAGTTCAAGGACCGCGATGTCGGGCGCTGTCTCGGCGAAGAACGCCCGGACGGAATCGAGGCTCATCGGAATCTCTCAGGCAGGGGTAGTCGGGCTCGCAAATCGCGCGCGATCAGCCCAGCCCCATCGCGGGCCGGCTTGATCGCGTCCAGCGCTTAAGTGAGTCGCCGCGGGGCGGCTATGCGGGTGTCGGATGGCCGATCAATCTTTCATCGGCCTTGCCTGCAGGATCGCCGCCCGGACGAAGGGGCGCTTCAGCGACGTGCCGACATTCGCGCGTCCGACGAATTCCTGCGCTCCGGGGTGGCTGCGCACCGCCTTGATGAGATTCAGCCGGTGGCCGCTCCGGAACCGGTAGGGCTCGGCCACCGCACCCTGCAGAAACGCCTCGACGCTCGCGTCGATTTCGTCCTCGGCGATGACGTTGGCCGCGTGCAGCATCTGGATCGTTCGAAGGTCGGTCATCTTCCGGTAGTAGTGCGGCGCGGCCGGCGACGCGACTGGCGTCGCCGAAAATGATCGCCTACCGCGTCGTGGCCAGCAGCAGGTCCGGCAGCCACATCGCGATACCGGGCACGAGGCACAGGATCAGGATCGCCACCGCCATCAGGATCACGAAGGGCAGGGTGCCCCAGATGATGTCCGAGAGCGGGATATCCGGCGCGATGTTCTTGATGACGAAGATGTTGAGACCCACCGGCGGGTGGATCAGCCCCATCTCCATCGTGATGGTCATCACCACGCCGAACCACACCAGATCGAACCCCGCGGCCTTCAGTGGCGGCAGGATGATCGGCGCCGTCATCAGGATGATCGAGACCGGCGGCAGGAAGAAGCCCAGCACGATCACCAGCGACAGGATCGTCACCAGCAGAACCCAGGGCGAGAGCTGCATCGCCACGATCGCCTGCGCGGCCGATTGCGAGATATGCAGGTAGCTCATCACGTAGGCGTAGAGCAGCGACATGCCGATGATCAGCATCAGCATGGTGGATTCGCGCAGGGTCGCGGTCAGGATCGGGCTGACGTCCCGGAACCGCCACACGCCGTAGATCGCGGCGATCAGCGCGAGGGCCATGAGGCCGCCGAGACCCGCCGTCTCCGAAGGCGTCGAGTAGCCGCCATAGAGCGCCACCATCACGCCGGTGAGCAGCACCACGAAGGGCAGCACCCGCGGCAGCGTCGAGAAGCGCTGGGCCATGCTGTACTGCTCGTCCGCCAGGATCGGCGAAGCCGGGCCGCCGCGCTCCAGCGCTGCCTTGGCGGTCGCGTACTCGGAGCGGAAGCGGATCATCGACCAGGCGGCGAACAGGCTGACCAGCAGCAGCCCCGGCCCGATTCCGGCCAGGAACAGCCGCCCCAGCGACTGCTCGGCCGCCACCGCGTACAGGATCATGGTGATGGAGGGCGGCAGCAGGATACCGAGCGTTCCGCCGGCCGCGATGATCCCGGCCGCGAAGCCCGGCGAGTAGCCGCGCTTGCGCATCTCCGGGATGCCGGCCGAGCCGATCGCCGAGCAGGTCGCCGGGCTCGAACCCGCCATGGCGGCGAACAGCGCGCAGGCGAACACGTTGGCGATGCCGAGCCCCCCGGGGATCCGGTGCATCCAGGCATGCATGGCCGAATAGAGATCCTGGCCCGCCCGGGATCGGCCGATCGCCGCGCCCTTCAGGATGAAGAGCGGGATCGACAGCAGGGTGATCGAGGCCATCTCCTCGTAGACGTTCTGCGCCACCGTATCGAGGGAGGCGCCCGGCATGAACGCCACCATGAAGGCGAGCGCCACGAAGCCCAGGGCGAACGCGATGGGGATGCCGGAGAGCATCGCCCCGAGGGTGGCGCCCGCGTACAGGAAGCCGATCGCGGCGGTGCTCATCGTTGACCCTTCGCGGTGACCGTCCGGCCCATGGGGTCCGGTCCCTCCGGCGCGATCGTCTGGTTGAGATCGGCGCCCAGGCCGATCTTCGGCTTCGCCCAGCCGGCGGCCTTCGGCCCGTAGGCCAGCGCCTCCGCGATCTGGAGGGCGAATTGCAGGCACAGCAGGCTCATGCCGGCCGCCATCAGCGTGTAGGGGATCCAGAGGGGCGGACCCCAGGTCGACTGTGAGATCTGCCCGTCCGTCCAGGCCTCGTGGTCGAGGGACCAGCTCTTCCAGGCGAAGAACAGGCAGAAGGCGAGGCTGATGACGTCGGCGAGCAGCAGCCGGATGCGGTTGGCAGCCGGCGGCAGCAATCCGGTCAGCGCCTCGATCGCCACGTGGCCGCGCTTGGCCTGGACGCCGGCGGCCGACAGGAAGGTGGCTCCGATGATCAGGAACACCGCCATCTCATCCTGCCACTCGGTCGGTTCCTTGAGCAGGTAGCGGACGACGACGCTGTGGGTCAGCACGAGGCAGGCCGCCACGAGGCAGAGGCCGCCGACCCCGAGGATCACCCGGTTCACCAAGCGCATCGCCCGGTCGAGGATGCCCAGGAGTCCGGGCAGCCGTGGCTCCTCGGCGGCCCGGGACTCCGGAGAAGCCGTCGCGGCGTCGAAGCCGTGGCTCACGCGACCTGCTCCGCGAGCTTGAGCAGCTCCGCGCAATTCGCGTTCTTGGAGGCATAGTCCTTCCAAGCCGTATTGCGGGCGATGTCCCGCCACGCGCCGAGGGATTTCTCGTCGACCTGATCGACCTTCGCGCCGGCCTTGGAGAAGATCTCCTCGACGCGGGTGTCGTCTTCCTTGGCACCCGCCTGCCCGAAGGCTTCCAGTTCGGTCCCGACCGTCATGATCAGATCCTGCTGGTCCTTCGGCAGGCCGGAGAACACGATCTTCGACATCATGATGGGCTCGAGCATGAACCAGTAGGAGCGCTCGCGACCCGAGGTCAGGGCCTTCGACAGCTCTTCCAGGCGGAACGAGATGAGGCTGGTGGAGGAGGTGATCACCGCGTCGCACGCGCCCGTCTGCATCGCGGCATAGGATTCGTTCGACGGGATGGAGAGCGTCGCGGCCCCCGCTTCCTTCAGCATCATGTCCATCTCGCGCGAGCCGCCCCGGACCTTCATGCCCTTGGCGTCCGCCGGGCTGACCAGGGCGCGTTCGCGGCTCGCGACGCCGCCCGCCTGCCAGACCCAGGAGACGAGGATGATACCCTTGGAATCGAGGATCTCGGTCAGCTTGCGACCCACCGGCGCGTTCTTCCAGGCGACCGCCTGCGCGTAGGACGTCACCAGCGCCGGCATCAGCCCGATATTCATCTCGGGCACCTCGCCGCCCGCGTAGGGGCTCGGGTAGAGCGACATGTCGAGGGCGCCCTTGCGCATGGCGCCGAACTGCGCGTTCGTCTTCATGAGCGAGGAGCCGGGATAAACCTGGACCTCCAGCGCCCCCTTTGAGCGCTCGGCGACCGTCTTGGCGAATTTCCGGCACATGCGGTCGCGGAAATCGCCCTCATCGATCGTTCCGCCGGGGAACTGATGCGACAGCTTCAGCGTCGTGGCGGCCTGGGCCGATCCGAGACCGAACCGCAGCAGGGCCGGTGCCGCAAGTGTTGCCGCGACAAGCGAGCGACGAGTTGGCGTCATGGTGGTCTCCCGCACCGCAAAAGAACGCGGCTCGATTGTTGTGCGGTGCATTCTTTGCACCGTCGCTATGTATGCATGAATGACCCGCTTGTATATTTTGTCAATGCGGAAGCATAATGCGGAGTGGAACAATCGGGGCGTCGGCCGATGGAAAGCGCTCTCGGCCGGTCTTCCGCCGAGCCTGAAACGCAATCCTTCACTGACGTCGCAGGACGGCGGATTATCCCGGTCAGCCTGCTCCGGAACGCCGCCATACTGAGATGAGTGCAGCGGGATCCGAGGCGATCACCGCCGACGGATCGGTTGCAGATCGAAACGGATGGCGGAACGGCCGGGCGCTCGGACTGGGACTGGTATCGTACGTCGGAATGCATTTGCGCCCTGCGAAAACTCGATCTTCGCAGGCTCGGCGGGCAGGGCAAGGGCGGGGACAGCCCCGGCGGGGTCGCCCACGCAAGAAGGGAATTCGGGGGGATGAGCCACGCGCAGCGTCTCAAGCAGCGAATCGAGGATGAGATCGTTTCCGGCGAACTGGCGCTCGGATCCCGGCTCGACGAGAACCAGCTCGCGGCCCGGTTCGGCGTCTCGCGCACGCCGATCCGGGAGGCCTTGCTGCAACTCGCCGCCACCGGCCTCATCCAGACGAAACCGCGGCGCGGTGCGATCGTCAGCGTTCCCGAGCCGCACCTTCTGCTGGCGATGTTCGAGACGATGGCGGAGATCGAGGCCGCCTGCGGCCGGCTCGCCGCGCGGCGCCTGACGCCTGAGGACGCGGCGGCGCTGAAGGCCGCCCTGTCCGGTTGCCGCGCCGCCATGACGACGGAGGATGCGGAGGCCTATTACGCCGAGAACTACGTGTTCCACACGGTCGTTTACCGGGCGAGCCACAACGACTTCCTCGCGGATCAGGCGCTCTCGCTCCACCGCCGTCTGGCACCTTATCGCCGCCTGCAGTTGCGGGTGCGTCAGCGCGTGCCGCAATCGCTCGCCGAGCACGAGGCGATCGTCGCCGCGATCCTGGCCGGCGACGCGACCGGGGCGGCCGATGCCCTGCGCGGCCACGTGATCGTGCAGGGCGACCGCTTCACCGATCTCGTGGCCGGTCTGCGGGCCCCGACCGCGGCTTGAGGCACAGTTCGCCATCGACGGAAAACGGTCCGGCGCGCGAGCGCGGCAGCGGTGCGGCTGGCCCGGCGATCCCCGGAACCCTCCTTCGAAGCTCGGAAACGGGGCATTCCGGAACGGCTGTGCTTGATAACGGAGCCCGCGTCCGCCACGCGATCCCGTCCCCCGGCACGACCGCACCCTGCGGTGGTCAGGCGACCTCCGCCGTCCCGTAGTTGGCTGCGATGACCGATTTCTTCCCCCGGATATGCTCGCGCATGAGCACGGCGAGCGCGGCGCCGTCCCGGGCCCTCAGCAGCTCGATCATGCGCTCATGTTCGGCGACCGCGCGGGACCACTGGTCGGTGGTCTGATGGGCGGAGTAGCGCGAGCGCTGGATCCGCCCCGACAGGCTCTCGTAAATGTTCGCCAGCACGGTGTTCCGGCTGGCCGCCATGATGGCTTCGTGGATGCGGCGATTGTGGCTGAAGTAGCCGGCCTCGTCGCCCGCCTTCCAGGCCACCACCATCGCCTCGTGATCGACCACGATGGCGTCGACCTCCGCGGCCGTGATCGTCCGGCAGGCGAGATCACCGGCCGTGGCCTCCAGGCCGGCGATCACCTCCATCATCTCCTCAAGTTCGGTGTCCGAGATGCTGGCGACCCGCGCGCCGCGATTGGGGAGGAGTTCGAGGAGCCCCTCGGTGGCCAGGATCTTGATCGCCTCGCGCAGCGGCGTGCGCGAGATGCCGAACCGCTCCGTCAGCTCGCCCTCGTTGATCCGCGCCTTCGGCTCCATCTCGCCGGATCGGATCAGGTCGCGAATCCGGTCCGCCACCTCATCGTGAAGATAGCGGCGGCTGATACCGATCCCGGGTTCGATCTTGTTCATGGTCCCCCGACACATGGCAGGTCCGCGCGCCTGGCATCCCTGTGTAGGTTGCTGGCAATTCAGTGTCGAGGCGTGAGCGCCCGATCCAGAACGCGAGCCACATGTTCCGCGTGTAGCCCCAACCCGTCATGGATTTGATGGCGACAGCTCGTCCCGTCGGCCACGACGAGATCGTCGGGTCCCGCGGCGCGCAGGGCCGGGAACAGCGACAGCTCGGCCATGGCGAAGGAGGTCTCGATCGACTCAGGCCGGTAGCCGAACGCCCCGGCCATGCCGCAGCAGCTCGATTCGATGACCCGCACGTCGAGCCCCGGCACGGAGCGCAGCACCGTTTCCACGGAGCCCATCAGGCCGAAGGATTTCTGGTGGCAATGTCCGTGCAGATGGGCGACGCGACCGCGCTGATCGGCCAGCGGAAGCGCGATCCGCCCCGCCGCGAGATCGGCAGCCAGGAGTTCCTCGAACAGCAGGGATTGCTTGGCCAGCAGCGCGGTGTCCGCCCCCGGGAGCAGCGCGGAGAATTCGTCCCGGAAGGTGAGCAGGCAGGAGGGCTCCAGCCCCACCACCCGGGCGCCGGCCCGGACGTAGGGGAGGAGCGTGTCCAGGGTCCGCCGCGCCTCCTGCCGCGCCCGGTCGGTCTGGCCCGAGGCGAGCCAGGTTCGCCCGCAGCAGAGCGGTCGCCGCCCGCGAGCCGGATAGACCCGGTGCAGGCGATAGCCGGCGGCGGCCAGCACGCGCTCGGCCGCCTCCAGGTTCTCCCGCTCGAAGGTGCGGTTGAAGGTATCGCCGAACAGGATGATGTCGCGAAAATCGCCCTTCACGTCCTCGGGATGCGCGGCTTCGCCCTGCTCGCTCCAGGGCCTGCGCCAGCGCGGCAGGGATCGCTTGGCGGAGAGACCAACGAACGTCTCGGAAAGCCGCGCCAGCGCCGGGTGTCGGTCCCGCAGGTTGAGGAGCGGCGCGAGACGGGCGGCCGCCCCGGCATAGACCGGCATGAGGGCGATCAGCCGCTCGCGCAGCGGCAGCCCGTGCCGGGCATGGTAGTGGTGCAGGAACTCGATCTTCATTTTGGCCATATCGACGCCGGTCGGGCATTCCCGCCGGCAGGCCTTGCAGGAGACACAGAGGTCGAGCGTCCGCTTCATCTCCGGGCTGGTGAAGGCGTCTTTGCCGAGCTGCCCCGAGATCGCGAGGCGCAGGGAATTGGCCCGACCCCGGGTGAGATGCTGCTCCTCCCGGGTCGCCCGATAGGAGGGGCACATGGCGCCCCCGGCGAGCTTCCGGCAGGTCCCGTTGTTGTTGCACATCTCGACCGCGGCGCCGAAGCCGCCCCAGTCCGACCAATCGAGGGCCGTCTGGATCGGCTGGGTCACCGCGTAATCGGGCTTGAACCGGAACAGCGACCGGTCATCCATCGTGAGCGGGCGGACGATCTTGCCGGGGTTGAGCCGGTTCTCCGGATCGAAGGCGTCCTTCACGGTCTCGAACGCGCCTGTCAGGATCGGGCCGAACAGCGGCGCGATGTATTCCGAGCGCGAGATTCCATCGCCGTGCTCGCCGGAATACGAGCCCTTGTACCGGCGCACGAGTTCCGACGTCTCCTCGGCGATCGCCCGCATCTTGGCGACGTCGCCGCCCTGCTTCATGTCGAGGATCGGGCGGACGTGCAGGCAGCCGACCGAGGCGTGGGCGTACCACGTGCCACGGGTGCCGTGCTTGGTGAACACCTCGGTCACCGCGTCGGTGTAGTCGGCGAGGTGCTCCAGCGGCACCGCGCAATCCTCGATGAACGAGACCGGCTTGGCGTCGCCCTTCATCGACATCATGATGTTGAGGCAGGCCTCGCGCACCTCCCAGACGGATCTCTGCCGGGCCGGCTCCACGACTTCCACGACGGCATCCGGATAGCCGTGGTCGGCCATGCAGGCTTCAAGGCGCTTCAGGTCGCGCTTCAGGGCGGCGAGATCGTCGCCGGCGAATTCCGTGAGCAGCAGGCAGTTCGGCTTGCCGCGGGTGATGTCGGCGAGCGTCGTGCGGAACAGCGGGATGTCGGCGCCGAGCACGAGGACGTTGTTGTCGACGAGTTCGACCGCCACCGGGTCGAGGGCCACGATATGCCGCGTGGTCTCCATCGCGGCGCGGAACGACGGGAAGTGGCAGACGCCCATCACCCGGTGGGTCGGCAGGCGCGACAGCTTCAGCGTCACCGCCGTGGTGGCGGCCAGCGTGCCCTCCGAGCCGACCAGGAGATGCGCGAGATTCGGACGGGGCTCGATCAGCGCATCCAAGTTGTAGCCACCCACGCGCCGCTGCACCTTCGGATAGCGGGCCTCGATCTCGTCCCGGTGCTCGTGGGCCAGGGCGCGCACCTGTTCGGCCAGACTTTCAGCCCGGGCCGAACCGGTGACGCCGGAAACCGCGTTGCCGGTGAGGCCGAATGTGAACGGCTCTCCGTCATGGAACAGTGCGTCCAGGGACAGGACGTTATCGCTCATCTTGCCGTAGCGCAGGGATCGGGCGCCGCAGGAATTGTTGCCCGCCATGCCGCCGATGGTGCAGCGCGTCGCGGTCGAGGGCTCCACGGGGAAGAACCAGCCATCGGCCTTCACCCGGGTGTTCAGCCGCTCCAGCACCATGCCGGGCTCGACCGTGACGATGCCGGCCTCCGGATCGTAGGCCAGGATCCCGTTGAAGTGGCGCGCGCAGTCGATCACGAGGCCGGAGCCAATCGGCTGTCCGTTCTGCGAGGTCCCGCCGCCGCGCAGGATCACGGGCGCGCCATGCTCGGCGGCGATCCGCAGGGTCGCGGCGATATCGGCGGCCGAGCGCGGCAGCACCACGCCGGCCGGCATGATCTGATAGATCGAGGCATCCGTGCTGTAGCGTCCGCGGGTGAAGGCATCGAAGCGCGCCTCGCCTTGCAGTTGCTCGGCCAGCCTGCGCGGCAGTCCGGCATCCAACCGCGCCGCTGCGCGCGGCGCTGTCGCGGTCTGCGCCTTCGTTCCCGTCACGTCCGCGTCCTCCCGCGGCGACTCGCGGTCGCCTTTCCGGAATTGTATTCAAAATTCAGCGGTTCGGGAATCACCGCGTGCAGCCTGCGCGCTTCCGGCGCGGCTTAGGATAGACCGGCGATGAGGCGATCCCGGCAGCGCCCGGCCTTTCGGCCGGATGTCACGACAGCATCCGGGTATCTCCGTCGATGGAAATCGCCTGTCCGGAGATCGTCCGGCCGCGCTCCGAACACAGCAGCAGGATCTGGTCGGCCAGCTGGCGGGCGGTGACGTAGTCCTTGATCGAGACGAACGAGAAGGCGCGGGCCTCCATCTCGGAGAAGCTGGTGCCCTGCTGCTGGGCCTTGGCCTCGAGGACCCGCCTTTGACGATCACCGGCGACCAGCCCCGGCAGGATTGCGTTGACCCGGATCCCGTCGCCGCCGAGTTCGATGGCGAGCGACTTGGTGAAGCCGATGACGCCCCACTTCGCCGCCGCGTAGGGGCTGCGGAGGGCAAAGCCGAACTTCCCGGCCGCCGAGGACAGGTTGACGATCGACGCGTTGGCGCTGTGCCGGAGGTGCGGCACGGCGAGGCGCGCGCAGTTGAACTGGCTCGTCAGGCAGACGGTCAGGCATCGATCCCACTCCTCGGGGGCGATCTCTTCCACGCGGCCCGTGGGCCCGGCGATGCCGGCGTTGTTGACGAGCACATCGAGCCCGCCGAGATGATCGACCGCGGCGTCCATCATCGCCGCCACGGCGGCCCGGTCGGCGACGTCGGTGCGGCTGCGACCGACGCTCGATGGCAGGGTATCCAGGGCTTCCGCGTCGATATCGCAGGCGAAGACCCGCGCGCCTTCCTCAAGGAAGGCGTCGACGACGGCGCGGCCGATGCCCGCCGCCCCAGCCGTCACGAGGACGCGCAGCCCGGCCATCTTGAGATCCATGATCACCTCTCCCCAGATTCGTCCCGCAACGTTCCGCGGGACAGGATGAAATCGGCGGCCTCGCGGATATCGGCGGCGATGGCGGCGGATGCGGCCGGACCGTCGCGCGCCTCGATCGCCGCCAGGGCTTCGGCGTGGCGCCGCAGGGCGAAACCCTGGTGCAGCCGCTCCGGACAGGCCCGCAGGTCCAGGTTGATGACCGGGCCGGCCTTCAGCCACAGGCGGCCGATGATCTCCAAGAGCGGGGCCAACCCACAGGCCCCGTAGATCGCGAAATGCAGGTCGCGGTTGAGCTGGACAGCTTTGATCCGGTCGGGCTGAGACGCTTCGGCCTCGGCCCGGAACGCGGCCTCGGCTTGCCGGATGGCATCGCGTTCAGCCCCCGACCGGCGCTCCGCGGCGCGCGCGGCCGCGATGCCTTCGACGGCGATGCGCGTCTCGGCGAGCGCCCGGAACGCGCCCGCGCCCATGATCGGCACGCGGATAATCCGCGACGGGGCGACCTCCAGCACACCTTCGGCGACGAGGCGGCTCACGGCCTCCCGCACCGGCATGACCGAGACGCCGAGGGCGGCCGCGCTCCGGCGCAGGGAGAGCCGGTCGCCGGGGGCCAGCCGGCCCGAGGCGAGAAGATCCGACAGCGCCGCATAGGCGGTGTCGGTCAGGGTACGCCGTTCCAGCTGTGGCAGGTCCGCCAGGGCGGCCGAGGACTCCATGCACCGAGACTAGACGAAACCCGATCCTTCCCGATAGTGATCTGTGATCACAGCGGCGAAACACGCCGCGGGATCAGGATTCGGGAGGGCTGTCATGACCGGCAGCGTCGCGATCGTGGGCGTCGGTCTGATCGGCCGGGCCTGGGCAATGATCTTTGCCCGCGCCGGCTGGGATGTCAGGCTGTTCGACGCGGCCGACGGCGTCGCTGAGGCTGCGATCCCGCTCTGCGTCGAGGGCCTCCACGTCCTGGCCGGGAACGGGCTCTGCCGCGATCCGGAGGCGGCGGGGCAGCGGATCCGGGCGGTCCCGAGCCTCGCTGCGTGCCTGGACGGTGTCGGCTTCGTGCAGGAGAACGGGCCGGAGACGCTGGCCGCCAAGCAGGCGCTCTTCGCCGAACTCGACGCCTCCGCGCCGGCCGAGGCCATCCTGGCCTCGTCCTCCTCGGCGATCCGGTGTTCGCTCTTCACCGGGGATCTGCCGGGTCGGGCGCGCTGCCTGATCGGCCACCCGGTCAACCCGCCGCACCTGATCCCGCTGGTGGAAATCTCCGGCGCGCCCTGGACCGCCCCCGAGGTGTTGGCCCGGGCGCGGGCGGTCTACGAGGCGATCGGACAGGTGCCGATCACCGTGCTGAAGGAGATCGAGGGTTTCATCCTGAACCGGCTGCAGGGGGCGCTGCTGGCCGAGGCGTTCCGCCTCGCCGCCGAGGGCTACGTGAGCCCACAGGATCTCGACCGGACGGTCGCGGACGGGCTCGGCCTGCGCTGGAGCTTCATGGGGCCGTTCGAGACGATCGAGCTGAACGCGCCGGGCGGCATCGCGGATTACTGCGGGCGCTACACCGATTTCTACAAGCGCCTCGCCGTCGATCCCGCGCCCCCGTCCGTCTACGAGGCGCCGGCCACGGAGGCGATCCTGGCCCAATGGCCGGCCACGCCCGATCGACCCGCCCGCATGCAACGCCGCGACGCACGGCTCGCCGCGCTCCGCGCCCACAAGGCTTCACACGAGGATTGAGCATGGCCGCACAGCGGAAAGTCATCATCACCTGCGCGGTGACGGGCGCGATCCACACGCCCAGCATGTCGCCGCACCTGCCGGTCACGGCCGAAGAGATCGCCGACGCCGCCATCGGGGCCGCCGAAGCCGGGGCGGCGATCGTCCACCTGCACGCCCGCAACCCCGAGACGGGCCAGCCCGATCAGTCGCCCGAGGCCTTCGCGCCGTTCCTGCCGGTGATCAAGCAGCGCTCGTCCTGCGTGATCAATCTCACCACCGGCGGCGCGCCGACCATGTCGATCGAGGAGCGCGTGCGCCCGGCCGCGACCTTCAAGCCGGAGGTCGCCTCGCTGAATCTGGGCTCGATGAATTTCGGCCTGTTCGGCATGCTAGACCGGTTCAAGGACCTGAAGCATCAATGGGAGCGGGACTATCTCGGCAACAAGGACATCATCTTCCGCAACACGTTCGGGCAGATCGAGCACATTCTCACGACCTGCGGGCCGAACGGCACGCGGTTCGAGTTCGAGTGCTATGACACCGCCCATCTCTACAACCTGAAATACTTTTTCGACCGGGGGCTCGTTCAGGCGCCGCTATTCATCCAGACGGTGTTCGGGCTCCAGGGCGGCATCGGTGCGCATCCGGATGACGTGATGCACATGAAGCGCACCGCCGACCGGCTGTTCGGCGATCAGTACCGCTGGTCGGTGCTGGGGGCGGGCCGCAACCAGATGAACATCGCCGCCATGGCGGCCGCCATGGGCGGCAATGTCCGCGTCGGTCTGGAGGACAGCCTCTGGGACGGGCCGGGCAAGCTCGCCGAGACCAACGCCGCGCAGGTCCGGCGCGTGCGCGCGATCATCGAGGGGCTTGGGCTCGCGGTGGCCTCGCCCGACGAGGCGCGCGAGATGCTGGCGCTGAAGGGGGGCGACAAGGTCGCGTTCTGAGGGGGTCTGGATTCCGAGCTGACGCCGGTTTGAATCCTGCCCGGCGTCTACTCCTGCTGACCGAACACCCGCTCCACATCCGCCTGCCCGATCCCGTCGATCTCCAGGATCTTCAACCGGCTCTGGTCGCCCGACACGATCCGTACCGCGCCGCGGCTCACCTTGAGCGCCTTGGCGATCAGCTTCTCCAGCGCCGCGTTGGCGGCGCCTTCCACCGGCGGCGCGGCGACGCGGGCCTTGAGGTAGGGCTGGCCCTTCTCGTCGCGCGCCCATCCCTCGACGGCGTCGCGTCCGCCGCGGGGCGTCAGACGCACCGCCAGCCGAACCGTCATAGCGAAAGTCTCAGAAGATCTTGCCGGGGTTCAGGCGGTTGTCGGGATCGAGCGCGCGCTTGACCAGCCGCATCGCCGCGATCTCCTCGGGCGAGCGCGACAGCGGCAGCTTGCCCCGCTTCTCCAGGCCGATCCCGTGCTCGGCCGAGACCGAGCCGTTCAGTTCGGCGAGCGGCTCGTAGAGCGCCGCGTCGATCGCCGCATTGCCGGCGGCATCGAGGCGCGTCGTGTTCCAGTGCAGGTTGTTGTCGCCGATATGGCCGTAGACGACTGCCCGGCAGCCGGGAATCGCGGCGAGGCGGTCGAGCGTGCCCCGCACGTAGCCATCCATCTTCGCGAGCGGCACGCTGATGTCGAAGGCGCGCTCGATCCCGTCGGCGTTGAGGTGCTCCACCCGGTCGCGGATGCGCCACATCCCCCGCCGCTGCTCCTCGGAAGAGGCGATGGCGGCGTCGAGGATCGTGCCCTCGCCCATCAGGCCTTCCAGAAGGCCGAGGAACCGATCGGATTCCTCCGGGACGCATTCCACCTCGATGATCGCGTAGAACGGGTAGTCGTGGCCAAGCGGCGCGGTGGCCCGGCCCGGGGCGGTCATGACGCGGTAGAAGTCCGGCCACAGGCCCTCGAAGGACGAGACCCGACCCTGGAAGGCGCTCTGTGCCGCGCGCAGCACCCGCGCCCCATCGTCGACGCCCGGGCAGGCGATCAGCGCGGTGGCGTAGCCGGCGGGCTCCGGTCGCAGCCGCAGGACCGCCCGCGTGACGATGCCGAGCGTGCCCTCGGTGCCGATGAAGATTTGCTTCAGGTCGAGCCCCGTGTTGTTCTTGATCAGCGGGCGCATGGACGAGACCACCGTACCGTCGGCCAGCACCGCTTCGAGGCCGAGCACCATCTCGCGCATCATGCCGTAGCGGAGCACTCGCAACCCGCCGGCATTGGTCGAGATCGCGCCGCCGACCGTCGCCGAGCCCCGGGCGCCGAGGTCGAGGGGGAAGAACAGGCCGGCCTCGGTCGCCGCGTTCTGCACGCCCTCGAGGGTGGCGCCGGTGCCGACCACGACGGTCATGCCGAGCGGGTCCACCGGCTCGATCCCGGTCATCCGCTCGGTGGAGAGGGTGATCTCATCGGGCGCGCACAGCGTGCCATCCACGAGGCCGGTCGCGCCGCCGCGCGGCACCACCGCCACCCCCGCTGCGTGACAGGCCGCCATCACGGCGCTCGTTTCGGCGGTGCTGCGGGGGCGGACCAGCGCGAAGGCCGCGCAGGGTTCGGTCGGCCGCGTCCAGTTGGCCGAGCGCTGGCGCAACTCGTCGCCGGTGACGAGGCCCGACGGTCCGACGATCGCGGTGAGGCGGTCGAGGAGGGCGGCGTTCGTCATCGGCATTGTCCTGTGGGGCTCACGCCCGACCCTGTGTCACAGAAAGCCGCGCGCCGCGAGATTGCGCATCAGCGCGCGGGTCCCGAAGGTCCAGGGCTCGCAGGCATCGCAGGGGCGCATGCGGTTGATGAGACTGCCGAGTTCCGGGCTCGCCACCACGACCCGGTCGTTGTCGGCATGGGTGAAGCCGAGGCCGGGCCCATGCCTGTCCTGGATCGGCGCGAACATCGTGCCGAGGAGCAGCAAAGCCCCGTCCGGGTATTGGTGCGTGTGCCCCATCAGGGCCGCCACCAGCTCCTCGGGATCGCGGCTGATCTCGGCGAGCGGCGAGGTGCCCTCCATGCGGAAGCCGTCGGTGCCGGTCACCTCCAGCGTTACGGTGGTGCGCCGGACGGCGTCGAGGTCGAAGGTCCCGTCGAACAGGCGCAGGAACGGTCCGAGCGCGCAGGAGGCGTTGTTGTCCTTGGCCTTGCCGAGGAGCAGGGCCGAGCGCCCCTCGAAGTCGCGCAGGTTGACGTCGTTGGCGAGCGTCGCCCCGACGATCCGCTGATCGGACGCGACCGCGAGCGCCACCTCGGGCTCCGGGTTGTTCCAGTGGGAGTGCGGATGGAGACCGGCATCCGCCCCGCAGCCTACCGCCGACATCGGCTGCGCCTTGGTGAAGATCTCCGCGTCCGGGCCGATGCCGACCTCGAGATACTGGCTCCAGGCGCCCTGCGCGACCAGCACCTCCTTAAGCGCCATCGCCTCGGGCGAGCCGGGTTTCAAGCGGCGCAAATCCTGGCCGACGAGGCGTTCGACCTCGGCGCGGATCGCCGCCGCGGCGGCGAGGTCGCCCCGGGCGCGCTCTTCGATGACCCGCTCCAGCATGGACGTCGCGAAGGTCACGCCCGCCGCCTTGAGGGCCTGGAGATCGACCGGGGCGAGGATCCACGGTCGGCTCGAATCCCGGGCGTCCGGCGGCGTGTTGGCGAGGATGGCGTCGAGGCTGCCGAGATCTTCACCCTGCGCCTCCCGCAGGGCGGCGGCGGGGTCGGTCCGCTCGCACAGGTCGCTCACCGTCGGCAGGCGGGGCGTGACGTCGATCACCCGCGCCTCGCCCGACGCGTCGGCGCGGATCGCCACCACGCTCGGGCCCTGCGCCTCCGGGCGCCAGACCCGGCCCACGAGCGCGCCGCGGCATCCGTCGGCGGGCAGGATCGCCTGCACGTTCAGACCGGATAACGACATGGTGCTCCCTTTCCCTCGCCACCGACCGCGGCCTTCTTTCGGACCGGGGTAGCGTAGGTCTTAGCATCCCGCGCGCGGCCCGGGGCTTGCGCGCCGTTTCACCCCGACCGACCCGTCACCCGCGCCTGCAAAATAAAATGACAGAACCGGGATAATCTGCAGGATGCCGAAGGTGACGGCTTGCTTTCCTGCTCACGCTCCCGTGTACTGTATTCACAGAGCCGCCGACAGAGCGGCCGTGATCGGGAGGAAGCATGGCCTCGGTGGGAATCCGCGAGGTACGCAAGGCTTTCGGATCGACGAATATCCTCCACGGCGTGTCGGTTGACATCCGCGATGGGGAATTCGTCATCCTGGTCGGCCCGTCGGGCTGCGGAAAGTCGACGCTCCTGCGCATGATCGCCGGGCTGGAGAACATCTCCGGCGGCGAGATCCGCATCGGTGAGCGGGTCGTGAACGATGTGCCGCCCAAGGAGCGGGACATCGCGATGGTGTTCCAGAACTACGCGCTCTATCCGCACCTCACGGTGCGCGAGAACATGGCGTTCTCGATGCGCATCCGGAAGGCGCCGGCCTCGGAGATCGACCTGCGCGTCAACCGCGCCGCGCAGATCCTCGGGCTGACGCATCTCCTCGACCGCTATCCCCGCCAGCTCTCCGGGGGCCAGCGCCAGCGCGTCGCCATGGGGCGGGCGATCGTGCGCGACCCGCAGGTGTTCCTGTTCGACGAGCCGCTCTCGAACCTCGACGCCAAGCTGCGCGTGGCGATGCGCACCGAGATCAAGGAGCTGCACCAGCGCCTGAAGACCACGACCATCTACGTCACCCACGACCAGATCGAGGCCATGACCATGGCCGACCGGATCGTGGTGATGCACGACGGAGTCGTGGAGCAGATCGGCCCGCCGCTCGACCTCTACGACCGGCCCGACAACCTGTTCGTCGCCGGCTTCATCGGCTCGCCGGCCATGAACTTCCTGTCCGGCCAGATCCGGGCGAACGGCAGCCTGACCTTCGTCACCGATACGGGCCTCGTGATTCCGCTGACCGACGCACCGGCCGGCGCCCAGGGGAAACCGCTCGTGCTCGGGATCCGGCCCGAGCATTTCGACCTCGCGCCGGATGGGATCGCCGCCGAGGTGGTGGTCGTGGAGCCCACCGGCTCGGAAACCATGCTGGCGGTGCGCGCGGTCGGCCAGGACCTCACCTGCGTCCTGCGCGAACGCGTGACCGAGCGGCCGGGCGAGATCGTCCGACTGCGGCCGAACCGGGTGCACCTGTTCGACGCCGCGACCGGCCGCCGTCTGCCGACCTAAACGGCCGCCAGCCCCCCAGATCACGGGTGGGCAAACCGGCCCGCAAACAACAGCATCCAGGGAGAAGCCACCCATGCAAGGTCTCGATCGCCGCTCCCTCCTCGCCGGTGCCGCCGCAGCCGGCCTCGCCGCTGGCGGCGACCTCCTGGGCTTCGCCAAGGCCTGGGCGCAGAATGCGGAATGGAAGCCCGAGCCCGGGGCCAGCCTGTCGCTGCTGCGCTGGAAGCGGTTCGTCCCGAGCGAGGACGAGGCCTTCCTGAAGCTGGTCGACGCCTTCACGCAGGCGACCGGCGTCAAGATCACGGTGAGCAACGAATCCTACGACGACATCCAGCCCAAGGCCTCGGTGGCGGCCAATACGGGGCAGGGGCCCGACATGGTCTGGGGCCTGTTCTCGTTTCCCGCGCTCTTCCCCGACAAGTGCCTGCCGCTGGAGGATGTCGCCGACTCCCTCGCCAAGAAGTATGGCCCGTGGTTCCCGTCCGCGGAGGCCTACGGCAAGGTCAAGGGCAAGTGGATCGCGATCCCCGTCGCGTTCAACGGCGGATACCCGAACTACCGGATCTCGGCGATGAAGAAGGCTGGATTCGACAAGTTCCCCACCGACACCGCCGGCTTCCTCGAACTCTGCCGCGGCATGAAGAAGAACAATACGCCCGCCGGCTTCGCCCTCGGCCACGCCACCGGCGACGGCAACACGTGGTGCCACTGGGCGCTCTGGGCCCACGGCGGCAACTTGGTCGACGCTAACGAGAAGATCGTCATCAACTCGCCCGAGACCGCCAAGGCGCTCGAATACGTGAAATCGCTCTACGAGACCTTCGTGCCCGGCACCGTCTCGTGGAACGATTCCTCGAACAACAAGGCGTTCCTGGCCGGCGACCTGTACCTGACTAACAACGGCATCTCGATCTACGCCGCCGCCAAGAAGGACAACCCGAAGCTCGCCGAGGATATGGACCACGCGGTCTGGCCGGTCGGCCCGGTCGGCAAGCCGACCGAGTTCCAGCTCGCTTTCCCGATCCTGGCGTTCAAGTATTCGAAGGCGCCCAACGCCTGCAAGGCGTTCATCGCCTTCATGATGGAGGCGTCGAACTATAATCCCTGGCTGGAACAGGCACAGGGCTACCTGTGCGAGCCGCTGTCGAACTATCCGAAGAACCCGATCTGGACGGCCGATCCGAAGAACGCGGTCTTCGCCGAGGCCGGGCGGCGTTCGCTGGCGGCCGGCGGCCTCGCGCCGGTCAGCGAGCGTATCGCGGCCGTGCTGGCCGACTTCGTGGTGGTCGACATGTTCGCCAGCCACTGCACAGGCCGCGAGGACGTGAAGACCGCGATCAAGAACGCCGAGCGCGCCGCCCAGCGCATCTTCCGGAACACCTAAAGCCCCGGTGCGAGAGTCAGCAGCATGGCGCATACGGCCCTGACGCAACCCGTCCCGGTTGCGGCCCCGACCCGCTCAAGCTGGCAGCGGTTCCGCGCCAGCCGGGGCTGGGCCGGCTTCTGGTTCATGCTGCCCACCACGCTGATCCTCGGCCTGTTCCTGGCCTACCCGCTGTTGAAGGGCATCTGGCTGTCCTTCACCAATACGCGGATTGGCCGCGAGGGGGTGTTCATCGGCCTGGAGAACTATGAGTGGCTCTGGGACGACGACGTCTTTTGGTTGTCGGTGTTCAATACCTGCCTGTACACGGCTGTCGCCTCTGCGATTAAGTTCGCGGTGGGGCTTTACCTCGCCCTGCTGCTCAACAAGAACATGCCGTTCAAGGCGATCATCCGCTCAATCGTGCTGATCCCCTTCGTGGTGCCGACCGTGCTGTCGGCCATCGCGTTCTGGTGGATCTTCGACAGCCAATTCTCGATCATCTCCTGGTCGCTGCGCCATCTCGGCATCATCGACGGCAACATCGACTTCCTGGGCGAGCCCGCCATGGCGCGGGCCTGCGTGATCTTCGCCAATATCTGGCGCGGCGTGCCGTTCATCGCGATCACCCTGCTCGCCGGCCTCCAGACGGTCTCGCCGTCGCTGTACGAGGCGGCGACGCTCGACGGGGCCTCGAACTGGCAGATCTTCTGGCGGATCACTTTGCCGCTGCTGACGCCGATCATCGCCGTGGTGATGACCTTCTCGGTGCTGTTCACGTTCACGGACTTTCAGTTGATCTGGGCCATGACCCGCGGCGGCCCGGTCAACGCCACGCACCTGATGGCGACCCTGTCCTATCAGCGCGGCATCCTTTCGGGGACGCTGGGGGAGGGGGCGGCCATCGCCACCGCCATGGTGCCGTTCCTGCTGGCCGCCATCGGCATCTCGTGGTTCGGCCTGCAACGCCGGGCCTGGCAGGCCGGGGAGTCCGACCGATGAGCGCCCCCGCACCGCCCGCCCATGCCGATCCGCATCTCAATCCCGTCCTGGCCGCGCAGCCAGCCGGACTCACCGACAACTCGGAGGGCATGGCCTATCTGGAGCGGCTGCCACGGCGGCTCGTGACCACCTACCTGCCGCTCGCCATCATCCTCGTGGTGCTGCTCTTTCCGTTCTACTGGATGGCGCTGACCGCCATCAAACCGGATGAGCAACTGATCGACATGGAGCACTACAACCCGTTCTGGGTGGTGCAGCCGACGTTCAAGCATATCCACAAGCTGCTGTTCGAGACCCAGTATCCACGCTGGCTCTGGAACACGATGTACGTGTCGGTGGCCGCCACCGTGCTCTCGCTGTTCGCGAGCGTGCTCGCTGCCTATGCCTGCGTCCGCGTCCGCTATCGGGGGGCAGGCTGGGTCGGTGCGGCGATCTTCCTAGCCTATCTCGTACCGCCCTCGATCCTGTTCATCCCGCTCGCCACGATCGTGCAGGCCTACGGGCTGTTCGACTCGCCGATCGCCCTGATCCTGGCCTATCCGACCATCCTGATCCCGTTCTCCACCTGGCTCCTGATGGGCTACTTCAAGACCATCCCGTACGAGCTGGAGGAATGCGCGTTGATGGACGGCGCGAGCCGCTGGCAGATCCTCACGAAGATCATCCTGCCGCTCGCCTTCCCGGGCCTGATCTCGGCCGGTATCTTCTCGCTGACGCTGTGCTGGAACGAGTTCATCTACGCGCTGACCTTCCTGTCCTCGACGCAGAACAAGACGGTCCCGATCGCCGTGGTGAGCGAGTTCGTGGACGGCGACGTCTACAAGTGGGGCTCGCTGATGGCCGGCGCGCTGCTCGGCTCGCTGCCGCTGGTGATCCTCTACTCGTTCTTCGTCGAATACTATGTCTCGGCACTCACCGGTGCTGTGAAGGAATGACGCCGCCGATTTCGATGCGGGTCGGGTGGACACGCGCGCGGAATCTCGTCTCGACGGTCGTCCAACCCAGGCCCTCATCCTGAGAAGCGGAGGTCTCGAAGGAGCCCTCCCGCCGGCCGTGCGATCCCTGGAATACTTCGTCGAGGCCCGTAGACGCGGGCACCTCGGGAGGAGGATGTCGGCTGGGGTGGGGGTCGTTGTGCGCGCCCGACCGATGGCCGTTGCCAGCCGGGCTCGGTTGCGCGGACAATGCGCGCAGCCGCCGACGAAGAATCGCGGACCGCCCCTATCGAAGGTCACGCCATGGCCCATTTCATCGACGCCCGCGCCACCCTGGTCAACGATGCCCTTGACGGCCTCGTCGCGGCGAGCGGCGGACGCCTCGCCCGGCTCGACGGCGATCCCGGCATCCGCGTCGTGCTCCGGGCGGCGTTGGATCCGGCGAAGGTCGCGGTGGTGTCGGGGGGCGGCTCCGGACACGAGCCGGCCCATGCGGGCTTCGTCGGGCCGGGAATGCTGAGCGCCGCCGTATGCGGCGACGTGTTCGCCTCGCCCAGCGTCGACGCGGTGCTCGCCGGGATCCTCGCCGTGACGGGACCGGCCGGATGCCTCCTCGTCGTGAAGAACTACGCGGGCGACCGCCTCAACTTCGGCCTCGCCGCCGAGCGGGCCCGGGCGCTGGGGCATCGGGTCGAGACCGTGATCGTGTCGGACGACATCGCGTTGCCGGATGCCAAGCAGCCCCGCGGCGTTGCCGGAACCCTGTTCGTCCACAAGGTCGCGGGCCACGCCGCCGAGAACGGCGCATCGCTGGAGACCGTCGCGGCGCTCGCGCGGCGGGCTGCGGTCGCGGCGAAGTCGCTTGGCATCGCGGTCTCCACCTGCACGATCCCGGGATCCCCGCGCAGCGAGCGGCTGGCGGAGGGGCAGGCCGAGCTCGGCCTCGGCATCCATGGCGAGCCGGGGGTGGAGCGCATCACGCTGCCTCCGGCGAGTGAGCTCGCGCGGATGATGGCGGACCGCCTGTCCCACTCGGTCACGGGCGACCGCTTGGCCCTGCTCGTGAACAATCTCGGCTCGGCCTCCGCGCTGGAGATGCAGATCCTGGCGCGGGCGGTGCTCGCCACCGATCTCGGCAAGCGCGTCCGCCTGCTGATCGGACCCGCACCGCTGATGACGGCGCTCGACATGCACGGGGCGTCGCTGTCGATCCTGCAGCTCGACGACGACCTCGAAGCCGCCCTGATGGCGCCGGTGCCGTTGCCGGCCTGGCCCGGCGCCGTTCGGATCGTCGCGCCGACGCTCCGTCCGATGCCCGGCGGGTTGGCCGGGGAAGCGTTCACGCCGTCTCAGGATCCGGTTACGGCCGCCCGGATCGCCGCCGTCGCGCAGGCGCTGATCGCCGCCGAGGACACGCTCAATGCCCTCGACGCCAAGGTCGGCGACGGCGATGCCGGCACCACCTTCGCGGGCGCAGCGCGGGCCGTGCTCGCCGATCTCGACCCGTTGCCGCAGGCCGATCCGGCCGCCCTCTGCCGGGCGCTGGCCGAGCGGATCGGACGGGCGGTGGGCGGATCGAGCGGGGTGCTGGGCTCGATCTTCTTCGCGGCGACCGCGGCCGCGCTCGCGGAAGGTGACGCTTGGCCGGCAGCCCTGGCGCAGGGCGTGGCGCGGGTCGAGGGCTATGGCGGCGCCAAGCCGGGCGACCGCACCTTGCTCGACGCGCTGATCCCGGCGGTCGACGCTTTGGCAACCGGCGATCTCGACGCAGCGGCCGGAGCGGCCAGCGCCGGCGCCGAGGCTACGGCGCGGATGGATCGGGCCGGCGCCGGCCGCTCCAGCTACCTCGCGGCCGGCGACCTTGCGGGGGTGCAGGACCCCGGCGCGGCCGGCGTCGCAGAAGCCTTCGCGGCCCTGTCGAAGGCGAAACGTCCCGGCGCGTGAGCTGCGATTGACCCCCGGCCAGCCGCGGCCTACCCAAGCCCGATGCGCACCTGCCTGATCCTCGACGATTACCAGCAGGCGGCCCTCGCCCTGGCCGACTGGTCGCGGATCGCCGACCGGGTGGCGGTCTCCGCGATCCCGGACCACATCGCGGACCACGACGCCCTGGTGGCGCGGATCGGGCAGGCAGAGATCCTGGTGATCATGCGCGAACGCACGCCGTTCCCGGCCGCGCTGCTGGAACGGCTGCCGCGGCTCGAATTGCTTGTCACGAGCGGCCCGCGCAACCTCGCCATCGATGTCGCGGCGGCCAAGGCGCGGGGGATCACGGTCTGCGGGACGGATTCCAGCCCGATGCCGCCCACCGAGCTGACCTGGGCGCTGATCCTCGGCCTTGCCCGCCATCTGCCGCAGGAGAACCACGCCCTGCGCGCCGGCGGCCCCTGGCAGAGCACCATTGGCACAGACCTCGCCGGCGCGACGCTCGGAATCCTCGGGCTCGGCAAGATCGGCGCGCGGGTCGCTGCCATCGGGCGCGCCTTCGGCATGCGGGTGCTTGCCTGGAGCCCGAATCTCGACGCCGACCGGGCGGCGGCTGCCGGCGCCGAGCTGGCGACCTCGAAGGAGGCGCTGCTGGAGGCGAGCGATTTCGTCACGATCCACCTCGTGCTCGGCGAGCGGACACGCGGCCTCGTCGGCGAAGCCGAGCTGCGCCGGATGCGGCGGGGCGCCTATCTGGTGAACACATCGCGGGCGCCGATCGTCGATCAGGCGGCGCTGTTGAAGGCGTTGGCGGAAGGCTGGATCGCCGGCGCCGGTCTCGACGTCTACGAGACCGAGCCGCTGCCCGCCGACGATCCGTTCCGCCGGCTGCCGAACGTGCTGGCACTGCCGCATATCGGCTACGTCACGCAGGCCAACTACCGGACGTTCTTCACGCAAGCGGTCGACGACATCGAGGCCTGGCTCGCCGGCGCGCCGATCCGGGTCCTGGGCTGACGCCCTATCCGGCCTGCGGGTCCAGCGCGTCGGCCAAGCCGTCGCCCAGTAGGTTGAGCGCCACGAGCGTGACGATCAGGAACAGCGCCGGGGCGGCCAGCATGTGCGGCGCGGCCTCGATTGCGCGCGCGCCGTCGGCGACGAGCACGCCCCAGCTGGTCTGCGGCTCCTGCACGCCGAGCCCGAGGAACGACAGGAAGCTCTCCAGCAGAATCACCTGCGGCACCAGCAGCGTCGCCGTCACCGCGACCGGACCCAGGGTGTTGGGCACGATGTGACGCGCGATGATGCCGGGCGCACCGACGCCGAGCGCCCGTGCCGCGCGCACGAAATCGCGTTCGCGCAGCGACAGGGTCTGGGCGCGTACCACCCGGGCCATGTCGAGCCATTCCACGGCCGTGATGGCGATCAGCATCAGGATCAGGCTGGGCCGGAAGAACACCAGCAGCAGGATGACGAAGAACACGAAGGGCAGGGCGTACAGGACGTCCACGAAGCGCATCATGACCGCGTCGACCGCGCCGCCGAGGAAACCCGCGGCGGCGCCATAGGCTACGCCGATCAGCAGCGCCGCCAGGCTCGCTGTCACGCCGATCGCCAGGGAGATCCGACCCGCGGTCAGGCATCGGGTGAGCAGATCGCGACCCTGCACGTCCGTGCCGAGGAAGAAATGCAGGCGCCGCACCGGCACGGCGACCACGAGGCTGCGCCCGTCGTCACGTTCCTCCACGACAGCGGGCGGTCCGAACAGCCCGGAACGCAGCAGGTAGACGAGGCTGCGCCGGTCCACCCCCGCGTCCGCGTGCAGGGTGAGCCGCAGCGTGTCGCCATCATGCGCCACCGCGTCGAGCCGGATCCGCATCCGGAAGGCGATGCGCTGCAGGGCCGGGTCGAGATGCGTCGCGTCGGGCTGCGCCGCCAGACCGGCCGGCAACTGGCGCAGATCCAGGTAGGTGCGATCGGGGTCGTGGCCGGTCAGGGCGGGCCCCGCGACACAGGCCAGGGCGATCAGGACCAGCACGGCGAGGGCCGCCATCGCGGCGCGCATCCGGATGAGGCGTGCCAGGGCGCGACCCGCTGGACCGGCCGCCACGGGGGTCGCGCTCACGCGCCGACCCGGAGGCGGGGATCGAGCCACGCACAGGCGAGGTCGGCCGCGAGGTTGAGGGCGATCACCAGCCCGGCGACGAGCAGCACTGTCCCCATGACGAGCGTGTAGTCGCGGTTCAACGCCCCCTCGACGAAGTAGCGGCCGATCCCCGGCAAGCCGAAGATCGTCTCTACCACCACCGAGCCCGTGAGCAGGGATGCGGCCAGCGGCCCGAGATAGGCGACCACCGGCAGCAGCGCCCCGCGCAGCGCGTGCCGGGTGACGCGCAACGGCGGCAGGCCGAGGCTGCGCATGGTCCGCACCGGCTGCGTGCGCAGCACCTCGCCCAGCGAGGCCCGGGTCAGCCGCGCCAGGGCGCCCACCTGCGGCAGGGCCAGGGTGATGACCGGCAGAACGAGGTGGCTCGGCGAGCCGTCGCCCCACCCGCTCAGCGGCAGCCAGCGCAGGGTGAGCCCGAAGGCGATCTGGAGCAGCGGCGCGACCACGAAGCTCGGCAGCGACAGGGTCAGGGCGGCGCCGACGCCGAGCAGGCGATCGACCGCACCGCCGCGCTGGAGGGCGGCCGCGATCCCGAGCCCGACGCCGAGGCCCATGGCCAACAGGATGGCCAGACCGCCGAGCGTCGCCGAAACCGGTAGGCCCCGGGCGATCAGGTCGAGCACGCTCTGGTCGCGGAACGAGAAGGAGGGGCCCAGGTCGCCCTGCGCGAGCGACGCGAGGTAGCTGCCGAACTGCACGATCAGGGGCCGATCGAGGCCGTAGACCCGGCGCAGGTTCTCCATGGCGGCGGGCGCGAGCGGCCGTTCGAGGTCGAACGGGCCGCCGGGGGCGAGCCGCATCAGGAAGAAGCTGACGGTGACGACCGCGAGCAGCGTCGGCACCGATTGCGCGAGGCGGCGCAGGATGAAGCGGATCACGCGTCGAGCCTCAGGAAGCGCGTCGGCGCGGCGTTGCGCAGGTTCGGATGGTAGCCATGCAGCCGCGGCGCGATCAGCGCCTTCGAGCGGTAATGCATCAGCGGGATCCAGGGCAGCTCGCGCAGGGCGATCGCCTCCGCGTCGTAGAGCATGTCGGCCCGGCAGTTGAGGTCGCGCTCGGCGGCGGCGCGCGCCAGGAGGGCGTCGTAGGCCGGGTCCGACCAATGGCCGGCGTTGAAGCCGTCGTTTCCGGTTTGAAGCAGGAACAGGAAGTTCTGCGGATCGGCGTAATCGGCGATCCAGCTCATGCGGGCGACGTCGAAGTCGCCGCCGTCGCGCAGGTAGGCGAAGTGCGTCTTGGCGTCGGTGTAGACGTAACGGGTCACGATCCCGAGGTCGCGCCACATCTCGCCGATCGCCACCGCCACGGTGCGGTTGTTGTCGCTGACGTTGAACCGGTACTCCACCGTGAGCGGCCGGTCCGGGCCGTAGCCGGCCTCCGCGAGGAGCCGGCGGGCCTCCGCCTCGTGGTCGATTGGAAGACCTGAGCGGCCCGCGGTCTCGGGCGGCGTCCGATAATTGTCGAGGCCGGGTGGGCACAGGGAATAGGCCGGGCTCATGGTGCCGCCGCTCAGTCCGTCAGCCAGGTATTCCCGGTCGATCACGAGGGACAGCGCCTGCCGAACGCGACGATCCGAGAACGGCGCCTTGCGGGTGTTCACGGCCAGCGCCGCCAGCCCGAGCGACGGCCCGAGTACAACCTCCGGACCGAACCGGCGGCGCAGGTCGGCGATCTGGTCGGCGGGCAGGTCGGCGAGCGAGTCGATCTCCCCGGCTGCGTAGCGGCGCACGGCGGCCGCCAGATCGGGCGTGGGCAGGAACTCGACCTGCCGGATCGCGACGGAGGCCGCGTCGGGATGGTGCGGATTGGCCTCCAGCCGGATCGCGCCGCCCGGCACGTTCCGGGTGAGCCGATAGGGTCCGTTGGTGATGAGATTGCCCGGCCGCGTGAAGGATTCGCCGTAGCGCTCCACCGAGGCCCGGTGCACCGGGAGGGCGGTCTGGTGGGTCAGTAGTTCGAGGATGTAGGGCGTCGGCTGTTCGAGGGTGATGGTGAGCGCGAGCGGCCCTTCCGCGGCGACACCAAGAGCGTCCACAGGCTGCTCACCGCGGTTGATCGCGGCGGCGTTCCGGATCGGGAACAGGATTTCGGCGTATTTCGCCCCGGTGGTGGGATCGAGGATCCGGCGCAGCGAGTAGACGAAGTCGTCCGCGGTGACCTGCTCGCCGTTCGACCAGCTCCCGTTGGGCCGCAAGTCGAAATGCAGGGTCAGGCCGTCCGCGGATATGGTCCAGGCGCGCGCGGCGCCCGCGATGAGCGCACCGTGATTGTCGTAGGTGAGGAGACCGTCGCAGAGGTCGCGCAGGATATGGGCCTCCGCCACCGTGGAGGAGCGGTGCGGATCCAGGGTCTCGGGATCGGCGTCGTTGCCGCGGCGGTAGATCGGCTCCGCCGCCGTGGCCGGCCGCACCGCCGCGAGCGCGGCGGCGCCGGCGAGCCAGTCGCGCCGCCGCAGGCGCATGGTCAGGCGCCGGTCTCCGGTACGAGCCCCGCCGCCTCGATGCCGGCGACCGCGCAGATCTCGTCATTGTCGGAGGTGTCGCCCGAGATGCCGACCGCGCCGAGAAGCCGCCCCTCGCCGGAGCGGATCAGGACACCACCGGGTACCGGCACCAGGGCCGCGGGCCCGGCCAGATGGGTGACGGCCGCCACGAAGTAGGGCTGCGCCTCCGCGCGGGCGTGGATGGCCCGGGAACCGAGCCCGAGCGCCAGCGCGCCGTTCGCCTTGCCGCAGGCGATCTCCGCGCGGCGCAGGGATGTGCCGTCCTCGACCGAAACGCATTTCAAGGCCCCACGGGCGTCATAGACCACGACGGCCAGCGGCTTGAGGCTCCGGGCTCTGGCCTCACGGAGGGCAGTCTCGACGATGGTTTGGGCGGCTTCGAGCGTCAGGTCGATCATGGGTGTCCAGAAAGGGCATCGTTTCGAGCAGAGATTGTGACCTTATGGGTGGTGGTGCGGTGGGTCCACTGGTCATGCGCGGCTGGCCGCGAGCACGCGGCGCCCGTTGCTCCGGGCATCGTGAACTGGAGCGTGATGCCCTCGGATGTGTGGCCCCTGGGCCTGTCGCGGCGCGCTCCTAGTTGGGCCTGTCGACCGGGCGAAGGCTCGGTTCACCCCCGGATCGGATCCCCATGGCATCGAGCGAACGCCCCACCGTGATCTGTCACATGACGTCGTCGGTGGACGGCCGGATCAAGGTTCGCCGCTGGAAGACCCTGGATGCCGACAGCCACTTCGAGCGCGTCCACGGTGAGCTGAAGGGCGATGCCTGGATGTGCGGGCGAGTCACCATGCAGGGCTATGCCGACAGTGCCGATCCGCTGCCGGCACCGCCGGAGGACGACGGTCCGGTCTCCCGGGACGATCACGTCGCCCGCCGCGATGCGCCCGGCTACGCGGTCGCGCTCGATGCGCGCGGTCGCCTCGATTGGGGTGCCCGCAACGAGATCGAGGGCGACCACGTCGTCGTCGTACTCACCGAATCCGTCCCGGATGGCCACCTGCGCGCCCTGCGGGCCGGCGGCCAATCCTACCTGTTTGCGGGCGAGCGGACGGTGAATTTCGCCCTGGCGGTGACGAAGCTCAAGGCTTTGTTCGGGATCGAGCGCCTGCTCGTGGAGGGCGGTGGCCACATCAACGGTTCGATGCTGAAGGCCGGCATCATCGACGAGCTGAGCCTGCTCCTGGCTCCCGCCGTCGACGGCCTGTCGGGGACGCCGGCGGTGTTCGACTTCACCGGCACCGAGGAGGAGTCCATGGGCGGCCGGCGCAAGCTCGATCTGACGGCCTGCGAACGCCTGTCCGGAGGCGTGGTCTGGCTGCGCTACCGGATCACACCCGTCGATCCGCTGGACCGCCCCTGAGGCTCGCCAGGAACGCCTCGTAGCCCGCCGCCACCGTCCCGGGCCGCTCGAAATGCGGGAACGCACCGGTCGGCAGGGTCTCGACCCGCCAGTTCGGCCGGCCGGCGACGCGCGGAACATGACGATAATCGACGAAGTCGCCGCGCTCGCCGTGGAGCATCCAGACCGGCAGCCGCAACTGCTCGTAGAGGCGCGTGGAGTCGGTTGGGAACAGGTGGCCCGAAATGAAGCAAAAGGGCGCGTGCTCGGCGCCGGGCTGATGCGCCGAGGCGTGGTCGTAGGCCAGCAGGTCCTCCTCGATCGCCGGGGAGCCGAAGGTCTTCTGCAGGAAGAAGCGCATGCTCGGCCGCGTCACGAGGGCGTCGAACAAAGGCCGGCCGAGGGGCGGCCGGTCGAGGAGGTGGAGCAGCCAGTCCCGCCCGCGGTGACCGTCCGGCGGGCCGTCGCCCGAGAGTTGCCCGTCGAAGCCGGTGGGGCTGATCAGCGCGAGGCTGCGATAGGCGTCGGACCGCTCCAGGCTCGCCCGGGCCAGGAACGAAGCCGAGAGGGAGAGCGCCAGGGCATCGATCGGGGCTGGCCCGTGGCGCCGCCGGATTTCCTCCACGGTGGCGTGGATCGCCTCGACCATGAGGCGCGGCGTGTAGCGGCGGCGCGAGCGTTCCGAGAAGCCGAAGCCCGGGAGGTCGAGGGCGTAGACCGGCCGCGATGTCCGGAAGTGCAGGTAGAGCGGCCGGACTTCGTAGGCATTCGCCGCCGCGTTGATCGAGTGGATCAACAGGAGGGGCACACCCTCGGCATCGGCCGACGCGTAGAACGAGACGTCGCCGGCGCGTCGGGTCGCAAGGCGCGCACGGCGACCCGGCAGGGCCGGCGGAAGGGGCTTGCGATGATCGACGCCGAGCCGGCTCCACGCTATCAGACCGGCGGCTGAACCGGCGAGCGTCAGGGCGAGCGCCGCCGCGGAGCGGCCGGCGCGTTGCCGGGGCTGGAGGCTCATCGGGGCACCTCGCATCGGGCACGCCGGTTCGGCGTCGCGCGACAACGCCGCTGGCGGACGGAAGTGCCCGGCCGTCGGTGCGATCCGCGACCGCGAAGCTCTACGACGCGTGCCCGGCCAGACTGCCGGAGCCCCCGGGGCTCACGGAGGGAACCCGGGCGGCCGGCCAGGCCGCCGTTTCGCCGCGCCCCGCCGCCTCGCGCAGGAAGTCCACGGTCGGCGGGTCGTTGCGCCACCCCTGCACGCGCTGGGAGATCAGGAGATTGCGTTCCCGGCGATCGTAATTGGCGTAGGAGGCGGCCACGAATTCGGCGCGGCTCATCGTGCGGGCGGGGCCGGAGCGTCGGGTCTCGGCCTTGAAGAACAGGGCGCTGCCGGCGATGCCGTAATGCTGCGCGATCTCCGGATAGACCGGCCAGCTGCCCTGACCGCCCAGATCGTCCGGCAGGAAGGCGTCGAGGTCGCATTCCTCGAACGGGATCCCGGCCTTGGTCAGCAAGCCCCGTGCGAGGTCGGAGACGACGAACAGCTTCGTGTGGTTGATCGAGTGCATGAAGCAGCCGCGGCGCGCCCAGCGGGTCAGGTGCGTGTCGAGGTCGTAATCCGCCTGCCGGCCCAGCCCGCGCAGATAGGCCACCGACTCGTCCCAGAGATCGTAGTAGCCCAGGCGCTCGAAGACCGGCTCGGCGAAGAGGCGCAGGGCCTGCGCCTGCGAGAAGCCCGCGAGGTAGGCGTAGAGCGTGATCGCGGAGTGGGAATGCCCCATGGGCCCGGAGATGAGGCCGTTCAGCGTGACGGCGTCCTGCACGCCGACATGCACGAGATCCGGGTGATAGGCGCCGAACACGATCGTTGGGATGAGCCGCACCTTGGGGTGCGTCCGCAGGGTGTCGATCGTCCCGCCGCCCTTGAAGCGGGGCAGGTAGATGCTGGAGAAGACGTGATCGTACCCGTCGGCATGCGCCATCAGGTCGGCAAGGCGCGGAAAGCGCCGCGCCGCCGTGAAGGCCGACACGAAGTCGACCTGAGCATTCGGCAGGAGGTAGCGCATCGCCTTGGCGATCGAGCCGGCTTGGCACACGCCGATGACGAGGATGCGCGGCGATCCGGTCCGCTTCTTTCCGATTTGCGCGAGGCGATGCCGCACGCGCCAGAGGCTATCGACGGTCAACATGCCGCTTCTCTCGCATGTCCGTACGCCGCCGGCAAACCGCAACCCCAGGTCCGACTGCCCCGCTGAAGGATTGGCCGTTTAATCCCGTCCCGCGGGACGAAACGTGACAGATGCGCAATCCTGTCGCCCATCACGGCTGGCCTGCGCCACGGACCTGCCTCATGCCGGATGACAGGCGAGGAGAACAGGCATGGCCGCGACGCAACCCCCGGAGGCGATCCCGGAGATCGAGCGCGCGACGCTGCGCCGGGTGACGTGGCGCATCCTGCCGTTCCTCATGCTCGCCTATTTCATCGCCTTCGTCGATCGGGTGAATGCCGGCTTCGCAGCCCTGCAGATGAACCACGATATCGGGCTCTCGGCGGCGCAGTTCGGGCTCGGCGGCGGCCTGTTCTACGTCTCGTATGTCTTGTGCGAGGTGCCCAGCAACCTCGCCATGGAGCGGTTCGGCGCCCGGATCTGGATCGCCCGGATCATGATCACCTGGGGGCTGGTCTCGGCCGCCATGGCGTTCGTGGTCGGACCCTATTCCTTCTACGCCGTGCGCCTGCTGCTGGGTGCCTCCGAAGCTGGCTTCTTCCCGGGCGTGATCCTGTACCTGACCTACTGGTTTCCCCGTGCCTACCGGGGCCGGATCGTGGCCATCTTCATGGTGGCGATCCCGATCTCGAGCTTCCTCGGCTCGCCGATCTCGGCCGCGATCCTCAACACCGACGGGATGATGGGTCTGCGCGGCTGGCAGTGGCTGTTCATCCTGGAGGCAGCGCCGGCTGTGCTGCTCGGCTTCGCCGCCTTCTTCCTGCTCCCGGACGGCCCGGGCTCCGCCCGCTGGCTGACACCCCAACAGAGCGCGTGGCTTCAGGAGCGTCTCTCCGCCGAGCGCGCCTCCGTGGTGCAGGGTGAGACCGCACCGGCCCGCCATCTCTCGGTCTGGCAGGTCATGCGCAACCGCTACGTCCTCGCCGCGTCGCTGATTTACGCCGGCGCCTCGGGGGCCAGCCAGTGCCTGTCCCTGTGGCAGCCGCAGATCATCAAGTCCTTCGGCCTGACCAATCTGCAGACGGGTCTGCTCAATTCCATCCCGTTCGGCGTGGCCTCGGTCCTGATGATCCTGTGGGGCCGCTCCTCGGACCGGAATCGCGAGCGGATGTGGCATACGGCGCTGCCCTTGGGCCTGCTGGCGCTGAGCCTGGCCGCCTCGATCGCCACGACGCAGCTCCTGCCGACGATCCTGATCCTGTGCCTCGCCGTGACCGCCACCTACACGGTGAAGGGGCCGTTCTGGGCGCTCTCCACCGAATGGCTCTCGGCCGGTGCGGCCGCGGCCGGGATCGCGCAGATCAACGCCATCGGCAATATCGGCGGCTTCGTGGGGACGTACCTGCTCGGCGTGATCAAGGATGCGACCGGCAGCTATCCGCTCGGGCTTCTCCCGCTCGTCGTCCTGTCCGGACTCGGATGCCTGCTGGTGCTGGGTCTCGGCCGTGGGCGGAACCAGCCGGCGCAGGCTGCCCGGGCCTGACGCCCAGCGCGCCATGCGCCGCGGATAGACCCGGTGAAGTGCTGTCTCGCTCGTACAGTCGTATCGTGTATGCAAAACGGCGAGACGAAAGGCGTCTTTCCTCATGTCCAGGCATCGATCGACAGGTCTCGACGAAGAGGAAAGCACCTGGCCGGGCTGCCAAATTCTTTGGTGAGTCGTGCTTTATGGCCGCGTTACATCGTTGACAGGCCTTTGGCCGGGCGTTCATGTTAGATGGGATAGAGCATGAAGCTCTAGGATGCAGTGCCAGCGGACATGACGGCCGCCGGGTGGCAGATGGTCGAGGCGGCCATGCGCGTCCGTGGATTACCCTTGAGAACCGAACGGCGCCGATCCCGGTCGCAGCACCCCGGATTCGATCCGTTCTCGGATCTGCGCTGAACACACTCAGCGCTCAGTCGCGTCAGATGATCAGGACGACGCGACATCGTCCATAGAGCCGCAACTTTCCGTCGACCATACGCGGACCTCAGCTCCGTATCGCGCCGACGCACGAAAAGCGGGACGCTCGTTTCGAAATACGTCCGCAGCAGAATGATTTCTTCGCCGCAACTCTACGACAGGCAACAACACAGTATCGTGCGGGGAGGTTGCAAATTTCCGATCGCATCTGTGGGTGGGGGATTGTGACATGGATTATGTACCTTCGACGAATGCAGTCGCGGCAGCCGCCCAAAAATCTCCGCCCATCGATGCGACTGCACGGGCAGCATCGAAATCGGCTGCACCCACTGAGCCGATAGCGCTCGATCCCAGGTCGGCCTACGTCCTGGCACCGGGAACAGCCGACGCCGTGCTGTCGCTGGCCAACGTGAAGGCGCAAGCGGTCAGTGCGGCTGACTTCGAAACGCGTTACGTTCACGCAACCCACATCACCGAGACGGTGACGGCCGTCGCGACGGCGCCCGTCGTCGCGCCGGAACCCGTGAAGGCGACCAGTGCTGCCAATCGCAACTGGAGCGAGGATGTTCGGCTGGATCACAGTCCAACCCGAAAGGTCGGTGCCGATACGGTCGTCCAATACGACACGCCCCGTATCGTAGCTGCATGGGCCGCAGCGTTCCCGGATATCCCGAACCGGAAATATCGTGGCCTCACCCCCGCGGATACGAACGTCAAGCCGGAGGTGAAAATGGCTTTGATGACCCCGGTTGCGGCTCTGGTTCCGAAAGACATCCACCTGCTGTGCAATACGGACAATTACAAGACATTCAGCGAGGCGCATCCGCATACGAACATCAATTGGATCCCGGTCGACAATGAAGAAGTTTTATTGTTCTGGCCGAGCCAGATCGAGCGAACGGAAGGCGATGATCACAGCGCCCATCGCCGCGATCCGGAAGACGACCCGGAGACATGATCGTCGTCGATTTACGCGGTCGGCAGGATGGCTTCGACATGCTTGGCAAAGGCGCGCGCCAGCGGCGTGGCATGGCGCTCGTCGATCCGGAGGGTGACACCGATCCGCCCGAGTGCCGGCAGACCGCCGGCCGGTGTCAGGATCCGCAAGTCGGCGGGTACGGCGGAGCGTGTCAGCACGGCGATCGCTTGGCCGGATCGAACGACGGCGAGGAGGCCGGATAGGCTGCCGCTCGCATAGGCGATGCGATAGCCGCGCCCGACGCGGTCGAGGGCGGTGAGGGCGGCGCGATGGTCGAGCGTGTCGGGATCGCCCAGGGCCAGCGGCACGGGATCGGACCAAAGCGGGGTCGCGTCGCGCGTCCCCACCCAGACGAGATTCTCGCGGCGCAGGACGGTGCGCTCGGCGTCGAGCGGAACCGAGACGAGGGCGAGGTCGAGGCCACCCCGATCGAACTGCGCCTGCAGACGCGGCGTCGCGGCACAGATCACCTCGATCGCCGCCGCCGGGTGGTGCTGGGCGAAGCCGCGCAGCAGCGTTGGCAGGAAGGCCTGCGCGTAATCATCCGGACAGCCGAACCGCAGGCTGCCGGTCAGGCTCCCGCCGGAGAGTTCCGCCAGGGCATCGTCGTGCGCGGACAGGATCCGGCGGGCATGGAGCAGCAGCCGCTCGCCCTGGACGGTCAGCACGACACCGCGGCCCGTCCGCGTCAGGAGCGGCTGCCCGACGAGCTCCTCCAGCCGCTTCATCTGCATGCTGAGCGCCGCTTGGCTCCGGCCGATCCGGCCTGCGGCACGGCTGAGCGCGCCGGTCTCCGCCACGCTCGCGAAGCTGCGCAAGAGGTCGATGTCGAGCGCGCGTGCCATCAAGGTCTCTGAAGGCTCCCTTCAGAACTATAAGCTGCCCTGGGGGTAGGCGCTGTCATATCATGGCCGCAGCGAGCAGGAGCGCCCATGACGCGGAACGACGACCCCGATTTCTGGATGCGGGCGCGCCGGCATCTGATCCGCTACGGCGGCACGTTCGCGCCGCTGATCATCGAGCGCGCGGAGGGCAGCTTCGTCTACGACGCCGACGGACGGAAGATCCTCGATTTCACCTCCGGGCAGATGAGCGCGATCCTCGGCCACGGCCATCCCGAGATCGCCGCCGTGGTGGCGGATCATGTCGGCCGGCTCGATCACCTGTTCAGCGGGATGCTGACGCGGCCCGTCGTCGATCTCGCCACGGAACTCGCACGGCTGGCGCCCGGCGACCTCGACCGCGTGTTGCTGCTCACCACCGGGGCCGAGGCCAACGAGGCCGCCCTGCGCCTGGCCAAGCTCGCCACGGGCGGTTGGGAGGTCGTGAGCTTCGCCCAGTCCTGGCATGGGATGACCGCGGGGGCGGCCTCGGCGACCTACAGCGCCGGCCGGAAGGGCTACGGCCCGGCCCCGACCGGATCCTTCGCGATCCCGGCGCCGAACGCCTACCGTCCGGCCTTCCTCAAGGACAGCGCACCGGACTGGCGGACCGAGCTGGATTACGCCTTCGCGTTGATCGACCGGCAGTCGACCGGCAACCTCGCGGCGTTCCTCGCGGAGCCGATCCTGAGCTCGGGCGGCATCATCGACCTGCCGCCCGGCTATCTCGCGGCGCTCAAGGAGAAGTGCGTCGAGCGCGGCATGCTGCTGATCCTCGATGAGGCGCAGACGGGGATCGGCCGCACGGGCCTGATGTTCGCCTGCGAGCGCGACGAGGTGGTGCCCGATATTCTGACGCTCTCGAAAACGCTGGGGGCCAGCCTGCCGCTCGCGGCCGTCCTGACCACGCCCGAGATCGAGGATCTCTGCCATGCGCGCGGCTTCCTGTTCTACACCACGCACGTGTCCGATCCGCTGCCGGCGGCGGTCGGCCTGAAGGTGCTGGAGATCGTCGCGCGCGATCGCCTGGTCGCCCGGGCCGAGGAGGCGGGCGCCCGGCTCGCCGCCCGGCTGCACGCGCTTCAACAGCGCTTTGCCTGCATCGGCGACGTGCGCGGGCGCGGTCTGCTCCGGGGCGTGGAAATCGTGGCCGACCGGGCCACGAAAGTACCGGCGGCCGAACTCGGGGATGCCATCACCCGGCGGTGCCTGGAGCTCGGCCTTAGCATGAACATCGTCCAGCTGCCCGGGATGGGCGGCGTGTTCCGTATCGCACCGCCGCTGACCGCGACCGACGCGGAGATCGACCTCGGCGTCGACATCCTGGGGCGCGCCATCGAGGCCAGCCTGTAGGAGGCTCAGGCCGCCTCGATCTCGGTGCTGACCGTCAGCCACTCCTCCTCGGCGGCGGCCAGCGCGGCGGCCGCGTCCGCGCGCATCTTGGCGATCTCGCCGGCCTTGGCGGCGTTTTCGCGGAAGGCGGAGCCGTCCTCGAGGGCGGCGTCGATCTTCTGGATGGCGGTGGTGAGTTTCGCCATGCGGGCCTCGATGGCCTCCAGGCGCTTGCGCAGCGGCGCGAGAGCCGCGCGGCGCTCGACCCCGGCCCGGCGCGCCTCGGCCTTCTGGCCGCCGGCACTCTCAGCGTCGCGCTCGGCCTCGCGGTCCGGTCCGGACAGGACGAGCTTCCGGTAATCGTCCATGTCGCCGTCGAACGTCTTCACGGTGCCATCCGCCACCAGCCACAACCGGTCGGCGCAGGCCTCCACGAGGAAACGGTCGTGCGAGACCAGGATGACGGCGCCCTCGTAATCGTTGATCGCCTCCACGAGGGCCTGTCGGCTCTCGATGTCGAGGTGGTTGGTCGGCTCGTCGAGGATGAGGAGATGCGGCCCGTGGAAGGCCGCCAGCCCCATCAGCAGCCGCGCCTTCTCGCCGCCCGAGAGTTTCTCGACCGGCGTGTCGGCCTTGTTGGCGCCGAAGCCGAGGCGGGCCGTGGCGGACCGCACCTTCGCCTCGGGCACGTCCGGCATCAGGGTCCGGACATGCGCGTAGGCGCTCTCGGAGGGACGCAACTCGTCGAGCTGGTGCTGGGCGAAGTACGCCACCTCCATCTTGGAGGAACGCTTCACCTCGCCGGCGGCGGGTCCGAGGCGACCGCCGATCAGCTTGCAGAAGGTCGACTTGCCGTTGCCGTTGGCGCCGAGCAGCGCCACGCGGTCGTCCGGGGCGAGGCTGAGATCGAGGCCCGTCAGAACGATCCGGTCGCCGTAGCCGGCTTTCACCCGCTCCATCGCGACGATCGGCGGCGATAACGGCTTCTCGGGGCTGGGCAGGTGGATCACCGGCACGTCGTCTTCGAGTAGGGCCGCGATCGGCTCCATCTTGGCGAGGCGCTTCATCCGCGATTGGGCTTGGCGCGCCTTGGTGGCCTTGGCCTTGAACCGGTCGATGAAGCTCTGGAGATGCGCCCGCTCGACGTCCTGCTTGGCCTTCGCCTTCGCCTGCAGGACCCGCTTCTCGGAGAGCTGCTTGGCGAAACTGGTGTAGCCGCCGCGGTAGATCGCCAGCTTGCCCCGATCGAGATGCAGGATGTGGTCGACGGATGTGTCGAGCAGGTCCCGATCGTGGCTGATGATGATCGCCGTGCGCGGGTAGCGTTCGAGGTAATCGTAGAGCCAGAGCGTGCCTTCGATGTCGAGGTAGTTGGTCGGCTCATCGAGAAGGAGCAGGTCGGGCTCCGAGAACAGCACCGCGGCCAGCGCCACCCGCATGCGCCACCCGCCGGAGAAATCCGAGCAGGGGCGCGCTTGCGCGGCGGCGTCGAAGCCGAGGCCGTGCAGGATGGCGGCGGCGCGGGCGGGCGCCGAATGCGCGCCGATATCGACCAGCCGCGTCTCGATCTCGGCGCGGCGCAGCCCGTCGGCGGTCTCGGCTTCCGCCATGAGCCGGGCTCGCTCGGTATCGGCGGCCAGCACGACGGCGTGCAGCGTCTCCGGGCCGGCCGGGGCCTCCTGCGCGACGGCGCCGATCCGCATGCCCTTGGGCAGCGAGACCGCCTTGGCGTCCACCGGCAGGTCGCCCAGGATGGCCTTGAATAGGGTGGTCTTGCCGGCGCCGTTGCGCCCCACGAGGCCGACGCGCGCGCCCTCCGGAATCGTGAAGCTCGCAGAATCGAGGATCAGGCGGTCGCCGATGCGGTAGGTGAGGTCATTGACGCGCAGCATGGCGGCGTTCTGGCTGGCCGGAGGCGGAGAGGCAAGCGGAAGGGCGAGCGGAGAGGCTCGCGGAGGGGCGAGCGCCGGCGGCAGGTCGATCGGGCGACGCGCATCCGTGGCTCGTTCGATGGAGGACGCGATCGCCCAAACCTGCATCCCAGGAAACCTTTTAACGAAATCGCATCCTTCCCGAAGCAAGGTCGTCCTGTGAGGCGGTGTATCAGCGTAGAACCGGCCATTCGCACGCGGGCGGACCACGGTGCAGAGCAACGGGCTGTCACATGCCGTCGGCGGTTCTGCTCTAACCTGTGTCTCGCAGGCTCGGCTGGGGTTGAAGGAGTCAAGTCTTGCATCGGACACTGATCCTCACCGACGACCTGAGCCGCGCCGAACGTATTGTGCGCAATCTTGGTGCGGACCGGCGTGTGCAGCTGCACGATCTCTACGGAGATGAGACGCCACCCACGGCGGCTGGCCTGATCATCAGCGACGTCAGCGCGCTCACCTCGGAATCCGTCCGCCGGCTGCGCCATGCCCTCGCGATCGCGCGCGGACCGGACACGCCGTTCCTGGCGCTTATCTACGGCAACCTCGGTCGCGGCGAAATCCAGGCGACGGCCCTGGGCGCCACGCGGGTCCTGCCGGCTTCCGCGGCGGCTATCCTGCTCCTGAACACGGTCGCAAGCCTCACGGCGGCCGGCGCGGCAAACCCACCGACGCGCCGCGATCTGATCGATCAGGCCGCAGCCGCCCGGGCGGTGTTCGCCACGATCTTCCGCGACGACGGACCGCCGAGCGTGGCCACCGTCGAGTCGGGCGCCACGCTGGTCAATCAGGCGATCCGCGAGACCAAGATCCGCGATTGGCTCGCCGTGGTCGCGAGTTTCGACGACAACACACACCGCCACTGCTTGAGCGTGGCGGGGCTGGCGGCGGAATTCGCCCGGACTCTGGGGCTGAACGACACCGATTCGCGCTTTCTGGTCAAAGGCGCGCTGCTGCACGACATCGGCAAGGCGAAGATCCCGCGCGCCATCCTGAACAAGCCGGCGCCGCTGACGCCCGAGGAGCGGCGGGAGATGGACCGCCACCCCGCCATCGGCCACGCCATGCTGATCGACGGGAACTACGATCCCCTGACCCTCGCGGTCGTGCGATCCCACCACGAGTACCTCGACGGGTCCGGCTATCCGGACGGCCTGCGCGGCGCGGAAATCCTGGATCTCGTGCGGCTGATCACGATCTCCGACATCTTCGCGGCGCTGATCGAGGCGCGGCCCTACAAGGCCCCGAAGCCCGCCACGGAAGCCTACGCGATCCTGAAATCCATGGGCCCGAAGCTCGACGGCGATCTCGTGCGCGCCTTCGCGGCGGTGGCCGGCGCCTGCGACGTGCCGCAACGCGCCTCGGCGTGACCGCTGCGTCGCGGCCTCACACCAGCTCCCAAGCCGCTTGGTCCTGCATCAGCGCCGCAACGAGCGCGTGGTTCAGCTCATGCCCGGTGTGCAGGGCCGTGATATGGCCTTGGACCGGATGGCCGATCAGGGCGAGGTCGCCGACGAGGTCGAGCACGCGGTGGCGGACCGGCTCGCCCGGCACGCGCATGCCGCCCAGCACGCGGTCGCGCACGAGGAGTGCCGCCGATCGGGTCGAGACGCCCTGCAGGAAATCCCGGCCCGTGGCGTAGCCGTACGCCCGCCCCGCCATGGCGCGCACGTAGCGGCCGAAACTCCGCGACGGGGCAATCTCGCGCTCGAAGGTCTCGGGCGTGATGGCGCCCGACCAGTCGACCGGCCCGATATGCGCCAGTTCGATATGCCCCGTGATGTGGAGGCCCGTGCCCGGCTCGATCCGGAGATGCCGCCGCCCGTTCGTGACCGAGACCGCGCGCAGCACCCGAATGGGCCGGCAGCTTTGCGGCTGCTCGCTGCGCCCGGCGGCGCGAATCGCCTCGCACCACGGCGTGGCGCTGCCGTCGAAGATCGGCAACTCGTCGGCGTCGATCTCGGCCAGGACGTTGTCGATCCGCAGGGCGCTCAGCGACGCCAACAGATGCTCGATCGTCCGGACGAGGATGCCCTGGCGCCGGAGCGCCGAGGAGAGCGGCTGCGATTCCCGGTACTGCCACAGAGCCGGCACGTCGACGACGCGCCCATCCTTCAGCCGGCGGCGGAAGACGATGCCGTGATCCGCCGGGGCCGGGGAGACGCGGACCGTGGCGTGCCGACCGGAATGCAGGCTGCATCCGGAGCGCTCGAACGGCAGCGCCAGCGTGGCCTGGAGCCGGGTGGCTGGCCGCGGCGTGGCAGCTGCGGTTTCGTCAGGATTGAGACGTGTGATCGACAAGGCGTGGTGCATCGGAACCGCCCGCTGCGGCGGAATCGGCGTGTAGCCCAGATCTCCTGATCCACGCCAATAAACTCCTGTTCACGCCGGCCCGGCTTGACCGGCCAGCCCGTGCCGGTCACGATCACGTCGGCCCGATGGTCGGAGCGCCGTTGCGGCGGTGTCCGGGCTGCCCCCGTCCCCAGATCTGCGGCCGGCACCCGTTTGGGCAGGGATGAAGGCCGGACTGGCGTTGAGGGAATCGTATCGATGGCGCGGCTGGGGACGATTCCCTTCTTCAAGGATCCGGGCATCGAGCTCAGCACCTACGAATCCCGCTGCCACTGGCGCCGCTTCGACGAGAACGAGGTGCTAGTCGATTTCGACGACATCTCCACCGACGTCTACTTCATCGCCACCGGCGAGGTTCGCATCCTGAACCGGACCCAGTCCGGCAAGGAGGTGATCCTCGGCGAGATGCGCGGCGGCGCGTTCTTCGGCGAACTGGCCGCCATCGACGGGATCGGCCGCTCCGCCAACGTCACGGCGCTCACCCGCGGCGAGGTCTGCGTCGTGCCGGCTCCGGTGTTCCGCCAGATGGTGTTCGCCTCGGAGGCGATCGCCGACCGCCTGTTCCGCCTGCTGGCCAAGCGCGTGCGCGAGCTCAACACCCGGCTGATGGAACACGCGCTGCTCGATCTGAAGCACCGCCTCTACGCCGAGCTGCTGCGCCTCTCGGTGCCGCGGACCGGCGCCTCGGGCGAGCGCGTGGTCTCGCCGCCGCCGTATCATCACGTGCTGGCGGCGCGGATCGGGTGCCGGCGCGAGCAGGTGACCCGGGAATTCACCGCGATGGCGGCCGAGGGGTTGGTCGACCGCACCCGTGGCGCCCTCGTCCTGCGCCGGCCGGATCTCCTCGAAGCGCGCGTCGCCGAGGCGCTGCGCGAGGATTCCTGACCCCTTGTCGGGATCTCCGCCGCGCCTGAGCCTGACGGATCTGAGCAAGAGCTTCGGCGCGCACCGCGCCGTGGATGCGGTGTCCCTCGACCTCGAGCCCGGCGAGTTCTTCTGCCTGCTCGGGCCCTCCGGCTGCGGGAAGAGCACCCTGCTGCGCCTGATCGCGGGATTCGAGCGGCCGAGTGCCGGCCGGATCCGGCTGGGCGAGCAGGATCTCACCGGCCTGCCGCCGCACCGGCGCCCGGTGAACATGATGTTCCAGTCCTACGCGCTGTTCCCGCACATGAGCGTGGCGAAGAACATCGCCTACGGCCTCGCCGGGATGGGCCGGGCCGAGGCCGCCGCGCGGGTGGCGGACCTGCTGCGGCTCGTGCGCCTCGACGGGTTCGGCGACCGCCGTCCCGAGACGCTGTCGGGCGGCCAGCGGCAGCGCGTGGCCCTGGCCCGGGCGCTCGCCCGGGAGCCGAAGCTCCTGCTCCTCGACGAACCCCTCGGCGCCCTCGACCGGGGCCTGCGCGAGGAGACGCAGGGCGAGCTGCGCGCCGTGCAGCGCCGCCTCGGCACCGCCTTCGTGGTCGTGACCCACGATCCCGAGGAGGCCATGATGCTCGCCGACCGGATCGGCGTCATGGAGGCCGGGCGGCTGGTCCAGATCGGGTCGCCGGCCGAGCTCTACCGGCGGCCGGCCAACCGCTACGTGGCGGGACTGCTCGGCGACGTGAACCTGATCCCGGGGCGCCTCGGCCCGGATGAGGCGGGCGAAGCCCGAACCGTGGAGACCGTCCACGGGCCAGTCCGGGGGATCGCCGCATCGCCGCTTGCCGAGGGTACGGCGGTGGTGGTGGCGGTGCGCCTCGAGGATCTCGTCCTCGGCGAGGCGGGCCTGCCCGTGACGGTGGCCGAGGCGACCTTCCTGGGCGACCGCTTGCGCCGGAGCCTGCGCCTGCCGGACGGCTCGACCCTGCGGGCGAGCGGCCGCCCGACCGATACCGATGCACCGCCGGGATCCGAGACGCACGCCTCCTTCGCCACCGGGGCGGCGGCGATCCTCCCGGCATGAGCGGACGATCGCGCTCCCTGTTCGACCGACTGATCCGCCTGCCGCCCTTCCTGTGGCTGGCCGCGTTCTTCCTGCTGCCCTTCGCGATCACCCTGAAGATCAGCCTGTCGGAGCCGGCGACCGCGATCCCACCCTACCTGCCGGTGCTCGACTGGCAGGGCGGCCTCGACGGCTGGTCGAGCTTCCTCGAAGCGCTGAACCTCGACAACTACGCCACCCTCTACGCTGACCCGTTCTACCGTGACGCCGCGCTCGGCTCCCTGGGCTACGCGGCGCTCGCGAGCGCCATCCTGGTCGCCGTCGGCACACCGCTGGCCTACGCGCTGGCCCGGGCGCCGTCGCGTTGGCAGCCCGTCCTCGTGGCGCTCGTGGTCGTCCCGTTCTGGACGAGCTTCCTGATCCGGGTCTACGCCTGGATCGCGATCCTCAAGCCGGAGGGGCTGCTCAATCTCGTGCTGCTGCGCCTCGGAGTGATCCGTACGCCGCTCAACATCCTCAACACCGACGCCGCGGTGATCATCGGCCTCGTCTACGCCTACCTGCCGTTCATGGTGATGCCGCTCTACGCGGTGATGAACCGCCTCGATCCCACCCTGCGGGACGCCGCTGCGGATCTCGGCGCCGCGCCGACCCGGGTGTTCTGGAGCGTGACGCTGCCGCTCAGCCTTCCGGGCATCGTGGCCGGCGCCGGCCTGTGCTTCATCCCGATGGTCGGCGAGTTCATCATCCCGGACCTGCTCGGCAGCTCCGAGACGCTGATGCTCGGCCGGGTGCTGTGGAGCGAATTCTTCTCCAACCGCGACTGGCCGCTGGCCTCGGCGGTCGCCGTCCTGATCCTCGCCATCGTCATCGTCCCGGTCGTCCTGTTCCGCGACAGCCTGCAGACCGGCGAGGAGGGGCCGTGACCTGGGTGACGCGCACCGCCCTGGTGGCCGGGCTGGCCTTCCTGTACGCGCCGATCCTGGTGCTGATCGGCTACTCGTTCAACGCCTCGCCGCTCGTGACGGTCTGGGGCGGGTTCTCGACCCAATGGTACGCGGCCCTGCTGGCCGACGCGCCGTTGCTCGCCTCCGCCTGGGTGTCGCTGAAGGTTGCGGTCCTCACGAGCGTTATCGCCACGATACTCGGGACGCTCGCCGCGCTGGTGCTGGAGCGTCAGCGCCGCTTCCGGGGCCGCGCGCTCTTCACCGGCCTCGTCCTCGGGCCGATCGTGATGCCGGAGGTGATGATCGGCCTCTCGCTCCTGCTGATGTTCATCGGCATCGGACTCGACCGCAGCCTCCTCACCATCGTGATCGCGCATGCGACCTTCTGCACGGGCTTCGTTGCCGTGGTGGTGGCGGCACGCCTGCGCGGTCTCGACCGGACCCTGGAGGAGGCGGCGGCCGATCTCGGCGCCCCGCCGATGCGGGTGCTGACGACCATCACCCTGCCGCTGCTCGGGCCGGCCGTCATCGCGGGGGCGCTCCTCGCCTTCACCCTGTCGCTCGACGATCTGGTGATCGCGAGCTTCGTCTCGGGGCCGGGCTCGACCACGCTGCCGATGCGCCTCTACAGCCGCGTCCGGCTGGGCGTGAATCCCGAGATCAACGCGGCCTCGACCCTGCTCGTCGGCCTCGTGAGCGCCGCGGTGCTCGTGGCGTCCTGGCTGACCGCCCGGCGGGACGCACAGTGAGAACGCTGGGATCGGATGTCAGGCGGCCTGCGTGCGCTCGGCCCGGCCAACCCGAGTCGCGAATGCAACCGCGCCCGTGACCAGAAGATTCACCGCGAGTGCGGCGACGCCCACGTTCACGTCTTGGAGTGGGCCCAGGAACGGGAGTTTCGACAGGCTGAAGCCGCTGAGCACCGTCGCCGTCACCGTGGCGACGCCCGCCACGATGCCCGCCGCCGCAGCGGGCCGGCTCAGCGGATTCCGGCGCATCAGGCTCGCGATGAAGCACGGGAAGAGCTGCGTGACGAAGTTGTAGCCCATCAGCAGCAGCTGCACGATCGTATCGCCGCCCTGGAGCGTGAATCCGACACAGACCAGTGCCAGGATCGGCACGACGATCTTGCACAACCGCGCGGTCGCGGCGTCGTCCATGCCCGGCCGCAGGGGCCGGACGAGGTTATTGGCCACGAGCGTGGCGCCGGCGATCAGGATCATCGAGCCGGGCACCAGGGCGGTGAGCACACCGGTGGCGCCGATCACGCCGATGACCCAGGGCGGAAAGCTCGCCAGCGACAGCTTGAACAACGACAGGTCGACGTCCGGCCCTGCCAGCCCCGGCACCTGCAGGACGGCGGTGAAGCCGATCATGAACACGAACAGGTTGATCAGCTGGTAGAGCGGCAGGATCACGGCATTGCGCCGGAAGGCACCGGGCTGGCGCGCCGTATAGAGCGACGCGAAGGTGTGCGGCCACATGTATCCACCGAGCGCCGTCAGCAGGACCGTGGTGGAGAACCAGACCGGGCTCTGGCCGCGGTCGGGCAGCGCCAGGAAGCCGGGCTTGGCCGCCTCGATCGCCCGGAACAGGCCGCCATAGCTGCCGTAATAGTGCAGCGGCAGGTAGATCCCCAGGAACAGCACGACGAGGAGGATGCTCGTATCCTTCACGACCGCCGTCCAGGCCGATCCGTGCACCCCTGAGACCACCACGTAGGCGGTGAGCGCGGCGGCGCCGATCCAGACCGCTGCTGTGGCCGGGATCGCCCCGTAGGACGCCGTGGAGACGATGATCCCGAGACCCTTGAGCTGGAGCACGAGGTAGGGAACGAGCGCCACGAGCCCCACCGCTGCCACCAGCATGCCGAGCGCCGGGCTCTCGTATTTGCGCGCGAAAAAATCCGGCTGCGTGTAGAGCCCGTTCTGCTTGGCGTAGCGCCAGACCGGCGGCAGGAGCCAGTACGAGGTCACGTAGGCGAGGGTCAGGTAGCAGAGGATGTAGTAGGCCGGGCCGCCCTTCCCGTAGGCGATGCCGGAGCCGCCGAGAAACGTGAAGGTCGTGTAGATCTCGCCGGCCATCAGCAGGAAGACCAGGGCCGTGCCGAAGCCGCGGCCGCCGACGGTCCATTGCTCCAGACCCATCTCGCGGCCGAGCCGCGCATAGAGGCCGAGACCGATCGCCAGCGCGAAGCCGGCCGCGACGATGATGAGCGCGATGCTCATCGCGGATCTCCGGACGCGCGATTCTCGGGATCCGTCCAGTAGATGAGCGCCATCACCGCAGAGGTGCCGAGGACGCAGAACACGAGCCAGGCCAGGAGCAGCGGCAGCCCGAGAATGAACGGCTCGACGCGGTTCAGGAAGGACGGACCGATAATGATGCCGATAAACGGCAGAACGGCGAGCCAGCGCAGATTTCGCATGCGCGATACGATCCAAACGCCACCAATACTTCGGGGTGGATCAGTCTCGCTTGGCTGTCAATCGTGTCGGGCGGCCGACAGCGATCACCGAATCGTGCGCTGACGCACACGGTCACGCTTGGCGCGATCCTATTGTCGGGGTGGTCGCCGCAACGGCGAAGGATCGTGAGGCAGTCTCCATGGCCCGCACACTGACCTTGATGTTCCTGGCCGCTTTCCTCGCGGCTCCGGCTGCCGAAGCCCGGCCGGTCCGGACGCCGGCCAAGCCCGTGCATCACGCGACCCTCAAAACACGTGACATCGCGTTGCGCGATTTCTCCACCCGGATGAGCCGGCTGGACGCGCTGATGGGCGTCCCGACCGCCGCTCCGCGCCGGACGCGCTCGGCCGAGGCCGGTCGGTGAGAAGCGGATGGCGTGCCGCTCCGGAATGTCTTCGTCAAACACGTAGTCGTCACTACGAACCAGCCTAGCGGCCTGCCACCAGCCCGCCCGCCTCCTCGATGAATCGCGCCACGGTATCGGCGCCGGCGCCCTCGCGCAGGGACGCGAACACGTAAGGCCGGGCTCCGCGCATCCGCTGCGTGTCCGACTCCATGACCGACAGGTCCGCCCCGACCAGCGGCGCGAGGTCGGTTTTGTTGACGATCAGGAGGTCCGACCGGGTGATGCCCGGGCCGCCCTTGCGCGGGATCTTCTCGCCCCCGGCGACGTCGATCACGTAGAGGGTGATATCGGCGAGTTCCGGCGAGAAGGTCGCGGCGAGATTGTCGCCGCCGGATTCGATCAGCACCAGATCGAGCTTCGGGAAGCGCCGGCTCATCTCGGCGACGGCGGCGAGGTTGATCGAGGCATCCTCGCGGATCGCGGTGTGCGGGCAGCCGCCGGTCTCGACGCCGAGGATGCGCTCTTCCGGAAGAGCGCCGGCCACGGTGAGGATCCGCGCGTCCTCCTTGGTGTAGATGTCGTTGGTGATCGCGCAAATTTCGTAGCGATCCCGGAAGCGCTTGCAGAGCTGCTCCATCAGGGCGGTCTTGCCGGATCCGACGGGTCCGCCGATCCCGACGCGGAGTGGGCCATTCGATGCGGTCATGCTGCGCCCTCAGGATCGGAAGATGCGGGAATACTGGGTCTCGTGCCGGAACGAGCCGAGATCGAGGCGAAAGGTTGCCGCGCCGAGCGCGTCGAGATCCGCATGCTCGGCCTCGGCGGCCAGCATCGTCAGGCGTGGGATGAGGGCGGCGACGACCCGGGTGCCGGCCGCCTGACCCACCGGTGCCGCCCGCAGGGCCGCCGAGACGAGGTTCTGCACGAAGGCGAGCGCGTAGGTCGCCAGCATCGGCCCGAGCGCCACGCTGTGCGCTCCGGCGGCTGTGCCGACCGCCACGGGATAGGCGACCGGCCCGTCGAGGTGAGGGGCCAGGGTCGAGAGGGCCGCGCAGGGCCACGCCGCCAGGGTGGCGTCCAGAAAACTGCGACCCTGCTGGCTCGTCTCCAGATGCAACTCGCGCGAGGGGGCCAGAGCCAGGGCGAGATCGTTCAATCCGGTCAACGTATCACCGTCCTGCGCCTGCGCGGCTCGATGGGCGTGGCGGGCCAGGATCAGATCGTTGCGCAGCGAGCCGCGCGCGCAGACGTCTCCGAGCCAATCCAGAAGGCTTGCCTCGTCGCGGATGTCGCCGGCTTCGACGGCCCATTCCAGGCCGTGCGAATACGCGTAGGCGCCGACCGGATAGCCGGGAGATAGCCATGCCATCAGCCGTAGCGCGTCCGGAATCTCAGGCGGCATGCGGATGGTGGTGGCCGTGAGCATGATCGTGACCGCCCGCATAGGCGCCGCCTTCCGGCTGGAACGGCCGCTCCACCGGAATCGCGGTGGCGCCAAGGCCCCGAACCATCGCGGCGAGGACGTGGTCGTCGGCGATCCAGATCGCGTCCGCGCCGATCTCGGCCGCGATGTGCCGGTTGCCGATATGCCAGATGAGGCGCTTGAGGGCGTGGTCGTTCGGCGCCCGGATCTCCAGGAGCCGCTCCGCCGCAGCCTCGACCCAGACCAGACGGCCGTCCTCGAGGACCAGGGCGTCGCCGTCCTCCAGCACCGTAACTTCGGGCAGGTCGAGCAGGAACCCGAGCCCGCCGATGCCCCGCATGGCGACCCGCCGCCGGTGGCGGTCGCCATGGTCGAGCACGACCCGGTCGACGATCTCCCCGCCCGAGAGGGCATCGCGGCGGAGGATGCGGGTTGCGCGGATCATAGCCTTAGGATTGGTCAATGAGGTCCGGCTCCTTCGGGAGGAAGCCGTCGGTCAGCGCCTGATCAACGCTGAAGGGAGGCTGTTCGGGAAAGAGCGTGAAATCGATGCCTGTCTGTTCGGATGCCGTGCGTCGGCCGGCTAGACAGGACGTGGCGAAGATGTCGCCGGGATATCGGCGCAGACTCGGGCTGGCATCGAGAAGCTCGGCCAAGCCGGAGCGCTGCTCGGCGATTGTGCCCTTCCAGCTGCTCGATCGGCTTCCGGGCTGATATTTCCATTTCAGCAGGTGGGTGATCAGAACGGTCAGCCGGTTACGGATTTCGCGCTTATCGCCTGCGCCCACGCTCGCCACCTCATCGATCAGATGGTCTAGATCCAGTTCGTCGAAGCGGCGGGCGCGCAGGAGATCCGCCTGAGCCTGTGTCCAGAGATAAAAATCGGTCTCGTAGAGATCATTCAATCGCGGCGTTCTCAGCGCAACCTTCGACATGCCGGCCTCCAATCAATAAGGGCCACGATACCTCAGAACAGGAAGTAGCGCTGCGCCATCGGCAGCACCTCGGCGGGCTCGCAGACCAGCAGCTCGCCATCGGCGCGGACATCGTAGGTCTCGGGATCGACTTCGATCACCGGCGTGGCGTCGTTCAGGATCATGCTCTTCTTGGAGATGCCGCCCCGGACGTTCTCGACCGCGACGAGGTCCTTCTGGACGCCCAGGCGCTCCCGCAGGCCGTCCGCGACGGCGGCGCCGGACACGAAGGTGAGGGCGGTGGCGAAGGGCACGCGTCCGTAGGCGCCGAACATCGGGCGGTAATGCACCGGCTGGGGCGTCGGGATCGAGGCGTTCGGATCGCCCATCGGCGCGGCCGCGATGCTCCCGCCCTTCAGGATGAGATCGGGCTTCACCCCGAAGAAAGCCGGCGTCCAGAGCACCAGATCGGCGAGCTTGCCCGCCTCCACCGAGCCGATATGCTTGGAGATCCCATGCGCGATGGCGGGGTTGATCGTGTACTTCGCCACGTAGCGCCGGGCGCGCAGGTTGTCGGTGCCCGAGGTGTCGCCGGCCAGGGCGCCCCGCTGGCGCTTCATCTTGTCGGCGGTCTGCCACGTGCGGATGATGACCTCGCCGACCCGCCCCATCGCCTGACTGTCCGACGACATCATCGAGAGCGCGCCGAGGTCGTGCAGGATGTCCTCGGCCGCGATGGTCTCGCGGCGGATCCGGCTCTCCGCGAAGGCGAGATCCTCGGGGATCGAGGGATCGAGGTGGTGGCACACCATCAGCATGTCGAGATGCTCGTCGATGGTGTTGCGCGTGTAGGGCCGCGTCGGATTGGTGGAGGAGGGCAGCACGTTGGGCAGCCCGGCCACCTTGATGATGTCCGGCGCGTGGCCTCCGCCGGCGCCCTCGGTGTGGAAGGCATGGATGGTCCGGCCCTTGAAGGCGGCGATCGTGTCCTCGACGAAGCCCGACTCGTTGAGTGTGTCGGTGTGGATCATGACCTGGATGTCGTGGGCGTCGGCCACCGACAAGCAGGTGTCGATCGCGGCCGGCGTCGTGCCCCAATCCTCGTGGAGCTTCAGCGCGCAGGCGCCGGCACGGACCATCTCGACGAGGCTCTCCGGCCGGGCGGCGTTGCCCTTGCCGGCGAAGGCGAGGTTCATCGGGAAGGCGTCGGCAGCCTCGATCATCCGGGCGATGTGCCAGGGGCCGGGCGTGCAGGTGGTGGCGAAGGTGCCGTGAGCCGGCCCCGTGCCCCCGCCGAGCATCGTGGTGACGCCGGAGCTCAGAGCCTCCTCGATCTGCTGCGGGCAGATGAAGTGGATGTGGCTGTCGAAGCCGCCCGCGGTCAGGATCTTGCCCTCGCCGGCGATGACCTCGGTGCCGGGGCCCACCACGATGTCGACGCCCGGCTGCACGTCCGGATTGCCGGCCTTCCCCAGGCGGGCGATCCGGCCGCGCACGATGCCCACATCGCACTTCACGATGCCCCAATGGTCGAGCACGACGGCGTTGGTAATGACCGTATCCACGGCGCCGTCGGCATTGGTCACCTGGCTCTGGCCCATGCCGTCGCGGATGACCTTGCCGCCGCCGAACTTCACCTCCTCCCCGTAGGTTGTTAAGTCGCGCTCGACCGTGATCTCCAGGCTCGTATCGGCGAGGCGGATACGGTCGCCGACCGTCGGGCCGAACATGTCGGCATAGGCGGCGCGGGGGAGGCTGGCGGGCTTCGGAGTGTTGGCCATTGTCAGCTGTCCCGTCGCAAGTGTGTGAAGGCGTCGGCTGGCTCGGCTTTGCGATCGAAGGTCAGCGTCGTTTTGCAGCCGACCGACCGGTTGATCTCGCCGATCAGATGATCGGCAAAGCCGCCTCGGCCCTTACTCCAAATGGCCCGAGCGGCCTCGGCAGCTTCACGATGGTCGATGACGATGTTCGCGCTATCGAGAAGTCGCTGGACGAGGGCTGCAAGTGTCGCCTTCTGCTGACGCAGCGGTCGAGATAGAATCCAGATCGTCTCGGCCAGCACGACCGTGTTTACAAAGAACTGAGCATCGCGGCGGCTCAGAGTTTCAGCTGCTTTGGCCGTCTGATCAGGGGCATCGTCAGGCCAGACCGTTTCGTCGACGAGCCAACGCAGCAGAACATTGGTGTCGAGACCAATCACGCCTCGCCATCCTCGCTTGTGTCCCTCATCCCGCTCCAGCTGCCGGCGCGGCTCTCCTCGATCCAACGCGCGATGCGTGCGCTATCGACCGGCGCAATCGGATCGCATGCAGCGCGTCCGACGCTCCCGCGAAGGTCGGCAAGCGCTTCTGTTCGAGCCTCGATGAAGTAGCGGCCCTTCGCGTCCTGTTTGAAGACGAGCTTGTCGCCCGCCTTAAGGCCGAGTGCCTTCCGCAGTGGAGCAGGCACGATCACCTGACCTTTCGACGTCAGGGTGGCTTCCACCGACTTCATCCCAACAACCTTACCTAAATGCTTTCCTGTAAGGAAAACTGCTGGATGAGTGCAAGCGGTGACGGCTGGTAGCGCCGGGTGGCACGCTCACAGCTTGCCCATCACGTCGCCCCGGAATCCGTACACGGTGCGCCCGCCGGACAGCGGCACCAGCGTGACCTCCCGGGTCGAGCCTGGCTCGAAGCGGACGGCGGTGCCGGGTGCGATGTCGAGCCGCTTGCCGCGGGCCTGCTCGCGCGCGAACACGAGGCCGGGGTTGACCTCGAAGAAGTGGTAGTGGGAACCGACCTGGATCGGCCGGTCGCCCGTATTGGCGACTTCGATCACCGTACGCTCGGCGCCTACGTTGAACACGATCTCGCCGGGCAGCGTCGTCACCGCACCGGGTACGTCGGACGCCGCCGCGCCCCGGATCGGGTGGTGCACCGTGACCAGCTTGGTCCCGTCCGGGAAGGTAGCCTCGACCTGGATGTCGTGGATCATCTCGGGCACCCCCGCCATCACCTGATCGGCGGTGAGCACCGTGGCGCCCGTCTGCATCAGCTCGGCGACGGTCCGGCCGTCCCGGGCACCCTCGACCACGAAGTCGGTGATCAGCGCCACCGCCTCCGGATGGTTGAGCTTCACGCCGCGGGCCAGGCGGTTGCGCGCCACCTGGGCCGCCATGGCGATCAGCAGCTTGTCCTTCTCGCGGGGTGTCAGCAGCACGGGCAACCTCGTCGTCGTGACCGCCGGAGCAAGGATCATGCGCAGAGCGCGGTCAAGGGTGACGAGGCCGTCTCCTCAGGGTGTCATCGCCGTGAAGCCGGCGAACAGGTCGGGCAGGGGCGCCCCCTTGATCGCGGCCGGCAGATCCCGGGGGTGGATGAACGCGTCCTGGAACCAGGGGTAGCGCTTGGGATCGAAGGCGGCGCGGACCCAGTCGATCGTTCGGCGCACCCGCTCGATCCGTTCCGCGTCGGGATGGTAGGTCAACCAGATGTCGAGGCTGTACCGGCCGAGATTGTCGATCGGGATCACACGCGCCCCGATGGCGCTGGCGTAAGTCGGCAACAGGCCGATGCCCGCGCCCTTGGCGATCGCCCAGTAATACGCGCTGCTGACGTTGATCTTGAGGGCGATCGGGATCGTGTCGGGAAAGCCGGGGATGTCCCGGTTGTAATCCTCCAGGCGGACCGTCTGGCTGCTCGCCTGAACCACGATCCTGTGGCGGACCAGATCTTCCGGTGCGCCCGGCAGCCCGTAGATCTCCTCGTAGTCCTGGCCCGCATAGGGCATCAGGTGGATGCGGCCGAGCTTCACGATCCGCAGATCCGGGCTGGTCGGCCGGGTCAGTTGGATCGCGAGGTCCGCCTCCAGCCGCAGGACGTCGGCGGATTCCATCGCGCAGCGCAGATCGACGGTCAGCCGCGGGTTCGCCCTCTGGAATTCGACCAGCCGCGGCGCGAGCCAGAAGGCGCCGAGACCCTCCGTGACCGCGATCCGCACCTCACCGGCCTCCGAGAACGGGGCCAGATCGCCCGCCCGCATCAATCCGAACGCGGCATCCTCCATGCGGCTTGCGGCCTCCAGGATGGTGCGGCCCTCGGCGGTCAGCCGGATGCCGTCCACATGGCGGGTGAGCAGGGGCGCACCGATCAGGGCTTCCAGATCGCCGATCCGCCGGCGCACCGAGTTGATCGAGAGGCCGAGCTTGGCGGCCGCCGCCCGAAAACTTCCGGATCGTTCCAGGACGAGGAAGACCCGAATCGTCTGCCAATCCGGCATCGGGCCCAGGGCCGCCTCGGTCTGTTCCATCTCCGGAACGCCCCTGTTCCAATTTTTGCACATACGACGCCAGCGCTAGATGCGAAGTGATGAACCGTCAATTCGAAACCGATGACAGGTCATCCGATGACGGTGCACATCGATCGATCGCAATTCGTCGCCAGCGATCCGGCACGACTTGGGACTTCGCAAGTCTCGGCGCCGCGACATGATCTCGGCGCGATCCGCATCGATCGGCTCGCCCGCCATCTCGTCGTCTTCATGCCGATGCCGACGGATCTCGAGCGGCTCATCGCAGCCGCCGAGGCCGATCTGCCGGGCCTCGCGCCGCTGGCGACCGTGCAGCGGGTGATGTCGCACAATCCGGACAGCGTCTGGGCGATCGCGCAGCGGCACAGGTTCGACGCCGCCGCCCCCCGGGGCGATGGTTTCGTCGCCTGCCTGATGCTGAACGCCGTGGGCCTCGCCGCCCTCAAGGCGGGAACCTTCGATGCGGCCGATCCGCCGGTGGCGATGCTCGCGGGCCAGCACGAACGGCCGGCCGGCATCTACGTCTGGGCCGTCTACGCGCGTCGCCGATTGGCCGGCGGCGTCGGCCTCGTCTTCGATCGTCTGTCCAGCCCGAACTATCAGGGTGTCGACTTCTACGCCCGGGCCGCGACGCCCGAGGGCGCGGCGCTGCTGACGACCTTGGGCTTCGCCCCGCCGAACCCGCTGCAGGTCGGCCTCTATCACTTCGCCCGCGGCGCGAAGCCCGACACCGCGCCGATCTACGACAGCCACCGTCCCGGCGGCCATGGCACCAGCGTCGCCGTGGCGCGGAGCATGGAGGATCTCTCCCGCGTCATCGCGTTGCGGTCTGCCGTCTACATGGCGGAGCAGGCCTGCCCGTACGAGGAGGAATTCGACGGCAACGACCTCTCGGCCACCCACCTGATCGGCTATGTGGGCGATGAGCCGGCGGGCTGCCTGCGCATCCGCTTCTTCGCGGATTTCGCCAAGATCGAGCGGCTGGCGGTGCGGGCCGAGTATCGCAACACCCGCATGGCCTTCGCGCTGGTCCGCGCCGGGATCGAACTCGCCCGGGTGAAGGGGTATCGCCGGCTCTACGGCCATGCGCAGAAGCGCCTCGTCGGGTTCTGGAGCCGCTTCGGCTTCCGGGTGTTCGAAGGCGCGCAGGAACTGGTCTTCTCCGACTTCGACTACGTCGAGATGATCCTTGACGCCGAACGCCATCCCCAGGCCATCAGCATCGGCGTCGATCCCTACGTGATCATCCGGCCGGAGGGCCGCTGGCACCGGGCCGGGGCGCTCGATCACTCGCGGAGCCGGGCCGTCACCCGGCCCTCCGTCGACAGCAAGGTCGCCCTGTGATGCGCCAGATCAATCCGGCGCTCTATCGACGACCGCGCAGCGTCCCGGTGCTGGTTCTGGTCGACATGCAGCAGGAATACGAGGTGGCGGGCCGGCCGCTGGCATTGCCGAGCATCGGCCCCGCCCTGTCGAACTGTCGACTCGCCCTCGACCACGCCCGCGAGAGCGGCATTCAAATCGCCTATGTCCGCTGGATCGGGGCGCCCCTGTTCCAGGCCGGCACCCGCTTCGCCCGCTGGATCGAGGGATTCGAGCCGCAGGGCTGCGACATGATCTTCGACCGGGACCGGCCCTCCTGCTACGCCAGCCCGTCCTTCGCCGACGTGATGGAGCGGGGCTCTCCACCCCTCGTCATCGCGGGCTTCGCGGGCGAGGCCGCCTGCCTCGCCACCGCGATCGACGGCTATCACCGCGGTCAGGACATCACCTTCCTCAACGACGCCTCGGCGAGCCACGGCCTCGACGGCATCGCCGCCGCCGACATCCACCGCTCGGTAAGTGCCGTCCTGCGTGCGTTCGGGGATGTCATGAACACGCAAGCCTGGATCGCCGCCACATCGCCCTTCGGCGTGACGACGTTCTCCCCCAGCTCGACCCATGCCAATGATTGATCGCATCCAGAACGACGGTGCCGGCGGCGCAACAGCGCGCGCGGGCGATGCGGACATTGACCTGCGCCTCGGACGTCACGCGGTCGCGCTGCTCCAGGCCGCGCGGGAGATCGGAGATCCGACGCTCATCGCCCATGCCGAGGCCATGGCGGTGGCGGTCGGGTTCGCGCTGGCGGCCCGCATCACCAACGGGGATGGGCGCGAGGACTGAACTCAGACGCCCTCGTCCTCACCGTCGATCAGGCGCATGGCGCGCAGGCGTTCCGTGCGCTCGTCCCGCGATCGCCGATCCGCGTCGAGGGCGAGCCACAGGGCGAGCGTGTCCGGATCGTGCTGAAGCGCGCGGTGCCCTTCGGAATCCTGGGGCGATGGGGTTTGTTCGAAGGCGTCCATCGTAGGTCTTCCGTGCTCTGACGCGCCGTCGGCTACAGGCGGCAAGCCGACCGGTCCAGCCCGAGCCTGCCCAAAGCATTCGACAAAGCGCCGGCATCGTCACCCAAACGTCGGACGCCCGGTTACTCGGTACGCGAGCAGCTCAGCTTCGCCCTCGACGCTGTCGATAGCAACGCGATCGATGCGTGCGGCTCGTCCGAGCAGATTGCAAAGTCTTAATAACACGGCTGAGTGATGAAGCTGGCTGCCAAGTGCGGAAGGCACCCTCTTCCTCGTCCTGGCGACAGGTCCAGGCGCCGGGCGAAACCCTGAGGTCGGTGCCGCATCGTGTCGGGTCAGAAACATCGTGGACACCCGCGCGTCCTACGGAAGCCGCCCTGTGCCGCCCGTGCCCGGACTCCAGGGACACTCGAGAGGCGCAGCGTATCAGGCCTGGGACCCGGTCAACGTGGCGATGACGGCTTCGACCACATCGATCTGCTGCTGCACGGCCACGAATCGTGGCCCAGCCTCCGATCCATCGCCCAGCACGAACGTGCCCTTCTGCCGCCGCGTCTCGCGCAGCTTCCGTACCGAGGCTACGAGGATCTGCCGTTCCTCAAGGAGCGCGGCGTGCAGCTCGTACAGGCCGTCCAATTCGAGCGTCTGGGCCATGCGGGGTTCTGATCTCGGGAAGCCGTCGCCGACGCGATGGCCGAAGCTGCGTGAGGGAGCGCGGTGGCCGCAACGATCCCGCGGTCGCGCCGTAGCTACCCTGACTTACCCGAGTTTGCACTGTCCGTTGCCCGTGAAACCGTTTGGCTCGGTGGAGCGCATCGGTGTCGATCGCCCGGATTGTATGCTACTGAATGCAAAATATTCCAGATCCTGCCGCGGGCGGCGCGAGGGGCGGACGTGAGCGCATGCTGAGCGATGATGCGGATCATCGCGCTGCATCTCGATCGGATGCGATCGAGGCGGCGCACAAGGGCGGCGCAGTCCGGCACACGGCTGCCGTCACCAGACCGAAGCGCGGTCGCGGCTTCGCGCTGATGCTGGTCTTTCTGGCCGCAGCGGGTGGGGGCGCCTACGGCTACACCCGCCTCAACCAGCCGGAGGCGAAGCCGAAGGCCGCCGCACCGCGGGCGGTCCCGGTCACGCTCGGGATCGTCGAGCAGGGACCGTTTGCCCTCGTGTCGAATGGTTTGGGCACCGTCCAGGCCTACAACACCGTCCAGGTCCGCAGCCGCGTCGACGGCGAGATTCAGCAGGTCGCCTTCCGCGAGGGCCAGACCGTCCGCAAGGGCGATGTCCTCGTCCAGATCGATCCGCGCCCCTATCAGGCGACGCTCGATCAGGCCAAGTCCAAGAAGGACCAGGACACCGCAAACCTGAACAACGCCAAGGCCGACCTTGTCCGCTATACGGGTCTCGGCGCCTACGCGTCGCGGCAACAGACGGAGACGCAGACCGCCCTGGTCGCGCAGCTGACCGCGCAGGTCGCCTCCGATCAGGCCGCCATCGACAACGCCACGACGCAGCTCAGCTATGCCACGATCCGTGCCCCGATCGCCGGCGTGACCGGCTTCCGCCAAGTCGATATCGGCAACATCGTCAACGCCGCCGGCCAGACGCCGATCGTGACGATCACCCAGGTCGAGCCGATCTTCGTGGTCTTCACCGCGCCGGAGGATCAGCTTCCGGCCATCACCGCGGCGATGCGGACGGGCGACGTGCCCGTGGAGGCCTGGAGCTCGGACGGGCTCACCAAGCTCGCCGACGGCAAGCTCGCCCTGTTCAACAATCAGGTGGATACCGCGACCGGTACCATCCGCCTGAAGGCTGTCTACGAGAACCAGAACCACGTGCTGTGGCCGGGCCTGTCGGTCTCGACGAAGATGCGCGTCGGCATCGTGGCGCGCGCCACGACGATACCGGACAACGCCATTCAGCATGGCCCGGACGGCCTGTTCGCCTTCGTGGTCGACGAGACCGACCATGCGCATCAGGTTGCGTTCAAGGCCGGCCGGTCCGATTCGGGGCGCACGCAAATCCTCGGCGGTGACCTGAAGCCGGGCGAGCGCGTGATCACGGCCGGCCAGTACAAGGTGCAGGACGGCAGCCTCGTCGCCGAGGCGCACGCCTCAGGGGCGGCGCAGGCGACAACGCCCGCGCATCAGGTGGAGGCGCACCGCTGATGCATCGGCCTGCTCCGAAGACGGATCGATCGGCTGGCGGGGGCCGGCGATGAAGGGCGGCATCTCCGCGCCGTTCATCCGCTTCCCGGTGGCGACCACGCTGATCATGGTCGGCATCCTGTTCCTTGGGATCGTGGCCTATCCGCTGCTCGGCGTCGCGCCGCTGCCGCAGGTCGATTTCCCGACGATCCAGGTGACGGCGCAGCTCCCCGGTGCCAGCCCGGAGACCATGGCGTCCTCCGTGGCGCAGCCCCTGGAGCGGCAATTCTCGCAGATCCCCGGCGTCTCGCAGATGACGTCGCAGAGTTCGCTGGGAATCTCGTCGATCACCGTTCAGTTCGACCTCAACCGGAACATCGACGGGGCGGCGAGCGACATCCAGGCGGCGATCAATGCCGCCAGCGGCCAGCTCCCGAAGAATCTGCCGATCCCGCCGACCTACCGGAAGGTGAATCCGGCCGACTCGCCGATCCTGCTGCTCTCGGCCACCTCCGACACGATGCCGCTGATCGACGTGGATGACGCGGTCGACGTGCAGCTCGCCCAGCGCATCAGCCAGATCTCGGGCGTGGCCCAGGTGTTCATCGGCGGCCAGCAGAAGCCGGCGATCCGCATCCAGCTCGACCCGGCCAAGCTCGTGGCCAAGAACCTGTCGCTGGAGGACGTGCGCACGCAGCTCACCCTGACCACCGTCAACAACCCGAAGGGCAGTATCGACGGCGGCAGCCACAGCTACACGATCTACGCGAACGACCAGCTCACGGCGGCAAAGAACTGGAACGACGTGATCGTCGCCTATCAGAACGGCGCGCCCCTCCGGGTGCGCGACATCGGTCGCGCGGTCGCGGGCCCGGAGGACATGAAGCAGGCCGGCTGGACCAACGGCAAGCGCGGCGTGTTCCTCGTGGTGTTCAAGCAGCCCGGCGCCAACGTGATGGACACGGTGGACAGCATCAAGGCGCAGCTGCCGCGCCTGACCGCGACGCTGCCGGCCGGCATTAAGATCGACATCCTCAGCGACCGCACCCAGACGATCCGCGCCTCGGTGGAGGACGTCCAGTTCACGCTGCTGCTCACCATCGTGCTGGTGGTGGGGGTGATCTTCGTCTTCCTGCGCAGCTTCTGGGCGACCGTGATCCCGAGCGTGACCGTGCCGCTCGCGCTGCTGGGCGCCTGCGCGCTGATGTGGATGGCCGGCTACACCCTCGACAACCTCTCGCTGATGGCGCTCACGATCTCGGTCGGGTTCGTGGTCGACGATGCGATCGTCGTGCTGGAGAACATCAGTCGCTACGTCGAGGAGGGGATGCGGCCCATGGAGGCCGCCTTCAAGGGCGCGGGTGAGATCGGCTTCACCATCGTGTCGATCTCGGTGTCGCTGATCGCGGTGCTGATCCCGCTCCTGCTGATGGGCGGCATCATCGGCCGGCTGTTCCGCGAGTTCGCCGTGGTGCTGTCGATGACGATCGCGGTCTCGGCCTTCGTGTCGCTGACGCTCACCCCGATGATGGCCTCGCGCCTGCTCAAGCCCCATGGCGCCGAGCGGCACGGCCGGCTCTACCGGATCAGCGAGGCCGGCTTCGACTGGCTGCTGTCCGTCTATGCGGATGCCCTCGATGTGGCTCTGCGCTTCCGCAAGGTCACGCTGCTGGTCTTCTTCGCCACGCTGGCGTTGACCGGCTACCTGTTCGTTGCGATCCCGAAGGGATTCTTCCCGCAGCAGGACACCGGCTTCATGATCGGCGTCACCGAGGCGGGGCAGGACATCTCGTTCTCGGCGATGCAGAAACTACAGGAGAAGGTCGGCGCCATCGTGCAGGCCGATCCGGCCGTGGCGACGGTGGGCATGTCGCTCGGCGGCAACGGACAGGCGCTGAATTCCGGGCGCATGTACATCACGCTGAAGCCCCGCGACGAGCGCGACGTCAACGCGTTCCAAGTGATCGGGCGGCTGCGGCCGAAGCTGGATCAGGTCGAAGGGGTCCGCACCTTCATCCAGGCGACGCAGGACGTACGCACGGGCGGTCGCACCTCGCGCACGCAATTCGAGTACACGCTGCAGGATCCGGATCTCGCCGAGCTAAATACCTGGGCGCCCAAGATCCTCGACACGATGAAGACACTGCCGGAGCTGCGCGACGTCGCCACCGATCAACAGACCCGCGGCACGACGCTCACCCTGTCGATCGACCGCGACGCCGCCTCGCGCTACGGCATCACGCCCCAGCTCATCGACGACACGCTCTACGACGCGTTCGGCCAGCGGCAGATCGCGCAGTACTTCACGCAGCTCAATAGCTACCACGTGGTGTTGGAGGTGCTGCCGGCGCTCCAGGGCAGCGTCGAGAGCCTGGACAAGATCTACATCAAGGCACCCAATGGCGGCGGCCAAGTGCCGCTCGCGGCTTTCGCGCATTGGACGACCGTTCCGGTGGCGCCGCTCGCCGTGAACCACCAGGGCCAATTCCCGGCGGTGACGATCAGCTTCAATCTCGCGCAGGGCGTAGCCCTCGGGCAGGCCACCGAGGCGATCGCGCAGGCGATGCGGGACCTGCAGGTGCCGCCGACCGTGGTGAGCGGCTTCCAGGGTACCGCCCAGGCCTTCCAGCAATCGCTCTCGACCGTGCCGCTGCTGATCCTGGCGGCCCTGTTCGTGGTCTACCTGATCCTCGGCATCCTATACGAGAGCTTCATCCACCCGATCACCATCCTGTCGACGTTGCCCTCGGCAGGCGTCGGCGCGCTGGCGGTCCTGATGATGGCGGGGTTCGACTTCAGCCTGATCGCGCTGATCGGCATCATTCTGTTGATCGGCATCGTGAAGAAGAACGGCATCATGCTGGTCGATTTCGCGATCGTGGCCGAACGCGAGGAGGGTCTCACGCCCGAGGAGGCGATTCGGAAGGCCGCCTTGCTGCGCTTCCGCCCGATCCTGATGACCACCATGGCCGCCTTGCTCGGTGGCATTCCGCTGATGTTCGCCCATGGCACCGGCTCCGAGATCCGGCAGCCGCTGGGCTACGCCATGGTGGGCGGTCTGGCGGTCAGCCAAGTCCTGACGCTCTTCACGACGCCGGTGATCTACATCTACCTCGACCGGCTGGCGCACCGCTTCTCCTATCGTGACAAGCCGACCCTGGAGGCCGCGCTCAACGATGGCGAGGCGGAGCCTGAAGAGGAGGTTCGCGGGCCGCCGACGCTGCGGGCGGCGGAGTAGGTCGGGGATCGAGCCCGTATTTGCAGGGCGAGCGGATCAGTTTCACGCTGCATTGACAGGCTTTAGACGAAATTGTGTAGTAAGTCCCATTTTTCTGATTATATTGCACGCTGAATAGTATGGAAATTACCGAAAATGGTACTCAATGTTCATAGATACGAAGATATACGACATTAGTGGAATCAATTTTTTATTAGCCAATTCGTCTCAAAATCTTGGAGCTTTGAAGATGAAAACAATTATGCATTGTTAATGCAAATTCTGTGAGATCCATGTATTGAAAATTTAATTACTGTTGTTATATTAAAATATGTAACCGTATATATCTTTTGAACTGAAGTTGGCAATCTTATTCTTTCTAGCGAATACCCGCCGGAATGCTGCTGTACGGAGACTGGATCTGTGATTCGTCACCACTGTTTGTGGTCGTAGAACATAAATTTTGACATGTTCGAAAAAGAAATATTCCTAAGCTCTTCGTAAGCTTTATATTTTGTCGAGCAAGTAGATTTTTACGCGTTTTGAAAAAGATTAACGCTGAGAGTTCTGCCGAAACGGAACACCTTGGGAATCCGCATTCAGCCTTGCACAAGCTACGCTTTCTACGCTGCTCCAGAGTCATTCTCGAAATTAGGAGGTCAAAGATATATAGCCGGATTAAGCTCATTTGTCTAAGAAAGCACTTTAAGCAGGGTATGGTAATCTAAACGGAGACCGATTGTGAATAAGATCGTCCTTGCCCGCTATCGCGAGTCGGTAGACTGGATCGTACACATTCCGGATGACTTTGAGATATATATCTACAACAAAGGAAACCCTATTGTATCTCCAGCGGTTCTCCGACGAGCTCATTCAATTATCGAACGACCAAATGTCGGGCGCGAATCGGAAACTTACCTGTTCCATATGGGGACGAAGGTTGACGACAGCAATAATTTCACTGTTTATGCGCAAGCGGATCCTTTTACCCATAGTCCAGATTTTATGAAACTTCTCTCCAACTGGCGGCAGTGGAGCGACCTACAACCGTTATCTTGGGGTTGGAGAGAAGATCATGATGTTCCTCCTCGCTACCTGCGGGATGACTACGAGGCCAAGCTGGATGGCCGGCTGCGGGTAAGACCAGAGCGCTTTTCCCTCCATACTTGGATGCCAATCGAGTTTTTTGATGTGGGCGCCTATAATACCAGTAGACATTATCGTGAGGTGCATGGTCAACTCCCAGAAGGAACGAACGTTGCCTCTCATTTTTTGAACTTAGCAAAATTGCCGCATCTTGCACGTGAAGCAGAACTTTATTCACTAGGAGTATTTTCATACGGAGCTCTTTTCGCAGCACGGAATTTTCTTGTCAAAAAACTGCCTACTGAAAGCTTGAAAATGCTGTATCAAGCCTCGTTGGGAGATATCTGCTATGGTTATATACTCGAGCGGCTGTGGTTACATATCCTTGATGCCGACTTTGAATTGCCGAAAATTGAACCTGCACCTCTCAACAAAATGGATTATGCAGTTGGTGAAGCCAAAATGCTATCGACTGGTAATGACTGTTGATTATCCGATGGCAAACATGAACAATGCACGCCATATTGATGCGTCGTCTTTTTCAGGTGAACATTATGTAACATATCATCATGTATTTTTTCAGCTGATTACTGGTCAGACGCTGAAATTGCTTTTGAATTACCGTTTGTCGGAGAGCAGGCGCATCGCCCAGCTGGACCGGCGCGACGCGCCTCCTTCAGCGTCGTCAGATCGAAGGATGAATGAGGTGGCCAACACGAGTGAAGGGTAGGTCGCGGTCGATCAGCAACAGACTTCCAGCTACTTGTTTTACCCTCATGCCATAATGGAGAGGGGGAAATTCATCGAACTGCCTCTCCCGGAACTCGACTGGCCACGTCCATGTTACTCCGCTCCGCTTGGCACGGACGGCCGCTGAACCAGTTGTGTCCGGATCGGGCCACGGGCCCCGGACATGAAGGACGCGGATGAGTCAGAACCTGCCGCTGCGAGGGCTCACCGTCCTCGCCCTGGAGCAGGCGGTCGCCGCCCCGTACTGCACGTCGCGGCTGGCCGATGCCGGGGCGCGGGTCATCAAGATCGAGCGCCCCGAGGGCGACTTCGCCCGCGGCTACGATGCGGCCGTCCACGGGCTGTCGAGCTACTTCGTCTGGCTCAATCGCGGCAAGGAGAGCCTCGTCGCCGACATCAAGGATCCGGAGGATGCGCGCCTGCTCCATGCGATCCTCGCGCGGGCCGACGTGTTCGTGCAGAACCTCGCCCCCGGCGCCGCCGCCCGCGCGGGCTTCGGGTCCGCGGAACTGCGTGCCCGCCATCCGCGCCTGATCACCGTCGACATCTCCGGCTACGGTGCCGGCCACGCCTACAGCGACATGAAGGCCTACGACCTGCTGGTCCAGGCCGAGAGCGGGCTTGCCGGGATCACCGGCCATCCGGCGGGCCCCGGCCGGGTCGGTGTCTCGGTCTGCGACGTGGCCTGCGGGATGGACGCCCATGCCGCCGTGCTGGAGGCGCTGATCGCCCGGGGCATCACGGGGGAGGGCTGCAGCCTGGAGGTCAGCCTGTTCAGCGGCGCAGCCGACTGGATGAACGTGCCGCTGCTCTACTTCGAGGGCACCGGCCGGGTCCCGCAAAGGGTCGGCCTCGCCCATCCGTCGATCTGCCCCTACGGGGCCTTCCCGACCGCCGACGAAAGCCTCGTGCTGATCTCGATCCAGAACGAGCGCGAATGGGCGCGCTTCTGCGCGGTGGTGCTGGAGGAGCCCGACCTCGCGACCGCCGAGAGTTATGCCCCCAACACCGCCCGGGTGGCCAACCGGGAGATGGTCGACCGGCGCATCGCCGAGACCCTGGCGAGGCTGACCCGCGATGCGGCGGCGGCCCGGCTGAAGGAAGCCGGCACCGCCTACGGCTTCGTCAACACCCTGGCCGATCTCGCAACCCATCCGGCGCTGCTGCGGGCCGCCGTGGAGACGCCCGGCGGGACCGCCCATATCGTGGCGCCGCCGGTGCTGGTCGACGGGCAGACGCGGGCACTCGGTCCGGTCCCTGAAATCGGCCAGCACAGCACAGCCGTCCGCGCGGAATTCGCTACGCGCTGATCACCACACCAGGGGAGGGGACCATGAGGCTCGACGGGAAGGTCGCGATCGTGACGGGTGCCGGCGGTGGCTTCGGCGCGGGTATCGCCCGGCGCTTCGCCGAGGAGGGGGCCCGCGTCGCCTGCCTCGACATCGACCGGGCGGCGGCCGAACGCGTGGCGACGGAGATCGGTGCGAACGCGCTCGCGATCGGCGCGGATGTCGGCGATGCCGCCGCGGTCGAGGGCGCCGTCATGGCGACCCGCGAGCGGTTCGGCGCCCCGCACATCCTGGTCAACAACGCCGGCACCACCCATCGCAACAAGCCGCTTCTGGAGGTGACCGAGGAAGAGTTCGACCGTGTGTTCCGCGTGAACGTGAAGTCGATCTTTCACTTCGTCCGGGCGGTCGCCCCGCTGATGCGCGACCAGGGCGGCGGGGTGATTCTGAACGTCAGTTCGACCGCGGCGCTGCGGCCGCGCCCCGGACTCACCTGGTACAACGCCTCGAAGGGTGCCGCGAGCCTCGCCTCGAAATCCCTGGCGCTGGAACTCGCGCCCTGGAAGATCCGGGTGAACGCCCTCTGCCCGGTGATGGGCGCGACCGGGCTGCTCGAACAGTTCATGGGCGTGCCCGACACGCCTGAGAATCGCGAACGGTTCATCGCCACCATCCCGCTGGGCCGGATGTCGCAGGCGAGCGACATCGCGGCGGCGGCGGCGTTCCTGGCATCGGACGAAGCCGCATTCATCACCGGCGTCGATCTGCCGATCGACGGCGGCCGCACGGCCTGAGGAGCACGCCATGGAAGCCTATACCGAGATCCGCGAAGCCGTGGCGAAGCTCTGCGCGGGCTTCCCGGGCCCGTATTGGCGCGCACTCGACCGGGAGATGGCCTACCCGACGGAATTCGTGAACGCGCTCACCGAGAGCGGCTATCTGTCGGTCCTGATTCCGGAGGAGTACGGCGGCTCGGGCCTCCCGCTCTCGGCCGCCGCCGCGATCCTGGAGGAGGTGCAGCGCGCGGGCTGCAATGGCGGCGCCTGCCACGCGCAGATGTACACGATGGGCACCCTGCTCCGGCACGGCTCGGAGGCCCAGAAGGCCGAATACCTGCCGGGCATCGCCGAGGGACGCCTCCGGCTCCAGGCTTTCGGGGTGACGGAGCCCACCTCCGGCACCGATACCGGCAGCCTCAAGACGACAGCGCGTCGGGAAGGCGATCACTACGTCGTCAACGGCCAGAAGATCTGGACGAGCCGCGCCGAGTATTCCGATCTGATGCTGCTCCTCGCCCGCACGACGCCGCGGACCGAGGGCATGAAGCGCACCGACGGCCTCTCGGTTCTCCTCGTCGACATGCGCGAGGCGCGGGGCAACGGGCTCACGATCCGGCCGATCCGCACGATGATGAACCATGCCACCACGGAGGTCTTCTTCGACAACCTCCGTGTGCCGGTGGAGAACCTGATCGGCGAGGAGGGCAGGGGCTTCCGCTACATCCTGTCGGGCATGAACGCGGAGCGCATCCTGATTGCCGCCGAGTGTATCGGCGACGCCAAGTGGTTCATCGACAGGGCGAAAACCTATGCCGGCGAGCGCTCGGTCTTCGGCCGGCCGATCGGCGCCAATCAGGGTGTGCAGTTCCCGATCGCCCGGGCCTACGCCAACATGCGGGCGGCGGAGCTGATGGTCCGCGAGGCGCTGGCCCTCTATGAGGGCGGCGCCAATCCGGGCGCGGAGGCCAACATGGCCAAGATGCTTGCCGCCGACGCCTCCTTCGAGGCGGCCAACGCCTGCATCCAGACCCATGGCGGCTTCGGCTTCGCGGAGGAATACGACGTGGAGCGTAAGTTCCGCGAGACGCGCCTTTATCAGGTCGCACCGATCTCGACGAACCTGATCCTGGCCTACCTGTCCGAACACGTGCTCGGGTTACCGCGCTCGTACTGACGGCGACGATCGAGCCGTGCGGTTTTCTCCTCCCCTGGTGGGGAGGGAAAAGCGCTTGTTTTTAAGAAAGCTCAGTGTCGGACCGAGACGCGTGAACCCGCTTGCTTGTGCAGGCGCGTCGGCCCGTCTCGCCTACGATGCGGGCTTCGCCGAGGCGAAGCCCGCTCCATCATGCCTCAGGCCACCTTGAGCCCGACATTGACGTTGCCGCGGGTGGCATTCGAGTACGGGCAGACCTGATGCGCCGCCTCCACGAGCTTCTGCGCGTCGGCGTGGTCGAGGCCCGGCAGGCTGATCGTCAGATCGGCGGTGATGCCGAAGCCGCCCTCGGAGCGCGGGCCGATGCCCACATCCGCCGTCACGCTGGTATCGGCCGGAACCTTCAGCTGCAGCGAAGGCGCCACCGCCTTCATGGCACCGAGGAAACAGGCCGAGTAGCCTGAGGCGAAGAGCTGCTCCGGGTTGGCACCCGGACCACCCGCGCCACCAAGCTCCTTCGGGGTCGCGAGCTTGACCTCGAAGCTGCCGTCGGCCGTGCGGGCGGCGCCGTCGCGGCCTCCGGTGGCGGTGGCAGTGGTGCGGTATTTCACGTCCACGGACATGCGAGACTCCGAATTATGAATGCGAGTCGGCATCTAGGGGCCGGCCCGCGGTTGGATAGCCCCAATTTAGATTGTGCGCAATCGATATTCAAGGATCGATCAGACAGAAGCGGTCGACGTCGACCAATCCGCGATCGGTGATCTTGAGATGCGGGATGACCGGGAGCGGCAGGAACGCCACCTGCAGGAACGGCTCGGGCAGGACGACGCCCAGGCTCTTGGCGGCGGCCCGGAGGGTGACCAGATCCCGCCGGATCGCGTCGAACGGCATCAGGCTCATGAGGCCGGCAAGCGGCAGCGCGATCTCGGCGAGTACGCGCCCGCCCTCCACCACGACGAAGCCGCCCTCGATCTCGCCCAGGCGATTCACCGCCACCGCCATGTCGGCCTCGTCGACACCGACCACCGTGATGTTGTGGCTGTCGTGCCCGACCGAAGACGCGATGGCGCCGCGCTGAAGGCCGAACCCCTTAACGAAGGCAACACCGATCCCGCGGGCACCCGGCGCCGTGCGTCCGTGGCGCTCAACGACCGCGACCTTGACGGCGTCCTGGCCGAGATCGACCTGCCGCTCACCGCCGACATAGGGCAGCGTCAGGTCGTGGCGCAGGGTGATGATCTGGCCCGGCACGACACCGATCACCGGCGTCGAGGGGCCGGAGCCCCGCGCGGCGAAATCCGCCGCCGTCACCCGCCGCGCCCGAACGCTGCCACGGCCGATCGGGGCGATGGGCTGCCGGCCGGCAAACAGCCCGTCGTCAACCGGCCGTCCGGCCGCGAACACCCGGGAGACCGCGCAGGTCGCCAGATCGTCGAGCACCACGAGGTCGGCGCGCTGGCCCGGCGCCACGAGGCCCCGGTCGTGCAGGCCGAAGGCACGCGCGGCCGACCACGACGCGGCCCGGTAGGCGGCGAGCGGCGGCGCGCCGAGCGCGATGGCGGTGCGGATGATGAAGTCGAGATGCCCCTCCTCGGCGATGTCGAGGGGGTTACGGTCGTCGGTGCAGAAGGCCAGGAACGGCGCGGTCCGCTCGGTGAGGATCGGCGCCAGCGCGTGAAGATCCTTGCAGACCGAGCCCTCCCGAATCAGCACGGTCATGCCCTTCGAGAGCTTTTCGCGGGCCTCCTCGGGGGTCGTCGCCTCGTGTTCCGTGCGGATGCCGGCGGCGATGTAGCCGTTGAGGGCCGCGCCGCGCAGGAGCGGGGCGTGGCCGTCGATGTGGCGGCCCTGGAACGCTGCGAGCTTCTCCAGCACGGCCGGGTCGCCCGCCAGTACCCCGGGGAAGTTCATGAACTCGGCGAGCCCGATCACCTTCGGGTGGGCGGCGAAGGGCAGGAGATCGGCCGCCGCGATCCGGGCGCCCGAGGTTTCCAGATGGTCGGTCGCCGGGACGCAGGAAGAGAGCTGCACCCGCAGGTCCATCGCCAGCGTCTCGGCCGAGGCCAGGAACCATCGGAAGGCCTCGATCCCGAGGACGTTGGTCATCTCGTGCGGATCGCAGATCCCCGTGGTCACCCCGTGGGGCAGGACGCAGCGCTCGAATTCCTGAGGCGGCATCAGCGACGATTCGACGTGGAAATGCGTGTCGATGAAGCCCGGCACCACGATCTGGCCGGCGATGTCGGCCTCGCGCCGTCCGCGATAGGTCCCGAAGGTGCCGACGATCCGGTCGCCGCAGACGGCGACATCCGACGCCACGAGATCCCCGGTCACGAGATCGAGGAACCGGCCGCCCTTCAGGACGAGATCGGCCTCGGTGCGGCCTTGTCCCTGATCGATGGCCCGCCGCAGGAGATCCGCCTGTCGCATCGCGTGATGTCGCTTCCGCCTCGCTATCCGCCGGGAGCATGCCACGGATGCGAGGCCTTCGGCGACGCTTGCAGGTGGACCGGCAGGGGGGCAGAAGCCCAGCACCTTCAAACCAGTCGAACCTGCCGATGCCTGCCTATCGTTCCCGCACCACGACTCATGGCCGCAACATGGCCGGCGCCCGCGGCCTCTGGCGCGCCACCGGCATGAAGGATGCCGATTTCGGCAAGCCGATCATCGCGGTGGTGAACTCGTTCACGCAGTTCGTGCCGGGCCACGTCCACCTGAAGGATCTCGGCCAGCTCGTCGCCCGCGAGATCGAGGCGGCCGGCGGCGTCGCCAAGGAATTCAACACGATCGCGGTCGATGACGGCATCGCCATGGGCCATGACGGGATGCTGTACTCGCTCCCGTCCCGGGAGCTGATCGCCGACTCGGTCGAGTACATGGTCAACGCGCACTGCGCCGACGCGATGGTGTGCATCTCGAACTGCGACAAGATCACCCCCGGCATGCTGATGGCGACGCTCCGCCTCAACATTCCGACCGTGTTCGTCTCAGGCGGCCCGATGGAGGCCGGCAAGGTGCAACTGCCGGGCATCGCCAAGAAGGTCGATCTCGTCGATGCCATGATCGCGGCCGCCGACGACCGGATCTCCGACGCCGACGTCGCCGTCATCGAGCGCTCGGCCTGCCCGACCTGCGGCTCGTGCTCAGGCATGTTCACGGCGAACTCGATGAACTGCCTGACCGAGGCGCTGGGGCTGGCGCTTCCGGGCAACGGCTCGGTGCTCGCCACCCACGCCGACCGCAAGCGCCTGTTCGTGGAGGCCGGTCACCTGATCGTCGATCTGGCGCGCCGCCACTACGAGCAGGACGACGGGAGCGTTCTGCCGCGCGCGGTGGCGAGCTTTACGGCCTTCGAGAACGCCATGACCCTCGACATCGCCATGGGCGGCTCGACCAACACGGTGCTGCACCTGCTGGCCGCCGCCCACGAGGGCGAGGTGCCCTTCACCATGGCGGATATCGACCGGCTGTCCCGGCGGGTGCCGGTGCTGTGCAAGGTCGCCCCGGCGGTCGCCAACGTCCACATGGAGGATGTCCACCGGGCCGGCGGCATCATGGGCATCCTGGGCGAGCTCGACCGGGCCGGCCTGATCAACACCCGCGTCGGCAACGTCTCGGCCGGGACGCTCGGTGAGGCGCTCGCCCGTTGGGACGTGCGCGGCGAGCCTGCCGCCTCGGTCCAGACCTTCTACCGCGCGGCCCCCGGCGGCGTGCCGACCCAGGTCGCGTTCAGCCAGGAATCCCGGTTCGACGAACTCGACCTCGATAGGGAGGGCGGCGTGATCCGCGATGCCGCCCATGCCTACTCGCAGGATGGCGGGCTCGCGGTGCTCTACGGCAACCTCGCCGAGCAGGGCTGCATCGTGAAGACGGCGGGCGTCGATGCCTCGATCCTGACCTTCACCGGGACGGCCCGGGTGTTCGAGAGCCAGGACGCAGCGGTGGACGGCATCCTCAACGGCAAGGTGACGGCCGGCGAGGTCGTGCTGATTCGCTACGAGGGTCCGCGCGGCGGTCCCGGCATGCAGGAGATGCTGTACCCGACGAGCTACCTGAAATCGAAGGGTCTGGGAAAGGCCTGCGCCCTGGTGACGGATGGACGGTTCTCCGGTGGATCCTCGGGGCTTTCGATCGGCCACGTCTCCCCCGAGGCGGCCGAGGGCGGCCTGATCGGCCTCGTGCGCGACGGCGACACCATCGCGATCGACATCCCGAACCGCAGCATCCGCCTCGACGTGGATGCGGGCGAGCTCGATCGGCGCCGGTCCGAGCAGGAGGCGGCCGGCTGGCAGCCCGCCCAACCCCGCAAGCGCAAGGTCAGCGCAGCCCTGCGCGCCTACGCGATGCTGACGACCAGCGCCGCCCACGGGGCCGTGCGCCGGGTCTGATCAGCGGGTGCCGGTCAGCAGGCCGGCGATGCGATCCCGCAGGGATCTGCGTACCGGCGCGGCCTCGGCGGCCGCGCCGGGCGGGATGCGGCCGAGGGCGGAGAGCATCAGCGGTTCGATCGCCCTGTAACCGGCGAGGCTGAGGTGCAGCCCGTCCGTCCCGTAGGACCGGCGCAACCCGCCCGATCCGTCGGCCAGCACGGAATGGTAGTCGATGTAGGTCGCCCCGTGCTCTTGGGCGTGGTCGCGCAGCCACGCATTGACGGACGCGATCATCGCCGGTGCGTCCGGCACTGCCGGATTCCACGGAATCCGCGCGGCCGGCATGATTGAGCCGACCCAGGCCGTCACACCCATCGCCCGCGCCTCGTCGAGCATGCCGGCGATAGTCCGCGCGATCTCCTCGGCGGGGACGAAGAACCCCTCATTGCGGCCGATATCGTTCACCCCGCACAGCAGATGAACGCCCTTCGCCCCGGTCTCCTCCAGATCGCGGCGGAACCGCATGGTGATCCAGCGCGCCGTCTGGCCCGATCCCCCGCGGGGGATGAGATGGTGAGCCGCGAAGGTCGCGGCGCACAGATTGCCCCACTGCTCGGTGATCGAGTCCCCGATGAAGACGATCGGCGCCACCATGGATCAGACCGCAGCCCCCAACGGTGCGCCGAGCACTTCGGCGATCTCCGCCTGCAGCCGATCCGCTATCATCTGCCGGCCCTCGGAGGTCACGTGCACGATGTCGGTGAACAGGAAGCGGCGATCCTCCTCGAACAGGCGGCTCAGATCCCGGACCGCGAAGGGAGACTCGGCTGCTAGGTCGAGCCGGTCGAGGACGCCGGCGAAGCGATCGTACTGCCGGTCGAGATAAGCCAAGAAAGTCCCGGAGGCAGCGTTCGCCTCCTCAGCCACGCGCTCGGTTTTGCGGACCACGGTGGGCTGGAGATAGAACCGCATCGGCGCGCCGATGCCGGGTGCGAGCCGGGCGAGGCGCTTCAGCGACAGCTCAAATTGGCGGACGACCTCCCATTCCCAGATATCGGATTGCCAATTCGTCAGCGCCCGCAGGTTTTCGAGACGATTGAAGATCATCTCCTGCAGGCTCTCGTAGGACAGCGCCTGCGTTTCGGCCTCGGTTCGCGCCGGGTCGAAGAAATAGTCGTGCAGGCACTCGCTGACGAACTGATTGAACGGGTTACCGGCCCGCGGATCGAAGCTCCACGGCTGGAAGATGTCGGTACCGCCGCCGACGATCAGGATCACATCCGGCTGGAGATCCATCAGCCGGGTCGTGATCAGGGCGATCATCTGGTTGAGGCAGGCCGAGATCGCGCCGAAATTGTAGACCCGCGCGCCCTCGCCGTGGAGCCGTTTCAGCCCCGTTTCGAGGCGTCCTGGCACCGTGTCGGCGAAGACCTGACCGTCGAGCAGCGTGCTGTCGCCGACCAGGAACACGCGCAGCGTCTCCGAAGCGGGGCGCGGCTCCGCGTGTTGGGTGTTGAAGTAGCCAAGCCCGTCGTAGCGCCATCCTTTTTCGGGCAGGTACGTCAGCGGCTTTCCGGCAAATTGAACATACGGCGCCGGGAAGCGCGTGCGCGCGTCGAAGGTCTGGAACAGCCTCACGAATTTCTGGCGTCGGGCATACGCGTCGGCGTCGGGCGTCTGCTCGGCCATGGTTCCTTTTCTCCTTCAGCCCGATCGCAGGATCCGCCTTGGCGACGCTGATCTTAGCCGCGGATGTGGGCCTGATTCTCCAGGAACCAGCCATAGGTCTGGCGCAGGCCCTCTTCCAGCCCGATCTCCGGCCGCCAGCCCATGGCGGAGAGGCGCGACACGTCCATCAGCTTGCGCGGCGTGCCATCCGGCTTCGACGCGTCGAACTCCAGGCGGCCGTCGTAGCCGATCACCCGGGCCAGCGCCTCGGCCAACTCGCGGATCGTGCAATCGACCCCGGTGCCGACGTTGATGTGCGACAGGGTCGGCCGCGTGTTGGCCGCGTAGAGCGCATCGTCCATGTCCATCACGAAGACGCTGGAACGCGCCATGTCGTCGACGTGCAGGAACTCGCGCATCGCCCGGCCCGTGCCCCAGACCGTCACGCTGTCCCGCCCCGCTTCCCTCGCCTCGTGCAGGCGTCGCATCAGCGCGGGCAGCACGTGGGCATTGTCGGGATGGAAGTTGTCGTTGGGCCCGTACAGGTTGGTCGGCATCACGCTGCGATAGCGCCGCCCGTACTGCCGGTTGTAGCTCTCGCACATCTTGATGCCGGCGATCTTGGCGATGGCGTAGGGCTCGTTGGTCGGCTCCAGGACGCCGGTGAGCAGCGCGTCCTCGCGCATCGGCTGGTCGGCGTGCCGGGGGTAGATGCAGGACGAGCCCAGGAACAGCAGCCGGTCGACGTCGCCGAGGTGGGCGGCGTGGATGATGTTGGCCTGAATGACGAGATTGTCGTGGATGAACTCGGCCGGGTAGGTGTTGTTGGCGTGGATGCCGCCGACCTTGGCGGCGGCGAGGTAGACCTGATCGATCCGGTTCTCGGCGAAGAAACGACGCACGGCGGCCTGATCGGTCAGGTCGAGGCTCTGCCGGTCGGCCGTGAGGATGCGCGCGTGGCCCTGCGCCTGCAGGCAGCGCACGATCGCCGAGCCCACCATGCCGCGATGGCCCGCCACGAAGATGGTCTGACCGCGATCCTCCATCAGATCAGCCCTCACGTCCCGTTTCCTGTCCGCCCCACGGTCTGAAGGGGGCCTATAACGCTGTTGGGACGGAGAATCTTGGCGCCAGCGCGGAATTTTTGCGGCGCATGGCCTCGACGTGCTGGATCCCCCCTATCCCAGCGCGTCAGATGCGGCGACGCTTGTTCGCGTTCGGCCCTTGCGCGCCGGAGAAACGCCGCCATAGTGTCAACCTATGCTGACACTCGCGGTCGATCACAGCGTTGAACAGAGCCGCGATCGGCGACCGCACGCCGTGGTCATCGGCTCGGGCTTCGGCGGGTTGGCCGCAGCGGTCCGGCTCGGCGCCCGGGGGTATCGCGTCACGGTGCTGGAGCGCCTGGAACAGGCCGGCGGCCGGGCGCGGGTCCACCGGCAGGACGGCTTCACGTTCGACGCCGGCCCCACCATCGTCACGGCGCCGCAGCTGTTCGAGGAACTCTGGACCCTCGCCGGACGGCGCCTGTCCGACGACGTGACCCTGGTCCCGATGGATCCGTTCTACCGCATCCAGTTCGCGGACGGCTCGTCCTTCGCCTACAGTGGGGATCCGGAGCGGATGCGCGCCGAGGTCGCCCGCTTCGCGCCGGATGACGTGGCCGGCTACGAGCGCTTCATGGCGCACAGCCGGGCCGTGTGCAAAATCGGATTCGAGCAACTCGGCCACGTCCCGTTCGGGCGGATCGGCGCGATGCTGAAGATCGCGCCGGACCTGATCCGCCTGTCGGGCCACCGCTCGGTGCATGACGTCGTGGCCCGGTTCATCCGCGACGACCGGCTGCGCACGGTCTTCAGCTTCCACCCCCTGCTCATCGGCGGAAATCCCTTCCGCGCCAGCGCGATCTACTGCCTGATCGCGGATCTGGAGCGCCGCTGGGGCGTCCATTTTGCCATGGGCGGCACCGGGCAGTTGGTCGACGGGCTCGTCCGCCTGATCCGCAGTCAGCACGGGCGCGTGCGACTCGGCGCCGAAGTGGCACGGATCCGGGTCCAGAACGGCGCCGCAACCGGGGTCGAACTTCAGGGCGGCGAAACGATCGCGGCCGACCTCGTCGTTTCGAACGCGGATTCGGCTGTGACGCATGCCCGGCTGCTCCCGCGGGCGCAGAGCTGGAGCGCAGGTCGGTTCCGCCGGGCCCGGTCGTCCATGGGCCTGTTCGTCTGGTACTTCGGCACGCAGCGCCGCTACCCGGAGGTCGATCACCACACGATCCTGCTCGGGCCGCGCTACCGCGGGCTTCTCGCCGACATCTTCGACCGCAAGGTGCTGGCCGACGATGCGAGCCTCTACCTGCACCGGCCAACCGCCACCGATCCGAGCCTCGCGCCGCCGGGATGCGATGCCTTCTACGTGCTGGCACCGGTGCCGAATCTCGCGGGTGGCCAGGATTGGGGCGCGCTCGCGGAGCCCTACCGACGCCGGATCGCCCGCATCCTGGAAACGAGCCTTCTCCCGGGCCTGACGGAGGCGATCGTCACCTCCAAGGTGACGACGCCCCAGGACTTTCAGGACGATTTCCTGAGCTACCGCGGCTCCGGCTTCGGGCTCGAACCCGTGCTGACGCAATCCGCGTGGTTCCGGCCGCACAACCGCGACGGCCACGTGCGCAACCTCTACCTGGTCGGCGCGGGCACGCATCCCGGCGCCGGCCTGCCCGGCGTGCTCTCTTCCGCCCGCGTCCTCGACAGCGTGGTTCCCGATGCCCGCGTTACCGCCTGAATTCGCCGCCGCCGCCGACCGGACAGCCTGTCGGGTCGCGATCCGGCGGGGGTCCAAGAGCTTCTTCGCGGCCGGGCAACTCCTGCCGGCCGATGTCCGCGAGGCGGCCTACGGCCTCTACGCCTTCTGTCGCTACTCGGACGATCTCGTGGACGAAGCGACCAGTCCAGCCGCCCGCCACGCCGCGGTGGCGCGCCTCGATCGGCGGATCGCCAGGGCCTATGCGGGCGCGGCCGCCGACTCCCCCGCGGATCGGGCGTTCTCGGAGATCGTGGCTTCCTGCGCGATTCCCGAAGCCTTGCCGCGGGCGCTCATCGAGGGTCTGGCCTGGGATGCCGAGGGGCGGCGCTACGCCGATCTCGACGCGCTTCACGCCTACGCGGCGCGGGTGGCCGGATCGGTCGGCGCCATGATGGCGCTGATCATGGGGGTCCGCGGCCCTGAAGCCCTTGCCCGGGCCTGCGATCTCGGCGCCGCGATGCAGCTCACCAACATCGCCCGCGATGTCGGCGAGGATGCCCGCATGGGCCGGATCTACCTGCCGCTCGATTGGATGCGGGCGGGCGGCCTCGATCCCGACGCGTTCTTGGCCGATCCCCGGCCGAGCCCGGCGCTCACCGCCATCGTCACCCGGCTGCTCGCCGAGGCGGACCAGCTCTACCGCCGCGCCGAGGCCGGGATCGCCCAGCTCCCGCCGCGCTGCCAGCCCGCCATCCGGGCCGCCGGCCTGATCTACCGCGAGATCGGGTGCCGAATCGCGCAGTCGGGGCACGACACGGTCACCCGCCGCGCCCGCGTCAGCGGTGCCCGCAAGCTCGCGCTGATCGCCCAGGCGGCGCGGGCGCGGGCGGAGGTCGCCGAGCTTGCCGCCCCCGCGCTGCCGCAGGCGCTGTTCCTGATCGAGGCGGTGGCGCGGCACCCGCTCGCTCCGCTGCGCCAGCGGCCCGCCCTGCGGCCCTGGTGGGATGTCGTCGGCCGCGTCGTCCACGTGCTCGACTTGATCGAGCGCATGCGGGAACGGGAAGCCTTCGGCCGGTCCGCGCCGTCCTGAGCGGCGCCGCCATGGGCAACGCCCTGTTCGGCGCCCTGGATCTGGGCCTCGCCTTTGCAGTGGTGCTGGGGATCGGCCTCTGGCAACTCATCGCCGTCCGCCGGAGCATCCGTCGCGACCGCGAACGGTCCGACGGCGGCCCGGAGGACGGCGGCGCACAGGGCTGAGGTTCACTTCAGATCGCGCACGTAGGTATCCCCGGCGGCTTCCTTGAGGGCCGCTCCGGCCTCGCGGCCGATCCGTTCGGCCTCCGCGGCGGGTCCCTGGCGGGAGACCGACCAGTGCCGGCTGCCATCGGGCAGGAACAGCAGACCGTCGAGCGTCAGCGTCTCACCCGCGATCTGCGCGAGGGCGGCGATCGGCGTCCGGCAGGACCCGTCGAGTTCGGCCAGGAGCGCCCGCTCGGCGGCGATCGCCGTGGTCGTCCGGGCGCAGGCGATCGGCGCCAGCAGATCGCGAATCGCCTGATCGGCCGCCCGGCACTCGATCCCGAGGGCGCCCTGGGCCACGGCAGGCAGCATCTCCTCAACGGACAGGACGCTGCGGGCCATGTGGGTGAGGCCGAGGCGTTCGAGGCCGGCGAGCGCCAGCAGCGTCGCGTCGCACTCGCCCGCTTCGAGCTTGCGCATCCGGGTATTGGCGTTGCCGCGCAGCGGAACGACCTTCAGATCCGGCCGGCGCATCAGGACCTGGGCGCCCCGGCGCAGCGACGAGGTGCCGACCCGCGCCCCCGGGGGCAGACCGGCCAGCCCGTCGGCATGCGGCGACAGGAAGGCGTCCCGCGGATCGTCGCGCTCCAGAATGCAGCCGATGATCAGGCCTTCGGGGAGCCACGTCTCCACGTCCTTCATGGAGTGGACCGCGACGTCGATCGCGTCGGCGAACAGCGCCTGTTCGAGTTCCTTGGTGAAAAGGCCCTTCCCGCCGATCTCCGAGAGCGGTCGATCCAGGATCTTGTCGGCCACGGTGGTGACCACGACGAGTTCGGTCTCCAGGCCCGGATTGGCCGCGACGATCCGATCGCGCACCATCCCGGTCTGCGCGAGCGCCATCGGGGAGCCGCGGGTGCCGATGCGCAGGGGACGGTTCATCATCTGTCTTCGGGTCTTCTCGGCTGGAAAGGGCAGGGTCTTATAGACCGGCCGTCACGCAACGGTCAGGGGTATTCAGCTTTGCTGAACCATCCCTCCGGCAGAATTGTCTGCGACGATGCCCCGCTTTCGCCGGACTGCGCAGCGAAAGGCGTGCCCGTTGCATTGCGGGCGGACCGGGCTCTGGCCATTTTGCGATGCACCCGCTTGCGCCGACCGCGTGGGCATGTCCGCGAGCAGCGCTCCGGCAGGGGGCCGGGGCGGCACGAGTCGGCGTGAGACGATTGGATATGACGCGATGCTGATCCTGCCGAGTCGACGGCAGTTCCTGGGGGGGCTCGGCGCGAGTGCCGGCCTAACTGCGGCGACCGGCGTATACGCGCTCGATATCGAGCCGATGCGCCGCCTCGTCGTGACCCGATACGCACCGGCCCTGCCGCGCTGGGATCCGGCTCTGCGCCTGCGCGTGGCTGTGCTCGCGGATTTCCACATCTGCGAACCCTACATGCCGTTCGACCGGGTGGCCGAGATCGTGGATGCCGCCAATGCGCTCAAGCCCGATCTGGTCCTGCTGCTCGGCGACTATCCGGCGGGCATGATTGCGTGGCGGAAGCTGCCGCTCAGCCAGTTCGCCCGGATGATGGAGGGCCTGAAGGCGCCGCTCGGCACCCACGCGATCCTGGGCAATCACGATTGGTGGGACGATGAGGCCGTCCAGTCGGCGCGCAGCGGGACCCCCGCGGTCAAGCGCCTGCTGGAGGCGCGGGGCATCCCGGTGATGGAGAACGAAGCCGTCCGCCTGATTAAGGACGGCCGTCCGTTCTGGCTCGCGGGCCTCGCCGATCAGCAGCCCTTCATGGGGAGCTGGCGATCGGAGAGCCACGCCGACGTGCCGCGCACCCTGGCAGCCATCACCGATGCGGCGCCGGCGATCCTGATGGCACACGAGCCCGATATCTTTCTCGATCTGTCGGACCGCTTCTCCCTGACCCTGGCCGGCCATACCCATGGCGGACAGGTCCGGATGTTCGGGCGCTCGCCCGTGCTCCGGAAGGTCCACGGCCACGACTACTCGTACGGGCATATCGTGCAGGACGGTCGCCACATGATCGTCTCCGGCGGGTTCGGCATGAGCCGGATCCCCGTGCGTTTCGGCGTGCCGCCGGAGATCGTGCTCCTCGAACTCGGACCGAGCGCGCCAACACCCGCCGCCTGATCGCGCGCTCAGACGTGCGGGCGCGGATCCGTGGTGCTGGCCTGCGTCGGACATCGTGCGCACGGTGAAGCGGGTTTATCCTTTCGTAGTCTAGTATCCTTTAGGATATCTGTTCGATTTGCGGACTATATTCCAGATAAAGAACGCCGGATATTACATGTGCAATGCTGTATTTACGATTACGTGACAACTATAACTTAAATACCAGATCGCTTCTACATCCGAGATTTGTTTGACGGGTGCCAAACGCCGTGGGATCCTGCCTTGTCGATTCGGCGGGACTCATTCATGCCGCTTCTGCTCGGCCTCGTCGGCATCATCGCCGCGATCCTGTTCTGGGTTCTGCGGGTCCACGGCACGGTCCAGGGATTGCAGGCCGTCGATCGCGACACCAAGGGATTGCAGCGTCGGGCCGTCTCGACCTTCGAGGACATCGTCGGCACGCCGCTGCAGCGCGTGCGGGATCCGCGTCTGGCGGCGACGATCCTGATGATCCAGCTCGTCCGCACCGGCAGCCCGCTCACGGCGAGCGAGAAGACCCGCATCCTCGAATTCATGGAGACGCCGCTGGAGATCGAGCGAATCTCGGCGACCTTCGAGCGGGCTTGGGGCTACACGCAGGCGCGCCTGCCCTTCTCGCAGGTGTCCGATCAGGTCATTCCGCTGCTGCGCGAGACACTCACACGCGCCGAGCGCACGCAGTTCATCGAGATGCTGACCCAAGTGGCCGGCGCCCACTCGGCCCCGAGTGAGTTGCAGCGTGAAGGCATCGCCCGCCTGCGGCGTCGATTGCTCTCGGATCAAGTGCACACATTCGATACGCGACGGAACAGATCAGCCTGACCGCCCGCCATCGACACACCCCGTCCGGTCTCGCGGTCGAGTCGGGGGCGAGGCACCGCGCCCGAACGCCGCGCCGCTCGTCGACCGCCTCGTGCCGCGCTACCTGCATGTCATGCGTGCGCTGCTGCCCTTTCTCGTCCTCACCTGTCTCGCGGCGATCCCCGGATCCGCCAGGGCTCAATCCTGCGATACACTCGTGGATCGTGTAACTGCCGAGACCGCCGCCCAGGCGACGGAACGGCGCAGCGATTACGCCAGCTTCTCGGCGAGCCCCGACATGACGCTGACCCTCGCCTGCGGCGGGCCGGACCTGTCGTCGGTCGGCGCCCAGTTCCGCGGGGCGAACCCGCCGGATACCTACTACGACCTGTTCGGCCATGCCGGGCACGCGGTGACCGGTATCGATGCCGCGGTGATCACCGAGGCCGCCCACAAGGCCCAGGCGGCCGCGGTGCGACTCCGCCACAGCAACGTCGATCTCGGCGGCGCCCGGGTCACCTGCTCGGCGATGGTCTCGCCCGACAAGGGACCGCTGACCCTCTGCGCGGTGATCGAGCACAGCGATCGCAGCTGAAGGCCGACGGCGTCGCACCGCCGGCCCGTCATCCCGCTCAGAGCGGGATGTTGTCGTGCTTCTTCCAGGGCTGCTCCATCTTCTTGGTGCGCAGCATCCCGAGCGCCCGGGCGATCCGGCGCCGGGTGGAATGCGGCATGATCACCTCGTCGATGTAGCCGCGCTCGGCGGCCACGAAGGGCGAGAGGAAGCGGTCCTCGTACTCGCCGGTCCGCGCCGCGATCTTGTCCGGGTCGCCCAGTTCGCTGCGGAAGATGATCTCCACCGCGCCCTTGGCGCCCATCACGGCGATCTGGGCGGTCGGCCACGCGTAGTTGACGTCGGCGCCGACATGCTTCGACGCCATGACGTCATAGGCCCCGCCGAAGGCCTTGCGGGTGATGATGGTGACGAGCGGCACGGTCGCTTGGCTGTAGGCGAAGAGCAGCTTGGCACCGTGCTTGATCAGGCCGCCATATTCCTGTGCGGTGCCCGGCAGGAAGCCCGGCACGTCCACGAAGGTGACGATCGGGATGCCGAAGGCGTCGCAGTAGCGCACGAACCGCGCGGCCTTCCGCGAGGCATCCGAATCGAGCACGCCCGCCAGAACCAGCGGCTGATTGGCTACGAAGCCGACGGTGCGCCCCTCGATCCGCCCGAAACCCGTGATGATGTTGCGCGCGTAGGCCGCCTGAATCTCGAAGAAATCACCCTCGTCCACGACGCGGCGGATCACCTCGCCCATGTCGTAGGGCTTGTTCGGATTGTCGGGGATCAGCGTATCGAGGGAGGAATCCAGGCGGTTCACATCGTCGAAGCTCTCCAGCTCCGGCACGCCGTCGATGTTGTTGGCGGGCAGGAAGTCGAGGAGCCGGCGAATCTGGAGGATCGCCTCCACATCGTTCTCGAACGATCCATCCGCGATCGACGATTTCGTGGTGTGGACCTTGGCGCCGCCCAGCTCCTCGGCGGTCACCACCTCGTTGGTCACGGTCTTCACGACATCGGGACCGGTGACGAACATGTAGCTCGTGTCGCGCACCATGAAGATGAAGTCGGTCATGGCCGGCGAGTAGACGTCGCCGCCCGCGCACGGGCCCATGATCACCGAGATCTGCGGGATGACGCCGGACGCCATGACGTTGCGGCGGAACACCTCGCCGTAGCCGCCGAGCGCCGCCACGCCCTCCTGGATGCGGGCGCCGCCGGCATCGAAGATGCCGATGATCGGGGCGCGCATCTTCAGCGCCATGTCCTGGACCTTCACGATCTTCTGCGCGTGCGCCTCCGACAGGGAGCCGCCGAACACGGTGAAGTCCTTGGAGAACAGGAAGACGGTCCGCCCGTTGATCGTGCCCCAGCCGGTCACCACGCCATCGCCCGGGATCTTCTGGGTTTCCATCCCGAAATCCGTGGAGCGGTGCTGCACGAACATGTCGAATTCCTCGAACGACCCGTGGTCGAGGAGGAGCTCGATCCGCTCCCGCGCGGTGAGCTTGCCGCGATTGTGCTGCGCCTCGACGCGCCTCTCACCACCGCCGAGACGAGCCTGGGCGCGGCGCTCTTCGAGCTTGTCGAGGATGTCCTTCATCGCTGGTTCCGCCCTTCCCCTGCCGGTGCCCTGCGACCCGGATCGGGCCGGGTCCAAGCTTATGCATTCGCCGATGGTGCGGCCTTAGCACGCGCCTGACGGGCGGCAAACCGACATGTTTGTCAGAGCTTTGGGGGAGATGGTGGACGGTGCAGGGATCGAACCTGCGACCTTTCCCGTGTGAAGGGAACGCACTACCGCTGTGCTAACCGTCCGTACCGGCGTCTGGTCCGACGCGTTGCCCGCGCTTGTCCAGCGCGGTGAACCGGTGGCGGGCCTTCTAGGGCGCGGCGGGCTCAAACGTCAAGCGCGGTTCGCGATGTTCCAGCAATCGACGGGTGTCGGCGGTTGATGACCGCATGCCGTCGTGGCCCAGACCGTTGCCCATCGCGGAAGGCTGACGGCAATGGCGAGGCTCTCGGCCAGTCCTCATGGCCGCCCATCTCGGCCGGCCCGTGGTTGACAAGTTCGCCGCCCCGGTGCGCTGTGCCGGGATGCACGAGGGGCCAGCGGGCGCGAAGCCCGGCAGCGACGTGACGACGGAACGCGCGAGCCAGGCGCAGCGCCCGCGCGTGGCGATTACCTATTGCACGCAGTGCAACTGGCTGCTCCGCTCCGCCTGGATGGCGCAGGAGCTGCTCTCGACCTTCCGCGACGATCTGGGGGAGGTGGCGCTGATTCCGGCTACGGGCGGCGCATTCTGTATCGAGATCGGCTCCACGCTGCTCTGGGAACGGGTGCGCGACGGCGGGTTCCCCGACGTGAAGGCGCTGAAACAGCGGGTGCGGGACCACCTCGACCCGGGGCGCGATCTCGGCCATATCGACCGGTCATGAGGCGAGGGAACGGCGAGGAGCCCGCGGGGCACCGCGGGCCGGGGACGGGCCCCGCTTGAGTCCGGACCAGCAGGCGGGCGGCGGCGTCCCGGCGGTGATACCCGCACGCCGGTCGTGGCTGTCGCGGCGGCTTCACCGATTCGCCGGCAACGGCTTCTCGACGCAGGTCTACCTGATCGCCCTCGTCGTGGCGCTGATCGGGCCGGGCCTTCTGTTCACCGCCATCCTGCTGATGCGCTACGCCTCGGCCGAGCGGGCGCGGTTCGAGCAGGACGCGCGCGAGAACGTGCGCGGGATCGGCCTGTCGCTCGATCGTGATACGGCGGGCCTCGTTTCGGTGCTGCAGACCTTGGCCACGTCGCCGCGAATTCGGCAGGGCGACTTCGAGGCGTTCGACGCGCAGGCGCGGCTCGTACGCGAATCGATCGACCTCGACGTGCTCTTGCGGCGGCCGAACGGGCAGGAGGTCGTCAACACCGGCGTGCCGCGCAGCGCGCCGATGCCGGTGATGGCCCTGCCGTTCGACCAGGAACTGTCGAGGGGCACGCAACGCGCCATGGTGAGTGGCTACGTGCCGGGGCTTTCCGCGCGCGAAGCCACCTATGCCGTCGGCGTGCCCGTGATGATCGACGGCGAGGTCGGTTACATCCTGAGCTTCACGGTGCCGCTCGCCCGGCTACAGGGCATCCTGTCCCGCGAGGTCGTGCCGGGCTGGACCACGGGCATCAGCGACCGCAACGGCATCGTGTTGGCGCGGCTGCCCGATCCGGACGCGGTGGTGGGCCGGCCGCGGCTCGCGAGCCTGCGCCAGGTCCAGTCCGCAACGCCCGGCGTGTGGGAAGGGCAGGACAGGCAGCATAAGCCGGTCGTCGTGATCGAGGCGCGGTCCCGCCTCACTGGCTGGATGGTCGCCACCAGCATTCCCCAGGCCCTGGTCGATGCCCGCGTCCGCCGCTGGATCTGGGCCTTCGCGGGTTTCGGCCTGCTGGTGCTCGCGACCTCATCGCTGCTCGCCGTCAACCTCTGGTCGCGAGTCTCCCGTCCATTGCGGCTTCTGGCCGCCACCGGCCCAGCTCTGGCGCGGGGCGAAGCAATCCCGCGGATCGAATCACCCGTCCACGAGATCCAGCGGCTCGCCCTCGTCCTGTCGGAGGCCTCGCTGCGGCTGCGCACCCGCGAAGAGGAGCGCGACCGGGCGCTTGCCGATACGCGGCGGGGCCTTACCGCGCTTAGCGAGAGCGAGGCCCGCTTCCGGCATATGGCCGATTCGGCGCCCGCCCTGATCTGGATGACCGACGACACCGGCGCGGTTAGCTTCGCGAACCTGCATTTCGAGCACATGTTCGGAACGCCGGCGGCGGAACTCGCCGACGAGGGCTGGACCCGGATCATTCATCCGGCCGATCTCGATGCATTTCGAGCGGAGTTTTCTGAGGCGTTCGACGCGCGGGTGCCGTTTCGTCTCGAAGTGCGGGTGATCGATCGGGACCGGATCGTGCGCTGGCTGCGCTGCGAGGGCGTGCCGCGCCTCGACGACGACCACAACTTTCTCGGCTATACCGGCTGCAACATCGACATCACCGACGCCAAGAACGCCGAGGAGCACTTGCTCCTCCTGATTCACGAGCTGAATCATCGGGTGAAAAACACCCTGGCCACGGTGCAATCGATCGCCGTGCAGTCCCTGCGCGGCCTTGAGGGCGCGGAGGCCGACGCCGCCCGAGCCGCCTTCGAGGCGCGTCTCCTCGCGCTAGCCCGCGTCCACGACGTGCTGACCCGGGAGAGCTGGGAGGGCGCCGAGCTGTCGGCGGTGGTGGCGGACGCGATCCGGCCCCTCGAATCGGGTGATGGCCGTGCCTCTCGGTTCCAGGTGACCGGGCCGCCCCTTCGGCTGGCACCGCGGCTTGCTTTGTCCATCGCCATGGCGCTGCACGAACTCGGCACCAACGCGGTGAAATACGGTGCGCTCTCGAAGGAGGGCGGCGTGGTGGACATCTCGTGGACGGTGCGGCGCGAGGACGAGATACGGCTCTACCTGCGCTGGTCGGAGCGTGGCGGACCGGCGGTGAAGAAGCCGACCCGAACGGGGTTCGGCTCACGGCTGATCGAGCGCAGCCTCGCCCGGGAACTCGCCGGCGAGGTGACGCTGAGCTACGAGCCGGCCGGGGTCGTCTGCACCATCGAGGCGCCGGTGCCGCCGCCGGGGCTGCTGGAGCGCAAGAGCGCCTCAGCGCCGACGCGGATCGCACCGCTGCCGCTGGCGGGGTGAGGACGACGCTGCCGTCCTGTGAAGCATTCGCCGTTGTGGCGTATGCAGGACCCCCTACGATTCTTTTGATCAAGGCCAACTGGCGCGTGCGAAGCGTTCGGACTAATCTTTCGCCGGAGGTGCACCATGGCGCGAAACACCACGCTGTCTTTGGGGGAACACTTCGAGCGTTTTATCGACCGCCAGGTCGCCGGCGGCGATTACGACTCTGCCGCAGACGTCGTGCGAGCCGGACTTCGCCTCCTTGAGGAGCGCGAAACCGCCTTGCAGGCGCTTCGGTCTGCGCTGATCGATGGCGAGACGAGCGGGGCATTCGAGCCGTTCGCGATCGAGACATTTCTCGCAGAGATGCACGAAGCTGCCGACCGATAGTGCGTATTCGCCTATCTGCAGCCGCGCGGCGCGTTCTATCCGAGATCTGGTCGTTCACCGCCAGACATTGGGATCGCAATCAGGCCGACCGGTACCTCCGCCTGCTCGCCGGGAGTTTCGACGGCCTCGCTCATGGCACCGTGAGAGAACGGGCCTGTGAAGAGATCCACGCTGGCTATTTCGAGCTTTCCGTAGGCGCGCATCGCATTTTTTATCGATTAGACCCGAGCAACGAGATCCAGATCGTTCGCATCCTGCATCGCAGCATGGATGTCGAGCGGCACCTCTAAGGCTTATATTGTATGTCTACTTCTCCCGACCATCGGACGAGCAGTTCTGCGCCTTCTGTCTCAATGATATGGATCGGCCGCGTCCCGGAGCCCATCCCCCAGGAAGTTGAATGCGAGAACCGTGACGAGGACCGGCGCCACCGGGACCAGCAGCCACGGATAAAGCTGCACCGCCGCTAGGTTCTGCGCCTCGTTGAGCAGCACGCCCCAGCTCGTCACCGGCGGCCGCAGGCCCAGGCCCAGGAAGGAGAGGGCGGTCTCCCCGAGGATCATGGTCGGGATCGAGAGCGTCGCCGAGGCGATCAGGTGGCTCATGAAGTTGGGGATGAGGTGCCGGCCGATCACCCGGGTCGGCGAGGCGCCCATCAGTTCGGCCGCCTGCACGAAATCCTCCTCGCGCAAAGCCAGGAGCTTACCCCGCACCGCCCGGGCGAGGCCCGGCCAATCCAGAAGCCCCAGGATCACCGTGATGCCGAAAAAGATCAGGAGCGGGCTCCAGTTCGGCGGCAGGGCGGCCGAGAGGGCGAGCCAGAGCGGCAGCTCGGGCAAGGACCGCACCACCTCGATCAGCCGCTGCACCCCGGCATCGACGATCCCGCCGAAATAGCCCGCGATGCCGCCGAAGAAGAGCCCGAGGGCGAAGGAGATCGCCACCCCCACGAGGCCGATGGTGAGCGAGATCCGCGCCCCGTAGATCAGGCGCGAGAACAGGTCGCGGCCGAGCTTGTCGGTGCCGAGGAGGAACAGCGTGCCGTTCTCCGGCGGGCAGACCACGTGCAGGTCGGTGTGAACGAGGCCGAGCCAGTCGTAGCCGTCGCCCCGGCACAGGAAGCGCAGGGGCTGCGGGGTGGCCGTGTCGACCTTGTAGTCCCGGCGGAACGTGTCGAGGTCGAGATGCGCCCGATACGGATAGACGAACGGCCCGACCAAGCGGCCCTCGTGGAACAGGTGGATGCCCTGAGGCGGCGCGTACAGGAAGTCGCCGTTGCGCCGCGCCTGCCCGTAGGGCGCCAGGAACTCCACGAACGGCACGATCGCGTAGAGCGCGAGCAGGATCACGGCCGAGGCCACGGCGGGGCGGTGGCGCAGGAACTTCCGGATGATCAGCCGCCACGCGGGCGCGCTGTCCGCACGGCCCTCGGGACCGGCATCGGGCTCGAACGGTGCCGGGTCGACGAAGTGGCGGTCGGCGGAGAGCGCGTCCGTCATCGTAGCCCCATGCGGATGCGCGGGTCGAGCCAGACGAGGGTCAGATCGGAGATCAGCATCCCGACGAGGGTGAGCGACGCGACGAACATCAGGATGAAGCCGGCCATGAACTGATCCTGGCTGCGCAGGGCTTCCAGCAGCAGCGGACCCACCGTGGGCAGGCTCAGCACCAGGGAGACCAGCACCGAGCCCGAGACGAGATGCGGCAGCAGGTTGCCGATATCGGCTACGAACGGGTTCAGCGACATCCGGAACGGGTATTTCAGCAGCGCCTTCACGGGTGGCAGACCCTTGGCGCGGGCGGTGACCGTGTAGGGCTTGGCAAGTTCGTCCAGCAGGTTGGCGCGCATCCGCCGGATCATCGCCGCCGTTCCGCCGAGGCCGATCACCAGGGTCGGCACGATCAGATGGCCCAGCAGCGACCGGACCTTGTCCCAGGTCCAGGGCTGGTTGGTGAGCGCCGAATCGTACAGGCCGCCGATCGAGAGCCCGAACCAGCGGTTGGCGTAGAACAGCAGGATCAGCGCCAGCAGGAAGCCGGGCACCGCGAGGCCGACATAGCCCAGCAGGGTCACCACCGCGTCGCCAAAGGTGTTGCGGTGGGTCGCCGAGTAGATCGCCGCTGGGATCGCCACGAGGTGGACGAACACCACCGCGGTCAGGTTGATCAGCAGGGTCAGCCACAGGGCGTCGCCGACGACGTCCGCCACCGGCTTGTCGTACTCGAACGACCAGCCCCAATCGCCCTGGAGCAGGCCCGAGAAGCCCGCTGAACCCGGCATGATTCCGATCCACATCAGGTATTGCTGCCAGACCGGCCGGTCGAGCCCGTATTGCCTGATGAGCAACTCGGCCTTCGCCACGGAACTCGCATCGCCGGTGGCGCGCAGTTCCATGATCTGGTTGGTCAGGTAGTCGCCCGGCGGCAGCTTGATGATGATGAAGACGAGCGCAGAGATCACCAGCAGCGTCGCCGCCATGGTGAGGATCCGGCGGAGGATTGCGGCGATCACCGGGCCTCCGCGCGCGAGTCGGCCGCGGTGTCCCAGAACAGCTCGTCGATGCGCTGCACGCCGATCATGGCGGTGGGCGCCCACGAATAGAGGGCGCGTTTCGGCAGGTTGACCAAGCGATCGGCGCCGACCACGGGCTGCAACGCCCCCGCCACCGTGCCGATCACCCAAGTGTTGCGCGCGTGGTTCATCAGCATCTCGCGCCAGATCGCGGCCTGTTTGGTCACATCGTCGGTGTCACGCCATTGGTGATCGAGCGCGAGGAGGCGCTGCACCTCCGGGACGTCGCAGGGTTCGCCGCTCTTGCCGTGGCTCTCGACGTTGAGGCTCCAGAGCGGCCAGGCATAATGCTCCGGCTGGGCCGGGCTCAGCTCGGTCGGCGGCATGATGGGGGTCGGCACCGCGAGGTCGAGCCCCTGGGCGGCCACCATCACGGTCAAGCCGGCGATCGAGCGCCGGTGCAGGTTGGTGCGCTCCTGCGGCTTGGTGATCAGGCGGACGCCGACCTCGCGCCAGAACTCCGTGATGAGCAGCAGCGCATCGAGCACCATCTCGGCCTCGCCATCGCTCTCCACCACGATCTCAAGGGCGCGCCCGCCGGGCAGGAGCCGCGTGCCGGAGCCGTCGCGGCCGGTCAGGCCCATGGCGTCCAGCAGCTTCGAGGCCTCGGCCGGATCGTAGCCGGCGTTGAGGGTTCGCATCTCCGGCTCGAACAGATGGCTGTCCGACACGATCGTGTCGTTGCCCTCGGTGCCGAGGCCGAAGAGCAGGGTGTTGTTCAGCGTCCGGCGATCGATCGCGAGGGACAGGGCGTGGCGGTAGCGCACGTCGCGGTTGAGCTGGCGCCAGACGGGATCCGTCGTGGTCAGGTTCGGGTAGAGGGCGAATTCCGAGCCGCGCGCCACCGGCCACAAATTGGTGCGGTAGCGATGCGTCGCCTCGCCCTCCTTAAGGCTCGGGATGTCGGGCATCGACAGGCCGCGGAACATCAGGTCGGCCTCGCCGGCATTGGTCTTGGCCACCAGCAGGCCCTGCGAGGCCACATCCATCACGATCGTATCGACATAGGGCAGCTGCGTACCCGCCGTGTCGACCCGGTGATAGCTCCGGTTGCGCTCGAACCGGAATCGGGTGGCGGGCGAGCGGGTCCGCGGCACCCAGCCCTGCAGGGTCGGGCAGTCGGGATTGTTGAGCTCGTAATTGTCGTCCATGCGGTTGTGCAGCGCCGCCCAGCTGCGGAGCTTGAGCGCCTTGGCCTTCCCGTCGGCGGCGTCCTTGCCGATGTAGCGGGCATGGACCGGCTTGAGGTAATGCGCCGGCCGGTAGATCAGCGGGTCCCGCGGGGCAGCCAGGGCGGGCAGGAACAGCGGGTTCGGCCGGTCCCAGGCGAAGCGAATCGTCACCGGATCCAGCACCTCGACCTGGGGCAGCTTACCCTCGATCCGGAAGAAAGCGGGCGGCCCGTCCGGGCTCAACGCCTTCTCGTTGGCGACATCCTCCCAGTAGTAACGGAAATCCTCGGTGGTGAACGGATGGCCGTCCGACCAGCGATGGCCCTTGCGCAGGGTGAAGGTGAAGCGCCCGCCCGCGACATCGACGCGTTCCAGCAGATCGGGCTGCAGGTTCAGGTCGGCATCGTAGCCGACGAGGCGCGTGTAGCCGTAAACCGAGAGGTAGCGGACGTCCCGCGCCTTGGCGATCAGGGTCCGGATCGTGCCGCCGGCCGTACCGATCCGGCGGTTATGGGCGGCGAGATCGACCACGAGGGGCGTGGTCGGCGGGGCTGGGGCTTCAGTCGGCGGCGTGTCGGCGAAGGCCGGCATGGGCGAGCGCGACCAGACCAGGGTGGCGCCGAGGCCGGCGAGGAGTGCGCGGCGGGAGACGCCGCACTCTCTCCCCCCTTTGCGGGGGGAGGGGAAACCGTCGTGTTCGTCCGACCCACTCATGGCCCACCCCGCAGCGTCACCGAGGTGAGCCGCGCCGGTGAGTAGCCGGTGGCCCGATGCAGGTCGTCGAAGGCGTGCGTCCGGACGATCAGGCTCGCCGCCTGCCTCACCAGCGCGTCGTCGGCCCGCTGCTCGAACTGGCGCCCGTTGCGGGTCCAGCGGATCGGCTCCGGGCTGCGCTCGGGTCCGGTGATCATCGCAATGGTCGGATGCGCGGGCCCGCCATGGGCGTGGATCCGATGACCGGCCGCGTCGTCGTCGAAGAGCAGCCGCGTCAGGCCGCGGGCGTGCGCCTCCACCACCCGCCGCCCCTGCGCCACGTGATCGTCGAAGAACGCCACCGTGGTTGCCGGGTCGATCTTGGACCAATCGGCCGTCGACCAGTCATCCCTGCTGTAGCGGGCCTGACGGTCGCGATACTGGAGCCCCGACAGGTCGGGGTCGTGGCAGAAGATCCGGGCCTCCGGACAGGCCTGCCGGATTACCCAGGTGGTGAGCCCCCGGAACACGCCCGACTCGATCACGAAGCGTGGCTTCAGCGCCCGCATCGCCACGTAGAGCTGCAACGCCCCGTTGAACCCGCTGCCGCCCCGCCGCTGCCGGACCGGGGCGGTCGGGATCAGCGACCAGAAGGTGCGGACCTGATCGATCACGGCGCCGTCCGGCGTCAGCCCGGCCGCCGCGAGATCGCGCTCCAGGATGGCGGCGGCCGATCCCAGCAGAGTCTCGACTTCATGCTGAGAGGTCGGCCGGTGGCTCCAATCGGGGGCGGCCGGGACGAGGTCGTAGCCCAGCCGGTCGAACAGCGGCCCGAGCACCTTCCGGCGCAGGCGTTCCATCACGACGGGGGGGCGCATCTGACTCATGCCGCCACCGCCTCGGCCGCGCCGCCGAACCGCACCCGGTGGCCGGCCTCGATAGCACGCATCGTGCCCGCCTCGTCGGGCTCCAGCCGATAGGGCGCTTCCCAGCGCGTCGGATCGTTCCGGTCGGCCGCCACAGCGGCGAAGTCGAGGGGGTGATCGAGGCTCGGATCGGGCACGGCGGCGAGCAGCGCCCGCGTGTAGGGATGAACCGGCCGGCGGAACAGGGCGGCCCGGGGCGCCTCCTCCACGATCCGTCCCCGGCACATCACGCTGATCGTGTCCGCCATGTAGTCGATCACCGCCAGATTGTGGGACACGATGAGGTAGGACAGCCCGAGCGCCGCCTGGAGGTCCTTCAGCAGATTCAGGATCTGCGCCTGCACCGACACGTCGAGGGCCGAGACCGGCTCGTCGAGCACGAGGAGGCGCGGCTCCACGGCGAGCGCCCGGGCGATGCCGATGCGCTGCCGCTGGCCGCCCGAGAAGGCGTGCGGGTAGCGGCCGAGGCCGCTGGTCTCCAAGCCGACCATGGCCATGAGGGACCGGCAGCGCTCCCTGCGCTCCGTGACCGGGACGCCGTGGATCTCCATGGGCTCGGACAGGATCTGGCGCACCGTCATGCGCGGATCGAGGGAGGCGTAGGGGTCCTGAAACACGAACTGCACGGTGCGCCGATAGGCGAACAGGGCGTCGCCACTCAGGGTATGGACATCCCGCGGACCGCTGCCATCGTCGAACAGGATCCGGCCCGAATCCGGCGCCAGCGCCCGCATGATCATCTTCGAGACGGTGGTCTTGCCGGAACCTGATTCGCCGACGAGCCCGAGCGTCTGCCCCGCCGCGAGGCTGAGCGACACATCGGACACGGCGTGGACCAGCCGCGGCTTCTGCCAGATCCGGCCGGAGCGCAGCGTAAATGTCTTACTCACCCCTTCGACCTGAAGGATCGGACCCGCGAGCGGTTTGCGCAGCTGCACCGGCGGGATTTCGGCCCTGGCCGGGCGGATCGGCGTCAGGCGCTCGCCCGGTGCCATGTCGAAGCGCGGCACCGCGTGAAGCAAAGCCCGGAGGTAGGCGTGCCCCGGCGCGCGCATCACCGCCTCGCGCGGGCCGGATTCGACGAGGCGCCCGCGATAGAGCACGGCGACGTCATGCGCCACGTTGGCGACCACGCCGAGGTCGTGCGTGATCAGCAGGATCGCCATCCCGGTCTCCTCCTGGAGCCGGGTGAGGAGGGCGAGGATCTGGGCCTGCGTGGTCACGTCGAGCGCCGTGGTCGGCTCGTCGGCGACCAGCAGGGCCGGCTTCAGGATCAGCGCCATGGCGATCATAGCCCGCTGGCGCAGTCCGCCCGACAGCTCGAACGGGTAGGTCCGCAGGGCGCGCTTCGGGTCCGGGAAGCCGACTCTCGCGAGGGCATCCTGCGTGCGCGCATCCGCCTCCCGCCGGTCGGCGCCGGTGTGGATGCGCAGGGCCTCGCCGATCTGATCGCCGATCGTGTGGAGCGGCGAGAGACAGGTCATCGGCTCCTGGAAGATCATCGCGATCCGCTGGCCGCGGATCGCCCGCATCGCCGAGCCCTCGGCGGGGAGCCGCGCGATATCGACCGCCGCGGAGCCGTCGTGGAACAGGATCTGGCCCCGGGTGATGGCGGCGGAGGGGGGCAGGATCCGCAGGATGGCCTGCGCGGTCACCGACTTGCCCGAACCCGATTCGCCGACGAGCGCGAGGGTGCGCCCCCGGTTCACGTCGAGGGACAGGCCGTGCAGCGCCTCGAACGGTTTCGGCTCGGCTCGGAACGCGACCGCAAGATCGCGTATGGACAGAAGCGCGCTCAAACAGTCCCCGCGATCTCGAGCCCTGAATGATGGGGCGGGTGATCGCACCTGTCCATGGCGGCACTGTCGAAGGCGCGGCGCGGATGCAGCAGCGCGATGGCCGGATGCGCGCGGAGCACGGACAGCAGATCCGCGACGAAACCCCAGACCGCCTCGTCCTGCACGAGATGGTGGGTCAGCAGGCCGATCGGCCGCCCCGGCCTCCGGGCGATGTCCTCGGCGAGGGCGGACATCATCGTCTCAGGGTCACGCAGGGAGCGCGAGCCGCGCCAGTCGATCGGATCGAGCGTGGCGTCGACCCGGCGCAGACCGGTGACGGGCGATCCAGGGGTTGCGGAGAGGCCGCGATAGCCGAGATCCGGCAGGGCGGCGGCAAGCGCCGGTGCGACGCGGTTCCAGGGCGGCACGAAGACCGGGAGCAGGTGCGTGTCCGGCACGCGCTCCCGGGCGATCCGCAGACCGGCCGCCGCGTCCGCGACGGACTCGGCCAGCGGCCGATCGGCGCCGAATTCCGCGGCCTTGGCTCCGGGCGGGGCATGATTGCGGTGCGCGAGGCCGTGGACCGCGACACGCACCTCCGGCGCCGCTTCGAGGCGCCGTGCCAGGGCGGCCTCGATACCGGCCGGGATGGCGGCCAGCAGGATCGGCGCAGCGTGGGCCTGCGCCAGCGCGAGCAGCCGGTCGAGGGCGGGCGTGGCCGTGACCGCGTCGTCGTCGCGCCAGAGCAGGGGGATGGTGATGTTGCGCGCGCCGGCCGCGTCGAGAGCGTCACACACCAAACGCCAGCCCGAAACGCCGTCGGGGCGAAGCGCGTTTCCCCTCCCCCTTGCGGGGTGGGGCCAGGGATAGGGCTGGTGCAGGATCGAGCGTTCCGGCGCCTTCTGCGCCGCCCCCACCTCCAACGCTTCCCCACGAGGAGTCTGAGAGCGCGTCCGCGTGGGATCGCTCAGTGCAGCGGGGGAGATCGTGTCCGCTCCGGGGACGCAGCGTCGCGTGCGCCGATCCGCATGCAGCGCCTCGACGATCGCGACGGAGCGCGCGGCGCCGCCGAGGTCGATCCCGTGGGGCGGCGGTATGGGGGCCGCACGCTGTACCTCGACAGTCTGGAGCAGCGCGGATGCGCTCAGCTCGGCCTCCGGCAGCACACGGGCAAGACCCCGCGCGGCGAGATGCCCCGCGCGCAAGCGCTGCTCGGTCTCGCCACCCGCCTCGAAGGGCACCAGCACGGCGGGCGTCCCGGCGGCGAGGAGGTCGGTGGCCGTGTTGTAGCCGCACTGGCTGACCGAGAGCGCGGCACCGGCCAGCAGGGTCCGGTAGTCCGGCCGGGCGCGTCCGACGACGCCCGCCGGCAGGCCGTCCCCGATTTCCGACAGCAGGGCTTCCGGCACGCCGTGGCCTGCGAGAATCCGCCAGCCGAGATCCGGCCGCTGGCGGGCGGCATCCGCAGCAGCGCGCAGCAGGAGAAGGCCGGCCGGCCCGGATCCGGCAGCGACCAGCACGCCCGCGCGCGTCGCGGCTGGGGGCGGGCGCGTCCCCTCATCGACGTAGCCGGTATAGCGCGCCTTGCCGGCCGTCGCGGCGTCGAGCGGCCAGGACGCCTCCAAAGGTACGAGCGTCGGATCGCCGTGAACCAGAACGGCGTCGTAGAGGGCGGCCACGCGGGCATGGGCCTGCGCGATCCGCTCGAGCCGCGTCGGAGCGGCGAGGATGTCGCGCACGGAGGCGAGGATCAGCGGGCGCGGCACCCGAGCGATGGCCGCCTCCACCAGGGCCAGGAACTCCGCCGCCAGCGCCCGGCGGCCGAAGGGGAACAGCTCGGTCAGCACCGCGTCGGGCGCGAAGGCCGCGAATGCTTCGCCCATCCGGTCGCGGCGGCGCGCGAGCCAATCCGCATCCGCGGGCGCCCCGTCCGGCTTAAGCAGATTCGAGAAGGCCGTGCCGACGATGTGCAGCGGCGGCAGCTGGACGACGTGTACGGCATCGAGGCGCACCAGGGGGGCCGGCACCCCGCCGGAAACCAGCATCACCTCATGGCCGGCCGCCACGAAAGACCGGGCCAGGGCGGCGGCGCGGGTCAGGTGGCCGGCACCGAGCAGATGGGTGACGGCGATCAGGACGCGCACGCCGGGACCTCCGTCGCGCCGTTCTGAGCGCCAGCGCCGAGCCCGGCCGACATCCGCAGCCGGCCGGCGATCAGCGACACGGCGGTGTCCTCCGAGAAGTCCCGCACGAGCCGCGCCCGCGCCGCCACGCCGAGGCGGCGTCTGAGCGCGGGCTCCCCGGCCAGACGGATCAGGGCCGCCGTGAGAGCCGCCGGGTCGCCGGGTCCGACGAGGATTCCGTGTTCGCCATCGGTGACGAATTCCGGCGTGCCGCCGAAGGCCGTGGCGAGGATCGGCAGGGCCTGACTGGCAGCCTCCATCAGGACGTTCGGCAAGCCGTCGCGGTCGCCACCGGGCCCGACTTTGGTCGGCAACACGAAGAGGTCGGCCGCGCGCATGGCCGCGATCACCTCGGGCTGGGCCAGGGCGCCGCGGAAAGCGACGCGGTCGGTCAGGCCGCGCTCACGCACCCGAGCCTCCAGGGCGCCGCGGCGTTCGCCGCTGCCGATCAGGTCGAGCCGCCAGTGGAGGGCGGCAGGAAGGGCTGCGAGGGCGTCGATCAGATCGTCGTGCCCCTTCTTCGCCACCAGCCGTCCGACGCAGAGGAACCGCAGCGGCGCCGCGGGATCGCTTCCGTCGCGCACGGCGTCGCGGTCGGGTGCCGGTGGGAAGCGCCCGAGGTCGAGTCCGTGATAGGCGAGCAGCGTCCGCCCGGACGCCAGCCCGTCGAGGCGCTCCCGGCCGTCACGGGTGCAGGTCACGCCCCAGCGGGCATCGTGCAGCTTCTCGGTGAGTTCCCAGTCCGGCGTGGTCCAGATGTCCTTGGCGTGGGCGGAGAAGCTCCAGCCGCGCCCCGTCAGCAGAGCGGCGTAGCGGGCGACGCTGGCGGGCGTGTGCAGGAAATGGACGTGAATGTGAGACACCGTCCCGGGCAGCTCCCGGGCGAGCACGAGGGCCTGTCCGAGGCGGCGCAGGCGCGAGCGTGTCGGGTCACGCCGCAGATCGCGGGCGAAGACCGCCAGCAGCGCGGGCAACCGCGGTCGTCCCAGCGCCGCGAGCGCCCCCCGCACCACGCGCAGGGGCGCCGTGTGCAGGTATTCCGGCAGGTAGGAGACGGGCGCGCGGATCGCCTTGTGCATCGGATGGAAGACCCGGTCGGTCGGGCGGCGCAGCGACCAGATCTCCAGGGGCAATCCGCGTCGCTCCAGGGCCAGGATTTCCTGGGCGATGAAGGTCTCGGAGAGCCGCGGATAGCCCTTCAGGACGACGGCGATCCGTCGTTCGGTCATGAGTAGGCCCGCACGCGCTGCTGGCCCAGACCGGATGCGGTCAGCGCCCGGACGCGGCGGGCAATGGCGTCCAGCCCGCCGAGCAGACCGGGGACCAGGACGCGCGACGGTTCGGTCTGTTCCGGGAGCGCCCGCAGGGCCGCCGCCATGCGTTCGGGCGCCCGTCCGTCCTCCTCCATGAGCACGCGCACGAGGCCGAGGGCTTCCGCCGCCAGGGCGCGGATCGCCTGCTCCCGGCGCGGCTCGGTGCGCGGCACGAGGATCGCCCGGCGATCGAAGGACAGGATCTCGCAGAAGGTGTTGTAGCCCCCCATGGCGACGACCCCGGCCGCCTTGCTCATCAGGAACTCGATCTCGCTGTCGAAGGTGATGGCGGCGACCCGCCCGGCCAGCCCTCGGATGCGCGCGTCGAACCCGGCGCGGGCCGCGTCGTCGAGGAACGGCCCGAAGGCGATCAGCGCGGGCAGAGGGATGCCGGGATCGGCCTCGTAGGCCGCGAGGACCCAGTCGATCAGCGTGGCGCCATCCCCGCCGCCGCCCGCGGTGACGAGGACGAACGGGCCCCGCGCCATGGCGGGCTCCTCCCGCCCGGGACGGCGCTCCGGCAGGTCACGGCGGAGATAGCCCGTGAAGGTCAGCCGCTCGGCGATCCGGGCGGCGGTGTCGGCGTCCATCGGCAGGGCCGCCAGGGGCTCGTGGATGCGGCTCAGGCCGTAGACCCAGATCTCGTCGTAGAAGCGCGCCATCGTCTCGACCGCGCCCTTGCGCTCCCATTCGGGAACGAGGCGGTCGGCCTCGTCGAGGACGTCGCGCAGGCCGAGGACGAGGCGGATCCCCCGCTGGGCTGCCCATGCGAGGGTCGGCAGCAACTCACCGTGAAAGCCGGCCGGCTCCTTGTCGACGATGACGATGTCGGGCGCGAAGGCCGCGCAGGTGCGGGCGATGATGTCGGTCCGCAGCGCCACCGTCCGATCGAGGGGCACGGCGCTGTCGCGGCTGCCGTAGCCCCCGTCGAAGAACTTCACGACCGGCGGCAGCCGGACCGTCCGCACGCCGGGCGCGAAGGCGAAGCGGTCGATCACCGGCGATCCGGAGACGATCACCGCCTGGGCCCGGCCGTCACCCGACACGATCGCGTTGGCGATCGCCCGCGAGCGGCGCAGGTGGCCGAGCCCGAAAGTGTCATGGCTGTAGATGAGAACGCGTGGGCCGGATGACGCCTCGTCCTCTCGCATTCCGGTGACCGCCTCAGTTGAAGGCGCGAGGATCGCAGCCGACGTCCTCTCGCACAAGCGGGGCCGCACGGTAAACAGCACCGTCGGGCGGGGGCGGCCATCCCGTTGCATCCGTGCGACGGGTTTCGGTCTCCGGAACAACCTTCGCGGCGGGCGGCGTTACCTGCGCCCCGCCGGATCGACTGGCCGAATCGGCGGCCGCGGCATGCGAAACGGCAGCATCAGCTGGACCAGCGGGTTCTTGAACCGATCGAGCGACAGGCTTTCGTGCATAGCGCGCACCGGCTCGCCGCAGAGCGTCGAGGCGAGCAGCGAGCGGGCGTAGAACGGCGTGTTCTCGTAAGTGGTGAGGACGCGGGCGCGGCCGTCGTCGCTGCGGGTCTCGCGCGGCATCCGCCAGAGGCGCGTGGCCGGTAGCGCGGCGGCCGTGGGGGGGCGGATCTCGCGGCGGCTGCCGTCCCGGTTGAACCGCAGGGAGAGGTTCTGGCCGCCGCCGTCCCGGTGCTGCACGTCGTACAGGATCGCGGCGCCGTCCGGCAGATCGGCCCGGCACCAGGTCCAGCGGGTGAACGCGTCCGCCAGGGCCTCATCGCCGTCATTGGTGTCGAAATAGGCGCTCCCGCTCCATTTGAGGCCCGGCTGATCGAACGCGACCTCAACCCGTGAGGACGGTGCCATCGGCCACCAGCGGTGGCGCCCGGCGCGGTCGAGGTGGAACGGACCGGCGGTGAAGCCAGGGGGCTCCAGCCGGACCGTGCCGCGCAGCCGGTGGGGCAGGGGAGACCCGCGCTCGTCGATCCGGATGGTCAGCGCCGTGCCGTCCCAATGCATCGCGCTCGGCCCGATGGCGATGTGGTCGGCGTCGCGCGACAGGCTGTCGGCGCGCCGCTCCGTCATGGCGAAACGGCTCTGCGCGCCGTACAGCACGACGTTCATCGCGCAATGGTCGAACGGGTCCCGGTCCGCGCTCCAGGCGTAGTAGGGCGAGAACACGCTGCCGATGAACGCGATGATGGTGAGGCCCTGCCGCCCGTCATCGCTCACCGCATCGACGTACCACCAAGCGTAGCCGCTTGGCGCGACCGCGCCGTCGAAGCGCGGTCGTCCAAGATCGCCGCCGCCGCCAGCCGGCCGGACTGCGCCGCCATCGGCACGCCCGGCCCCGGATGGACCGAGCCCCCCGCGAGGTACAGGCCCGGGATCGCCGTCCGCGCGCCGGCCCGCTTGAAGGTCGCCGCCCAGCCCTGCGCCGCCCGCCCGTAGAGGGCGCCCCCCGTCCCCGGAAACAGCGCCTCGAACTCCCGGGGCGTCGTCGTCACGGGCGCCGCCAAGTCCAGGCTCAGCCCGCAGGCCTCCAACCGGCGCAGCAGGTTCGTCGCGCATGTCTCGATCTCCGGCGGCGTGGGCGGACGTTCCCGGCCATCCGCCGGGGCGTTGACGAGGAGGAGCAGGCGCTCGGGTCCTGACGGCGCGCTGCCCGGTTCCGTCCGGTCCTGCGCGCAGACGTAGACGGTCGGGTCGTCGGGCAGGCGGCGGTGTCGCAGGATCGCGTCGAATTCGGCGCGGTAGTCCCGCGAGAAGAACACGGTGTGGTGCGCGAGCGGGAAGCCGCGGGTTTCCGCCACCGCGCAGAGGGTCACGGCCGAGAGTGAGCGCTCGGCCGGCGCCAGCCGTTCGCCAGCGGAGGCGGCATCGCGGCCGAGCAGCCCGGCACCGAGGGCGGCGCAGTCGGCGTTGCAGATGACGAGGTCCGCGGCGATACGCTCGCCGCCGGCCAGAACGACCCCGGTGATCCGGTCGCCCTCTGCGATGATGCGCTCGACATGGGCACCGTACCGGAACGCCGCGCCGCGCTCGGCGGCGAGATCCGCCACGGACTGGGCCAGGGCGCTCAGGCCCCCCGCCACGGTCCAGACGCCGGCCTGCTCCACATGGGCCACCAGCATCAGGGTCGCCGGCGCGCTGAACGGCGAGGCGCCGCAATAGGTGGCGTAGCGGCCGAACAGCTGCAGCAGCCGCGGATCGCGGAAGAAGGTCCCGAGCGCCGACCACAGGGTGGCGAAGGGCTGAATTCGCCAGAGATCGCCGAGGCCGGAGAGTCCGACCCGCTTGGCGAGGCCTGCCGGGTTGGTCCGCCCGTCGCGGATGAACGGGCCTTCGAGGGTGCGGTAGACCTCCGCCGACCGGGCGCAGAATCGCCGGTAGCCATCGGCCTCGCGGGGGCCCCCGAAGGCCGCGATGGCCGAGGCGGAGGCCTCGATATCGGCGAACAGGTCCAGGCGTTCGTCACGGCTCCAGGCGTGCCGGGCGAGGAGGCTCGCCGGGCTCAGCGCAACCCGGTCGCCCAGCCGTTCGCCGCACTCTGCGAACAGCTCCTCGAACACCCAGCGCATGGTGAAGACCGTCGGTCCCGCCTCGACGGCTCGGCCCTCGACCGGAACGCTGCGCATCTTGCCGCCCGGCTTCGCGGCCTGTTCGAGAACGGTGACGTCGAGCCCCGCCTGCGCGAGCCGGAGCGCGGCGGCCAAGCCGCCGATCCCGGCCCCGATCACGACGACGCGTTCCTGCGCCACGCTCGCCCCGCTTTCAGCCCTCGGAACGGGATTGATCTCCCGACCAAGCAGTGTCAATAAGAAATGACACCTGTTGCTGACAAGCCATATTTACATGGGAGGCAGCGCGATGGAGTCGGGCCGGCGAATCGAGATGGCGCTGGATCGCGCCGTGGCGCACGCGGAGGCCCCCGGGGCGCCGCCGCTGCTCGCCGAGGCGCTGCGCTACGCGGTGTTTCCGGGCGGGCACCGGATCCGTCCGCGCCTATGCCTCTCCGTGGCGCAGGCCTGCGGCGACGACGATCCGGCCGGGTCCACGGCGGCGGCGGCGGCCATCGAGCTGCTGCACTGCGCGTCCCTCGTCCACGACGATCTGCCATGCTTCGACGACGCGCCGATGCGCCGGCAGAAGCCCTCCGTTCATGTCGCCTTCGGCGAGCCCATCGCGGTGCTGGCGGGCGACGCCTTGATCGTCCTCGCCTTCGAGACGCTGGCCCGGGCGGCGGGGCCCTATCCGGGGCGCCTCGTCCGCCTAGTGGGCCTGCTCGGCCGGGCCGCCGGCTCGCCCACCGGCATCGCGGCCGGTCAGGCGTGGGAATCGGAGGCGCATATCAGCCTGAGCGACTACCAGCAGGCCAAGACGGGCGCGCTGTTCGCCGCGGCCACGGCCGCCGGCGCCGCCGCGGCGGGAGTCGAGGCCGAGCCCTGGCGCAGGCTCGGTGAATGCCTGGGCGAGGCCTACCAGGTGGCCGACGACCTGCGGGACGTGGCGTGCCGGCAGGAGGAGATCGGCAAGCCGGCCGGGCGCGATGCCACGCTCGGCCGCCCGAACGCGGCGGCGCTGCTCGGTACGGGCGGCGCGCTGGATCGCCTGTCGCGGCTCACCCGCGAGGCCGTGGCGGCGATCCCGGATTGTCCGGGCGCCGCGACTCTCACCGCCGAGATCGAGGCGCAGGCGCGGCTGTTCCTGCCCGCGAGCCTGCGGGCGGTGGTGGCCTGAGCGCCGGTTCCCTGCCCGGCGCCGGGGTGAACCCGCCGGCCCCAACCGCCTGGGGCGAGCGGTGGCTCGCATGGCGCAATCGACTCGTGGCGAACCCGCGGTTCCAGCGCTGGGCGGCAGGGTTTCCGCTTACTCGGGGCATCGCCCGCCGCAACACCCGCGCCCTGTTCGATCTCTGCGCCGGGTTCGTCTACGCGCAGGTCCTGACCGCCTGCATCCGGCTCGATCTCTTCGCGATCCTGGCCGATGGGCCGGTGCCCATGGATATCCTGGCACGCCGGCTCGATCTGCCGCCCGACAATGCCCGGCGCCTGCTCCGCGCCGCCGAGTCCCTCGGCTTGGTACGGTCGCTGAAGGGCGATCGCTACGGGCTCGCGGATCTCGGCGCCGCGCTCATCGGCAATCCCGGCATCGCCGGAATGGTGGAGCACCACGCGCTGCTCTACGCCGATCTCGCCGACCCGGTTCGCCTGCTGCGTGGCCAAGCGCAGCCGACCCGCCTGTCGGGCTACTGGCCCTACGCGTCCGGCACCGCGGCCGAACCCGAAGCCTATGCCCGCTACAGTGCCCTGATGGGCGCCTCGCAGGCCATGATCGCCGAGGACGTCCTCGATGCCTGCGACCTGTCCACAACCCGGGGCCTGATGGATGTCGGCGGCGGCGAGGGCGTGTTCCTCGAAGCGGTCGCCGCCCGGCACCCGCAGCTCGATCTGACCCTTCTCGACCTGCCCGCCGTCGCGGAGCGTGCGAGCGCACGGCTGTCGCGCCAGGGGCTCGGCGACCGAATCACCTGCCGCGGCGGCGACTTCCACGCTGGCCTGCCATCGGGAGCCGACGCCATCTCGTTGGTGCGCATCGTCCACGACCATGACGATGGCCCGGCTCAGGCCCTCCTTGCGGCCGCGCACGGGGCGCTACCGCCGGGTGGTCGCCTGATCCTGGCCGAGCCGATGGCCGGGACGCCGGGGGCGGAGCCCGTCGGCGATGCCTATTTCGGCTTGTACCTGTTGGCCATGGGCTCCGGCCGGCCGCGCCGCAGCACGGAACTGCAAACCATGCTGCGGGAGGCCGGATTCGCCGCGATCCACGAGGCCAAAACCCGTCGTCCGTTGCTCGCTCGGGTGCTGATCGCCCAAAAATCGGGCGCCATTCAGTAACTCTGACTTGACGCTCACATATGTCTATCTAGGATGACACATCGCGACGTCGTTCCTGCGAGAGTCGCGTGTAGCAGGGCGGAAATTCCCACAATGGATGCGCTCGCCGTCATCCTCGAACGTCCCGAACACCTGTCGGTCCAGCGGCTGCCGCTGGAGGCTGCCAACGGGTCCGACGCGGTGGTGGCGATCGCCTGGAGCGGGATCAGCACCGGGACCGAGCGTCTGCTCTGGTCGGGCCGCATGCCGCCGTTCCCCGGAATGGGCTACCCGCTGGTGCCGGGATACGAGTCCGTCGGCACGGTCGTGGACGCAGACGCATCCGGCGCAGTCCGTATCGGCCAGACCGTCTTCGTGCCGGGCGCCCGTTGCTTCGGCGCGGTCCGTGGCCTGTTCGGCGGGGCCGCCTCGCATCTCGTTGCGCCCGCCAGCCGGCTCGTCCCCGTCGATGCGGGGCACGGCGACACCGCGTGCCTGCTTGCCCTGGCGGCGACCGCCTATCGCGCGCTCGGCGGCCTTCTGCCCGGCGCGACCCCGCTGATCGTCGGCCACGGGGTGCTCGGCCGATTGCTCGCGCGGCTGACGCTCGCTGCCGGCGCCGCACCGACCGTCTGGGAGCGGGATCCGATCCGTCGAGGGGGCGAGCACGGCTACACGATCCTCGCCCCGGAGGACGATTCCCGCCGCGACTACGCCGTCATCACCGATGTCAGCGGCGACGCCTCCGGCCTCGACGCGCTGATCGCCCGGCTCGCGCCCGGCGGCGAGATCGTGCTGGCGGGCTTCTACGAGGCGCCGCTCAGCTTCGCCTTCCCGCCGGCCTTCATGCGCGAGGCCCGGATCCGCATCTCGGCCGAGTTCCGCCCGGACGACCTCGCGGCCGTGACGCGCCTCATCGACGGCGGCCGCCTCTCGCTCGACGGGCTGATCACCCATCGCGCACCGGCGGTCGAGGCAGAGGGTGCCTACCGCACCGCCTTCTCGGACCCCGCCTGCCTGAAGATGATCCTCGACTGGAGGGACGCCGCGTGAACGTTCAGCTCAACAAGGCCGCCCTGTCCCAAGCGACCCAGCTCCGCGCCGAGGCAGCCATCGAGCCCGATGCCGTGTCCACCGCGCCGGCCAAGAAAGAAACGCAGATCATCGCGATCTACGGCAAGGGCGGCATCGGCAAGTCGTTCACGCTGGCGAACCTCAGCTACATGATGGCCCAGCAGGGCAAGAAGGTTCTGCTGATCGGCTGCGATCCGAAGAGCGACACCACCTCGCTGCTGTTCGGCGGCAAGGCCTGCCCGACCATCATCGAGACCTCGACCAGGAAGAAGCTCGCGGGCGAGGCAGTCGCGATCGGCGACGTCTGCTTCAAGCGCGACGGCGTCTACGCGATGGAGCTCGGCGGCCCCGAGGTCGGGCGCGGCTGCGGTGGGCGCGGCATCATCCACGGCTTCGAGCTCTTGGAGAAGCTCGGCTTCCACGAGTGGGGCTTCGACTTCGTCCTGCTCGACTTCCTGGGTGACGTGGTCTGCGGCGGCTTCGGCCTGCCGATCGCCCGGGACATGTGCCAGAAGGTCATCGTCGTCGGCTCGAACGACCTGCAGTCGCTCTACGTCGCCAACAACGTCTGCTCGGCGGTGGAGTACTTCCGCAAGCTCGGCGGCAATGTCGGCGTCGGCGGCCTCGTGATCAACAAGGATGACGGCACCGGCGAGGCCCAGGCCTTCGCGGAAGCCGCCGGCATTCCGGTCCTGGCCTCGATCCCGGCCGACGAGGACATCCGCCGCAAGAGCGCGAATTACGAGATCATCGGCAAGCCGGACGGGCGCTGGGGCGACCTGTTCTCTGGGCTCGCCGCCAACGTCGCGGAGGCCGCGCCGCACCGCCCGACGCCGCTGACACAGGACGGGCTGCTGGGCCTGTTCTCCAGCGAGACCACGGGCCGCGACGTGGTTCTGGTGCCGGCCACCCACGAGGACATGTGCGGCGTAGCCCAGGTGACCAAGCCGTCCCTCGAAGTCGTGTACGACGAGGTCTGACGCGCATGGCCGTCTCCCTCGACATCGCCGACCTGCGGGCCCGCAAGGCGCCGGCCGCCATCGACCTCGCCGCCGCGCAGAGCGACGGCCTGGGCTGCCACGCCGGCAAGGACGCGATGGTGGCGGCCGCCGAGGCCGCCGGCATGTCGGAGACGCTGGCGCAACTGCGCGAGGATTATCCGCAGGGCCCGCACGATCAGCCGCAAAGCATGTGTCCGGCCTTCGGCTCGCTGCGGGTCGGGCTGCGGATGCGCCGCACCGCCACGATCCTGTCGGGCAGCGCCTGCTGCGTCTACGGGCTGACCTTCACGTCGCATTTCTACGGGGCGAAGCGCAGCGTCGGCTACGTGCCGTTCAATTCGGAGACCCTGGTCACCGGCAAGCTGTTCGAGGACATCCGGGAGGCGGTCCACGCCACCGCGAAGCCGGAGGATTACGACGCCGTCGTCGTGATCAACCTCTGCGTGCCGACCGCCTCCGGCGTGCCGCTCCGCCTGCTGCCGAAGGAGATCGACGGCGTCCGGGTGATCGGCATCGACGTGCCGGGCTTCGGCGTGCCGACCCATGCCGAGGCCAAGGACGTCCTGGCCGGCGCCATGCTGAAGGTGGCCCGCAGCGAGGCCGAGCAGGGTCCGGTGGCCGCACCCCGCGGCGGTCGCTCGGAGCGCCCGAGCGTGGCGCTTCTCGGCGAGGTGTTCCCGGCCGATCCCGTTGTGATCGGTTCGCTCCTGGAGCCGCTCGGTCTCGCCGCCGGACCCGTCGTCCCCACGCGGGAGTGGCGCGAACTCTACGCCGCCCTCGACTGCGCCGCGGTGGCGGCGATCCACCCGTTCTACACCGCCTCGATCCGCGAGTTCGAGGCGGCCGGCCGCCCGATCGTCGGCTCGGCCCCGGTGGGTGTCGACGGCACCGCCGACTGGCTCGACCGGATCGGCGACGCCTGCGGCGTGCCCCGCACCACCGTCGAGGCGGCGAAGAACCGGATCCTGCCCGGCATCCGCGGCGCGCTCGGCGCGATGCCGATCAAAGGGCGGATCACACTCTCGGGCTACGAGGGTTCGGAGCTGCTGGTGGCGCGCCTCCTCGTCGAGAGCGGCGCCGAGGTGCCGTATGTCGGCACCGCCTGCCCGCGCACGCCCTGGTCGGAGGCCGATCGCGACTGGCTCGAATCCCGGGGCACGCAGGTGCGCTACCGGGCCTCCCTGGAGGACGACCTCTACGCCTTCGAGTCGCTGAAGCCCGACCTCGCCATCGGCACGACGCCGGTGGTGCAGCGGGCCAAGGAGCGCGGCACCCCGGCGCTCTACTTCACCAATCTGATCTCGGCCCGCCCGCTGATGGGAGCGGCCGGCGCGGGCTCGCTCGCCACGGTCATCAACGCGGCGCTGGGCAACAAGGCGCGGTTCGACGCCATGCGCGACTTCTTCGAGGGCGTCGGCACGGGCCACGCCGCGGGGGTCTGGCAGGAGGTGCCGCAGAAGCGCCAGGGGCCGAAGATCGAAGGCCCCAAGAAGCCGATCGGGGAGATGGCCTGATGCTCATCCTCGATCACGACAGGGCCGGCGGCTACTGGGGCGCGGTCTACGTCTTCACGGCGATCAAGGGCCTGCAGGTCGTCATCGACGGCCCCGTGGGCTGCGAGAACCTGCCGGTCACTTCGGTGCTGCACTACACCGATGCGCTGCCGCCGCACGAGTTGCCGATCGTCGTCACGGGCTTGGCGGAAGAGGAACTCGGCCGCCACGGCACCGAGGGCGCCATGAAGCGCGCCCACGCCACCCTCGATCCCGGTCAGCCCAGCGTCGTGGTGACCGGCTCCATCGCCGAGATGATCGGCGGCGGCGTGACGCCGGAGGGGACCGGCCTCCAGCGCTTCCTGCCCCGCACCATCGACGAGGACCAGTGGCAGGCCGCCGACCGGGCGATGCGCTGGCTCTGGCAGGAATACGGGGCGAAAAAGTTCGCCAAGAAGGGCATTCCGGCCCGGCCCGAGAAGAAGCCCGGCGAGAAACCGCGGGTGAACCTGATCGGCCCGGCCTACGGCACCTTCAACATGCCCTCCGACCTCGCCGAGATCCGGCGGCTGGTCGAAGGCATCGGCGCCGAGGTGAACCTGACCTTCCCGCTCGGTGCGCACCTCGCCGACGTGCCGAAGCTCGTCAACGCCGACGCCAATATCTGCCTGTACCGGGAGTTCGGCCGGCTCCTCTGCGAGGATCTGGAGCGCCCGTACCTTCAGGCCCCGATCGGCATCCTGTCGACCACCAAGTTCCTGCGCTCGCTCGGCGCAATTCTGGGCCTCGACCCCGAGCCGTTCATCGAGCGCGAGCGGCACACCACGATCAAGCCGGTCTGGGACCTCTGGCGCTCGGTGACGCAGGACTTCTTCGGGACCGCGAGCTTCGGCATCGTCGCCACCGAGACCTACGCCCGCGGGGTGCGCCATTTTCTCGAGGACGAGATGGGCCTGCCCTGCCATTTCGCCTTCGGGCGCTCGGCCGGGCTGAAGCCCGACAATGCCGCCGTCCGCGCCGCCATCGCCGCGAAGCCGCCGTTGGTGCTGTTCGGCTCGTTCAACGAGCGGATGTACCTTGCCGAGTGCGGTGCCCGGGCGACCTACGTGCCGGCCTCGTTCCCCGGCGCGATCATCCGGCGGCACACCGGCACGCCGTTCATGGGCTACGCCGGCGCGACCTACCTCGTGCAGGAGGTCTGCAACGCCCTGTTCGACACCCTCTTCCACATCCTGCCGCTCGCCCGCGACATGGACAAGGTCGAGGCGACCCCGGCCCGGCGCCACGCGGAGCTGCCCTGGGACGAGGCCGCCCGGCAGGCGCTCGACGCCCTGGTGGAGCTGCAACCGGTGCTGGCGCGCATCTCCGCCGCCAAGCGCCTGCGCGACGCCGCCGAGCGCGCCGCGCGCGACGCCGAATCCGAGGCCGTGGCGCCCGCCCATGTGGCGCGGGCCCGGGCCGATCTCGCCGGGGGGATCCCGGCATGAGCCCGTTTACCGTTTCACCCAGAGGAGACCTGCCGATGCGCACGATGGTCCCGACCGGCCGCCAGCACCAGGAAGCGATTCAGTTCCGACTGATCCTGGCGGCGACCTACCCGTTCTTCCTCGCCGCGGCGGCGGTCAACCGGGTGCGGCCCGCCCGCGAGATCGCCCGTCCGGGCTTGGCGCCGGCGCGCCGCTCGGTCTTCGGCGAGGCCCGCGCCCTGGCGGTTCAGGCGATTCCCTTCGCCTTCATGGGCTGAAACGCCCCTGAGCGAGATGCTTCCGTCCGGTGACGCGGGGGAAGTTGGGCCGGGGGCGCCGCGAGGTCCCACGGCTGAACCCGTCGCGCCTCCCCAGGGGCGCGGCCAACACACGGAGGTCTGAACGATGGCGAGTGGACCCGTCACAACAGAAAGACCGAGCAGCCTGTCCGGGCTGACGGAACCGGAAGCCAAGGAGTTCCACGCGATCTTCCTGACGAGCTTCCTCATTTTCACGGCGATTGCCGTGGTCGCCCACATCCTCGTCTGGCTGTGGCGTCCGTGGCTCCCTGGACCGCAGGGCTACGCCTCCCTTGAGGGCGTCCGCGATGCGGCCCACGCCCTCGTCACGATGATCGGCTGAGGAGGCTCGAATGCACAAGGTCTGGTTGCTGTTCGATCCGCGGCGCACGCTGGTGGCTCTGTTCACCTTCCTCTTCATCCTGGCGCTGCTGATCCACTTCATCCTGCTCTCGACCGACCGGTTCAACTGGCTGGAAGGTCCGAAGGCCAACAAGCAGGCGAACGCGATCACGCTCGCCCTGCCGCATCTGCCGGCCTGACGTCCGGTCCGGACCGCGGCGCGCGAGGGCCGCGGTCACCCTTCCTGTCTCCGGCCCGAAAGGGGTGGTCGCCATGGCGATGCTGAGCTTCGAGCGCAAATACCGGATCCGCGGCGGCACCCTGCTCGGCGGCGACCTGTTCGATTTCTGGATCGGGCCGTTCTTCGTCGGGTTCTTCGGCGTGGTCGGGCTGTTCTTCACGGTGCTGGGTACCGCGCTCGTCATCTACGGCGCGGCTATCGGGCCGACCTGGAACGTCTGGCAGATCAACATCGCGCCGCCCGACATCAGCTACGGGCTGAAGCTCGCCCCGCTCAAGGAGGGCGGCCTCTGGCAGATCATCACCATGTGCGCGCTGGGCTCGTTCGTGTCCTGGGCGCTGCGCGAGGTCGAGATCTGCCGCAAGCTCGGCATCGGCTACCACGTGCCGGTGGCCTTCGGCATGGCGATCTTCGCCTATTTCACGCTGGTTGTGATCCGCCCGTTCCTGATGGGCGCCTGGGGCTACGGCTTTCCCTATGGCATCCTGAGCCATCTCGATTGGGTGTCGAATACCGGATATCAGTATCTACACTTCCATTATAATCCGGCTCACATGCTCGCGGTGACATTCTTCTTCACCACGACTTTGGCGCTCGCCATGCACGGCGGCCTCATCCTCTCGGCGACGAATCCGAAGAAGGGCGAGACCGTCAAGACGCCCGAGCACGAGGACACCTTCTTCCGCGACACGATCGGCTACTCGATCGGCACCCTCGGCGTGCATCGCCTCGGCCTGTTCCTCGCCCTGGCGGCGGGCTTCTGGAGCGCGGTCTGCATCGTGATCAGCGGGCCGTTCTGGACGCAGGGCTGGCCGCAATGGTGGGGCTGGTGGCTCAACCTGCCGGTCTGGCGATGAGCGACACGCCGAGCGGGCTTCACAACGACTGAGACGAGCTGCGCTCCGGCGCGGCACTCCCGGGGGAGGGCAGGCCATGGCCTATTACCAGAACATCTTCACGCAGGTTCAGGTGCGCCCGCTGAAGCCGGAACACGGCGTGCCGGTGGCGGTCGACGACCGCGTCGGCAAGCCGTTCAACAGCTATCTGTTCGGCCTCATCGGCAACAGCCAGGTCGGTCCGATCTACATCGGCTACATCGCGGCCCTGTCGATCACCTGCGGTCTGATCGCGTTCGAGATCATCGGACTCAATATGTGGGCCTCGGTGAACTGGGACCCGGTCCAGTTCGTCCGGCAACTGCCCTGGCTGGCGCTGGAGCCGCCGCTTCCGAAATACGGCCTGAAGATTCTGCCTCCGCTGAACGAGGGCGGCTGGTGGCTGATCGCCGGCTTCTTCCTCACCGCGTCGATCCTGCTCTGGTGGGTTCACCTCTACCGGCGGGCCCGCGCCCTCGGCCTCGGAACCCACGTGCCGTGGGCCTTCGCCTCGGCGATCTGGCTCTACCTCGTGCTCGGCTTCATCCGCCCGGTGCTGATGGGCTCGTGGTCCGAGGCGGTGCCGTTCGGCATCTTCCCGCACCTCGATTGGACCGCGGCGTTCTCGCTCCGCTACGGCAACCTCTTCTACAACCCGTTCCACATGCTCTCGATCACGTTCCTCTACGGATCGACGCTGCTGTTCGCGATGCACGGCGGCACCATCCTGGCGTGCTCGCGCTACGGCGCCGAGCGCGAGATCGACCAGATCGTCGATCGCGGCACCGCCACAGAGCGCGCCGCCCTGTTCTGGCGCTGGACCATGGGCTTCAACGCCACGATGGAGTCGATCCACCGCTGGGCGTGGTGGTTCGCCGTGCTGACCACGCTCACCGGCGGCATCGGCATCCTGCTCACCGGCACCGTGGTCGACAATTGGTACCTCTGGGCCGTCAAGCACGGCGTGGCCCCCCAATATCCCCAGGTCTACGGCCCGATCGTGGATCCCGCCCATCTCGCACCCGGCATGAAGCCGTAAGGAGGCCGTCATGAAGACAGTTCTGGCGGTCGTCGGCGGGGCGCTGGCGCTGTTCCTGACCATCGCGATGTTCGGCGGGGCGGGTTGGACCCACCCGCCCATGGCGGTCAAGCAGACCGGCTTCCGCGGCACCGCGATGGATCTGATCCGCACCCGGGCCGGCAACGAGGCGCTGGCCGACGCCAACCGGGCACCGGCGCCGGCCGATCCCGCCGAACCCGGCGGCGAGAAGGCCTCCGCGGTCTACGAGAACGTCCAGGTGCTGGGCGATCTCTCGGCCGAGCAGTTCAACCGCATCATGGTGTCGATCACCGAATGGGTCGCGCCGCAGCAGGGCTGCACCTACTGCCACAGCACCGAGAACATGGCCTCCGACGAGCTCTATCAGAAGCGCGTCGCCCGGCGCATGTTTCAGATGACCCAGTACATCAATTCGTCCTGGAAGGAGAACCACGTCCATCAGGCCGGCGTGACCTGCTACACCTGTCACCGGGGCAATCCGGTGCCGGCCAATATCTGGTTCGATCAACCTGTCCAGGGAGCCGGGCGGTTCATCCCGCGCAACAACAGCCAGAACCTCGCCTCGGCCAATGTCGGCAACACCTCGCTGCCTTACGACATCTACCAGGCCTTCTATCAGCACAAGGAGACGTCGGAGGACGCGATCCGGGTCAACGCAACCACGGCGCTGCCGGACTCCAAGGGCAAGCCGATCCAGGACGCCGAGAAGACCTTCGGCCTCATGATCAGCATGTCGCAGTCGCTCGGCGTGAACTGCACCTTCTGCCACAACACCCGCTCGGTGGCGCAGTGGGATACGAGTACGCCCAATCGCGTCCACGCCTGGTACGGGATCCGCATGGTGCGGGACCTCAACCAGGACTACATGACGCCGCTGACCTCGACCTTCCCGCGCAACCGGCTCGGTCCGCTCGGGGACGCGCCGAAGATCTACTGCGCGACCTGCCACAACGGCGCCAACAAGCCGCTCAACGGCGCCAACGTGATCGAGCCCTATCCCGAGCTGGCGCACCCGACCATCGAGGCGAGCCTGCCGGTCGGCGAGGCGAAGGACCCGATCCCGGGCACCAACACGCCGACGCCGAAGCCGACCAAGCCCTGACATGAGCCGCGGCGGAGCGATCAGCTCCGCCGTGCGCAAGCTCCGGGGAACCTCCGCTGAGTAGGATCGCTGTTATCGGCGGCCAAGCTCGGCCTTGTGAGAGGCGCCCATGACGATCACCATCTCGAACCTGCAGCCCCTCATCGCGATCCTGGCCGGAATCCTGATTCTGGTGGTGCCGCGGCTTCTCAACTACATCGTGGCGATCTACCTGATCGTGGTCGGCGTTATCGGCCTTGGAATACTGCGTTAGGCCGCATCGCTCCCGGGCGGGGGCGGCTTGCCTGACAGACCGGCATCACCGTCAGCCGCATGCGCACAACGCCATCGCGCGTTCATCTTGCGTTGCGGTGCGGGATGGTCCAACCCCGCCCATCAGCTCGGCCGGAGCCGGGCATCAGAGATGGACGGGATCGACATGGCGACCGGCAGCGCGAAGTGGGTCTATGCCTTCGGCGACGGCAAGGCGGAGGGCAAGTCGCAGATGCGCGACCTCCTCGGCGGCAAGGGGGCCAACCTCGCCGAGATGTGCAATCTCGGCCTGCCGGTGCCCCCCGGCTTCACCATCACCACCGAAGTCTGCACCTACTATTACGATCACGGCAAGGCCTACCCGCCGGAGTTGAAGGATCAGGTCACGGCCGCGCTCGCCCAGGTCGGCGCCCTGACGGGCCGCAAGTTCGGCGACAACACCAACCCCCTCCTCGTCTCGGTCCGCTCCGGTGCCCGCGCCTCGATGCCCGGCATGATGGACACGGTGCTGAACCTCGGCCTCAACGACGAGACCGTGCTGGCGCTGGCCAAGGAAGCCGACGACGAGCGCTTCGCCTACGATTCCTACCGCCGCTTCATCACCATGTACTCGAACGTGGTGCTGAACGTTGAGCACCACGCCTTCGAGGAGGCCCTGGAGCAGTACAAGGAGAGCAAGGGCTTCGACCTCGACACCGATCTCGGTGCCGGCGACTGGAAGACCCTGATCCAGACCTACAAGAAGATCGTCCGCGACGAGCACGGCTCGGACTTCCCGCAGGGGGCCGACGACCAGCTCTGGGGCGCCATCAGCGCGGTCTTCAATTCGTGGATGATCCCGCGCGCCAAGAAGTACCGCGAGCTGAACAATATCCCCGAGAGCTGGGGCACGGCCGTCAACGTCCAGGCGATGGTGTTCGGCAACATGGGCGACACCTCGGCCACCGGCGTCGCCTTCACGCGCAACCCGTCCACCGGCGAGAAGGCGCTCTACGGCGAGTTCCTGATCAACGCTCAGGGTGAGGACGTGGTGGCGGGCATCCGCACCCCGCAGAACATCACCGAGAAGGCCCGGATCGAGGCCGAGAGCGACAAGCCTTCCATGGAGAAGGCCATGCCCGAGAGCTACGCGGAGCTGACCCGGATCTACGGGATCCTGGAGAGCCACTACCGCGACATGCAGGACATGGAGTTCACCATCGAGAAGGGGAAGCTCTGGATGCTCCAGACCCGCAACGGCAAGCGCACGGCCAAGGCCGCCCTGCGCATCGCCGTTGATCTGGCGGGCGAGGGGCTGATCTCGAAGGAGGAGGCGATCGGCCGGGTCGAGCCCGGTGCCCTCGACCAGCTCCTGCACCCGACCATCGACCCGAAGGCCGACCGGAAGGTGATCGCCTCCGGCCTGCCGGCCTCGCCGGGCGCCGCCACGGGCGAGATCGTGTTCAATTCCGAGGACGCCGAGGCCCATCGCAAGGCCGAGCGCAAATGCATCCTCGTGCGGATCGAGACCTCGCCCGAGGACATCCACGGCATGCACGCCGCCGAGGGCATCCTGACCACCCGCGGCGGCATGACCAGCCACGCGGCCGTGGTGGCCCGCGGCATGGGCAAGCCCTGCGTGTCGGGCGTCGGGTCGATCCGGATCGACTACAAGGCACAGACCTTGACGGTCGGCGGCGTGGCGCTGAAGGCCGGCGATCGGATCACCATCGACGGCTCCACCGGCCAGGTGATCCAGGGCGAGGTGAAGATGCTGGAGCCCGAGCTCTCGGGCGACTTCGCCACGCTGATGGAGTGGGCGGACGCGTTCCGGGCCATGAAGGTCCGCGCGAACGCCGATACGCCGACGGATGCGCGGGCCGCGCGCAACTTCGGCGCCGAGGGCATCGGCCTCTGCCGCACCGAGCACATGTTCTTCGAGGGTGACCGCATCATCGCGGTGCGCGAGATGATCCTGGCCGACGACGCCGAGGGCCGCCGGGCGGCTCTGGCGAAGATCCTGCCGTACCAGCGGCAGGACTTCGTGGAGCTGTTCACGATCATGTCCGGCCTGCCGGTCACTATCCGCCTGCTCGACCCGCCGTTGCACGAGTTCCTGCCGCATACCGACGCCGAGGTGGCGGAGGTCGTGAAGGCGACGGGCGTCTCCGAGGAGAAGATCCGGCATCGGATGCGCGAGCTGTCCGAGCACAATCCGATGCTCGGCTTCCGCGGCTGCCGCCTCGCCATCGCCTTCCCGGAGATCGCCGAGATGCAGGCCCGGGCGATCTTCGAGGCCGCCGTGCAGGCCGCTGCCGAGACCGGCCAGGCGGTGACCCCCGAGGTGATGGTGCCGCTGGTCTTCACCCGCGCCGAGTTCGACATCGTGAAGGCCCGCATCGACGCCATGGCGAAGGCCGTGTCGGAGGAGAAGGGCGCGACCCTCGACTATCAGGTCGGCACCATGATCGAGCTGCCGCGGGCGGCGCTCAAGGCGGGCGAGATCGCCGAGACCGCCGAGTTCTTCTCGTTCGGCACCAACGACCTGACTCAGACCGCGCTCGGCATCTCCCGCGACGACGCCGCGACCTTCCTGGGTCCCTACACCCAGAAGGGCATCCTGCCGGCCGATCCGTTCATCACCATCGACCAGGAGGGCGTGGGCGAGCTGGTGCGGATCGGTGTCGAGCGGGGCCGCAAGACCCGGCCGAACATCAAGCTCGGCATCTGTGGCGAGCACGGCGGCGATCCGGCCTCGATCGGCTTCTGCCAGGAGGTCGGGCTCGATTACGTGTCCTGCTCGCCCTACCGCGTGCCGATCGCCCGCCTCGCGGCCGCCCAGGCGGCGCTCGGCAAGGTGTCCGGCAAGGAGGGCTGAGCCCCGCCGGGAGAGGGCGATAGCGCCTTCTCATCGGTTCTCAACCACACGTCGGAAGAGCCGTTGAAAAACACGGTTCTTCCGACGAACTCGACTGGAAATTCCGCGTTGATCTATTGAGCCGATGGATCGGACGTGTCTTTCTCCGATCCGCGGCGGGTCCATCGTCACCCGTCAGAATCACCGGCCATGATCCAGACCGACTCCGCGCCCCTGTGCCTCAACGAACAGCAGGCCGTCGCGCCGCGAGCAGCCATGCGAGCCTATCTCGCGTCCGTTGCGGCCCTCGGTGGAATGGTCACCGCCGGAATGCTCATGATGTCGGTGGCGGCGAATAGCGGCACCGAAGCCGAACGCATCACGGCCACGCAGGACGACAGCTATGCGGCGACGCTGGTGTCGGCGCTCAGCGTGAATCTGTCGAAGCCGTTGCGCTGATCGTTCCGGCGACCACGCCGCAAATAGTCTCACTCGCAAATCGACCTTCGCATAGCCGAAAGGTCTGAGCCGTGGAGCAGGCCTCGGTCTCAGCGCGCTCCGGCTGATGGCCGTGCCGCAGATCCGGTGAACCGGGCCGCCGTCAGATCGTCGCCGGGGCTGCGTGGGCTGAAGCGGGTGGTCGTGCGCTCGGGGGTCGCCGCCACGACGGCATCGGGGGCGGCGTCGCGGACGCGGGTGTTGGCAATCCGGACCGGCGCAGTACGACTGGCTGGTGCGGTCACGGGCCCGGCCGAGACCGCCTCGAACAGGGCGCGCAGCTGCACCTTGGCGTCGGCATCCGGCGGCACCAGGGTTCGTGCCCGTGTGGGCTCCGCAGGCTTGACCAGGGCGCGGATCTCGGTCGCTGCCGGCAGGTTGGCCATGCCGCTGTTCAGCGCAGCAAATTGCACCGGGCGTGGCGGCGGCAGCGGCATCGTGAGGGCCGCCACGACGGCGGCGAGATCGGACGGTCGGCGCGGCGGGAGCGGCGCCACCACCGACGCGATGGCTTCCTCGACCTTCGAGGCCGGGGGTGCGGCCGTGAGCAGCGCCTTCGCGTCCGCGCCTTGCGATTCCGGCGCCTTCGCCATCTCGCGCTGGATCAGCGAGCCGCGCAAGGCGTCGTCGGCGGCGGGCGCCGCGTAGGCCAGGGCCACGCGGGTTCCGACCGGATCCTGGGCATCGGCGCTCGCCACGGCGACGACGGGGGCGCGACGCGCCTTGGCCGCCACGGCGACCGGCGGCGGCGCGGGGGCAGGGGGCTCGGACCGGCCACCCCCGAACAAGCTCGCCAGGAAGCCGAACAGGCCCGGCCCGTCCTCCTCCTCGCCGCTGGCCATCTGGGTGGTGATGCCCGCAACGGTTCCGCCGCGGGCCAGGATCTCGGCCTTCGCCTCCTCGTAGCGCGGGAAGGGCCGGTTATCGCTCGGCAGATGCACGGTCTTGCCGTCGGGGAACAGGCGGGCGAGCTGATCGTGGGTCATCCGCGGCCACATCCGCACGGAGCCGACGTCGAGGTGGATGAACGGCGTGCCGGCATGGGGATACCAACCGACGCCACCGCGCTGCATCCGGAGACCGACCTCGCGGATCCGGTCGATCGGAACGTCCGGCAGATAGAAATCCATCGCCTTGCCGAGCATGTGCTGGCTGTACTCGGCGACCATCTTCGAGCGGCGGCGCAGCATCGCGTTGGTGCCGGGCGAGCGATAGGCCGACACGATGTGGATCGCCTGACCGGAGCCGACCTGGCGGTAGGCCTCCCAGACCGTATCGAACAGGCGCGGATCCATCTTGGTGGGCTCGTTGATGCGCCAGTCGCGCAGGAGCCAGTTCAGCTGGTCGAGGGCCGCGCGGTCGTAGCGCCCGTCACGCTTGAACGTGATGGTCGCGCTCTCCTGCGTATGCGTGTGGTAGATCGTGAGCGTGCGGGTATCGCCGTTGGCGACCGCATCCTCGGTCTCGGCGGTCCCCGCCAGGAACCCGAGCGCGATGCCCGACAGGGCAAGGGCGAGCTTTCGAAGGGGGAGAAGGCTCGGCACGACGGTCCTGGTCCTCTCACGCCCGTAGCGACTGCTACCGGGCGCGCCCGGTGGTCGCGGAAACGGCTAAGGCTGGACCGTGGCAAAATCGTGCCCGGATGTGTGGCCGCGCACGTGAAAGTTGTGAGATTAGGTAACGATGGCCCGGTGCCTACCAGTAGCTCCGCGGGCCGGCCTGCTGCGGCGCCGGGGTCCACAGGCTGGGTTCGCCGTAGTCCGGCGCATCGTCGGCGCGGGCGGCCCGGCGCGAATGACGCCGCGGCGGCGCGACCTCCTCGTAGCGTCCGGTCGGCCACTCCTCGGCCACGCGGCGATGCGTCGAACGGCTCTGGGCCGCGTGGACCTTCGGGGGCTTCGGCGCGGCGTCGGCCTTGCGCCGGGGCGCCTCGTCCGGCAGCCGCGCGATCGCTCCGCCGCCGCCCGGCAGCCCGAGGGCCGCACGCATCGGCGCGTCGTAGCCGTAGAGATCCGGCAACGTCCGGTAGGTGCCGCCGTCATCCACATAGGCAGTGAAGTAGGCGAGGTGGACCGGCAGCTTCTCGGGCAGCCGGATCGTCCGCTCACCCTTGCCGATCAGCTTCTTGAGGCGCTCGGCCGACCAATCCGGCAGCACCGCGTCGGCGAGGCGGAACGGGTCGTCGACGCGCACGCAGCCATGGCTGAAGTCGCGCTTGGCGGCGGAGAACAGCGAGCGGTTCGGCGTATCGTGCAGATAGACCGCGTGCTGGTTGGGGAACATGAACTTGATGAAGCCCAAGGCGTTGCGCTCCCCCGGGGGCTGGCGCAGCGAGATGTGGCCGCCGCGGCGGACCACCTCGTAGCCGCCCCAGGTCTTGCCGCCGTAACCGGCGAGCTTGGGCGCCATGGTCTTCAGGATCGAGGGCGGCACGTACCAGGACGGGTTGACGACCGCGTATTCCATTAGTCCCGAGAACAGCGGCGTGCGCGAATCCGGCTTGCCGACGATCGTCCGCGCCTCGTCGCGCAGGACGCCGCCGCGATAGGCGCGCAGCCGATATTCCGGCACGTTGACCAGGATGTAATCCGGTCCGAGGTCCCCCGGCAGCCAGCGCCACCGCTCCATGTTGACGATGAGTTCGGCCTCACCGCCGGTTGGGCGAGCGGCACGGCCGGTATCGGCGAGCGTCAGGACGGTCTGGACGTTCAGAATGCCGGTGGCGGGCAGCCCCCGGCCACGCTGGAACTTGCTGACGGCATCGGCGACGACGGAATCGTAGGTGTCCGGCTCGCCGGGGGCCTGATCGAGGGTTCCGGCCGGGCGATTCTCGAGATTAAAATACGCGCGCAGCAGCGGCACGCGGGCATCGTGCATGCCGAGGCGCAAAGCCGGGCCGGACGGGAGCCGCAGCGCCTTGACGGAGGTCGGCGCCGGCCCGCGCAGGGCGGCCAGACGGGCCTTCAGGGCGAGGTACCCCGGTGTGGCAGGATTGTAGGCCTGGAGGACGTCGCCGGCCTTCACGCCGGCATCGCCGAGCTTGGCCAGCACGTCGTTGCCGGCCGGCAGATCGAGATGCGGGGTGATCAGCCGCGAGATCGAGGCGAGGTTGACCCGTCCGCCCCTGGCGTCGCGGGCGTAGAGGACCGCCGCCGCGGACAGGCGCAGATCGGCATCGGCGACCGCCTTCTCGTCCGGCTTCTCGGCCAGGGTCGGGATCGTGTAGGCGCGGGCATCGAGGCCGTCCTCGGCGGCGGCGGTGAGGCGCGCGGACACCGCCTTGCCGGCCTCCGTCCATGTGCCGTCGGCGATCCAGAGCGGCTTGTCGGCCCGGGCCTCGTAGAACGCGCGGATCGCGTCACGGTCCTTGGTGGTCAGGCGCAGGAGGAGCGGCGCCGGGTCCGCGAGCCGTGCGAACACCGCCGCGCCGAGCGGATCGGTCGGAGCGACGGGCGCGGCGGCCGCCGGGGCCGGCTCGGCCGCGGGGGCCTCAGGCTTGTAATCCGGCAGTGCCGTCGGGGACGGAGCCGGGTCCGGCGGCGCAGTCGGCGTCGGGGCGACGGGCGTCGGCATGGCCGAGATCGGCGCGGTGGCGGACGTGTCGAGCGCGGCCGTTTCGGCAGCGAGGGCGGCCGAAGCGACCGAGCCGGTCAAGAGGGCGGCCAGCGCCATCAGGCTTGAGCGCGGGACGCGCATCGCATTCTCCCAGGGGCGGCGTCAGAACCGCACGCGCAGATTGATTATCCGCGCAAGCGTGGCATTCAGCAACTGTAGTCGATCCGAGTAGACCGATTGATCCAGCATCACCGGTCGAGCGGCAATGTTGAGGTTATTCTTGGTCGATGAGTGATCGATCCATATCGTACAGCAGTGTCCAAATTCGGTCGCCGCTGGAAGCGCGTTAGTCGCTTGGTGCGCTATCGCACCCGAAGCTGCCTCACGCGGCGTCCTCGCCCTTCGCGTCGTCTTCAAGACCGAGGTCCTTCAGCTTCCGATACAGTGTCGATCGGCCGATCCCGAGGCGCCGCGAGACTTCGGACATGCGCTGGCGATAGAACTGGAGGGCGTAGCGGATGATCTCGGCCTCCAGCACGTCCATGGGCTTCATCTCGCCGGTCTCCTCAGCCACCAGTGACATGGCATGGGGATCGCGCACCTCGACCCGGACGATCTCGCGCACAGGTTCAGGGGCGTAGGCTGGCATCTGCGCCTGCAGCGGGACGGGTGGGATCCGGACATCGAACCCTTCGACCTGCGCGGCGATCTGCGGGAACTCGGCCACCGTCAGCTCGTCGCCGTCGGCCAGCACCACGGCCCGGAACAGGGCGTTCTCGAGTTGGCGGACATTCCCGGGCCAGGGATAGCGGGTCAGCAGCGCAATCGCCTCCGGGGTGATCGCCCGCACGCGCTTGCCTTCCTCGGCGGAGAAGCGCGCGCAGAAGGAGCGGACGAGGTCGGGGACATCCTCCCGGCGTGCCCGGAGCGGCGGCAGCGTCATCGGGAAGACGTTGAGGCGGTAATAAAGATCCTCGCGGAACTTGCCCTGCTTCACGAGGTCGAGGAGCGAGCGATTGGTCGCCGAGACGAGGCGGATATCGACCCGGACCGGGCGCTTGCCGCCGACCGGATCGACCTCGCCTTCCTGAAGGGCGCGCAGCAGCTTCACCTGCGCGTCGAGGGGCAGCTCGCCGATCTCGTCGAGGAAGAGGGTGCCGCCCGAGGCCTCCACGAACTTGCCGGCATGCTTTTCGGTGGCGCCGGTGAACGCCCCCTTCTCGTGGCCGAACAGGGTCGATTCCACGAGGTTCTCGGGGATCGCCCCGCAATTGACCGTCACGAACGGCTTGCCGCGCCGATCGCCCGATCCCTGGATCGCCCGCGCCAGCACCTCCTTGCCGACGCCGGATTCGCCCTCAATCAGCACCGGAATGTTGGATTTCGCCGCCCGCTCGGCGAGGCGGATGACCCGCTCCATGTCGGGGCTCTTGGAGGTGAGATCCTTGAAGGTGAGGGCGCCGGAGGCGCGGCGGCGCATGCGGCGCACCTCCTCCTCCAGCGTATCGACCCGGAGGGCGTTTTTGATCGAGACCTGAAGCCGCTCGGCGCCGGCCGGCTTGACCACGAAGTCGACGGCGCCGGCCCGCATGGCCGAGACCACCGCGTCGATCGATCCGTTCGAGGTCTGCACGATGACCGGCGTCGCGATTCCACCCTTGCGCATCTCGGCGAGAACGCCGAGCCCGTCGAGACCGGGCATGACGAGGTCGAGGAGCACCACGTCTGCGCCCTCGGACTTGAGCACGATCAACGCGTCGGCGCCGGTCTCGACCACGCGGGCCTCGAAGCCGAACCGGCGCACCGCCGCCTCGGCGAGGCGCCGCTGGACCGGGTCGTCGTCCACGATGAGCACGGTGGTGGACATGGCGGCTCCCTGCGGCACGCGGATCGGGTTGCCGACGCGGGAGCGATCCCGGACACCGGTTCCGATTCGGCAGCTGTTTCGTTTCGAGCCGGAGGGTGAACCAGAGACGTAAAGTGGCGCTTAACGACGTTTGCACCGTCCGGTTGGTTTCAGGCCGCGCGCCTCGCCAACCCGCCGCGTTGAACGCGTGGCGGCCCACTCGATATCAGGGTACGAAACCACCTCCTCCTCAAAGGAACGCACGACATGATGCCGAGCCCCACCGCGTCGCCGGTGATCGTCCGCCTGCCCGAGGGCGTGAGCGCCGCGCGCGCCGCCGCGAAGGCGGCCGACCTCGGCGTCCTTCCGGAATGGGACCTGACCGATCTCTACGGGGGCCTCGACGACCCGAAGTTCTCCGCCGACATGACCCGGGCCGAGGAGGAGTGCCGCCGCTTCTCCGAGGCCTATGCCGGGCGCATCGCCGAGATGGCCGCGGGTCCGGATGCCTCCGGCCGGCTCGCCGAGGCGGTCGGCACATACGAGGGGATCGAGGATCTGCTCGGGAAGCTGATGTCCTTCGCCGGCCTCGTCTATTCCGGCGACACGACCGACGAGGCCCGGGCCAAGTTCTACGGCGACACCCGCGAGCGCCTGACCAACGCCTCGGCCGATCTGCTGTTCTTCGCCCTCGAACTGAACCGGGTGGACGATTCGGTGATGAACGCCGCGATGGCGGACGGGCCGCTCGCGCGCTACGCGCCGTGGATCGAGGATCTGCGCCGGGAGAAGCCGCACCAGCTCGACGACCGGATCGAGAAGCTCTTCCTCGAAAAGTCCGTCACGTCGAATGCCGCCTGGGATCGCCTCTTCAACGAGACCATCGCGTCCCTGCGCTTCACCGTGCAGGGCGAGGAGATGCCGCTGGAGCCGACCCTCAACAAGCTGCAGGATTCCGACGGGGCCGTCCGTAAGGAGGCTGCGGGGGCGATCAGCACGGTGTTGCGCGGCCAGCTCCGGGTGTTCACGCTGATCACCAACACGCTGGCCAAGGACAAGGAGATCTCCGACCGCTGGCGCGGCTTCAAGGACGTGGCCGACGCCCGCCACCTCGCCAACCGGGTCGAGCCCGAGGTGGTGGAGGCGCTGGTCGATGCCGTGCGGGCGGCCTATCCGCGCCTGTCGCACCGCTACTACAAGCTGAAGGCACGGTGGTTCGGGCAGGAGACGCTGCCCTACTGGGACCGCAACGCGCCGCTGCCGAAGGTCGAGCAGCGCACGATCCCCTGGACCGAGGCGCGGGACACGGTGTTGTCGGCCTACGATGCCTTCTCGCCGAAGATGGCCGGCATCGCCAAGCGGTTCTTCGACGACCGCTGGATCGACGCGCCGACCCGGCCCGGCAAGGCGCCCGGCGCCTTCGCGCATCCGACCGTGCCCTCGGTCCACCCCTATGTGCTGGTGAACTACCAGGGCAAGCCGCGGGACGTGATGACCCTGGCCCATGAGCTGGGCCACGGCGTACATCAGGTGCTCGCCGGCCCGAACGGCGCCCTGATGGCGCCGACGCCGCTGACGCTCGCCGAGACCGCGAGCGTGTTCGGCGAGATGCTGACCTTCCGCAAGCTCCTGGCCGCCACCACCGACACGACCCAGCGCCGGGCCATGCTCGCCGCCAAGGTCGAGGACATGATCAACACGGTGGTCCGGCAGATCGCCTTCTACTCGTTCGAGCGGAAGGTGCATCTCGCCCGCGCCAAGGGCGAGCTGACGACCGACCAGATCAACGCGTTATGGCTATCGGTTCAGGCGGAATCGCTGGGTCCGGCGATCACGCTCGACGCCGGGTATGAGCCCTTCTGGGCCTATATCCCGCACTTCATCCACTCGCCGTTCTACGTCTACGCCTACGCGTTCGGCGACTGCCTCGTGAACTCGCTTTACGGCGTCTACGCCCAGGCCGAGGAAGGCTTCGTGGACCGCTACTTCGCGCTGCTCGCGGCCGGCGGCTCGAAGCCCTACGGAGAGCTGCTCGCGCCGTTCGGCCTCGACGCGAAGGATCCCGGCTTCTGGCAGATCGGCCTCGGCATGATCGAGGGGATGATCGTGGAGTTGGAGGGGATGGAAGAGCTGGGCTGACGGGGCTCTTCCGGCACACGAGCCGCGGTGTTATACAGATCGTATAACACCGCGGAGGCAATCATGAAGCTGGAAGTGAAGCGCGTCGGCAACTCGACCGGCCTCATCCTACCGAAGGAACTGCTGAGCCGCTTGAACCTCCAGCAGGGGCAGTGGCTGCACGTCACCGAGTTGGCGGATGGCGGCGTGCGGCTCAGCCCGTACGATCCAGATTTCGACGCTGCGATGTCGGTGGTCGACGAGATCATGGATGAGTACCGCGACACGCTGCGGACGCTCGCCAAATGACCGAGGCTCGCTGGCTGACCTCCGAGGAGGTCCGCGTTGCCCATGACCGCCAGCTGGTCCGCTTCGGCGGGCCGGCCGGCATCCGCGACGAGAACGCGCTCGAATCGGCCCTCGCCCGGCCCATCAACCGATGGCGCTACGAGGAGGCCGACTTGGCCTCGCTCGCGGCGGCCTACGCCTTCGGACTCGCCCGCAACCACGCCTTCGTCGATGGCAACAAGCGCATCGCCTTCGTGGCGATGATGCTGTTCCTCCGATTGAACGGCGTGCGCTTCGCGCCCGACCAGGCACAGGCGACCGCTGCCATCCTCGGCCTCGCCGCCGGCGAGATCGACGAATCCGGTCTCACCCGCTGGATCCGGGACAACTGGCCGGTCTGACGCCCGCGGCGCAGGGACCCACGCCCCTGGTGCATGCCCAAGCGCGGCATATCTGCATCACGTCAGCAGACAAGCAGATCGAGACATGGCCGAGATCGACCGCGAAGCCAACCGCTTCTCCGCCCGTGCGGGGCGCTATGCCAGCGTCGGGGCGAATGTCGGGGGTGTGGCGGCCCGCATGGCCATGGCCCGCCTTTTCGGCAAGGAAGGCACCACCAACGCCGCTGCTTTGGCGCAGGCACTGGGCGGGCTCAAGGGCCCGATCATGAAGGTCGCGCAGCTTCTGGCCACTGTGCCGGACCTGCTGCCGCCGGAATACGCCACCGAATTGCAGAAGCTTCAGGCCGATGCCCCGCCCATGGGCGCCGCCTTCGTCCGGCGCCGGATGCAGTCCGAACTGGGCGCGGGGTGGCAGGACAGGTTCGGCAGTTTCGATCTGAAGCCCGCGGCCGCGGCCTCCCTCGGCCAGGTTCACCGCGCCTCCACCAAGGATGGCCAGCGGCTGGCCTGCAAACTCCAGTACCCGGACATGCAATCGGCCGTGGAGGCCGATCTCAAGCAGCTTGAAGTCGCCTTCGCGCTCCACCGCCGGATGAATTCCTGGCTCGATACGCGTGAGATCGCCAAGGAGATCGGTGCCCGCGTACGCGAGGAGCTCGATTACGAGCGCGAGGCCAAGCACGCGGCGCTCTATGGCGCCGTGCTCAAGGATATCGACGCGGTGCGCGTCCCTGCGGTCTTCCCCGACCTGTCCACGAAGCGCCTGCTGACACTGGGCTGGCTCGACGGCGACAAGATTCTGGGCTTCGCCGATGAGCCGGTCGAGGTGCGCAACCGCATCGCCCAGTCGATGTTCAAGGCGTGGTGGCACCCGTTCAGCCGGGCCGCCGTGATCCACGGCGATCCGCATCTCGGCAACTACACGGTCTTCACCGAGGGGGGCGAGGCCGCCGGCATCAACCTGCTCGATTACGGCTGCGTCCGCATCTTCCACCCGCGCTTCGTCGGAGGCGTGGTCGATCTCTACCGGGGGTTGCTGGAGAACGACGCTGCGCGCATCGTCCACGCTTATGAGGTCTGGGGCTTCAAGGATCTCGACAAGGAGAAGATCGAGATCCTGAACATCTGGGCGCGGTTCATCTACGGACCGCTGCTGGAGGACCGCACCCGCACCGTCGCCGACGGCGTGAAGCCCGGGGAGTATGGCCGGCGGCAGGCCTTCGAAGTGCATCAGGCCCTGAAGGAGCGCGGTCCCGTCACCGTCCCGCAGGAATTCGTCTTCATGGATCGCGCCGCCGTGGGGCTCGGCGCCGTCTTTCTCCACTTGCGGTCGGAGCTGAACTACCACCAGTTGTTTGAGGCGGAGATCGAGCACTTTTCGCTGGATAAACTGGCCTCGCGTCAGAGCAGCGCGCTCGCCGAGGCCGGCCTCCCGAAGCCCGCTTGAGAGTGCGTGCAATCTACATCGCGCTGGTGATCAATTGCGTGCGTCCGATTGCGGCAGGTAAACGCTTGAGCTACATCCCACCGTGACCGCAAGAAGTCGCGTCTAAGGGAAACGAGCGCACGATGGCCGAGAGTGATACGGTGGCCGGGCACACCTACAGCCCGGCGATGGACGCGAAGACCCACGAGCAGACCTATCGCGGCTTCGTCCGCTTCGTCGAGATCGGCACCGGGGTCGTGATCTGCTGGGTCCTGGCCCTGGCGATCGGCGGCATCCGCGAAGCGTGGCTTCTGGCCATTCTCAGCGTGATCGCGTCCGGCGCGGCGGGTGCGGTCGGCGCCCTGGCTCCGGCCGTCGGATGGCGCGGTCCCCTCGTGGTCGGCATTCTGCTGATGCTCTACCTGTTCTTCGCTTGAGGGCGATGCGGTCGGTCCTCGGATCGACTTGGCCGTGCCGTTCGACCGCCCATGCCCATGAGCGGTCCGTTTATGCACGGCGTGCAATTAAATTGAGCACAAGTTACATTCGATACCGTTTCACCACAGTCTCTTAGGTCCGCATCTCGCAAAGCCGCGTGGGTTCGCGCATTCGGGATGCCGAGCTTATCCAGGGGAATCCGCGCATGCGTATTGCTGTGCTGTCCGAGACGGACTCCGCGGAACCGCGCGTCGCTGCGGTTCCCGAGACGGTGAAGAAATTCAAGGCGCTCGGGGCCGATGTCGTGGTCCAGTCCGGTGCCGGCACGAAGGCCGGCTTCTTGGACGACGAGTATGAAACCGCCGGTGCAAGCATCGCGGGGAGCGCCGCCGATGCCGCACGCGATGCGGATCTGGTCCTGAAGGTCCGCCGGCCGAGCGCCGAGGAGCTGCCGCACTTCAAGCGCGATGCCGCCGTCGTGGCGATCATGGATCCCTACGGCAACGAGGATGCCCTCAAGGGCATCGCGGATGCCGGTTTGGCCGCCTTCTCGATGGAGCTGATGCCGCGCATCACCCGCGCGCAGGTGATGGACGTGCTCTCTTCACAGGCCAACCTCGCGGGCTACCGGGCGGTGGTGGACGGCGCCGCCGAATATGGCCGCGCCATGCCGATGATGATGACCGCCGCCGGCACCGTGCCGGCCGCCCGCGTCTTCGTCATGGGCGTCGGCGTCGCCGGTCTCCAGGCCATCGCCACGGCCCGGCGACTCGGCGCGGTCGTGACCGCGACCGACGTGCGCCCGGCCACCAAGGAGCAGGTCGAATCGCTCGGCGCGAAGTTCGTCGCCGTCGAGGACGACGAGTTCAAGCAGGCCGAGACCGCGGGCGGCTACGCCAAGGAGATGTCGGCCGAGTACCAGAAGAAGCAGGCGGAACTGGTCAAGGGCCACATCGCCAAGCAGGACATCGTCATCACCACCGCCCTGATCCCGGGCCGGCCGGCGCCGAAGCTCGTTTCCGAGGAGATGGTGTCGTCGATGAAGCCGGGCTCGGTCCTGGTCGATCTCGCGGTGGAGCGCGGCGGCAACGTCGCGGGCGCGAAGCCCGGCGAGGTCGTCACCACGGAGCGCGGTGTGAAGATCGTCGGCCACACCAATGTGCCGGGCCGGCTCGCCGCCACCGCGTCGAGCCTCTACGCCCGCAACCTCTACGCGTTCGTGGAGACGCTGATCGACAAGGAGTCGAAGGCGCTCGCCATCAACTGGGACGACGAGTTGGTGAAGGCCACCAACCTCACCCGCGACGGCTCGGTGGTGCACGCGTCCTTCCAGCCCAAAACCGATGGGCCCGCTTCTGAGGCCGCATCCGTCGGCCTTGCCAAGTCCGAGGCCGGCAAGGGCTCCGCCGCCGCCTCGAGTGCCCACTAAGACCCCGTCGCGAGGAGTAGCAGAATGGCAACCGTCATCGTCCCTCCCGACCAGGCGGCCGATCAGGCCCGCGTGCTGGCCGACGCGGCCCGCGCCGCCGCCGCCGTGGCGCAGAACGCCGCCAACCAAGCCCAGGTCATCGCCGACGGCATGGGCCACGGGCTCAGCGCCGCCACCGGCGGCGCCGTCGACCCGACGGTGTTCCGGCTCGCGATCTTCGTGCTGGCGATCTTCGTCGGCTACTACGTGGTCTGGTCGGTGACCCCGGCGCTTCACACGCCGCTCATGTCGGTCACGAACGCGATCTCCTCGGTGATCATCGTCGGCGCCATCCTGGCGGTCGGCGTGCCGCTCATCGAGAAGGGCACCGGGCTCGCCCGGTTCTTCGGCTTCATCGGCATCGTGCTCGCCAGCGTGAACATCTTCGGGGGCTTCCTCGTCACGCAGCGCATGCTCGGCATGTACAAGAAGAAGGGCTGAGCCGGTGTCAGAGAACGTCTCCTCCCTTCTCTATATCGTCGCCGGCGTCCTGTTCATCATGGCGCTGCGGGGGCTCTCGCACCCCACTACCTCCCGGCAGGGTAACCTGTACGGCATGGTTGGCATGGGGCTGGCCATCCTGACCACCCTGGTCGGCCATCCGCCGGCCGGCTTCGGCGCCTGGATCCTCGTGCTGCTCGGCCTCGGCATCGGCGGCGGTGCCGGCGCGGTGATCGCCAAGCGCGTGCCGATGACCGCGATGCCGCAACTTGTGGCGGCCTTCCACTCGCTGGTCGGCCTCGCGGCGGTGTTCGTGGCGGCGGGTGCGCTCTACGCGCCGCAGGCCTTCGGCATCATCGAGAACGGCCACTTCCACAAGCAGTCGCTGTTCGAGATGGGGCTCGGCGTCGCCATCGGCGCCATCACCTTCACCGGCTCGGTGATCGCCTTCGCGAAGCTCGACGGGCGGATGTCCGGCAAGCCGATCATGCTGCCGCAGCGGCACCTGATCAACGCGGCGCTCGCCGCCGGCCTCGTGCTGCTGATCGCCCTGTTCATCGGCACCGAGTCGAAGGCCATCTTCTGGCTGATCGTCATCGCCTCGCTGGTGCTCGGCGGCCTGATCATCATCCCGATCGGCGGCGCCGACATGCCGGTGGTCGTGTCGATGCTCAACTCCTACTCGGGCTGGGCGGCGGCCGGTATCGGCTTCACCCTGGGCAACCTCGCGCTGATCATCACCGGCTCGCTGGTCGGCTCCTCGGGCGCGATCCTGTCGTACATCATGTGCCACGCGATGAACCGCTCGTTCATCTCGGTCATTTTGGGCGGCTTCGGCGGGGACACCGCTGCGGCGGGTTCGGGCCAGGTCGAGACCCGGCCGGTCAAGCAGGGCTCGTCGGACGACGCGGCCTACATCATGAAGAACGCCGAGCGGGTCATCATCGTCCCGGGCTACGGCATGGCGGTTGCCCAGGCGCAGCACTCGCTCCGCGAGATGGCCGACATGCTGAAGAAGGAGGGCGTCGACGTAAAGTACGCCATCCACCCGGTGGCGGGCCGCATGCCGGGCCACATGAACGTGCTGCTCGCCGAGGCGAACGTGCCCTACGACGAGGTGTTCGAGCTGGAGGACATCAACGGCGAGTTCCCGCAGGCGGATGTGGCCTTCGTGATCGGCGCCAACGACGTCACCAACCCGGCCGCCAAGACCGACAAAACCTCGCCGATCTACGGCATGCCGATCCTCGACGTGGAGAAGGCCAAGACCGTGCTGTTCATCAAGCGCGGCATGGGCTCGGGCTACGCCGGCGTCGAGAACGAGGTCTTCTTCCGGGACAACACCATGATGCTGTTCGGCGACGCCAAGAAGGTGGTCGATCAGATCCTCAAGGCGTTCTGAGGCTTCGTCAGTTCGAGATCCTTGGGGCGGGCAGCGATGCCCGCCCCGTTTCGTTTGAGCCGCCTGCGCGGCAGGCTGTTGCGGCGGCGCCCGGGATTTTGCGGCGGCGCCAGTGTAGGTTGCCGCCCGTGACCTCCGCAGCGCTCCACGCCGATCCGCCAGCCTTCCTGGGTGTCGCCGCCTCCGTGACCGGCCGGCGCTGGCAGGAGCGGTGCGGCGCCGCAGGCATTCAGAATCAGATCGCCAAGATGGTGCAGGCGCACGGCCTGCCGGAGCTGCTGGCCCGGGTCCTCGCCGGGCGCGGCGTGGCCCCGGATGAGGCGGAGCGCCATCTGGCTCCGCGCCTGCGCGATCTCATGCCCGACCCCGATACGCTGCTCGACATGGACGCGGCCGTCCGCCGCCTCGTGCGCGCCATCCGCAGGGGCGAGACCGTCGCGGTGTTCGGCGATTACGACGTCGACGGGGCCGCGAGCGCCGCGCTGCTCGCTGGCTACCTGCGGGGACTCGGCCTCCGGGCGCCGATTCATATCCCGGACCGGATCACCGAGGGCTACGGACCCAATGTCGGGGCAATAACCGCTCTGGCGGCGGACGGCGCGACCCTTCTGGTCTGCGTCGATTGCGGGACGAGCGGCCACGCGCCCCTGGAAGAAGCTGAGAAATCCGGCCTCGACGTCATCGTCCTCGATCACCACGCCGCCGCCGAGGTATTGCCGCCGGCCCGCGCCGTCGTGAATCCGAACCGCCTCGACGACCTGTCGGGGCTCGGCCATCTGTGTGCCGCCGGCGTCGTGTTCCTGACCCTCGTCGCCCTCAACCGCGCCCTGCGCCGCGACGGGTTCTTCGGGCCGAGCCGGCCGGAGCCCGCCCTGACCGACGCCCTCGATCTCGTGGCGCTGGCGACGGTGGCCGATGTGGTGCCGCTCACCGGCTTGAACCGGGCCTTCGTGAACCAGGGCCTGACGGTGATGCGCCATCGCGGCCGCACGGGACTCGCCGCACTGCTCGATGCCGCCTCGCTGAGCGAGGCACCGGAGGCGTGGCATCTCGGCTACGTGCTCGGGCCACGCATCAATGCCGGGGGACGCATCGGCGATTCCGCCCTCGGTGCCCGTCTGCTCACCACGGCGAGCCAAGAGGAGGCCACGCGCATCGCGGCCGAGCTCGATCGCCTGAACCGCGAGCGGCAGGCCATCGAGGCGCAGGCTGTGATGGAGGCCGAGGCCGAGATGGATCGCGCCGTGACGCTCGATCCCGCCCGCACCGTACTGGTGGCGGCGAGTGCCGGGTGGCATCCCGGCGTCGTCGGGCTGATCGCATCGCGGTTGAAGGAGCGGTTCAATCGCCCGTCCTTCGCCTTCGCGCTGCGCCCGGATGGCAGCGCAACCGGCTCGGGCCGCTCGATCCCCGGCGCAGACCTCGGGCTCGCCGTGCGCGCCTGCGTCGAGGCTCGAATCGCCACCAAGGGCGGCGGTCACGCCATGGCGGCCGGCGTCACGCTCCAGGCCGACGACATCCCGCGCTTCGAGGCACATCTCTCCCTGTTGCTGGGGTCGAGCGTCGCCGTGGCGCGCGCAGCCGACGCGCTGTTGATCGACGGCAGCCTCAGCGCCGGCGGAGCGACGGCCGAGACGGTGCGGCTGCTCCAGAAGGCCGGCCCATTCGGGCAGGGGGCGCCGGAGCCGCTTTTCGCCCTCGGACGGCACAGGCTGGTGGATGCCGGCGTGGTCGGATCGAGCCATGTCCGGGCGCGCTTTCGCAGCCGCGACGGTCAGGCGGTGGGGGCGATCTGCTTCAGAGCGGCCGAGCGGCCCCTCGGGCTCGCCCTGCTCAACGGCATCGGCCGCGAGATGCACGTGGCCGGCACCCTGTCGTGCGACCGCTGGCGCGGTGCCGAGCGGGCGCAGCTGCGGATCGTCGACCTCGCGCCGGCCGATCCCTGATCAGCCGCCCGCCATCACCAGCGCCCAGAAGCGCTTGTAGCGGGTGGTGGGGGCATCGACCCGGGCGATGCCGATCCGGCGAATCTGCGGGAGCAGCATGTTCTTGTTGTGCTCGGGGCTGGCCTTCCAGCGGGCGAGCACCTGTTCCAGGGTCTCCGAGCCCGCGCTGAGATTCTCGGCCGCCCACGCCTTCGCCAGTCCGGCCGAGGCCATGCGCGACGTGAAGCTGCCGCCGATCTCGTGGCTGAGCTGCCCATGGCGGGCGTTGTTGCCCGCCTGGAACGCGGCGGCCTTGACCAGCACCGGATCGACCACGACAGGGCTGAGCCCATGCTGGACGCGATAGGCCGAAATCGCCGCGGCAGCCGCAACCTCATCGAGCACGGCCGTATGGGTCGCATTCTCGACCGTCGGCTCAGGCGAGATGGAGAGGCCGCCACATCCCGTCAAGGCGAGGAGCAGGGCGGCGGCGAGGGGGCGGATCAGGTTCGGCACGGTCCGGATGGCGAGATTTCAGACAGGGGCCGCCTCCCTCCGGCTGGCATGCGGCGAAAGCGCGGCAAGGGCGGACCGACGCGGCCGGTTTGTGCGGGGCGTGGCTCCGCCGCCACGCGCTCAGGCGGCGAGGGCGTTGCTCCCGAGCATGACCGGCGCGAACGCCCGCAGGAGATCAGGATCCAAATGCCCCTGCGCTTCGACCATGATCGCCAGCGCCTCGGGGCCGCTGGCGGGCTGGCGGTAGGTCCGCCGCTCGGTCAGGGCCGAGAACACGTCGCAGATACTGATGATCCGCACGAGGTCGCTGATGGCGGTTCCGGCGAGCCGGTCCGGATAGCCCTTCCCATCGATCCGCTCGTGATGATGGCGCACGACATCGATCACCACGGGCTCGAAGTCGCCCTGTGCCTCCAGCAGGACGGCGCCGATCTCCGGATGCCGCTGCATCAAACGAAATTCTTCGGGATTGAGCGGCCCCGGCTTGTTCAGGATCTCGACCGGGATTCGCGACTTGCCGATATCGTGCAGCAGCGCGGCGCGCACGAGGCGGTTGAGATCACTGCGACCCAGGCCGATCTGGGACCCGAAGGTCGCCGCATGGCCGGCAACCCCCAACGTGTGCTGATAGACCCCGATATCGTAGCGCCAGACCGCTTCGAGCCATGCGCCGATGCCGACCTCGGACACCGCGTCCAGCACCATCTCGGTGCCCCGATCGACGTCGGCGGGCTGCAGCCCGGCGCCGAGTGCGGCGCTGTCGAACAAGTCGGAGACGATCGCGGTCGCCCCCGTCACCTGCTCGCCGAGCCGGCGCTTGCGCGTCTCGGCCGAACGCGTCGCCTCCTCGATCATCGCGAAGGCGTTCGCCAGCACGATCTGGCGCGGCGTCGTGGCCGGTAGCTGGCGCAGATGCGCGCCGGTCAGGGGCGCCGGCTCGCCCCGCGCGAGGACAAGACGCGGCACAGCCGATTTCGAAGCGCCGAGTGTCTGGTCGAGCGCGAGCGCTCGGTGCGGCGGCACGTCGAGGATGATGAGATGCGGGCGGGCCGCGGGGAGTGCCGCTTCAGGGGCAAGGGCGCGGCAATCCATGACCAGAGCGATCGCCCGTTCCAGGGCGGCGCGCTCCGATGGCCGGTCTGAGACCAGCAGAACGTAAGGCTGGTTCGCGTATCGCGATGCAGAACCGAGAGCCAGCACGGTTGCTCCCTCGCCCATTGGGTCAACTCTGCGTTGACCCTAACGGGAAGTTGCGAGGAAAGCGTTAACCCTACGCAGTCGTCATCGAGTCTGCAAACGGTCGATCAGGCGAGCTTAGCGGTTCCGATCGGGCGGCCAGCGCCGGTCGTGGCGTTCTCAGCGCGGTCGTTCGGGCTCAGGAAGTCGGCGAACTTGATGGTCAGCGCGGCCTGGCAGAGGGCGAACGCGACGAAGATGAAGAGGAAGCTGGCGATCATGGGTAAACTCCGAGACAGCTCATATTGCGACGCCATAAATGGCATGACGCTCTGCAACATGGTATGCCAGATACGGAATACCGAGCATGTGAAGGATGCATATCGCGCCGCTCAGACCGCAATCACGGGCCAAATTGGCGTTAAAATGCATGCGACACAGGTATGGTCAGTGCGGAGATCACTTTTGTGCTGCACTGCGTCAAAAAGGTGCGCGCACCGGAAACGGCAGAATCGGCGATCGCTCGCGCGTGACGCCAGCGTGCATCGCGCCGCCGTATGGCGCCCCGCGAACCGGCTCAACGCTGCGCCGAGCGATCAGTCGAGGTAATCGCCGTAGGTGTCGACGTGATGGGCCAAGCCCAGGCCGTGCTCGCGCACCAGACGCTCCGCCAGATCGGCATCCCGCGCTTCGAGGGCCGCGATGATGGCGACATGCTCGCGGATCGAGTGTTCGGCGCGGTCCCCCTGACGAAGGGCCGTGCTACGGATCCCGCGGACATGCATGAGCAGGTTGCTGGTGAGGTCCGCGATCGCCTCGCAATGACCCAGCGCGATGATTCGCTGGTGGAAGCGAATATTAGCGTCCGAATATTCGTCGATATGTTCGGACGGTTGGCCCTCGTAGAATTCCGGGAACGACTCGCGCAGCGATCGCAGCTGCGCGTCGGTGGCACGCGTGCAGGCGAGCCGCGCCGCCATGCTCTCCAGCGCCGTCCAGGCGTGGATCATGCTGACGATCTCGCGCTTGTTCTTCTTGATGACGAAGACGCCGCGCCGCGCTTCGGAGCGGACGAACCCTTCCTGCTCGAGGACTGTCAGCGCCTCACGAACGGGTGTGCGGCTGACGCCGAGATCCTGCGAGAGCTTGCGCTCGTCGAGCCTGACCTCGTCCGGACGTCCGTAGATGTCCATATTGGTGATGGCCGTCTTCAACGCTTCGTACGCCAAGGTCCGGAGACTTGAACTGGCAACGATCGGCTTGACGCTCAGCGGTTCGGAGTTCGACATCCCTGGTCCGGCGGCTCACATGCATGATGTACCGCACGCATTCTCAGTCGTGCGCTTACAAGCGGACTAACCCAAACCTTATGAAGATCCTAGTCGACAGCGACAGGGTCCCACAGACCCGTGACGAGACCGTGCGACGGTGCCGTCGATAGGTCCGAACGCCCGGGCGCACTGCGAGCACGCCCCTTACGTGCGACCCAGATCGCTTAATCCCAGGCGGTGATCCTGTATTTTTTTGCAGGTTCGATTGACACAAGATCGCGATATAAGCACCATCCCTCTGGCATACCGTCGACCAATGTAGTCGCAGGTGCAGTGCAACGAGATTCTTCGTCGCGGAAGAACTCGTTTGATCAAGGTTCAAGAATTTTTTGGAGTAAGAGAGTCGCTTTGTTCTGCCACATCGTGAGCGGGCAGGGCATACAGACCGCTCAAACCAGACAGCAAAAATATAATCTGCGAGGAGGGAAGCGTATGTCCGAGATCGGCAAACCGATGGGAAGCGGCCGGTGGCTGCAACTCACCTTCGGCGTGATCTGCATGTGCATGATCGCCAACATGCAGTACGGCTGGACTTTCTTCGTGAACCCGATGCAGGAGCGTCACGGCTGGGATCGCGCCGCGATCCAAGTGGCGTTCACGCTGTTCGTCGTCACCGAGACGTGGCTGGTGCCGATCGAGGGCTGGTTCGTCGACAAGTACGGCCCGCGCATCGTCACCCTGTTCGGCGGCCTGCTCTGCGGCATCGCCTGGGTGATGAACTCGTACGCCGAGTCGCTCACCATGCTCTACGTGGCCGCCGCGATCGGCGGGACCGGGGCCGGGGCGGTCTACGGTACCTGCGTGGGCAACTCCCTGAAGTGGTTCCCGGATCGCCGCGGCCTTGCCGCCGGCATCACCGCGATGGGCTTCGGCGCGGGCTCGGCGCTTACCGTCGTGCCGATCCAGGCGATGATCAAGTCGCAGGGCTACGAGGCGGCGTTCTTCTACTTCGGCATCGGGCAGGGCGTCATCGTGATGCTGATCGCCCTGTTCCTGCGCTCCCCCGCCAAGGGTCAGGTTCCCGTGGTGGCGCGGGTCAGCCAGTCGAAGCGTGACTACAAGCCCGCCGAGATGGTCCGCACCCCGATCTTCTGGGTGATGTACGCGATGTTCGTGATGATGGCCGCGGGCGGCCTGATGGCCACCGCGCAGCTCGGCCCCATCGCCAAGGACTTCAAGATCGCCGACGTGCCGGTCTCGCTGCTGGGCATCACCCTGCCGGCTCTGACCTTCGCGGCGACCCTCGACCGCGTGCTCAACGGCGTGACGCGTCCGTTCTTCGGCTGGGTTTCGGACCATATCGGCCGCGAGAACACGATGTTCATCTCGTTCGCGATCGAAGGGCTCGGGATCTATGCCCTGAGCCAGCTCGGCCACAACCCGATCGCCTTCGTGCTGCTGACCGGCCTCGTGTTCTTCGCCTGGGGCGAGATCTACTCCCTGTTCCCGGCGACCTGCGGTGACACGTTCGGCTCGAAATACGCGGCGACGAATGCCGGCCTGCTCTACACCGCCAAGGGGACGGCGGCGCTGATCGTGCCCTACACCAGCGTGCTGACCACGATGACCGGAAGCTGGCACGCGGTGTTCCTGGCGGCGGCGGCCCTCAACATCTTCGCAGCCCTGCTGGCGCTGTTCGTCCTGAAGCCGATGCGGGCGGCCTACACCAAGAAGCCTGAGGCGAGCCTCGCCCCGGCGCTCGCCCAGTAGGCCCATCCGCACGCACGCAACGAGCCCGGCGCTTTACGGCGCCGGGCTTTTGCGCATACCCGGACCGTAAAGTTTGCGGAGACCGGGCATGGACAGGGACGAGCGCATCGCGCGTGGGAGCGTCGTTGCGGCGGCGCGGGAACTCGACGCGCAGGGCCTGAACCGCGGAACCTCGGGCAACGTCTCGGTGCGGTTTCGCGGTGGTCTGCTGATCACGCCCTCGGGCCTGCCCACCGCCCGGATGCGGCCCGAGGATGTCGTGCCCCTGGGGCTCGACGGCACCCACCCGCCGGATCAGAAGCCCTCGTCGGAATGGCGCTTCCACCGGGACATCCTCGCGTCCCGCTCGGATTGCGGCGCGGTCGTCCACGCACACCCGGTCTACTGCACCGCCTTTGCCCTGTGCCGGCAGGAGATCCCGGCGGTCCACTACATGATCGCGGCCTTCGGCGGACCGAGCGTGCGCTGTGCGCCCTACGCGCCCTACGGGACCGCCGAACTCTCGGAGCTGGCCCTGGCGGCGCTCACCGATCGCAACGTCTGCCTGCTGGCCAACCACGGCATGATCGCCGCCGGGGCGAGCCTGGAGAAGGCGCTGTGGCTCGCCGTCGAGCTGGAGACGCTCTGCCACCAATACGCCGTGGCGCTCCAAGTGGGCACGCCCACCGTGTTGTCCGATCACGAGATCGGCTCGACCGTGGAGCGCTTCCGCGGTTACGGGCTGAATGCCGCCGACGGCGAACCCCAATAGAATGCTTGGCTGATTCTAAGATTGCTCCGCCACGGGACACGACCGCGCCGCGTGGGAAGCAATCGAAGCTCATCCCACTTCTCAACCTCGTCCTGAGGTGACCGCGTCAGCGGACCTCGAAGGAGGATTCCAGGGATCGCAGAGGCTTCTGGAGGGCTCCGTCGAGGCCTGCGCTACGCTCCGGCACATCAGGATAAGGGGGTGGACTGGACCACCGCCCGTAGCCTTCCTGGTCTCGTGCCGTGGACGTACGGCAACGCGATGGGGCGTGGCTCTAACGGCCGAGGAATTGCCCGACGGCGAGCCCGGTCTCCCGGGCATAATCGGCGGCGGACACCTTCTTGCCACCCTCGGCCTTCACCTTCTGGATCTCGATCCGACCGCCCTGGGCGCAGACGCTGAATCCGTCGTCGTCGATGGCGATCACCTCGCCCGGCTTGCCCTTCACGTCGCCGAGGCGCCGGACCGGATGCAGGCAGGAATCGAAGATCTGCAGCTTCTGGCCATCCCGGGTCGTCCAGGCCCCGGGGGCGGGATTCGCCGCGCGGATCAGGTTGTAGATTTGCTCCGCATGGGCCGACCAGCGGATTTCGGCCTCCGCGGCGCGGAACCAGCCCTCGTAGGTCGCGGCATCCTCGTCCTGATCGATCTCCACATGCTGGCCGGCGACGACGAGGTCGGCCGCCTCCAGCATCGCGTCGACGCCCATCGGGAAGAGATTGTCGAAGTAGATCTCGCCGAGCGTCGCGGTCGGACCGATCGTGCAGGTCTTCTGAAGGATGACCGGGCCCTCGTCGAGGCCGTCGGTCGGCCGGAAGATCGTGAGGCCGGTTTGCTGTTCGCCCCGGGCGATCGGCCAGTTGATCGAGGACGGCCCGCGATACCGGGGCAGCAGGCTCGGATGATACTGGATCGTGCCGTGCTTCGGGATCGTCACGAAGCTCTGCGGCGCGAATTGCAGGACGTAGGCCATGATGCCGATATCGGCGTCGAGTCCGCGCATGGCCTCCTCGGCCTCGGGGCTCTTCAGGCTCGGGAACTGGAAGACCGGAAGCCCCTTCTCCTCCGCCGCGGTCTTCAGGACATCCGGCTTGGCGCCGGGCTTCTCAGGCGCGCAGAACACGCCCGCCACCGTGTCGCCCCGCTGAAGGAACGCCTCCAGGACGGCCTTCCCGAAATCCTGCTGACCGATGAAGGCGATGCGCATGCGATCTCCGAAAGCCTCGTCCCGCCCGCGCTGAGGGGCAGGGCTGGGGAACAGCGGGACGCCAAAGCCCGTTCCGTCGGGCACTGACATCGCCGCCGATCTCTTCGTTTGGCCGCGGGCGGCGAACCGCCCGCGTATCAGCTCACTCGGCCGCGATCTTCTGGATCGCCCCGATCGCCCCCGAGCTTGCGATCTCGCCGACCTCCGCCTCGGAATAGCCGAGCACGCTGCGGAGGATCTCCTCCGTGTGCTCGCCGAGCAGCGGCGACCGCTCCACCTCGCTCGGGCTCGCCGACAGCTTGATGGGGTTTCCGACCGTCAGATACTTGCCGCGGGTCGGATGATCGACCTCCACGATGGTGCCGGTCTTCCGCAGGGCCTCGTCCTCGGCGATCTCCTTCATCGACAGGATCGGGCCGCAGGGGATGTCGTGCTTGTTGAGCGTGTCCATCGCCTCGAACTTCGACACCTTCATCGTCCACGCCTCGATGCGCGTGAAGATCTCGTTGAGGTGGGGCAGGCGGGCCTTCGGGGTGGCGTAGTTCGGATCGGTCTTCCAGTCGGGCTCGCCGATGATGTCGCAGATCGGCTCCCAGACCGCCGCCTGGGTGATGACGTAGATGTAGGCGTTCGGATCCTGCTCCCAGCCCTTGCAGCGCAGGATACGGCCGGGCTGACCGCCGCCCGAATCGTTGCCCGCCCGCGGGGTCGCCTCGCCGAACGGGATGCCCTCGCCGAACTGGCTGTATTCCTTGAGCGGCCCATGCTCCAGGCGCTGCTGATCGCGCAGCTTCACCCGGCACAGGTTCAGCACGCCGTCCTGCATGGCGCAGTCGACCTTCTGGCCGAGGCCGCTGTGGGTGCGATGGAACAGGGCGGTGACGATGCCGAGCGCCAGATGCAGCCCGGTGCCGGAATCGCCGATCTGCGCGCCCGTCACCATCGGGATGCCGTCGCGGAAACCGGTGGTCGAGGCCGAGCCGCCCGCGCATTGCGCGACGTTCTCGTAGACCTTGCAATCCTCGTAGCGGCCGGGCCCGAAGCCCTTGACCGAGGCCAGGATCATCCGCGGGTTGACCTCGTGGATCTTCTCCCAGGTCAAGCCCATCCGGGCGAGGGCGCCGGGGGCGAAGTTCTCGACCAGGACGTCACACTCCTTGATAAGGCGCCAGAGCACCTCCTTGCCCTTCGGGTTCTTCGAATCGAGGGTGATCGAGCGCTTGTTGTGGTTCAGCATCGTGAAATAGAGGCTGTCCACATCCGGAATGTCCTGAAGCTGCTGGCGCGTGGCGTCGCCGGCCCCGGGCCGCTCCACCTTGATGACGTCGGCACCGAACCACGCGAGGAGCTGCGTGCAGGTCGGGCCGGATTGCACGTGGGTGAAGTCCAGGATGCGGACGCCTTCGAGGGCCTTGCTCATGATCGATCTCGGAGTTGGGGTCGGTCGTTGGGAGTGCGGAAGTCGGCTCGGGTAGACGGTGGGCGGATCGCCTAGGGCCGCTGGGCGCGGCGCCAGCGTACGGACCGGTTCGGTCCCATCCTCGAACACGTCATGTCTGCACTCCCTCCCAAAGCGCGGTCCCGTCGTCTTGCGAAACCGTCATGCGGACCTCGGTCAGGGTCCGATCGTCTGTATACCACATGCCATCCATTCGACGCGAGAGTCCTTTTGGCGGATGGCTGGGTGGCGGGTTACGCACCGTAAGCTGTCCGCGGGTCGCGCTCAACGCGTTGCGGTGCATGAAATTCCGGTCGCCGGCCGTCGCCCCTTGGCATCCAAGCGAATGCGGTTCATGATTTCGCCAAAATCGGCGGCCGGCCGGTCAGCCGAGGGACACAACGCTGAAGGAGGGACGCCCATGCTCGCCAGCACCAGCTTGATCAAATCCTCCTGGATCGCGGTCGATGTCGCCCGCGACAGGGCCGAGCGCGTGCTCGTGGTGGAGACCTATATCGCCGTGAGTCCGCTGGAGCCCAATTTCGATGCCGCTCAATACGAGCGCGTCCTGGGTTGCGTGCAGAAAGTGCTCAAGGCCCATCCGGAGATCGATCGCGCATCGATCCTGAGCATGCATCGCGGATCCGGCTGCACGGCCCTGTTCCGCGAGTCGGCGGCGGCTGCGGATCGGCCGGCGGCAGCTTAGCTCCAACTCAGGTCGCGTCCTCGCCCGGGCCGCCCGGCGTCTCCGGCGGGGTGAGGGCCACCCGCGCCGCGTGGAACCACCAGAGCGGGATATCGCGATTGGCCTTGGTCAACTCCGAGGCCCAGCCCTCCTTCGGCATGACGTCGGCCCGGTCGGCGAACAGGCGCAGGGCGCTCTCGGCGCGCTCCCGTCGGCAGCGCTCGCGGATCGCCTCCCGCTCCGCCGCGGCCCGGGCCTCGGTCTGCTCGATCAGCCGCTGGGTCGCCAGATCGTCCGCGTCAAACGCGAAATGCTGCCAGAAACTCTCAGACTCCCGCGCCACGTCCCGCTCGCGCTGCATCCGGGCAAGCGCCGCCTCGGCCGCCTGCTGCGCGGCCTCGGCCATTTCCGCCCGGTCGAGCAACCGGTTGTTGGCCGCCAGCAATTCCCGCTCGCGGTCCGGTGCCATCCGCTGCCGTCGGAGCACGCGCAATTCCTCGTCGGAGGCCGGTCGCTCGGCCGCATCCGCCAGCACCGGGGCCAGGGGCCCCGCCGTCAGGGCATCGACGCGGCGGAGGTAGCGCTCGCGCAAGCCCGGATGCTCCGCATCGAGGGTCGTGTCGTCCCAGGCGGGAAGATCGGGCTGGTCGCTCCGATCGCAGGCATACAGGGTGCGCGCGAGGGCGCTGCGCAGATCGTCCGGAAACGAAGCCGTGGCGTGTTCGTTCATGGACCCGCATTCGCGATGGACGATGGACACAACCTACAACGCGGGCGACCGCCGGAAGAGGCCATCGAAGGCTTGCGGACGTAAATTTTTGTTCGCTGCGTTATGCTTTTGCCCATGCACGCAGGCGTCGCGACGTCCATCCGTGATTGCACCGGGTTTTGTATGAAACCTGGCCATTCGACTCGACCGTGCGCTGCATCCGGAATACCTGACTAAACCTTCGATACGATGCGTCAGGTATATGAAGGTCCGAACGCCTGCTTAGGGCGAATACAGCGTTTCATGACATGACGGACAGGCAAATCCACGGTCTCGCCGACCCCCGAGACGGGCGGAAGACTCGCGACCGGTCGCTGAGGAATCCAGCCGCACGCGAGCTTGTGGCGCGCATCGCCGGCGCGCATTACACCGGAACTAGTATTCGCGACGCGTCGATTCACCCATGATCCATACGGGCTACAACCCGGCGCTCGTCGCCCTGTCGATCGGCCTCGCGGTCTTTGCATCCTACACGGCCCTCGACCTCGGGGCGCGCATCCGCAGGCCGTCTTCCGGCTCCCGCTGGCCGTGGGTCGCGGGGTCGGCACTGGCGATGGGCGGCGGCATCTGGTCGATGCACTTCGTGGGCATGCTGGCCTTCGACATGGGCATGGCCGCCGCCTACGACATCGGCTTGACCGCGCTCTCGCTCCTCATCGCCGTGGCGGTGACCGGGCTGGCCTTCACCTGGGTCGCCTACAGGGGCGAGGGCGCGACGGCGATCCTCGTGGCCGGGCCGCTCATGGGGCTCGGCGTGGCGGCGATGCACTATACCGGCATGGCGGCGCTGCAGGTTCCGGGCGATCTCGCCTACGATCCGACCATCGTTGCAGTCTCGGTCGCGATCGCCATCAGCGCGGCGACCGCCGCCCTCTGGCTCGCCTTCCGGGATCACGGCGTCGGGCGGAAGCTGATCGCCGCCGGGATCATGGGGCTCGCCGTCGCCGGAATGCACTACACCGGGATGGCGGCGGCGACCTTCACGGCGGAGATCGAGGGCGCCCCCCATGCCCATATCGCCATGCTGGCGCCGGGGCAGCAGAACCTCGCGCTCTACGTCGCCGGGGCGACGTTCTTCATCCTGTTCCTGGCGATGCTGGGCTCGTCCCTGGATCAGCAGCAGGTCCAGCGCGACCTCCTGGCCAGCGAGGCGCGGTTCCGGGCCGCGGTTCAGGCGGTCCGCGGCGTACTCTGGACCAACGATGCGACAGGTCGGATGATCGGCGAGCAACCCGGCTGGAGCGCCATGACCGGGCAGGCCTTCGAGGACTATCAAGGCTATGGCTGGGCCAAGGTGGTCCACCCGGAGGATGCCCAGGCGACGGTCGATGCCTGGAACGAGACCGTCCGGCACCGACGCACCTTCATCCACGAGCACCGGGTGCGCACGGTCGACGGCCTGTGGCGCCATTTCGCGATCCGCGCCATCCCGGTGCTGAACGAGCGGGGCGATATCCGCGAATGGGTCGGCGTGCACACGGACATCACCGAGCAGCGGGAGGCCGAAGCCGAGCTGCGAGAGTCCAACGAGGAAATCCAGCGCTACGCCTACATCGTCAGCCACGACCTGCGGGCGCCGCTCGTCAACGTCATGGGCTTCACCAGCGAGCTGGAGGCGACGCGCCTCGACATGCGGGCGGCGCTCGGCGGGCACCCGCAGGCGGAGCGGATCGACGCGGATTTCAATGAAGCGCTGGGCTTCATCAAGGCCGCCGTGAACCGCATGGAGGGTCTGATCGCCGCGATCCTGAAGCTGTCCCGCGAGGGACGGCGTCAGTTCCGGCCGGAACGTCTCGATATGACGGCCCTGCTCCAGAGCCTTGCGGATGCCCATCGGCACCAGGCCGAGGCGGCGCGCGCCATCGTGACCATCGCGCCCGACCTGCCCGCGATCGTGGCCGACCGCCTCGCCATCGAGCAGATTTTCAGCAACCTGATCGACAACGCCATCAAGTATCTCGATCCGTCCCGGCCCGGGCAAATTGCCGTCACGGCCCGTTCGGCCGGACCGCGGGGCATCTGCTTCTCGGTCAGCGACAACGGCCGGGGCATCGCCGAGCGGGATCACGCCCGGGTGTTCGAGCTGTTCCGGCGGTCCGGGACGCAGGATCGGCCCGGCGAAGGCATCGGCCTCGCCCATGTGAAGGCGCTGGTGCGGAGCTTCGGAGGCCGGATCGAGATGCGTTCGCAACTTGGCGAGGGCACGACCTTCGACGTGACCTTGCCGCGCGGCGCGTCTACAGCTGTCCGCCAGGACCCTGAACCGGCGCCGCTTGCCGCCGCTTGAGCGTGGAGCGACCCGTGCATCCCGTCAGCATCGTGATGATCGAGGACGACGAGGGACACGCCCGGCTCATCGAGCGCAACATCCGGCGCGCCGGCGTCAACAACGACATCGTGCCGTTCCAGGACGGGACCTCGGCGCTCACCTATCTGCTCGGTCCGGACGGCTCCGGCGAGGCCAGCGCCCGACGCCATCTTCTGATCCTGCTGGATCTCAACCTGCCCGACATGACCGGGCTCGACATCCTCGAAAAGGTGAAGGCCAACCCGCACACGCGGCGCTCCCCGGTGGTGGTGCTCACCACGACCGACGACAGCCGCGAGATCCAGCGCTGCTACGATCTCGGCGCGAACGTCTACATCACGAAGCCGGTGAACTACGAGGGCTTCGCCAACGCGATCCGCCAGCTCGGGCTGTTCTTCTCCGTCATGGAGGTTCCCCAGAACCCATGAGCGCGGAGCAGGCCGGCGCGGACGGCGCCACTCCGGCGGCGCGGATCCTCTACATCGACGACGATCCGGGCCTCGGCCGTCTGGTCCAACGCTCGCTGGAGGCGCGCGGCTACACGGTGGAGCTGTGCGCCGGCGGCACCGAGGGGCTGGCTCGGCTGGCACGGGGCGGGATCGACGCGGTGGCACTCGACCATCACATGCCCGGCCAGACGGGCCTCGACCTGCTGCCGGAGATCCGGGCACTGCCGCACGCGCCGCCGGTGATCTACGTCACCGGCTCGGAGGATTCGCGCGTCGCCGTGGCCGCCCTGAAGGCCGGCGCGGTCGATTACGTCTGGAAGGACGTGCAGGGCCAGTTCCGCGAGTTGCTCGGCGAGGCCGTCGACACCGCGCTCCGGCAGGAGGCTTTGCGCCGCGATAAGGAGCGGGCCGAGGCCGAGATGCGCGAGGCCCGGGACCGGGCCGAGCTGCTGCTGCGCGAGGTGAACCACCGCGTCGCCAATTCCCTGGCCCTGGTAGCGGCCCTGGCGCACATGCAGCGCAACGCCGTGACCGACCCGGCCGCCAAGGCGGCGCTCGACGAGATGCAGGCGCGCATCTCGGCGATCGCCGGCATCCACCGCCGGCTCTACACCTCCGACGACGTCGAGTCCGTCGCGCTGGACGCCTATCTCGGCAGCCTGATCGAGGAATTGCAGGCCGCCATGCGGGCGAGCGGGCGGGACCACGCGATCCGGCTCTACGCCGAGCCGGTGCATCTCACCCCCGACAAGGCGGTCTCGGTCGGCGTCGTGGTGACCGAGCTCGTGACCAACGCGTACAAGTACGCCTACCCACCGGGCACGTCCGGCGAGATCCGGGTCGCGGTGGACCGGGACGGCACCGACATGGTGCGTCTCGCGGTCGAGGATGACGGGATCGGCTGGACCGGGGAGGGGGCGATCCGCGGCACCGGCCTCGGGTCCCGCATCGTGCGCGCCATGGCGACGAATCTGCGGTCTGCGCTGTCCTATGTTCCGGGCACGAACGGCACCCGAGCGGTGCTGGCGTTCCGCGCGTAGATCACGATTCAGCCGTCCGCCCGGGCGGCGATGCGCTCCAGGGCGGCGAGCATCGGCTGGAGCTCCGCTTCCCCAAGCTGGTGAAAACCCAGCGCCCGCCCGATGAACAGCCCCAGGATCGCGAAGAACAGCACGGATCCCTCGCCCGGACACGGGCCCTCGATCCGACTGAGGCGGCCGAGCTGATCGGCCACGAACGCCCGGTAATCCTTCAACGCCTCCGACGAATCGAGCGACGCCAGAAGCAGCGCGCGGGACGATTCATCGTCCGCGCAGTAATGCCCGCGTACATGCGCGACCATGGCTTTCGGGAGTTGCGACGGTCCGGGCGGGATCTCGACCGCGCAGGCGGCGATCTCCTCCCGGAGTTGGGCCAGTTCCCGGGCGACCAGCGCGGCGATCAGCGCGTCCTTCGAGGCGTAGTGATGCAGGACGCCGCCCTTGCTCAAGCCGGCCTCGGCCGCGACGGCGTCGATGGTCAGCGCCCGCGCACCGCCCTTCAGGAGGACTGAGGCTGCCGCGTCGAGGATGATCTCCGGTCGGTCCGCCAGTCGCTTGCGCTTACCCTGCATCTGCCACCTGTCTTAAAAACCGACTGGACGGTATGTAACGAATCGACTAGGAACACGCCACAGCGTGTTCACGAGCCCGGCCCGGGTGGTCGACTGCATGACCCTCTTCATCGACGGCGCCGCCATCCGGCTCCTCCTTGCGATAAGCGCGTTCGGCGCCGTTGGGTCCGCCCAGGCGCAGCCCGCAACCAACGCCGATCAGTCGCAGGCGCGCGTCCGGATCGTCGAGGCCCACCGCACGCCGATCACTTCCGAGGCGGTGCTGACCGGCGATATCCAGCCTCAGGCGCAGGTCAACGTGGCGTTCCGCACGAACGGCAAAGTCGCGGAGCGGCGGGTCGAGGTCGGCGATCATGTCGAGGCCGATCAGGTTCTGGCCGTGCTGGAGCCTCTGACCCAGCAGGCAAATCTGGATAACGCCAAGGCGGCCCTCGCCTCGGCCGAGGCGCTGCTGACGCAGGCCAAGATGGCGTTCGAGCGTCAGAAGCAGCTCCTGGCCGGCGGCTTCACGACGCGCTCGACCTACGACAATGCCGAGCAGGAGCTGCGCACGACCCAGGCGGCGGTCGACTCGGCGCGGGCCGCCCTCGGCACCGCGCAGGAGCAGTTCTCGTACACCGAGCTGCGTGCCGGCGTCGCCGGGATCGTCACCAGCCGCAGTTTCGAGGTCGGGCAGGTGGTGCAATCGGGCCAGACCGTTCTGGTGCTGGCGCAGGACGGGCCGCGGGACGCGGTGTTCAACGTCTACGAATCGCTCCTCGCCCAGCAGCTGGCCGACGGCACGGTCGCGGTGGCGCTGCAATCCGATCCGACCGTGACGGCGACCGGAACGGTGCGTGAGGTCTCTCCGACCGTCGACGCCAAGAGCGGGACGGTGCGGGTCAAGATCGGGCTCGGGGCGACGCCGCCCGCCATGGGACTCGGCGCCGTCGTGGTCGGGCGCGGACGGTTCGCCCCGCGCGAGTCGGTCGTGCTGCCCTGGTCGGCGCTCTATCGCTACGACGGCCGTCCCGCCGTGTGGGTCTACGATCCGGCGAAGCGGACGGTCTTGGTCCGCGCCGTCGAGATCGACCGCTACGGTCCGGATATCATCGCGTTGAAGCGCGGCGTCGAGCCGGGCGAACGCGTGGTGGTGGCCGGCATCCAGTTCCTGCGGCCGGGTCAGAGCGTGGCTGCCATAGAGATCGCAGGACAGCGATGAGCGCGCGCACCATCCTCGTGGTCGGGGCCCTCGTCGTGCTGGGCGGCTGCACCGATCACGGCGATACGGCCAAGGCCGAGGTTCCCGTCCGGCCCGTGCTGACCCAGGTCGCCCAGCCGAACGACACGATCACCCTCGGCCCCTTCGCGGGGACGATCGAGCCCCGCTACCAAGCCCAGCTCGGCTTCCAGATCCCCGGCCGGATGGTAGCGCGCGACGTCACGGTCGGCGACATCGTCAAGAAGGGTCAGCGCCTGGCCGCCCTCGACACCATCGTCAGCCGCTTCGACCTGACCCGCGCCGAGGCCGACCTCGCCGACGCCCGCGCCCAGGCCGAGAACGCGGAGGCCGCCGAGGCGCGGACGCGCCGGCTCATGTCCGGCAACAGCGTCTCGCAGGCCACCCTCGATCAGGCGGTCGCCCGGCGCGACACCGCGCGGGCCCGGGTCGATCAGGCGATGGCGAGCCTGCAGAAGGCCCGGGACCAGATGGGCTATACCGAGCTCAAGGCCGAGTTCGACGGCGTGGTTACGCAGCGCCTCGCCGAGATCGGACAGGTTCTGAGCGCCGGACAGGGTGTGGTCACGGTGGCGCGGCCGGACGTGCGCGAAGCCGTGGTCGATATCCCGGAGGCCTTTGCCGGCGCCCTGCCGCCGGACGGCCGGTTCACCGTCGCTCTCCAGAGCGCGCCCGAACTGACCACGACCGGACGGGTGCGGGAGATCGCGCCGCTCGCAGAAGCCGGCACGCGTTCCAGGCGGATCCGCATCACGCTGGACGATCCCGGCCCCGCCTTCCGATTGGGCGCGACCATCGACGTGGCGCTCGCCAGCAAGGTCCGCCGCCGTTTCCTGCTGCCACCCTCGGCGGTGCTGGAGGAAAGCGGCCGGCACGCCGTCTGGGTGGTGACGCCGGACGGCAAGTCGGTGACGCGGCGCGACGTGACGGTGGCGGCGGTGCGCGATCCGGCGGATCGGGGTCGCATCGCCGTGCTCGACGGCTTGCAGGCCGGCGACCGGGTGGTGGTCGCGGGCGTCCACTCGCTCAAGGACGGCCAGCCGGTGCGGCTGACGGACGACGCCGTCTGATCGGGCGGCACGGGGTATCGCGTGAAAAGCTTCAATCTCTCCGATTGGGCGCTCGGGCACCGCTCGTTCGTCTGGTTCCTGATGGCGGTCGCGCTCATCGCGGGTGTGATGGCCTATAGCCGCCTCGGCCGCGAGGAGGATCCGCCCTTCACCATCAAGACCATGGTGGTGCAGACCACGTGGCCGGGCGCCACCATCAAGGAGACCCTCGATCAGGTCACCGACCGGGTCGAGAAGGAGCTGCAGCAGCTCAACGGACTGGATTACGTCCGCAGCTACACCACGCCGGGTGCATCCACGGTGTTCGTGCAGTTCCGCGACACGCTGAAGAAGAACGAGATCCAGCCGGCCTTCTATCAGGTCCGCAAGCGCCTGGGCGACATCAAGGGGCAGTTCCCCGAGGGCGTGCAGGGGCCGTTCTTCAACGACGAATTCGGCGACGTCTACGGCAACATCTACGCCTTCACGGCGGACGGCCTGACCTACCGGCAGCTGCGCGACTACGTGGAGGGCGTGCGCACCGAGGTGCTGCGCGTCCCCGATATCGGCAAGACGCAGCTGATCGGCACCCAGGCCGAGACGATCTTCCTCGATTTTTCCACCCGAAAGCTCGCGGGCTACGGCATCGACTTCTCGGCCCTGATCAAGGCGCTCCAGGCGCAGAACGCGGTGTCGGCCTCCGGCGTGGTCCAGGCCGGCCCCGAGCGGATTTCACTCCGGGTCAGCGGCTCCTTCGCGTCGGAGGCCGCTCTCCGGGATTTTAATCTGCGGGTGAACGATCGCTTCTTCCGCCTCGCCGACATCGCCGAGATCAGCCGCGGCTACGAGGATCCGCCCACCGCCCTGTTCCGGGTGGACGGCAAGCCCGCGATCGGGCTCGCCATCGCCATGCGGCCCGGCGCCAACCTGCTCCATTTCGGCGAGGCGCTGAAGGAGCGGATGCGGCTGATCGAGGCCAAGCTCCCGGTCGGCGTTGGCGTCCACCTCGTGTCGGACCAGCCCAAACAGGTCGAGCACGCGGTCGGCGGCTTCACCGAGGCCCTGGTCGAGGCGATCGTCATCGTGCTGGCGGTGAGCTTCGTGAGCCTCGGGGTGCGGGCCGGGCTCGTGGTCTCGGTCTCGATCCCCTTGGTCCTGGCGATCGTGTTCGTGGTCATGCAGATCATGGACGTGACGCTGCAGCGCATCTCGCTCGGCGCGCTGATCATCGCGCTCGGCCTCCTGGTCGACGACGCCATGATCACCGTCGAGATGATGGTGGCGCGGCTGGAGAGGGGCGACACGCTCCGGAAGGCCGCGACCTTCGCCTACACCTCCACGGCCTTCCCGATGCTGACCGGGACGCTGGTCACGGTGGCGGGCTTCCTGCCGATCGGCTTCAACGGCTCGGGGGCGGGCGAGTACACCTACTCGCTGTTCGTGGTGCTGGCCGCCTCGCTGCTGGTGTCCTGGGTGGTCGCGGTCCTGTTCGCGCCGCTCATCGGCGTGACGCTGCTGCCCAAGACCATGAAGCACCACAGCGAGAAGGATGGGCTGTTCACGCGTCTGTTCGCGGCGGCCTTGCGCGTCGCGATGCGTTGGCACTGGACCACGGTCGTCCTCTGCCTCGCCGTGATGGCACTCGCCATCGTCGGCATGGGACACGTGCAGCAGCAGTTCTTCCCGTCCTCCGACCGCTCCGAGGTGCTGGTCGATCTGACCCTGCCGCAGAACGCCACGATCGCCGAGACGAAGGCGCAGATGGACCGATTCGAGGCGACGTTGAAGGACGATGCCGACGTGACGAGCTGGTCGTCCTATGTCGGGCAGGGGGCGGTGCGCTTCTACCTGCCCCTCGATCAGCAATTGTCGAACGCGTTCTTCGGGCAGATCGTGATCGTCACGAAGTCGCTCGAGGTCCGCGACCGCGTGATGGTCCGCCTTCAGGACATGGCCCGGCGCGACTTTGTCGGCACCGACGTGCTGGTGCAGCCCTTGAGCCTCGGGCCGCCCGTGGGACGGCCGGTCCAGTACCGCCTCAGCGGCCCCGACATGGAGACGGTACGCCGCCTCGCCCTCGACCTCGCCAACGTGGTCGCCACGGACACCCGCCTCGACGTGCCGACCTTCGACTGGAACGAGCCCGGCAAGGTCCTGCGGATCGAAATCCTGCAGGACAAGGCGCGGCAGCTCGGCGTATCGAGCCAGGATGTCGCCGGCATCCTCAACGGCATCGAGGGCGGGCAATCGATCACACAGGTGCGCGACTCGATCTACCTCGTGAATGTCGTCGGCCGGGCGCGCGCGGCCGAGCGCTCCTCGCTCGACACCCTGCAATCGCTGCAGGTCGGGCTGTCCAACGGATCGGTCGTGCCGCTCCTCGCCTTCGCACGGGTCGGATACGACCTCGAACAGCCGATCGTCTGGCGCCGGGATCGGCTGCCCACCGTGACGGTGCGCGCCACGATTCGCGATACGACGCAGCCCGCCACCATCGTGGCCAACCTCCAGCCCGGCATCGATGCCTTCATCAAGACGCTGCCGGAGGGCTACACCCTCGCGACCGGCGGCGCCGTCGAGGAATCCGCCAAGGGGCAGGGGCCGATCGCGGCGGTCGTGCCGGTGATGCTGCTCACGATGGCCCTGCTGCTGATGGTCCAGCTCCAGAGCGTCGGGCGCATGCTGCTCGTCTTCACCGTGGCGCCCCTCGGCCTGATCGGCGTGGTGCCGGCGCTGCTGCTGTTCGACAAGCCGATGGGCTTCGTTGCCATCCTGGGGATCTTGGCCCTGATCGGCATCATCATCCGCAACGCCGTGATCCTGGTGAGCCAGATCGAGGAGTTCCGCGACGAGGGCATGGCGCCGTGGGACGCCGTGTATGAGGCGACCCATCACCGGATGCGGCCGATCCTGCTGACGGCGGCGGCGGCGAGCCTCGGCCTGATCCCGATCGCCCGCGAGGTGTTCTGGGGGCCGATGGCCTACGCGATGATCGGCGGCATCCTGGCCGCGACGATCCTGACGCTGCTGTTCCTGCCCGCCCTCTATGTCGGCTGCTATCGCATCCGACCGACGACCGGGACCCCGGCCGGTGCGGCCTAGCGGGACCTCGGTCGCCGCTTAACGTGAACGCGTTTTCGCAAGCTCGGACGAGCTGATCGGCAACCAATCGTCGCGCCGCGCATAGGGTCGGATCGAACGAGGAGTCCGATCCGCATGAACGCGTTCATCGCCGTGGTCCTGGTCTGCGCCAACGGCTTGGCCCAGGAAGCCTGCACGGACGACCAAGCCCTTGAAGTCCGCAAGGTCCGCGTCGCCAACGAACTCGGCTGCGCCACCGGCTGGCAGGAGATCATCGCCCGCACCGAGCGCCGCGACGAGATCGGCAAGAGCGCCTACCTCAAGACCGAGTGCCGCCGGGTGAAGGAGCCGCAGTGACGGCCGCTACTTCTCGTACTTGATGTAGGCGAAGCGCGGATCGGTCGGGGTACCTTCGAGCCCCTGGCCCTCCAGGCCGGGCTGCCAGGACACGACCTCCTCGATCTTCTTCGCGAGGGCGAAGTCCTTGTCGGTGATGCCCTTGGCGGCGTGGTTCATCAGCCGCACCTCGACCCAGGCATAGGAAGCCGTCAGGTCGGGATGGTGCCATGCGGCCTCGGCGAGGTGGCCCACGGTGTTGATTACCATGAGCGTGCTCTTCCAGCTCGACGTCTTGTAGGTGCGGCGGATCCACCCGTCCTCGAGCCGCCACGCCGGCAGTTCCGCCTTCAGCCGCGCCTCCACGGTCGCGTCGTCCAGCACGCCCTCACGCCGCTCGCTCATATCCTGCCTCCCCAATCGATCCCCGGGTCAGGGTGCCGCCGCGCCGCTCCCGGCGCAAGCCCGGGCCGCACGGTGGACGCGACGGCGTACGAGCCCTATGACCATTTTCCAATGGCGCCGGCATAAGTCCGCACTCCAGTCTGCCACGCCTGAAGACTGCAAAAGACGATGGGAGAAGGCGTGATGCTGTCACGGCGCGCGATGCTCGCCGGGGGCCTGCTGGGCGGCCTCGGCCTTCGGGCGGCGCGGGCCGCCGACACGCCGGTCGTCCGCCTCGGGAGCCTGCCCTTCGGCACCTCGACCTGGGAGGCTGCGGTGATCAAGGCCCGCGGCCTGGATACGGCCAACGGCTTCGAGCTCGACGCCGTCAAGCTCGCCGGGAACGACGCCGCGCGGATCAGCTTCATCGGCGGGCAGGTCGACACGATCGTCGGCGATCTGCTCTGGGCGGCGCGCCTCGGCAATGACGGGCAGGCGGTCCGCTTCATCCCGTATTCCACCTCGGAGGGCGCCGTGATGGTGCCGGCCGACAGCCCGATCAAGAGCCTGAACGATCTCGACGGCAAGCGCTTCGGCGTGGCCGGCGGCCCCCTGGACAAGAACTGGCTGCTCCTCAAGGCGCAGGCCAAGGATGTCGCCGGCATCGATCTGGAGCGCGCCGCCGAGATCGCCTACGGCGCACCGCCGCTCATCACCCTGAAGCTGGAGCAGGGCGCGCTCGACGCGGCGCTCACCTATTGGACCTACTGCGCGCGGCTCGAAGCCAAGAAATTCCGCCGCCTCATCGGGGCCGAGGACATCATGCACGCCCTCGGAGTCCCCGGGGACGTGGCGCTGATCGGCTATCTTTTCCAGGACGCCACCGTGAAGGAGAAGCCGGAGGCGGTCGCGGGCTTCTACCGCGCATCCCGCGCCGCCAAGGACATGCTGGCCCAGGACCCATCCGCCTGGGAGATCGTGCGCCCGCTGATGGCTGCAGAGGACGCGGCGACGTTCGAGGCGCTGAAGCGCGATTTTCTGGCCGGGATCCCGCGCCGCCCCGTGGCGGAGGAGCGCGCCGACGCGGAAAAGCTCTACGCCGTGATGGCGCGGCTCGGCGGTTCGCGGCTCGTCGGCAAGGGCAGCAGCCTGCCGCCCGATCTCTATTACGACAACAGCCGCAATGGCTGAGGCCTCCGCCCCCCGGGGATTGATGGAGCATCGCGGGATCGCCGGATTCGCATGGGCGCGCTGACCCGGATCGCGTCCCTGGCGGTGCTCATCGGCGCGTGGCAGGCGGCCGCGCTTGAAGCGCATTCACGCCTGCTGCCGGCGCCGCTCGCGGTGCTGAGCTTCATCATGCAGGAGGCGGCGCGCGGCGATCTCGCCCACAATGTCGGCATCACCCTGCTGCGGGTGGCGATCTCCTTCGCCATCGCGATGGTGCTCGGCGTCGCCCTTGGCGTGGCCCTCGGCCGCTCGAAGGCCGCCGACCTGACCCTCGACACGCCGCTCCTCGTGCTCCTCAACACGCCGGCCCTGGTGATCACGGTCCTGGCCTATGTCTGGGTCGGGCTGACCGAGACGGCCGCCATCCTGGCGGTGGTGCTCAACAAGCTGCCCAACGTCGCGGTGATCGTGCGCGAGGGCGCCCGCAACCTCGATCCCGGCCTCGACGAGATGGCCCGCGCCTACCGGCTCGATCGCTGGACCTGGGCCCGCGACGTCCTGGTCCCGCAGCTCCAGCCCTACATGGTGACCGCGGCGCGCTCGGGGCTGTCGCTCGCCTGGAAGATCGTCCTCGTCGTCGAGTTGCTCGGCCGGCCGGACGGTGTCGGCTTTGCGATCAACTACTACTTCGTCCAGAGCACCGATGTGGCCGCGATCATCGGCTACAGCCTCGTCTTCATGGCCGTGATGATCGGCATCGATGTCCTCCTCTTGCAGCGGCTCGAAGCCTATGTCCGCCGCTGGCGCTGAACCCGTCCTGCAGGTCGCGATCGACTCGAAATGGTATCGTCCCCCCCGGGCCGAACCCGTTGAGGCGGTCCGCAACCTCGCCTTCGACATCGCGGCGGGCGAGATCGTCTGCCTGATCGGCCCCTCGGGCGCCGGCAAGACCACGACGCTGCGCATCCTCCTGGGGCTCGACATCGCCTTCGAGGGCCGCGTCGCCGGGGCCGAGCAGGCCGGCATCGTGTTCCAGGAGCCGCGGTTGCTGCCCTGGCGCAGCGTCGAGCACAACGTGCGGCTGGGCCTGCCCCGGGCGCGGCGGGGTCGGGACCTCAACGCTCTGTTCGCGCGGCTTGGGCTGACCCCGTGGCGCCAGAGCTATCCGAAGGCGCTCTCGCTGGGCATGCAGCGGCGCGTGGCGCTGGCCCGGGCGCTGGCCGACGGGCCGCGTGTGCTGGTGCTCGACGAGCCCTTCGTCTCCCTCGACGATGCCGCCGCCGCCGAGTTGCGCGGCCTCGTCGTCGATACGGTCGATCGCGCCGGCATGAGCGTCCTGATGGTCACCCACAACGTCGCCGAGGCGATCGGGATCGCGGACCGCCTGCTCCTCGTCTCGCGCCGTCCGGCGAGCCTGATCGCCGATGTGCCGCTGGACCGGCCGCGCCACGCCCGCGACCGGGCCTGGGCGGAGGCGACCCGGGCGACGCTCGCGGCGCGCCACCCGGAGATCATCGCGCTTTAGGGGGTGCGCGCCTCAATTCGCCTTGGCGTCGACATCCAGCCGATCGAGCACGAGGGCCGGCGAGCGCGCCGCGCCGAGGTCGATGAAACCGATCCCGGCGGGTTCCTTTGACTTGGCGTGCAGCACGAGCTTACCGGGCTTCATCACGAATTGGCCCATCGCGGCGCCGATCGCCTTGGCGGCAGGGCCGTTGCCGAGGATGATCGGGACACCGAGCAGGCTCGCGGTGACGTATTCCTTGCGCAGCTCATCCGGCTTCAGGCTGAGATCCTTCGCCTGGGCGGACAGGAAGCGCTCGAACAGGCCGGCATTCTCCACCGTGAGATCGAGGCTCTTCGCGCTGCCGGTGAACATGAGCAGCGTTGCGGCCGGGAGAGTGCCGGACAGAAGCTCCGGTCCGATCCCGCCCATCGTTCCGGACAGGCGGACGGTGCCGATGTCGCGACCCGAGATCGTAATGTTGCGCACGGTCAGATCGCGCGCCTTCGCGTCGGCGGCCGCGTCTGCCACCACGTCGAGGTCGACGGTGCGATAGCCATAGGCGGGGAGCATTCCGACGATCGGCTGCCCGGCCAGAAGATCGGCCGGCAGGCTCAGGCCCGACAGCGTGAGGCGGCTGCTGCTCGGCACGCCGTCGCTGGGCGGACCAAAGGTGAGGGAAGCCTCCCGCAGGGCGACCCGCCGTTCCGGCGGCGGCGTGATTGTGACCGCGAGGGGGTCGCCGGTCCTGGGCTCGGCCGCCTTCGGATCGGCGGGCTTGGCGGCACCCGGCCGCACCGTCTCGGGAGTCACCCCGCGGACCGGAGCGCGACCCTCGCGGGCGGGCGGGCGTTCGGAAACGGCCTCCGGCGGGAGCGTGACGGTCAGATCGGTCAGGGTCAGGTTGCCGATCTGCGGCGTGAGGCGGCGCATCTCGGCGTCGGAGAAGCCGCTCCCGGCCGCCGGCTCCGCGGCGATGCCCTGCAGGGCCGCGACCGTGGGGGCGAGCGATGCGCCGGTCAGGGTCAGGCGACCGAGCTGCGTGCGCACGTCGCCCCGCGACAAGGACAGCTTTTCCAGCCGGGTACCGGCCTCCGGCCCGGTGGACGCGTAGGCGACCCGCTGGATCTCGAACAGCAGAGGCCCCTTCGGATCGGCATCGCTGACGCTGAGCCCCTGCAGCTCCAGGCTTCCGATGGTCGTCGCGTCGATCAGGTCCGCCGCGGCGGCCGCGACGGCGCGGCGATCGCTTCCCTCCTGGAATCCGCCGGCCACGATGGCGAAGGCTCCGTTCCAGCCATCCGGGATCTGCCGGCCGCCGAGGTCATGCCCGTTCAGGCCGGCGATTTTCACGGTCGTGCCGCGCGCATCCGCGTAGGTTACGTCGGAGACCTGGATCGTCCCATAGACCCGCTGGACCGGCCCCTTGCCGTCTCCGGGCACGGTGTAGAGGCGGCTGAGCGCCGCGAGGTCGAGATCCGTCGCCCGCACCTGCCCGTAGGTCCCCGAGCCGCGGTTCGGGCCCGAGACCGCGCTGACGGTCGCGCCTGCGGCCGTCAGCTCGCCAACCCGTCCGGCCCGCACATCCCGGGCGATGACGTCGCGATAGGTCACGGTCTGGCGATTCTCGCCCGGCCCGGCGCTCTCGGAAGTCAGGAAGGGGACCGTGAGGCTGCCGGCATCGAGCCGGGCCAGCCGCTCGCTCCACGGGACCGCCGAATCCGGGCGCAGGATCGCGGCGAGGTCGTCCTTCGAGAGCCGCGTCCCGCTCGCCGTCAGCTTCGGCGCCTTGAGCAGCGTGCCGCCCAGCGGCAGGACCACGTCGGTGACCGTCACGTCCTGAACGGCGGCTGCGCCCTCCTGCGCGGCGAGCGGCATAGGGAGGGTGACCAGCCCGAGCAACGCCGCCATCTTGGCCGCCGCCAGGGTCGACCGGAGGCGGGATCGGGCCTTCGGAGAGATCATGACAGGGTCCGGACCAGAGCGTTCACGCGATCCGGTAGGCCTGCCGCGTTTTGTCGGGCGAGGCAATCACGCCCGCCATGCCACACGTCCACGCCCGGACGGGTGTCGTAAGCCGGCAACGGCCGACGCATGAGACGAAGGACGGGCTTCGCTTAAAGCGAGAACGACGTGCCGCAGCCGCAGGAGGCCGTGGCGAGCGGATTCTCGATCTTGAAAGACTGGCCGATCAGGTCGTTCACGAAATCAATGGTCGAGCCGCTCATGTATTCCAGCGAGACCGGGTCGACCACCACGGTGGCGCCGTCGCGCTCGATCGCGACGTCCTGCGCCTCGCGGCTCCGGACGATGTCGAAGGCGTAGGAGAAGCCCGAGCAGCCGCCGCCGTTGACGCTGATCCGCAGCGACGAGCCGGCGGGCTCCGCAACCATGATCTCGTTGATGCGCTTGGCCGCGCGGTCGGTCAGGGTGATGTCAGCCATCGGTCTCAAGGCCACGCATTCGTTCGGTGGACGCCGCCGCCGGACTGTTGTCCCGGGCGTCATGACCGACAAGATATGGATCCTGGGCCCGCGCCGCAACGCGCGGGATGAGGAGCGGTCATGACCCGTATGCGTGCGACAATGGACGGACCCCGTGCGGCCTAACGGCGAGCGCTGGCGCGCGCCCTACGCCACCGATCCGGCCCGGACCCGGGGTCGCCTCATCCCCGAGGCCGGCTCACCGACCCGCAGCGACTTCCAGCGCGACCGGGACCGCATCATCCACTCGACGGCGTTCCGTCGGCTGAAGCACAAGACGCAGGTCTTCGTGCATCACGAGGGCGACCATTACCGGACGCGGCTGACCCACACCCTGGAGGTCAGCCAGATCGGCCGGGCGCTGGCGCGGGCGCTGGGACTCGACGAGGACCTCGCGGAGGCCTTGGCGCTGAGCCACGACCTCGGCCACACCTGCTTCGGCCATACCGGCGAGGACGCGCTGGATGCCTGCATGGCCGCCCATGGCGGCTTCGACCACAACGCGCAGGCGCTGCGGATCGTGACGCGCCTCGAGCGGCGCTACGCCGGGTTCGACGGGCTCAACCTGGCCTGGGAGACCCTGGAGGGGCTGGTCAAGCACAACGGTCCGCTGGTCGACGCGGAAGGCCGGCCCACGCCGCGCTACGCCGAGCGGGGCATCCCCGCCGCGATTCTGGAATACGACACGCTGAACCCGCTCGATCTGTGGAGCCAGGCCGGTCCGGAGGCGCAGGCGGCCTCGCTGGCCGACGATATCGCGTATGCGGCCCATGATTTGGATGACGGCCTGCGCGCCGGGCTGTTCGAGATCCCCGAGCTGCGCGACGTTCCGTTCCTGGCCGGACTGCTGGACGAGATCGACCGGCTTCACCCGGGCCTGGAGCCCTCGCGCAAGATCCACGAGCTGGCGCGGCGCGTGATCACGCGCTTCGTGGAGGACGTGATCCGCGAGGGGGGCCGCCGGATCGCCGCTCTGGACCCGCGCAGCGTCGACGATATCCGCGGGGCGCCTCATCCGGTCATCGCGTTCTCGCCGGAGATCCTGGCCGCCGACGCCGACATCATGCGCTTCCTGTGGGGGCGGATGTACCGGCATCCGGGCGTCGTGGCGGTGCGCAAGAAGGCCGACGCCATCGTCCGCGACCTGTTCACCGCCTTCACGGCGGACCCGTCGCGCATGCCCGAGGAGTGGAGCGCCGGCCTCGACGGCGCTTCGACGGCACGGATCGCCCGCCGGGCCGCCGACTACATCGCCGGCATGACCGATACCTACGCGGTGCTGGCCCATCGCAAGCTCTACGCCGTCACGCCGGATCTGCACTGGGAGTTGCCGAGCCGGGGCTTGCCTCTGGCCGAGCCCTGAGCGCACCGGGACGCGGCCGGGCGGCCATCAGGCCCTCCCGCCGCGTCCGCCGTCATTGAGCGACGGGCCGTGATCAGCAGCCGCAGCCGTATCCGTATCCGCCGTAGGTGACCGGGTAGCCATACCCGTAGCCATAGCCAGTGTAGCCCGCCGGGTAACCGTAGCCGTAGCCGCCATACCCGTAGCCACCGTAGAGGCTGCCCGCGGCCAGTCCGAGCCCGAGGCCGAGACCCGCACCCGCCAGACCGTATCCGAGGCCGCGGCCATAGCCGTAACCGTAGCTCCGGCCGTAGCCGTAACCGTAGCGGTTGCCGTAGAAGCCGCCGCGATAGCCATATCCGCCGCGGTAGCCGTAGCCTCCCGCGCGAAAACCGCCATAGCCGCCGCCGTAATGTCCGCCGTGGAACCCGCCGCCCCGGAAGCCGCGCGCTTCCGCGCCCGGCGCTGCGAGGATGAGGGCACACAGCGCCGAGCCGGCGATCGTCAAGGTCTTCATCGGTGTCTCCGCGATCCGGGGATTCGTGACCGGTGCGAACGACACCGTCTTCAATCGGACGAAACAAGTCGCTCTCGCCCGCCTCGGTAGTCACCGCAGGGGAGAGGCGGGCGCGGTTCCGCCGGCGCGCCGGGCGGCAACCGCGCCGTGACACCCTCCCGCCCCCTTGCTAGACGGCCGGGGCGGACGCAGCCCGATCCAGCCGGGCGGCAGGTTCCCCGCCAGCGAGACCGAGACGATGAACATATTCGCCCTGTTCGAGGTGCGCGTACGCGAGGCCGTGGAGGCGCTGACCCGCGCCGGCCAGCTGCCGGAGGGGCTGGATCTCGGCCGTGTGGTCGTCGAGCCGCCGCGCGATCCGTCCCACGGCGATCTCGCCACAAACGCCGCGCTGGTGCTCGCCAAGGAGGCGCGGACCAACCCGAAGGCCCTGGGCGAGGCGCTGGCCGCGGAGTTGCGGACCGACCCGCGGATTCGAGAGGTGAGCATCGCCGGCCCCGGCTTCATCAACCTGCGGCTCGATCCTGAGATCTTCCATGCCGTGCTGCGCAGCGCGCTCAGCGCGCCGGAGGCGTTCGGCCGGGCGCAGATGCCGGGCGGTCCGATCAACGTCGAGTACGTCTCGGCCAACCCCACCGGGCCGATGCATGTCGGCCACGGCCGCGGCGCGGTGTTCGGCGATGCCCTGTGCAACCTGCTGGTCGCCGCCGGCCGGACGGTGACCCGGGAATACTACATCAACGACGCCGGTGCGCAGGTCGACGTGCTGGCCCGCTCGGCCTTCCAGCGCTACCGCGAGGCGCTGGGCGAGTCCTTCGCGATCGGAGAGGGCCTGTACCCGGGCGACTACCTGAAGCCCGTAGGCGCCAAGCTCGCGGCGGACCACGGGCGCGCCCTTCTCGACCAGCCTGAGCCGGAGTGGCTGCCGGTGGTGCGCGAGACCGCGCTTGCCATGATGATGGCCATGATCCGCGCCGACCTGGAAGCGATCGGCATCCGCCACGACGTGTTCTTCTCCGAGAAGACGCTGCAGGAGAGCGGCGCCGTGAAGGCGCTGCTTCAGGAGTTGCGCGAGCGCGGTCTGGTCTACGAGGGCCGCCTGCCGCCGCCGAAGGGCCAGCTCCCGGAGGACTGGGAGGACCGCGAGCAGACGCTGTTCCGCACGAAGGAGTTCGGCGACGACAGCGACCGGCCGCTGCTGAAGTCCGACGGGTCCTACACCTACTTCGCCTCCGACATCGCGTATCACCGGGCGAAGTATCTCGCGGGCGCGACCGAGCTGATCGACGTGCTCGGGGCCGACCATGGCGGCTACGTGAAGCGCATGCAGGCCGCCGTCAAAGCCGTGAGCGACGGCAAGGCGACGCTCGACGTCAAGCTCTGCCAGCTCGTGCGGCTGTTGCGCGCAGGCGAGCCCGTGAAGATGTCTAAGCGCGCCGGCGAGTTCGTCACCCTGCGCGACGTCATCGACGAGGTCGGTCGCGACGCGATCCGCTTCATGATGCTCTATCGCAAGAACGACGCGACGCTGGATTTCGACCTCGCCAAGGTGGTCGAGCAGACGAAGGACAATCCGGTTTTTTACGTGCAGTACGCCCATGCCCGGGTGCGCTCGGTCCAGCGGCAAGCGCGGGAGGCCTTTCCGCAGGCCGACCTGTCGCCGGCAATGCTGGTCGCGGAGGCGGATCTCGGCCTGCTCACCGATCCGGGCGAAGCCGAGATGATGCGGCTCATCGCCCAATACCCACGCGTGATCGAATCAGCCGCGGCGGCCCACGAGCCGCATCGGATCGCGTTCCACCTTTATGAAACCGCTTCTGCGCTGCATAGTTTCTGGAACAAGGGCAAAGACTTGCCGCAATTACGGTTTGTTAATGCAACCGATCGAAAGTCGACCTGGGCCCGGCTTGCGCTCGCCGAATCACTTCGGAGCACGCTCGCGGCGGGCCTCGCGGTACTTGGTGTGACCGCGCCGGACGAGATGCGATAGGGCCGCTCACGGCGGTCCCCGGACCGGCGCTGATGTGAGGATGCTGCCATGACGAACGCTTCGCGCGCTCAGGTCGATTTGGACGCCCTCGCGCGCGATATGCATCACGAGAATGCGCGGGGGCAGGGCGCGGCGAAGGCCGATCCCTTGGCCGAGCTCGCCCGGATCGTCGGGCAGGACGACCCGTTCCGCGCCCTCCTGGCAGCCCGTGATCAGATGCGCGCCGCGGCACCGCCCGAGACCCCGACCGGCTGGAACGGGCGGATCGAGCCGAGTTTCGCCCCGGAGCCCGTCAAGGCATCGCCGGCGGACGCCTTCGACCAGTATCTCGCCTCCGTCGAACGCGACACGCACGAGGAGGCGCCCTACGCCGGAATGGGCGATGCAGCCGCCAGCAGCGTCGATGAGACCTACGCGGATGACCGGCCCCTGTCGCGTGCCAATCCGCGGCGCCGGCTCGTCTCCGTGGCCGCCGGCATCGCCGTCGTGGCGGTCTCCGTCACCGGGGCGCTGACCTACAAGGGCCTGCACGGCGGCAGCCACGGCGGGGTACCGGTCGTGCAGGCGGATTCGACGCCCCTGAAGGTCGCGCCCAAGGTGGCCGACGGCGTCGAGATTCCCGATCAGAACCGGCAGATCTACGATCCGAAGGGCAAGAAGGACGGCCAGATCAAGATCGTGAACCGCGAGGAGCAGCCCCTCGACGTGGCCGAGGCGGCGCGCGCGGCGCAGGGCCCGACGCTCAGCCCGTCGAGCCAGGGCGGCACGACGCCGGGCAATGGCCCGTTCGAGGCGTTCGGCGAGCCGCGCCGTGTCCGGACCGTCGCGGTGAAGCCCGAGGCGCCGCCCGCACCGCCGGCCCGCGAGGCGGCACAGGCCGATGCGGGCCCGTCGCCCATCCCCACCATGGTGCTGCCAACCGACGAGCCGCCGCCGCCGGCGTCGAGGGCCAAGCCCAGCCGCCAGGCCGCCGCAGGCGCGCCGCCGGCCATACCCGCCCCGGTCGAGGCGGCCCCGGCTCCGTCCCCCGTCGAGGCGCCGCCGCCGAAGCCCGTGGCCGTCAAGCCGCCGCCGAAGGCCGCCCAGCGCGTCGCCACCGCGGGTCCGGTCTCCCTGCCGGATACCACCGCCAGCACCACCCGGTCCGACGACACGGCCGTGACCAGTGGCGCGGTCGGCGGGTTCGCGGTGCAGCTCGGTGTCCGCGGCTCGGCCGCCGAAGCGCGGGCAGCTCTGCATCAGATGCAGGGCAAGTACAGCCAGCTCGCCGGCAAGCCGGAGCTCATCCGTCAGGCCGAGGTCAACGGCAAGACTATCTTCCGCGTCCGCGTCGGGCCGCTTGAGAAGGCCGCGGCGTCGAGCCTGTGCAGCTCGCTGCAGAGCGCGGGCGGGCAGTGCTTCGTGGCGAAGAACTGACACGCCGGGCGTCCTCCTGCCGGTCGTCGTGATGGGGCCGATCGCGGTCCGTCCCGTCACGCTCGCGATGTCGATCGGGGTCGGACCCTGTGGGCGTCGGCCGCGCTGAGCAGGCCGTGCTCCGGATCCGAGTCCTGACGGCAACACTTTCGGCTCGCGCATCTCGTCCTGGCGGCTTGTCGTCGATTCGGCTTGCCGACTCCCCGTTCCCGCCCGACTCTGTACGCATCGAGTTGGCCTGGCCGAGCGTGTCTTCGCGTCGCGCACCCACCGAGTCCTGTTGAGACGTCCCGATGACCTCCCGTGCCCTGATTCTCGGTTGCGCCGGCAAGTCGCTTTCTGCCGAGGAGGCCGCCTTCTTCCGCGACGTGCGGCCCTGGGGCTTCATCCTGTTCAAGCGCAACATCGGTACGCCCGACGAGGTGCGGACCCTGACGGATGCCCTGCGCGCCTGCCTCGGCCGTGAGACGGCGCCCATCCTGATCGATCAGGAGGGCGGCCGGGTCCAGCGCATGGGTCCACCGCATTGGCCGGCCTATCCGGCGGGCGGCCGGTATGGACGTCTGAACGGCAGCGCCACGGCGATCGCCCGGCTCGGCGCGCGCCTGATGGCGCACGATCTCGCGGAGGTCGGCATCAACGTCGATTGCGCTCCGGTCCTCGACGTCCCGGCTCCGGGATCGCACGACATCATCGGCGACCGGGCCTACGGGACGAACCCGGGCTCCGTCGCCGCGATCGGCCGGGCGGTTGCCGAAGGCCTCATGGCCGGCGGGGTCCTGCCGGTGATGAAGCACATCCCGGGGCATGGCCGCGCCGCCTGCGACAGCCATCACGGATTGCCGATCGTGGACGCCAGCCGCGAGGCGCTGTCGGCGCAGGATTTCCGCCCGTTCAAGGCGCTCGCCGATCTGCCGATGGCCATGAGCGCCCACGTGGTCTTCACCGACCTTGATCCAGAGCGCCCGGCCACGCAATCCGCCACGGTCATCCGCGAGGTGATCCGGGGCGCGATCGGCTTCGACGGCCTGCTGATGACCGACGACCTGTCGATGCACGCCCTGAGCGGGACCTTCCGCGAACGGGCCGAGCGGGCCTTCACGGCGGGCATCGATATCGGCCTGCACTGCAACGGCGCGATGGACGAGATGCGCGCCGTCGCCGAGGCGGCCCCAGCCCTCTCGGGACGCGCCGCGGACCGGGCCGACGCCGCGCTGGCGCGGCTCGATCCGGCCGGCGACGATCTGGACGTACCGGAGGCGCGGGCGCAGTTCGCCGCGGCCCTGGCGGCCGCCTGACCCGCGGCCTTCCACCGCGGCCTTCCACCGCCTCTGGCACTGCCCGTGCTTGTGTTCGGGCGGCGTGATCCCTAGGTTCGCCCCGAAATCCTCAACCGGACGTGGCGTCCCGCTCCCGCTTTCCGGGGCGCACGCAGGAGGTTGCCATGGGCAGCATGAGTATCTGGCACTGGGTCATCGTCGCGGTCATCGTGATGCTGCTCTTCGGGCGCGGCAAGGTCTCCGACCTGATGGGTGACGTCGCCAAGGGCATCAAGGCGTTCAAGAAGGGCATGGCGGAGGACGAGACGCCGCCGGCGAGCCCGACCGTGGTGCCGCCGAGCGAACCCGTCCGCACGATTCCGCACACCGCCGAGACCAGCCCCGGCACCGCCATCCCGGCGAGCCACATCCCCGGCGGCGAGCGCAAGCCGGTCTAGGGGACTGCCACGGGACGTGCGCTGGTGTAGAGCCTGACGGGAACCGAGCTTCGGTTCCCCGGGCAGCAGGACCGTCGACGACATGCTGGACATGAGCTGGGGCGAGGTGATGCTGATCGGCGGCGTCGCCCTCATCGTCATCGGGCCGAAGGACCTGCCGAAGGCGCTGCGCACCGTCGGGCAGATCACCTCGAAGCTGCGGCGGATGGCCGGCGAGTTCCAGATGCAGTTCAACGAGGCGATCCGCGAGGCGGAGCTCGATGACGTGCGCCGCGAGGTCGACGGCATCCGCAACACCGTGCGCGGCATGGGCTCGACCTTCAACCCCGTCCAGACGATCCGCGACGAGTTGAAGGGGGCGGTCGAGGGGCGGGCCAAGGTCGGGTCGGAGACGCTCGGTCCCCCGCTGCCTGACGAGACGCGCTCCCTCGCCGAAGCCACGGCGCAGCTCAAGGCCGAGCAGGAAGCCCTGCCTTCCGCGCCGGATGTGGCATCCGCTGAACCGCATCCCGCCCCGGAACCTCCTGCCGCGGAAGCGCCGCTGCCGGTTCCCGGCTCGGTCGACGATCCGTTCGGGCCGCCGCCGGAGACGGAAGCCCGGCCGGCTCCCCATCAGGCTCCCGTCGATCCGAAGAACGGCGCCGCTGTCCAATGATCACCGACGCCGACGAGGCCGAGATCGAAGCCTCCCGGGCTCCGCTGCTCGAACACCTGATCGAGCTGCGTGCGCGGCTGATCAAGTCGCTCATTGCCTTCGTGGTGATGTTCTTCCTGTGCTTCTTCTTCTCGCGCGACATCTACAACGTTCTGGTCTACCCCTACGTTTCGGTGGTTGGCGCGCAGAACGCCGAGCTGATCGCGACGCACTTCCTCGAACAGGTCTTCACCAACATCAAACTCAGCGTCTTCGGCGCGGCCTTCCTGGCCTTTCCGGTGATCGCCACGCAGATCTACGCCTTCGTGGCTCCGGGCCTGTACCGGAACGAGCGCAAGGCGTTCCTGCCCTACCTCGTGGCCACGCCGATCTTCTTCCTGCTCGGCGCGCTGGTGGTGTTCTTCCTGGCGATGCCGCTGCTGATCAAGTTCTCGGTCTCGCTCCAGCAGGTAGGCGTGGCCGGCGAGCCGACGATCAAGCTGCTGCCCAAGGTCGACGAATACCTCTCGCTGATCATGACGTTGATCTTCGCGTTCGGCATCGCGTTCCAGCTGCCGGTCATCCTGACCCTGCTCGGACAGATCGGCATCATCGACGCGGCGTTCCTGCGCGAGAAGCGCCGCTACGCCATCGTGCTGGTGTTCGTCGCCGCCGCCGTACTGACGCCGCCGGACGTGATCTCACAGCTCTCGCTCGCGATTCCGATGCTGCTCCTCTACGAGGCGTCCATCTTCTCGGTGGCCCGGGTCGAAAAGCTGCGCACCGCGCGGCGGATCGAAGAGGGATTGGATCCGTAGGCCGCTCAATCCGGCGCGCGCAGGCGGTAGCCGACACCGGTCTCGGTAAGCAGGTAGTGCGGGCGCTCCGGGTCCGGCTCCAGCTTCTGCCGCAGCTGCCGAATGTAGACACGCAGGTATTGCGGGTCTGACGAGGCCGGTGCGTGGCGCATTAGCTGGGCGTGGGTGAGCACCTTCCCGGCATGCTGCACGAGCACGCGCAGGAACTCGTATTCGCGCGGCGACAGCTTCACCTCGCGCGCGCCGACCCGCACGATCCGGCGCACCAGATCGACCGAGAGGTCGTCGACCCGGAAGACGGGCCGCTCGCCCTGCATGGCGAGCCGATGCCGCAGCGCCGTGCGGATGCGGGCGAGCAATTCGTTCATGCCGAACGGCTTGGTCACGTAGTCGTCCGCCCCGAGATCCAGGGCCTCGACCTTCCCGCGCTCGTCGTCGCGGCTCGACAGAACAAGGACCGGCAGATCCGCCCATCGGTCGCGGATCGCCGCCAGGAGCGTATGGCCGGCCATGTCGGGCAGGCCGAGGTCGAGGATCACGAGGTCGATGCCCCCCGCCTCCAGGCTCGCCAGCGCCGTTGCGCCATCCCCGGCCTCGACGATCGCGTAGCCCTGCGTGCCGAGGCCGGTCCGGAGCAGACGCCGGATCGGCGGCTCGTCGTCGATGACCAGGATGCTGGCCGCGGTGGTCATTCCACCCGCAGCAGCACGTGCCGCTTCTTGCCGAAGGAGAGCTTGATGACGCCATCGGCCGTCAGGTCGCCCTGGCCGAGCATGGCCTTCTCGTCCGTGACCGGCACGTCGTTGACGCGCAGGCCGCCGCCCTTGATCTGGCGCCGGGCCTCGCTCGTCGAGGGCACGAGCTTGGCGATGTCCGGCCCGAAGGCCGTCAGCACGCCGAGCCCCGCCTCCAGCGTGGCGGCCGGCACCGCGACGCTGGGCAGGTCGGCCGCGAGCGTGCCCTCCACGAAGGTCTTGCGCGCCGTCTCGGCCGCCGCCTCCGCGGCCTCGCGGCCATGCATCAGGGCCGTCGCCTCGGTGGCCAGCACCATCTTGGCGGCATTAATTTCGGAGCCGGCGAGCGCCGCGAGCCGCGTGATCTCCTCCATCGGCAGCAGGGTGAACAGCTTGAGGAAGCGGGCCACGTCCGCATCCTCGGTGTTCCGCCAGAACTGCCAGTAATCGTAGGGCTTCAGCATGTCGGGGTTGAGCCAGACGGCGCCGGCGGCGGTCTTGCCCATCTTGGCGCCCGACGATGTGGTCAGCAGCGGGCAGGTCAGGGCGTAGAGCTGCGGCGTACCCATGCGGCGGCCGAGGTCGATGCCGTTGACGATGTTGCCCCACTGGTCCGAGCCGCCCATCTGCATCACGCAACCGTAGCGGCGGTTCAATTCCACGAAATCGTAGGACTGGAGGATCATGTAGTTGAATTCAAGGAACGAGAGTTCCTGGTCGCGCTCCAGGCGCAGGCGCACGCTGTCCATCGACAGCATGCGGTTCACCGAGAAATGGCGGCCCACATCGCGCAGCATCTCGATGTAGTTGAGCTTCGTCAGCCACTCGGCGTTGTCGACCATCACGGCGTCGTTCGCGCCTTCGCCGAAGCGCAGGAACCGGTCGAAGGTCTTACGGATCTCGGCCTTGTTGGCGTCGATCTGCTCGACGGTGAGGATCTTGCGCGTCTCGTCGCGGCCAGACGGGTCGCCGACCCGGGTGGTGCCACCGCCCATCAGGGCGATCGGCCGTCCGCCGGTGGCCTGCAGCCAGTGCAGCATCATGATCGACAGCAGATGCCCGACATGGAGGGAGGGCGCCGTGCAATCGTAGCCGACATAGGTGGTCAGCCGGCCCTCAACGGCGGCCGCATCGATCCCGGCGAGGTCGGAGGTCTGGTGGATATAGCCGCGCTCGGTCAGGATCCGGAGGAAATCGGATTTCGGCGCGAAGCTCTCGGCGGTCATGGATACAATCTCGGGTCGCGTGCTGGCGCGACAGGCCGAGGCCCCGCATGCTAGCTCGCGCTGGGTTCAGGATACGGCGGGCTCTTAGCAGGGCGTTGGCCGAAAGGCACGGGGCGGAACGGCATGGCGATGATGCGCGCGATCGGACTGATGAGCGGCACCTCGCTGGACGGCGTCGATATCGCGCTGATCGAGACCGACGGCGAGCGGGTCCACGTGGTCAAGGGGCACAACAACTTCCTGGAACCGCTGGGGCCGACCGGATACCGCGGCTACACGGATGACGAGAAGGCGCTCCTGCGCGCGGCCACGAAGGATGCGGAATCCGTCCTCCACCCCGGCGACCGGCCCGGTCGCCTGCCGGAGGCGGAAGCCTTCGTCACGCAGGCCCATGCCGAGTCGGTGGACCGCTTCCTGGAGGAGAATGGCCTCACCGCGTCCGAGATCGACGTCATCGGCTTTCACGGACAGACGGTGATCCACCGGCCGGACCAGCGCCTTTCCATTCAGATCGGCGACGGGCAGGCGCTGGCGACGCGGCTCGGCATCCCCGTGGTGTCCGACCTGCGCCGGGCCGATATCGAGGCCGGCGGGCAGGGGGCGCCGCTGGTGCCGGTGTTCCACAAAGCGCTCGCCGAGGCCTCAGGCTTCGACGGGCCGTTCGGCATCCTCAATATCGGCGGCGTCGCCAACGCGACCCTGATCGATTCAAAGGGCGGCGTCATCGCCTTCGATACCGGCCCCGGCAATGCCCTGATCGACGAATGGATGCAGGACCGCGAGGGCAAGAACCTCGACGATGGCGGCCGCACCGCCGCCCGCGGCCGGCCCGACGAGCAGCTCCTCGCGTGGCTGCTAACGCACCCATTCTTCTTCCGCAGGCCGCCGAAATCACTCGACCGGAACTGGTTCTCGCACAAGCTGGCGGGCCAGCTCTCGACCGAGGACGGCGCCGCCACGCTCACCGCCTTCACGGCTCGGGCCGTGGCCCGAGCCCTCGACCACGCCCCGGAGATCCCGACCCGCTGGATCGTGGCCGGCGGCGGCGCGCGCAACGGCGAGTTGGTGCGGCTGCTGAACTACCACCTGCGCAGCGAGATCACGACCGCGGACGCGATCGGCTGGTCATCGGCCTACCTGGAGGCGCAGGCCTTCGCCTACTTGGCTGTGCGCTCGCTGCAGGGGCTGCCGATCACCTTCCCATCGACCACCGGGGTCCGTGAGCCCATGACCGGCGGGGTTCTGGCGCGCCCGTGAGCCTCGGCTACGCCCTTCGGCGGATCATCGAGGAATACCCGCTCGCCCGGCTCGATCCGCCGGCCCGGCATCCGCTCGCCGCGGTGATCCGGAAGGGCGCGCCGGACGAGTTGCGCGACGCGCTGGCGTCGATCGACGGGCCCTTCCTCGTGAAGGGCAGCCCGGGGCGCGGCAGCAAATGGGCGGCCGTGCCGTGGATCGCGATCTTCGATCCCGCGATCACCACCAGCGCGACGCGGGGCTACTACCTCGTCTACCTCTTCCCGGCGCACCGCGAGGCGGTGCACCTGTCGCTGGCGCAGGGCACCGTGGCGGCCATCCGCGAGCACGGGGCCGGCGCGGGCGATCAGCTCCGCACGAGCGGTGCGATGCTCCGGGCGCGCCTCACTGACTTCGCCGACCGACTGCCGAATGAAACGATCAGCCTCGGCACGGCGGGCGAACTGCCGGAGGGCTACGAGGCGGCGCACATCATGGGGCTCACCTACGACCGCGACGCGCTCGGCGACGAGCGGCGGCTGCGGGCCGATCTCGCGGTGGCTGTCACGGCCTATCGGGCCATGAAGGCGCGGGGCGGCCTTGATACGCAGGCGCGTTCCGATCATAAATGTAGCGTATAAGCTACTTGCGCTGCGATGCCGGCGATTCGTCAAACCGAGATCTTCGCGGCCTGGTTCGCCGCGTTGCGTGACGAGCAGGCACGTGCCCGGATCAACGTCAGGATCAAGCGCCTCGCGCTGGGAAATCCGGGGGATGTGAGACCCGTTGGCGCCGGGGTGAGCGAGCTGCGTGTCGATTATGGGCCGGGCTATCGCGTGTACTTCGCTCAACGCGGCGAGGCGTTTGTCCTGCTTCTGTGCGGTGGCGACAAGCGAACGCAGGATCGGGACATCCGTCAGGCACAGTCAATCAACCGGCAGGAGCAGGGCAGATGACCATCGAAACCCGAGACTGGGACGTCGTGGAGCATCTCGATTCGCCGGAGCGTATCGCGGCCTATATCGAGGCCGTGCTGGAGGATGGGGACCCCGCGCTCATTTCTGCAGCGATCGGTGACGTGGCGCGGGCCCGCGGGATGACGCAGATCGCGTTCGAGACCGGGCGATCCCGTGAGAGTTTGTACCGGGCCCTGTCTGACAAGGGCAACCCGCAGCTCGATACGCTGGTGAGCGTCCTGAAGGCGATCGGCCTTCGGCTCAGCGTACAGCCGATCGCCGTGTCGAAGCCGACCTAGCACCTGGATTCTGCACCATCGTTTGTGCCCCCGCCGCTCCCGCGCTAAGGCAGCCGGGCCATGTCGCACAACACCTTCGGCCACCTGTTCCGCGTCACGACCTTCGGCGAGAGCCACGGGGTCGCGCTCGGCTGCGTGGTCGATGGCTGCCCGCCCGGCCTGCCGCTGGAGGCGGAGGAGATCCAGGCGGAACTCGATCGGCGCAAGCCCGGCCAGTCACGCTTCACCACCCAGCGCCGCGAGCCCGATCAAGTGAAGATTCTGTCCGGCGTCTTCGCCGACGACCGCACCGCTGGCCGCCAGTTGACCACCGGCACGCCGATCGCGCTGATGATCGAGAATACGGATCAGCGCTCCAAGGACTATTCCGAGATCCGCGACAGCTACCGGCCCGGCCACGCCGACTACACCTACGATGCGAAGTACGGCATCCGCGACTATCGCGGCGGTGGCCGCTCCTCCGCCCGGGAGACCGCCGCGCGGGTGGCCGCCGGCGCAGTGGCGCGCAAGGTCATTCCGGCCATCACCATCCGGGCGGCCCTCGTCCAGATGGGACCGCATGCCATCGACCGGTCGCGCTGGGACTGGGCTGAGGTCGAGTGCAATCCGTTCTTCTGCCCCGACGCGGAGATGGCCACGTTCTACGAAAGCTACCTCGACGCGATCCGGAAGGACGGCTCGTCGGTGGGCGCCGTGATCGAGGTGGTGGCCGAGGGCGTCCCGCCGGGCCTCGGCGCGCCGATCTACGGCAAGCTCGACGCGGAACTCGCCGCCGCGATGATGTCGATCAACGCCGTGAAGGGCGTCGAGATCGGCGACGGCTTCGCGGCGGCGGCGCTCCGCGGCGAGGACAACGCCGACGAGATGCGCGCCGGCAACGATGGGCGCCCCCGCTTCCTGGCCAACCACGCGGGCGGGATCCTCGGCGGCATCTCCAGCGGCGAGCCGGTGGTGGTGCGCTTCGCCGTGAAGCCGACCTCCTCGATCCTGACGTCACGCCGCTCCGTCACCCGCGACGGCGTCGAGGTGGACCTCGTCACCAAGGGCCGCCACGATCCCTGCGTGGGCATCCGCGCCGTGCCGGTGGCGGAGGCCATGATGGCGTGCGTGCTCGCCGATCATTATCTGCGCCACCGCGGACAGGTCGGGCCGCAGGCCTGATCCCGGTCGCAGTTCCAACGTTTCGAGAATGCCCGTGCCCCATTGCACCGTCACCGAGGCCATCGCGGCCTTTGCCAAGGGCGAGATCGTGGTTGTCACCGACGACGACGACCGCGAGAACGAGGGCGACCTCGTCGTCGCGGCCTCGCTTTGCACGCCGGAGAAGATGGCGTTCATCATCCGCAACACCTGCGGCATCGTCTGCGCGCCGATCACGCAGGGCGAGGCGCGACGGCTGCATCTCGCACCGATGGTCGCCTCGAACGATGCGCCGCTCGGCACCGCCTTCACCGTGACCGTGGATGTGAAGCACGGGCTTACCACGGGCATCTCGGCCGAGCAGCGCTGCAACACGGTCCGGGCGCTGGCCAACGGCAATATGGGCGCCGGCGATTTCGTGCGCCCCGGACACGTCTTCCCGCTGATCGCCCGCGATGGCGGCGTGCTCATGCGCTCGGGCCACACCGAGGCCGCGGTCGATCTCTGCCGGCTGGCCGAGCTGCCGCCCGTGGGCGTGATCTGCGAACTCGCCAACGACGACGGCACCGTGATGAAGGGGCCGCAGATCGAGGCCTTCGCCGAGAAGCACGGGCTGAAGCAGGTCTCGGTGGCCGATCTCATCGCCTATCGGCAGGCCCGGGACCGGCTGGTGGAGCGGGTCGGGCATTTCCCCGTCCGGTCGAATCACGGCGACATGAACGCCTACGTGTTCTCGACGCCCTTCGAGACGATCCAGCAATTCGCCTTCGTGATGGGCGAGATCGGCGACGGGCGCGACGTGCTGGTGCGCCTTCACCGCTCCAACGTCGCGGCCGACGTGATCGGCGGCGGCAAGCAGATCGATGCGGTGCTGAAGCGCTTCGCGGACGCGGGACGCGGGGTGCTGGTCTATCTTCGCGACGGGACCGCGGGCGTACCGGTCAAGAGCGTCACAGACGAGGGCACCGAGGCTTTGCGCGCCCGCCAGTGGCGTGAGGTCGGCCTCGGCGCGCAGATCCTGCGGGATCTCGGGGTGGTCTCGTTCCGGAACCTCGCAACCTCGTCGCGCGCCTATGTCGGCCTGTCGGGTTTCGGCATCGAGCACCTGGGCGACGAGCCGCTGGAGGCCTGACGGCAAGGTCAGACGCGGCGCGCCACCGTCCAGATCGCGGCGCCGGCCATGATGGCGGCCGCACCGCGCTTCAGCCGCCGGTGGAATGCTGCGGTCTGCAAGGCCTGCCGGGCCCGTGACGCCAGGGCCGCGTAGGGCGTCATCACCACGGCCACGACCAGCGCCGTGACGGCGACGAGCCCGGCAAAGTCGCTTCGGGTGACAGTCCGGAGATCCAGGACGGTGGGCAGCACCGCGAGATAGAACACGATCGTCTTGGGGTTGGCGAGCGTCACGGTCAGCCCGGCGAAAAAGCTTCCGAAGGGACGGTCGGCGCCCCGCCCCGCGACGGGCTGCGCGCGCGCTGCGGCGCGCCAGAGCTGAATCGCCAGATAGCCGAGATACAGGCCGGCGCCGATCCGGACCACGACGAACACGTCGCCGAGCGCCTCGGCGACGCGGGTCAGCCCGAAGACCGCGGCCGCCAGGAAGGTCAGGTCGCCCAGCATCAGGCCCGCGGCGAATGCCATGCCGGCCCAAAAACCCGAAGCCAGCGCCCGGGCGACGAGGGCCACTACGCCGGGGCCCGGAATCGCGGCGGCGATGCCCAGCGCCAGCGCGTAGGCCAGGAAACCCGCCGTCGTCATCGCGCACATCCTGGCCGACGGCTGACGTCCGGCGACAGGGATCGGCTCGCCACTGTCATGATCCTGATTCCCCCGAAAGCCTATGGCTACGGCGGGATCCGGCGATTTCGCAACCGTCGCTCGCGCTTACCGCCCCATCAGCGCGTCGACATGCGCGGCGGCCGACTTGGCGAGACCTTCGAGGCTGTAACCGCCTTCCAAGACCGAGACGATGCGCCCACCCGCGCAACGGTCCGCCAGATTCATCAGCTGACGCGTCGCCCAGGCGAAATCCTCCGCCTCGAGACGTAGATTCGCGAGGGGGTCGAGGCGATGCGCATCGAACCCCGCCGAGATCACGATCAGGTCCGGCCGAAACGTCTCCAGGCGCGACAGGATTCCGGTCTCGAACGCCTCGCGAAACACCTCGCCGTCGTCGTTGGGCCGCAGCGGCACGTTGACGATCGTATCCTTGTCGCCGCGCTCAGAGGCCGCGCCGGACCCTGGATAGAGCGGCATCTGATGCGTCGAGCAGTACAGGACGGAGCCGTCGTCCCAGAAGATGTCCTGGCTGCCGTTGCCGTGGTGGACGTCCCAGTCGACGAGCGCCACGCGCCCGGCGCCGTGCTTCGTCTGGGCGTAGCGGGCCGCGATGGCGGCGTGGTTGAACAGGCAGAACCCCATGGACCGGGTCCGCTCCGCATGGTGACCCGGCGGCCGCATGGCCACGAAGGCGTTGCGGCACTCCCCCGCTACGACGGCGTCGACCGCGTGCGTCGCACCGCCGATCGCGCGCAGCGTCGCCTCCAGGCTGCCGGCCGACAGGACCGTGTCCGAATCGATCCCGACCATGCCGGTCTCCGGCACCGCCGCGACCAGAGCGTCGACATAGGAGCGGGGATGGGCGAGCGCGGCGGTCTCCAGCTCCGCACGGGGCGCCGAGGCGCGCACGAGGCCAGCGAATCGCTCGTCTTCCAGCGCGCGCTCGACGGCCCGCATCCGGGCCGGCCGCTCCGGATGGCCCTCCGGCACGAGGTGATCGAAGCTGGCGGGATGGCTCACGTACAGTGTGGTCACGACGGTCGCTCCCGGGTCCGATCCTGTCACGCGCCTGCAACAGGAGACGGCAATGTGCCACGGTCGCAACGCGCGGACTACGGCCGCGTGCCCGTCACGATTAGGCTTGTCCCGGTTGTCTTAGGATTTCCCCAGTCGCCGAAGGGTCTTCGGTGCAGGATCCAACGTCGAGACCGGCTTCATGCGCATCGTCCCGATCATCGTCTGTGCCGGTCTCCTGGCGGGCTGCACCTTCAAGGGCGTGCCGGATCCCGCCCTGTCGGCGCGCGACGCGGAATTCATGGCGCTGGTGCCGGAGGCCGAGTTCGATCCGCATTTCGCCCGCTACGAGATGAACGATCCGACCCATGAGCCGCCCGGCACCATCGTGGTCGAGACCAGGGAGCGCCAGCTCTACCTCGTCCAGCCCGGCGGGAAGGCGCTCCGCTACGGCGTCTCGGTGGGCGACGAGGCCTATGGCTGGACGGGTCGGGCGTCCGTCGACCGCAAGGCGGAATGGCCCGCCTGGAACCCACCCGCCGAGATGATCAAGCGCTGGCCGCACGTCCACGCCATGCAGGGCGGCCCGATGAACCCGCTGGGCGCCCGCGCCCTCTACCTGACGGATCACGGCAGGGACACGCTGTACCGGATCCACGGCACCAACGAGCCCGAGAAGATCGGTCAGGCGGTCTCGTCGGGCTGCATCCGGATGCGCAACATCGACGTGGTCGACCTCTACAATCGCGTGCCCGTCGGGGCGACGGTCATCGTCCGGTAACGCAACCGGTCAACGTCCCGATAAGCCTGCTTGCTTGGGGGGTGTTTACCTGAACTTCCATTCAGATCTGGCCATTAACGACTGGCAGGGAAGCCGTCCCGTAGGTTGAAGACACACAGGGACTAGCGCCGACCGCAGTAAAGGTCGGGGAGGCAGGCGACCATGACCATGATTTCCGTTCAACAGTTCTGCAACCATGCCGTTTCGGCCGGCACGATCAGCGACGAGGACCTGCTGGTCCTCCAGCGCGAGGTTCTCCCGGACGGCCTGATGACCCGCGAAGAGGCCGACCTGCTGATCGCCCTGGAGCGCGCGGTGATCGGTTCCGACGCCTTCGCCGATTTCCTCGTGGCCTCCGTCGTCGATTTCGCCGTGTGGGGCACCCGGCCAACCGGGTACATCGACCGCGACGTCGCGGCGTGGCTCGCCGCTTCGCTCAGCGGTCGCGATGGCCCGAGCCCGGTCGGCGCGCGGATCGCCATGGAGATCGTCCGGGAAGCCCAGGGCAGCGCCGAATCGCTGATGGCCTTCGCCCTCGAAGCCAACCGCCGGGCCCACGACAGCAACCAGCCCGCGCGCATGAGCTTTGCACTGGCGGCGTGAGCCTCCCCCGAAGGCGCAGCTTCCGTCTGTCGCGCAACTGATCTATCGGGACTGTCAAGCCGGTGCGCAGTCCGGCGATCTCGGAAGCAGTGCGCCAGCGATGTTCGACAAGATCCTGATCGCAAACCGGGGCGAGATCGCCTGCCGGGTCATCAAGACCGCCCGGAAGATGGGCATCAGGACCGTAGCGGTCTATTCGGATGCCGATCGCGACGCCGTGCACGTCGCCATGGCGGACGAGGCCGTCCATATCGGTCCGGCCGCAGCTTCGGAATCGTATCTGGTCATCGACAAGATCGTCGAGGCCTGCAAGCAGACCGGTGCCCAGGCCGTCCATCCCGGCTACGGCTTCCTCTCAGAGCGCGAGGCCTTTCCGAAGGCACTCGAAGCCGCCGGCATCGTGTTCATCGGCCCGAATCCCGGCGCCATCGCCGCCATGGGCGACAAGATCGAGTCGAAGAAGGCGGCAGCCGCCGCCGAAGTCTCGACCGTCCCGGGCTTCCTCGGCGTGATCGAATCACCCGAGCACGCCAGGACGATCGCCGACGAGATCGGCTATCCCGTCATGATCAAGGCGTCCGCGGGCGGCGGCGGCAAGGGCATGCGCATCGCCCACTCGGGTGATGAGGTGGCGGAGGGCTTTGCCCGCGCCAAGTCGGAGGCAGCCTCATCCTTCGGCGACGACCGCGTCTTCATCGAGAAATTCATTACCGATCCGCGGCATATCGAGATCCAGCTGATCGGCGATAAGCACGGCAACGTCGTGTATCTCGGCGAGCGCGAGTGCTCGATTCAGCGTCGCAACCAGAAGGTGATCGAGGAGGCGCCGTCGCCGCTCCTCGACAAGAAGACCCGCCGCAAGATGGGCGAGCAGGCCGTCGCGCTCGCCAAGGCGGTGAACTACGATTCGGCCGGCACGGTCGAGTTCGTCGCCGGGCAAGACAAGTCCTTTTACTTCCTGGAGATGAACACCCGGCTCCAGGTCGAGCATCCGGTGACCGAGATGATCACCGGCCTCGATCTCGTCGAGCTGATGATTCGCGTCGCGGCCGGCGAGAAGCTGCCGATCACCCAGGACGACGTGAAGCTGAACGGCTGGGCCGTGGAGAGCCGCGTCTACGCCGAGGATCCGATCCGCAACTTCCTGCCCTCGATCGGCCGGCTGACCACCTACCGGCCGCCGGAGGAGGGGCAGCAGGGCAAGGCGATCGTGCGCAACGATACCGGCGTGGAGGAGGGCGGCGAGATCGCCATCCACTACGATCCCATGATCGCCAAGCTGGTGACCTGGGCGCCGAGCCGCGCCGAGGCGATCGCCGCACAGGGCGAGGCCCTCGACGCCTTCGCGATCGACGGCATCCGCCACAACATCCCGTTCCTGTCGGCCCTGATGGCGCACCCGCGCTGGCAGGAGGGCCGCCTCTCCACCGGCTTCATCGCCGAGGAGTTCCCGAACGGCTTCACCGCGCCGGAACCCGCGGGCGAGGTGGCGCACCGGATGATGGCCGCCGCGGCGGCGATCGACCACAAGCTCAACCAGCGCAAGCGCGGCATCTCCGGGCAGATGCGCGCCCCGGGGCTCTTCGCCTTCGAGCGGGACCGTGTGGTGATCCTCGCCGGGCAATCCTATTCCGTCACGGTCGAGCCCGAGGGTGAGGATCTCCTGATCACCCAGGATGACGGCAAGGCCTTGACGGTCGCGAGCACTTGGCGCCCGGGCGAGCCGGTCTGGATCGGCACGATCGGGTCCGAACGCGTTGCCATCCAGGTGCGCAGCCTGCTCAACGGCGTGTTCCTGCAGCATGCCGGCGCGGCCGCCGAGGCCCGGGTCTATACCCGCCGCGAAGCCGAACTCGCCGCGCTGATGCCGGTGAAGGAGCAGGCGGGTTCGGGCAAGCAGGTGCTCTGCCCGATGCCCGGGCTCGTGAAGCAGATCCTCGTGGCCGAGGGCCAAGAGGTGAAGAACGGCGAGCCGATCGCGGTGGTCGAGGCGATGAAGATGGAGAACGTGCTCCGCGCCGAGCGGGACGCGACCGTGGGTAAGATCCATGCGAAGGAAGGCGAGAGCCTCGCGGTCGACGCGGTGATCCTGGAATTCGCCTGAGCCGTTCCCGTTCGTCGTGAGTGCGGTTCACAACGAGCAGACGAAGCTGCTGGCGACAGCGCTGAACAACGTTGCCGTCGCTTACGTCGTCATCGGCTTCTTCACCCCGATGACGGCGGCAAGTTTCGGTGTTGCGAGCGCACCGGCGATGCGCATTGACAATGCGGTCTTCACGATCGTTTGGCTGTGCACCGGATGCGCACTACATTACGCGGCAAGGCGTGCCCTTCGGAGCATGAAGCCGTGAATTACGATTGGTTTTTCATCACGTTCGGCATCCCGGCGCTCACGTTGATGATCGCCTATGCGGCCGTACGCGCGAACGAACGAGCAGCGCGGCGCCTCGATCGTCCAGCGGGCGAGTAAGCGCGCCTGAATCGTCCGGCATGCCCCTCTACTTCGCCTACGGCGCCAACATGGATGCCGCCGCGATGGCCTTGCGTTGCCCGGTCTCGCGGCTGATCGGCGGCGGGCATCTGCCGGATTACCGATTCATCATCATGCGCGAGGGCTACGCCTCGGTGGTGCGCGACCCCATGCGCATCGTCTGGGGTGTGTTGTGGGAACTCGCCAGCGACGACATTCCGGCCCTCGACCGCTACGAGGGCGTCGCGGGCGGCCTGTACACGAAGGCGACGCTGCCGGTCCGGACGTCGGGCGGCGTCAAGCGCGCCTTGATCTATCTCGGTTGCTCCACCGCGCCCGGTCGCCCACGTCCCGGATACCTTGAGGCAGTCCTGGCGGCGGGGCGCGCGGCGCAGTTGCCGCCGGCTTACCTGCGTGAACTCGGCAGTTGGTCGCGCGGCCTTCCGGCCTGACGGCGCCGCAACTGGTACGCGACATGCTTGCTCACGATCGAGCTGGCGGGCGAAGGGATTCACCGCGCCCGGCCAGCCATCCGTGATTGCGCAGGGCGCCCGTCGGTCAACGGCGATCGGCGCGCGTCTGCGAGGGAGTTGTCCGCATGTCGTATCTGGCGCCCGCCGATTTCGTGAAGAAGGCCGTCGATGCCGGTGAAGCGAAGGTCTTCATGGCCACCAAAGACACATTCATCCGCGCCTACATGGCCGGCGCGATCCTGGCGCTGGCCGCAGCCTTCGCGGTGACGATCAACCAGACCACCGGCCAGCCGCTCGTCGCCGCGCTGCTGTTCCCGGTCGGCTTCTCGATGCTGTACCTGCTGGGCTACGACCTGTTCACCGGCGTCTGCGTGCTGACCCCGCTGGCGCTGATCGACAAGCGACCCGGCGTCACCGTCGCGGGCGTCGCGCGCAACTGGGTGCTGGTGTTCTTCGGCAACTTCGCGGGGGCGCTCACCACCGCGGTGATGATGTCGATCGTGTTCACCTTCGGCTTCGCCACCGAGCCGAACGCCGTCGGCAAGCTCATCGCCGGCATCGGCGAGGCCCGGACGCTCGGCTACGAGAAGTTCGGCGCCTCCGGGATGCTGACGCTCTTCGTGCGCGCCATGCTGTGCAACTGGATGGTCTCGACCGGCGTCATCGGCGCCATGCTGTCCACCTCGGTGCCCGGCAAGGTGATCGCCATGTGGATGCCGATCACGGTGTTCTTCTTCATGACCTTCGAGCACTCGGTCGTGAACATGTTCCTGTTCCCGTCGGCGATCCTCATGGGCGGTCACCTGACCGTCATGGACTACCTGCTGTGGAACGAGATCCCGACGCTGATCGGCAACATCGTCGGCGGGATCGCCTTCACCGGCCTGATGCTCTACTCCACGCACGTTCGCACGGGCGCCACGCGGTCGGCGGCCATCGAGGCGAACATGCGGCGCCCGATCGCGGCCGAGTGAGGTCCCCCGGACCCGCGCGGTTCACGCGCGGGTCCCCGGGGCGGGTTCGGATCGACATGGGCGAGACACGGACGGTCTCCGTCGTCATCGAAGGGCGGGTGCAGGGCGTTTCGTATCGGGCCTGGACCCAGAATGAGGCCCGGGCTCGCGGCCTGACCGGCTCGGTGCGCAATCGCGAGGACGGCACCGTCGAGGCCGTTTTCAGCGGCGCGCCCGAGGTTGTGGCCGACATGCTGACCCTGTGCCGGTCGGGGCCACCCGCCGCCCGCGTCACCGACATCACCGTGCGTGAGCAGGACGACCCGCCCGATCGTCAGGGATTCCAGATCCTGCACGACTGAGCCGGCGGGCTCCGGACGGCTTCTGCGCCGGCGCCGGGGCTGATATGCGTCGCGGCTTGCCGCGAACACGTTATTCGAGACGCATGACCGATCTTTCCGCCGGCCAGGCCGCGTTCTCGCCCCTGGATCTCGGAGCGCTGCTGTACTTCATCCTCGCCTGGGTGGCGTACGGGCTGTCCGTCGGCCGGTTGCGGGGCCGGATGGTCTCCCTCAGCCAGATCATGAACGGCCACCGCTCGAACTGGGCGCGTCAGGTGATCGGCCGCGACAACCGGGTGGTCGACACGCAGATCAACGCCTCCTTGCAGAACGGCACCGCCTTCTTCGCGTCCACCTCGCTGATCGCCCTGGGATCGGTCCTGACCCTGTCGCGCTCCGGTGACGACGTCCTGAACCTGTTCGCCACGCTGCCGTTCGGCATGGTCGCCAGCCGGCTCACCTGGGAGTTGAAGGTCGCGGGCCTCGCCCTGGTCTTCGTCTATGCCTTCTTCAAGTTCGCCTGGGCCTACCGGCTGTTCAATTATGCGGCGATCCTGCTCGGCGCAGTGCCATCGAAGGGCTCCGGGGCATCGGAGGCCGAGATGCTGCGCGCCGTCCGGCGACTGGCCGCGATGAACGTCACCGCCGGCCGCCATTTCGCGCGTGGGCAGCGGGCGTTCTTCTTCGCCCTGGCCTATCTCGGCTGGTTCATAAGCCCCTACGTGCTGTTCGTCTCGACATCGGCGGTGGTGGTCATCATGTGGCGGCGGCAGTTCGCCTCCGAGATCCGCGCGGCGCTGCTCGAAGCCGGAGAGGGCCCACACGAGGGCCCGCTCCTGCCGCCCCTGGAAGAGGCCCGGACATGACCGAAACAAGACCGGACGACGCGGCGATCGAAAAGACCATGCTGGGCCTCGTGGGCGCGCGAGGGGCGGACAAGACAGTGTGTCCCTCCGAGGTCGCCCGGGCGCTGGGTGGCCCGCATCCGGACGGCTGGGGTCCCCTGATGCAGCCGGTGCGCCGGGTCGCCGTGCGCCTCGCCCATGCCGGCCGCGTCGCGATCCTGCGCAAGGGCAAGCCGATGGATCCGGACGATTTCCGCGGCATCTATCGGCTGGCGCTGCCCGAGCGCGCCTCCGGACCCGGCAGCCAGTCCGGCGTGTAGCCCGCCCACCGGTACACCACGAGGCCGATCCACTCCTTCACCCCCAGATCGAGCTGGAGCAGCCCGTCCGAGGCGAAGCCGTTGAAGCGGGTCAGGTCGCCCCAGCCGCGCGTCCGGTAATCGACCGGGAAGGCGTCGACGGTAAACCCGGCCTGTCGGAAGCACCCGACCGCCCGGGGCATGTGCCATGCGGATGTCACGAGGAGCCAGCGCTCGCCGGGCTTCGGTTGGACCAGGGCTGCGGTGAACTGCGCGTTCTCGTGGGTGTTGCGCGAGCGGTTCTCCAGGATCAGGCGCGTGCGGGGGACGCCGATCGTATCGGCCTGACGGCTGACGATGTCGGCCTCCGAGATTCCGCCGCCGATGAAGCCGCTGCCGCCGGAGAAGACCAGCCGCGCTGCCGGAAAGCGGCGGGCCAGATCGGCCAGATAGATCGGCCGCTCGCCGGCATCGTTGACGATGACCTGCGCCCGCGCCTCGGACAGGCCGGCCTCGATCCCGCCGCCCAGAACGATGATGCCGGTGGGTGCCGGCCCATCCGTCGGGAACGCCGGAAAGCGCTGTTCGAGCGGGAGAAGGACTGCCTCCGAAAGGGGCGCCAAGCCCCCGAGGGCCAGCCCGGCGGCGCCCAGCAGCGCGAGGATGCTTCCGGTCCGGCGAAGCCGCGCCACGAGCAGCAGCACGCCGATCAGGACCGCGAAGATGAAGAAGTTGGAGGGGGTGATCAGGAAGTAGACCACCTTCGAGAGCGGGAAGAACGCGGAGTTCACGCCGTCTTTGTCTCCGCCTGGAACCGCTCCAGCGCCGCCGCATCGGGGGGCAGAAGGCCGGCGAGGCTCTCACCTCGCTCCACCTCGCGCTGAATCCAGAGATCGAGGCGCTGCTGCTCGACGGCCTCGAGGGCGACCCGCTCGGCGAGGGCGACGGGCAGCGCCACGATCCCGGCCGCGGTACACACGACGATGTCGCCCGGATGGATCGCGGCCCCGCCGCACGTGACGGGCTGTTGCGTGCCGACGAGCGCGAGCGTGCCCGTCCCGCCCTGGGCGGCGCTCCAGTGCGGAAGACCGATCTCCTCGGGCAGGGCGGCATCGGTGACGAGGCCCACGGCGCCGCGTTGGGCGAGCCGGGCCGCCAGGATGGCGCTGAAGGGCAGGGGCAGCCCTGGTCCGCCGGCCTCGATCACCACGACCGATCCCTCGGGCACGCTTTCGATCGCGGCGGCGAGATCGCCCGCCGCATCGTCGCGGGCCGGGATCATCCGCAGGGTATAGGCGGTCCCGATCGCGGTCCCGCCGCCTGCCGACAGACCCTTCGGGTTGAACGCCTTGACGCCCGCCCGCGTCAGGGCGCGGGCGAGGCTCGCGGTGGTCACCGCGGAAAGCGCGTCATGCAGGGTCGGGTCGATCGCCATCGGGCCTTCCTTCAAGCGGTGCGATCCGCGCCGCACGCTGTGCCAAGGTGGATCCGGCGCGCGCGACGGCAAGCCCGCGGAGACGCTAGCCGATCGGCTCGCCCAGGGCCCGGGCGGCGGCGGCCCGGGCGGCGATCCGCTCGTACCACCGGCGCAGGGCCGGGCGCTCGACGCGTTCGGCCGGAAGGTTCAGCCAGCGGTGCGCCGCGCAGCCGAGGGCGATGTCGGCGATTCCGAAGCTGTCGCCGACCGCGTAGGCCCGATCCGTCAGGTGGGCGTCGAGGATCGCCGCCTGCGCCTCGGTCTTGCGCAGCGACTCGGCGATGAGGGCACGGTCAGGGTCGGGCGAGCGTAACAGCTGCCAGAAGGCGTCCCGCATGGCGGGCGTGAAGGTCGTCGCCTGCCAGTCGAGCCATTGATCGATCTGGGCGCGGGCCCGGGGATCCTCGGGCAGCGCCAGAGCCGGGCTGGTGGTCGCCAGATAGCGGAGAATCGCGTTCGACTCCCAGAGGACGAAGCCGTCCTCCTCCAGCGTCGGCACGAGGCCGTTCGGGTTCAGGGCGCGATAGGCCGGATCGGCGACGATCCCGAAGGCGCCCCCCGCATCGATCCGCTCGTAGGCGAGCCCGGCCTCGTCGAGCCCCCAGACCGCCTTCTGCACGTTCACCGAAGTGAGACGGCCCCAGAGTTTCCGCATCGTCACGTCTTCATGCTCACGCTTTGGGCGGATAGGCGTGGACGCGCCCCTCCGGATCGGTGACCGATTGCCCGTCCTGAGTGTCGGACAGATAGTTCGGTCCGACCGGCACCTTGCCGTGGCCGCCGGGAATGTCGAGCACGTAAGTCGGCTGTGCGAGCCCCGAGAGCCGTCCGCGCAGCGTGCGCATCAGCGCCTGTCCCTCCGTGAGGCCGGTCCGCAGATGGCTCGTTCCCGGCGCGAGATCGCCGTGATGCAGGTAGTAGGGCTTGATCCGATTCTCGACGAAGGTCCGCATCAGGGCTTCGAGCGTCCCGGCCTCGTCGTTGACCCCGCGCAGCAGCACGGTCTGGCTGACCATCGGGATCCCGGCATCGACCAGCCGGGCGCAGGCCGCACGCGCGGCCGGGGTGAATTCGCGCGCATGGTTGGCGTGGATGGCCACGAACACGGCGCCCCGGAAGCGCCGCAGGGCCTGCACGAGATCCTCCGTCACCGTGTCGGGTTTGACGACCGGAACGCGGGTGTGGATCCGCATCACACCGACATGCTCGATGGCCGACAGCCGCTCCGCGATATCGCCGAGACGTCGGGCCGAGAGGGCGAACGGATCGCCGCCGGTCAGGACGACCTCCCAGATCCGCGGATCCTGCGCGATATACGCGATGGCCGCCTGAAGCTCGGCCTCGCTCAAGGTCCCGAGCCCGTTTGGCCCGACCATTTCGCGGCGGAAGCAGAAGCGGCAATAGACCGGGCAGATGTGCAGCGGCTTCAGCAGCACCCGGTCGGGATAGCGATGGACGATCCCCGTCACGGGGGCGTGCGCGGCGTCGCCGATCGGGTCGGCGCGTTCCTCGGGCGCGGCCCGGCCTTCCTCGACGGTCGGCACGAACTGGCGGGCGATCGGGTCGTCGGGGTCCGAGGGGTCGATCAGCTCGGCCATGTCGGGCGTTAGCGCGATGGCGTAGCGCGCGAGGACCGTGCGCAGCATGTCGGCCTCGATATCCGAGATCAGGCCGGCGGCGACCAGATCCTCGGCGTTGCGCAGGGCCTGGGTCACGCCTGGGTCTCCGCCACCGGGGTCCAGATCACATCGTCGATGCGGGCGGCGCCGCAGGCCAGCATGGCCAGGCGATCGAAGCCGAGGGCGATCCCGGAGGCGTCGGGCATCATCGCCAAGGCCGCCAGAAAATCCTCATCGATCGGGTAACGTTCGCCGTAGACGCGCAGCTTCTCCGCCATCTCATCCTCGAACCGGCGACGCTGCTCGACCGGGTCGGTCAGCTCGCCGAACGCGTTGGCGAGCTCGACCCCGCAGACATACAGCTCGAAGCGCTCGGCCACCCGGCCGTCCTGCGGTGCCGGCCGGGCGAGGGCCGCCTCGCACACGGGATACTCGCACAGGATGGTCGGCCGCCCGAGGCCGAGCTGCGGCTCGATTCGCGCCACCAGAACTCGGGAGAAGAGATCGGCCCAGGTGTCGTCCGGCGCAACCCGCAGATCGGCGGCGGCCACCGCGCAAGCGAGGGCCGCCCGATCCGTCTCGCCGCTGCGCGATACGGTGGCGAGCAGGTCGATGCCGGCGAAACGGTCGAACGCCTCGGCGAGCGTCAGCCGCTCGGGCTCCGCGAAGGGATCTGCGTCCCGGCCGCGATACGTGAAGCGGCGCGCTCCGGTCGTGGCGGCGGCGAGCCTCAGCAAGTCGGCGCAGTCGGTCATGAGCGCCGTGTAGGGCGCCCCGGCCCGATACCATTCGAGCATCGTGAATTCGGGATGGTGCAAAGGGCCCCGTTCCCGATTTCGAAAGACCCGGGCCAAGCTGAACAGCCGCATCTCGCCGGCGGCCAGCAGCTTCTTGCAGGCAAATTCGGGGGATGTGTGCAGATAGAGCGGCGTGCGTGCGCCGCCGGCGCCGATCGCCTCGGTAGCGAAAGCCGAGAGATGCGCTTCGTTGCCCGGCGACACCTGCAGGCAAGCCGCCTCGACCTCGACGAAGTCCCGCTCGGCGAACCAGGTTCGGAGCGCCGCGGTGAGGCGGTTGCGCTGGATCAGCGCCGACCGGCGATCGGCGTGACGCGCGACGGCCCACCAGGGCGAAGGTGCGTCCGTCATGGAGAAGTCGGTCCGGCCCATGCTCTTCCTCGGCGCCGACGCGCCGTCATCGGCTCACAACGACAAATCGGCCGCCCGCTGGCAACCGGGACGCAGATGCGATAGTGGCGGGGTCCGAGATGCAGCGCCCGCGCTTGGCGCGTGCCGCCCCCCATGTCAATGCAGGACGCAATTCCGTGAAGGTGATCGCCTCAACGCTTCGCAAGGGCAACGTCGTCGAAAAGGACGGCAAGCTCTACGTGATCCTGTTCGCCGAGAACATCCATCCCGGCAAGGGCACGCCGGTGACCCAGCTCGACATGCGCCGCATCACGGACGGCGTGAAGGTGTCCGAGCGTTACCGGACGACCGAGCAGGTCGAGCGCGCTTTCGTGGAAGATCGCGAGCACACCTTCCTGTACAGCGACGGCGAGGGGTTCCACTTCATGAACCCCGAGAACTACGAGCAGATCGCCGTGCCGGAGGACGTGGTCGGCGACGCCGCGCCCTACCTGCAGGAGGGCATGGCCGTCATGCTGTCCGTCCACAACGGCGTGCCGCTGACGATCGAGCTGCCGCAGCGCGTGACCCTGGAGGTTGCCGAGACCGAGCCTGTCCTGAAGGGGCAGACCGCTTCGTCGTCCTACAAGCCCGCCACGCTCTCGAACGGCGTTCGCACGACCGTGCCGCCGCATATCGCGGCCGGGACGCGGGTCGTCGTCATGACGGCCGACGGGGCCTACGTGGAACGCGCCAAGGACTGAGCCAGTCAGGCGGACGTCAACGCGGCGCGTGGGCGGCGTTCTCCAGGGTGGCGTAGCAGCCCTGTGAGAGCGCCTGGGCCCGCAGCCGTTCCGAGGGGCTGAACGGCCGGCCATCCTCGCGGAAGAGATCCTCGCGCAGCAGCGCGTCCGAGGTGCAGCGGGCGGCGATCCGGCAGAGCGGCGGCTCGCCGCCGGTGCGGGTGCAGATCCTCACGTAGTCGGCCCGGAACGCCTGCAGGCCCGCGCGGGGGTTGGCACCGGTCAGGCTCACCACGCCGGTGAGCAGGGCGAGCAGCACCGGCTGATGGACTAGGTAGAAGGCGAGGCTGTGGCGACCCAGGAGGGTCATACCACGCCCGAAGGCCGAGCTTGGGGCCCAGGCGCCGAGGCGCGAACCGGCGAGCCTCGGCAGCCCGATCCGGCCGAGGACGATCCCGGCAAGCACCAGCCCGAACCACGGAAACAGCGGCACGTAATCGTTCGTCCGCGGCGGCACCGCGCCGAGGCCCAGGAAGAGCAGGACGGGCGCGTCGAGGAACGCCGCGTGCACGACATACGGCGCCGCCAGCACCAGCGCCGTTGCGACCGCCGTCACCGGGACGGGCAGATACAGGAAGGCGAGCCCCAGCACGCTCGACACGGCGATGCAGTGCAGGATGCCGAAGAACACGTAGGCATCCGGAAACGCCAGCCATGTGCCCAGGGTGACCAGGAGGGCACCGCCACCGACCCGGGCCAGGCGCAGCAGGGTCGGCCGCAGCCGGATGCCGCCGCCGTTCATCAGCACGAGCCCAACACCGACCAGCACGAGGAAGCTGCCGGCGATCATCTCGGCGGCCCGATGCCCGGCCGGCGTCACGGCGTAGTTCTCTGCGGTCAGCCGCAGATATCCCAGGTCCCAAAGGGTGTGATAGCTCGCCATGGCCACGAGGGCCGTGGCCCGAGCCGCATCGATCACCGGCAGGCGGCGATGGCGGGCTTCGGCGGGGGAGGCGAGCGCACGAAGGGCAGGGGCTGCGTCGGCGGACATGTCGGCGAACCCAAATCACGGCAGCCCGGGCCCTGCCAAGGGGCTGCGGTGGCTTGCGGGCGGGCAACGGGGTGTCGCCGAGAGCCGGTGTCCGGCTCTCGCAAACGTGAACCGCGGCCCAGATCGTCCGCGGGTCGTTCGGGCTGGCCACCCCTGTGCGCGCTGCGCAGGCGTCGCGGTGCGTTTGCGCGCGCCATCTGCGGCCAAACGACTGTTGCCGCCGCGCATACACGCGCCGAGATTGCAACTCGGCCAAGCTGGCCTGCCAGCGAAACGGGCTTCCCGCGAGTCAGGACTTCGTTAATCTTGCGGGGAAACGGCGCGGCGTGATTCACGGTAGGTTGCTCGGCCATGTCTGACGAACGCGGATCTGGGCCGGAGAACCCCGAACGGGGAACGAGCCTGCGCACCGGCGAGGCGGGCCTCCGCGAAGACGAGGCCCTGGAGCTCATCGAGGTGGCCGGCCACATCAAGTGGTTCGACGTCGCGAAGGGGTTCGGCTTCATCGTGCCGGATGACGGCGCGCCGGACATCCTGCTCCACGTCACCTGCCTGCGGCGGGACGGCTATCAGGCGGCGAGCGAGGGCGCGCGCATTGTCGTGGAGGCGGTGGAGCGGCCCCGCGGCTGGCAGGCCTTCCGGGTGATCTCCCTCGATCAGGCGACGGCGGTCCATCCGTCGGAGATGCCTCTGCCGCGCACGCACGTGACCGTGACGCCGACCAGCGGCCTGGAGACCGCCGTGGTGAAGTGGTTCAACCGCCTGCGCGGCTTCGGCTTCCTGACCCGGGGCGACGGCACGCCCGACATCTTCGTGCATATGGAAACACTGCGCCGGTACGGGATCGCCGAGTTGAAGCCCGGCGAGGCGGTGCTGGTGCGTTACGGCGACGGCTCGAAGGGCGTCATGGCGGCCGAGGTCCGGCTGATCGACGGGACGCTGCCGGCTTCGCATTAGGGCCCTTCGGCCGCGTCCCGATGGGTCCAGCCGGATTCCCCCGGCGGGATTCCTGGCCTATGTGAGCGGCAAGCTGCGGGTGCCCCGCGCATCGTTCCTCGAGAGGCTTCAGCCTGTGAGAATCCTGTTCCGCCTCACGGCGGCTGCGGCCATGGTCGGCCTCGGCCTCATCGCCGTCACCCCGGACTCCGTGGCCCGCGCGCAGGCTCAAGCGCAGGCGCCCGCGTCGAAGACGGAGCCGCTGACGATCGCGACGAAGTCGGGGGCGAAGCGCTTCGAGGTCGAAGTGATGCGCGACGATGCCGGGCGGTCCCGCGGCCTGATGTTCCGCCGGCACATGGCGGCCGATCACGGGATGCTGTTCGATTTCGAGCGGGCCGAGCCCGTCACGATGTGGATGAAGAACACCTATCTCCCGCTCGACATGGTCTTCATCCAACCCGATGGCACGATCAGCCGGATCGCAGCCGATACGGAGCCGCTCTCCACGGCGATCATTCCTTCGGGGAGCCCGGTCAGCGCGGTGCTCGAGCTCAACGCCGGCACGGCAGCCAAGCTCGGGATCAAGCCGGGAGACCGGGTCGAGCACGCGCTGTTCCAAAGACGATGACGTCGCGAACGCACCGGGAACAAATGCCTTGACCAACGCGGGGATCCGCGCCAGTGTTCCGTCAATGTTCTGATGCTTCGGAACGCCGGGACGGCGCGGAGAACCCGATGAGCGACGTGGCCCAGGCCGAACTGTTCGGCAACGATGACTGGTCCGTGCAGGCGGACGGGATCGAGCACCGCGACACCGGATATTTCATCGCACGCGGTGCGCTTGCGACCCGGCGCGCCGAGGGCCTCTGGGACTGGCCGCTGCAGATGGCCGAGAAGCGCTGGTGCCGGCCCAGCCTGTTCCGCGAGGCCTTCCTCGCAGCGCTCGATCGCTTCGGCATCGCCCGCGATGCCGAGCTGATCCGGTCGTTCGCCCTCGGCTACGGGATCCGCGCGGTCGTCTCGCCGGCTGCCGAAACCTTCGTGACCCTGGCCGACATGCTGCAGCCGCGCGAGGCGCCGGCGACGGTCCGGGTCGCCGCGCGGCCCGCGATCCGCGCCCTGACGGCCGCGGGCGCCTGATCGCCCCGACAGGCGCGCCGGGCGCGATGAGCCCGAATGTCGGGCATTAGGACGCGCCGGCCTACCCTGGGGAGACGATGGCCGCCAAACACGGTACCTCTACCCCGAGCGATCAGGGAGATACCGCATGGCGGAGCAAGGCACCATCGGCAGCACCGAAGGGCTCGAGGGGCTGATCACGCCGCCCCTGTCGCGACGGGGCTTCGTCATGACCAGCCTGATGAGCGGCCTGACGCTGGCGACCACCCGCGTCGAAGCACAGGTCATCCACACCGACACCGCCGGCATCGAGGCCGGCGAGGTGAAGATCCCGGCCGCCGACGGTCCGATGCCGGCCTATCGGGCCGTTCCTGAAGGAGCGGGGCCCTTCCCGATCGTCCTGGTGATCGAGGAAATCTTCGGCGTCCACGATTACATCAAGGATGTCTGCCGGCGCCTCGCCAAGGCTGGGTACTGCGCTGTTGCGCCAGAGCTCTATGCCCGTCAGGGCGATCTCTCGATGATGACCGATCCCAAGATCATCATCCGCGACGTCATCTCGAAGACGCCGGACGCGCAGTGGATCGGCGACCTCGACGCGACGGCGGCTTGGGCCGCATCGGCCGCCAAGGGCGACGCACAGCGGCTCGCGGTCATGGGCTGGTGCCGGGGCGGGCGCGATGTGTGGCTCTACGCCGCCCACCGTCACGACTTGAAGGCGGCCGTGGCGTGGTACGGGCCGGTCGGCGGCGAGCGGACGGACATCCAGCCCCGCACGGCCGGTGACGTCGCCGCCGAGATCAACGCGCCGCTGCTGGCGCTCTACGGGGGCGCCGACACGGGTATCCCCGTCGCTTCCGTCGAGGACGCGCGTGACCGCGCGAAGGCGGCGGGAAAAAGCGTCGAGCTGGTGATCTTTCCCGATGCGCCGCACGGCTTTCACGCCGATTACCGCCCGAGCTATCGCCGCGAATCCGCCGAGGATGGATGGGCGCGTGCTCTGGCCTTCCTGAAGGCGCATGGCGTCGGCTGAGCTGCTCGGACAAGTCGATCCCGGTTCGGTGCGGGAGCGTGCATCAGAACAACGGCTCGAAACCACCGGCGATCGGGCGCGACACTGACGGATCTCGGCTTACGTGGGTGATCCTGGGGCCGTATCCGGGCGTTCCTGGACCTCTGTGTTACTCAGGACACAAACACAACTTCTTTAATATGCAAGGATCATAGGAGGCTCCGTGCCAGCGCGGGTCCGGTCGACCGCCGCGATAAAGCGTTGAACCGATTGCGGCGGCCGCCGTTCAGCCCCTGTAGAGTGTCCTGGCCCATGAGCGATTCGGTACACACCGGCCGGAAGCCCGTGATCCTCGTCGTGGAGGACCAGCCCGACGAGCGATTCCTCGCGGCCACCCTCCTGGAAGATACTGGTTTCACCGTGATCGAGGCCGAGACCGCCGACCGCGCGCTCGCCATCCTCAACGACCGGGCGGACGAGGTAAGCGTCGTTTTCTCGGACGTCCGCACGCCCGGTCCGATCGGCGGCTTCGAGCTGGCGCGGATCATTGGCGTGACCTGGCCACGGGTGCGCGTGCTCCTGACCTCCGGCGATGCGGGCGACCAGCCGAGTGATCTGCGGGTCTCGGCGACCTTCATCCCGAAGCCCTGGCGCGCCGAAGATATCCTCGCCTGGGTCGAGCAGGCGGCAGGTCGTCCATCCGGTGGCGCCGGCCCGTCGATCCTCGGTCCGGGCGGCAACATTATCAGCTCCGGCCTGGAAACTTGAAGCCGCGGCATCGTTGACGCCACTCCCGGAGCGCGGCACCGGGTCGTTCGCAGCACAGGGATCGATAGGCGTCGTCATGAAGATTGTCGCTGCCAACCACGCCGACTCCCTGGGTCGCGCCGGCTCCTGGGAAACGAGCGAGGCAGCCGAAATCGTCGTTCTAGCGTCGGTTGGCGAGGAGTTGCGGTCGGTCTACGGCGAGGCGGACGACGCGTTGCCGCACATGCTGACCGCGCTGGCACGCCGGCTCGATTTTGTGCTTCCGAGCGGAAGCGATCACGTCGCGTAACTTCGACGGAGGCTCGGCGGTTCATCCAACGAGAGATTTCGGCGAGACGGCAGTGGTCGACCATGAGCTGGCGTCAAACGCTTCCGTGAGCCTGAGAGAACCGTAGATCAGGCTCGGAGGGCGATTCCAGAAATCCGACAGCTGTCTGTAGGGCGCCTTCGAGGCCTTCGCTGCGCTCCGAACCTCGGATTGGGAATGCAGATCTCAAGCGCATCCGGGGCATTCTTGTCTGCCGTCGAGGACCGTCAGGGCAACCGGCTCATGCGCTCCGTATCTGCGTTGAGACTCCAAATCATCGTATCGGCGTTGAATAACACCCGGTGCACAGGGGCGGATGCTCCGACGCCACCGGGTCGCCAAGACGTGAGAATCTGCTATTCAGCGCCATCAATCCTGCCGGCGCAGGCGTTTCTCAATCGAGCCCTTCATGCGTCTCCCCGCTCTTCGCGAGTCGCTCGCCGCGGCCGCGATCATGATCCTGGCCGGCGCGTTTTCGGCTGAGGCGGCAGCGCCTCCCGCTCAGCCGGCGGAAGGGCCCGGGGGCATCGGTGATCGGAAGGCCACGGTGGTCAAGCGCCTGCTCGGGCGCGGCACCGCGAGCAGCTACGCCTTCTATGCCACCGGGGCTGCCCCCGAGGGCGGCCGCCCCGTCGCCGTGTTCCTGCACGGCTGGGGCATCGTGAACCCGCAGAGCTACGGGGCCTGGATCGATCATCTCACCCGCCAGGGTTGGCTCGTCATCCTGCCCCGCTTCCAGGAGCTGAACCGGACGCGCCCCGCCGATGCGCCTGCCAACGCCGAAGCACTCGTCAAGGCCGCCCTCGCGGATCTCGCGGCGGATAACGATGCCAAGCCGAACCGCGACCGTGTCGCGCTGATCGGCCATCTGGCCGGTGCGCCGCTGGCCATGGATCTCGCGGCCGACGCCAAGGCCCACGGCCTGCCCGTGCCGAAGCTGGTCTTTGCGGTGACGCCGGGCGGCATCGCGAGCGGGCCGAAATCGCGGGGCATCACGCTGGGCGATCTCGCGGCGATCGACCCCGCCACGATCATCGTCACCATGGTGGGCGACAAAGATACGAGAGCAGCCGACCTCGCCGCGAAGCGCCTGCTGCGCGAGGCGACTTCGGTACCCGTTGATCGCAAGTTGTTCGTCCGGATCCTCTCGGACGATCACGGTTTTCCGGCGCTCACCGCGACGCTGGCGGCGCCGGCGGGCGTGGATACGGCCTATGATGGCGGCGCCATCAAACCGGATCCGGAGCCGAAGGACGCACCGAAGGACACGACGAAGCCGCCCCCCTTCCGCTGGTCGCCCGAAATGGCGCTCACGGGCGAGCAGCAGACGCTGGTAGCCCAGGTCAACCTCGCCCGCGTGGATGCGCTGGATTATCTCGGCTTCTGGAAAACCTTCGACCTTGCCGCCGCGGCTGCGTTTGCGGGCTCGGACGCGACAACGCTCAAGAACAACCCGCGGCTCGCCGATATGGAGCGCTGGAGCGATGGTTGGCCGGTGAAGCGGCTCTTCGTGGAGACGCCGCGCCCGGCGCCGGCGGCTCAAGCCAAGCCGGCGGTCCAGCCCGCCGCGGCCAAACCCGCCGCGTCTGCGCGCGGCCGCTGACCGTTCGAGCCGGGCAGCTTGGCCTTGGCGCATGGTTTGCTAGGCTGATCCCGTTCGAAACGGGAGCGAATCGATGCCCGAGTTCGTCGCCAGCCTGCTCGCCGCGGCGGCCTTCTGTCTGGCCCTGCTCGCCTTGAACGCGCTCACGCGCGGACTGGTCCAGGCCCATCTTGGCCCGTCCGACCTGGGCGAAACCGGCTTCCTGCAGATCGGGGGTGCCCTGGTCGCCGCGCGGATCGCCTACCGGCGGGGGCCGAGACGCGAGTCCCTCTGAGGGTTCCCGTCACCTCGGGCTGATCACCGCAGGAAGGTTCCGAAGGAGCGCGGGCCGTCGCCGGTCGGGATGGTGCGCGTCACCTTGAGCGTGGCTGCGTCGAGCACGCTCACCGTGTTGTCGCCCCAGTTGGCCACGAATATGTGGCCGTCCGCATCGGCTTCGATGCCTTCCGGATGATCGCCGACGTCGATATCGGTGATCGGCTTGAGCGTTTTGAGATCGAAGACCGTGACGCTGCCGGCATACTGGTCGGTGACGAAGCCGCGCCCATGGGACAGCGCGATCACGTACGGCCGCCGGCCCGTCGGTACCCGCCCGATCTCGCGGCCCGCCGCCAGATCGAGCACCGAGACATCGTCGCCGGTGACGTTGGCCGTGTAGGCGCGGCCGGCGGTCGCGTCGAGGGTGATGCCGAATGGATGCTGGCCGACCGGGATGGTCTTGGTCTCCCGCCGCGCCGCCACGTCGACAACCGAGACCGTATCGGCCTCGCGATTGGCCACGTACAGCGTCGCCCCGTCCGGGCTCACTGCAATACCGGAAGGCGAAGCCCCGACCGCGATCTCGCCGTCCGGGACCAGGGTGTTGCCGTGCTCATTCAGGACGAACAGGCGGTGTCCGTACCAGTCGGCGACGTAGACCCGGCCGCCCCAAGGGTCCGCCGCGATGCCGAGCGGGCCGCCGGGGAGCGCGACCTCGGACAGGATCGTGCCGGCATCAAGATCGATGATCGCGATCCCATGGCCCTCGGGACGGGTTACGTAGGCGCGCTTGTGATCCGCCGACAGGGCGATGCCTGCGGGCGCCCCATCGACCGGAATGCGGCGCACGACCTTCCCGGCGGCGAGGTCGACGACCTCGATCGCCCCGCCGAGCTGCGCGGTGACGATCGCCTCCCGCGCCGGCTCGGCGCGGGCGACGCTTGCCGAGAGGGCAAGGGCGGCGAGCGCCGCCCGGCCCCGATTCACGAGCCCTTCTCGACCTTGGCCTTCAGGTTGGCGAGGCTCGCCTTGATCCAGTCGCCGACGCCCTTCTCGGAAGCTTCGTCGTTGAGCTCGGGCGGCGGATCGTTGTTCATGTAGCCGCGATAGAAGGCAGCCTTCCATTCGACCTTCGACTTGTCGGCGCCCTCCGGCTCGACCGTGATCGTAGCCGAATAATCGTTGGCCGGGAGGTCCTTCACGTCGACCTTGTCGATGTAGTATGAAAAAATCTTATCGTCGGGCTTGTACTTGTTGCTGGTCTCGGAGATCTGGTCGCCATTCTTCAGCGTCAAGGTCCGCTTGAACTTGCCGGCCGGATCGCCGTTGAGCTCGGTCTTGGTGACGTTCTGCATCCAATCGGCGTTCTTCAGGTCGCCAACGACCGCCCAAACCTTGTCGGCCGGCGCGTTGATCTCGATCGACTCCTGGATCTTGCGCCGGGTCGGGCCATGGGCCTGCGCGGTCGCGGCTACGAGCGCCGCAGTGGCCGCCAAGGCCAGGGTGATTTTTTTCATTGTGTCCTTCTCCTCCCGCGCTCAGCGGTCGTCGCGACCGAGAACCCGTGCCTCGGGGCCGAGCGCCGCCGCGACCTTGTCCTCGATCCAACCCCAGGCCTCGCGCTCGCGGGGTCCGGCGGTCTTGCCCACGGCGATGGCGAGGTAGGCCATCTCCGTCAACACCTTCTCGGGTTCCAGCATGTGGAGCCGGGTCGAAAGAATGGCAGCCTCCAGGACTGCCGCCTGCGCGCGGTTATAGCCGATGAACGGCGCGTGGGCTTGACTGTGGACCATGCGGCCCCGGAAGCGCGGCCGGGTTGCGTGGTCCTCGACCGTCGCGACGTCGAACTCCGCATGGCCGAAACTGTCGGCGAGGCGCCGCCCCGCAATGGCCTCACAGGCCACGGTCGGCCAGTCGCGCCGGCCGGTGACCGCCCCGGCGATCACCCGGATGTCGCGGGGGCTGGAGGCCGCGAAGCAGGGGTTCGCTTCCAGATTGACGATCGTCGGCGAGGGTCGGAACGGCGCCAGCACGTAGCCGTCCGCCTCGCCGATCAGCCCGAAGGGCACGAGGTGCAGCTCGCCCGCGGGGGAGAGCGTCGTGACGATAGTCTCGAGGATCAGCGGCATCGGCTTACGCTTGGTCCGCCGGCACCAGCCGGCCGCAGACGAGCTTCGTCTTCGGCGCCTGCGGACGCTCGGGCACTACCTCGGCGCGGGCGGCCTCCTCGGGGATGGTCTCCGGCGGCGTCGCATCGGCCTCGGGGCTCACGAGCCGCGCGTCCCGGGTGCCCGGCGGGGGCGCATCGGGGCCGGAATGGCGCGTGTGGCCGGCCTTCTTGAACGCAGTCGCATCCTCGACCTCGGCGTCGGCGGCGCAGCCCCAGTCCAACGGCTCGTCCTGCACGTAGCGCTTGCCGAGCCGCCATGCGGTCTCGGCCTTGGCGAGTTCGGCCCCGAGATAGAAAGCGTGGGCGCCGTCGCTGGCGACATCGAGTTCGGGAAAGAACGCCATCGCGTCGGTGCCGACCCTGTGGATGTCGCGGTTGTAGACATGAATGCCGTCCTCCGCGACCGCGATCCGGTAATTCGGATCGCGCACCTCCGCGGCGGCCTGGGCGATCTCCTCGGAGGTCTGCACGAAGGGCCGCTTGTCGTGAAGCGCCAGCAGGGCCCGGCCGTATCCCTTGGGCAGGGCCGAATCCGCCTTGGCGGCGTACATCACCCGCCGGGCCGCGTCGTGCTCCTCGACGGTGCGGCGGGTGTGGTTCGAGACCTGGACGATCAGCACGTTCTGGATCGCCAGTTCCGAGCACATGCCGACGAGGAGCGCGGTGACGCCCAGCGAATCCGCCTCGGTCAGTTCGGTGAGATTGCCGGTGCCCATCATCATGGCGATGTCGGGCCAGCGGTCGCGGGTCTCGCGGTAGCGGGCGATCGAATCCACGAAGCCGTGGTGGATCGGCTCCAAGATCGGGTCGGCGAGGAACGGGCGGCCGGCCTTGAGCATCCGCTCGATCGCCCGGTCGAGGGAGGGCAGGTCGTCGGGGCGCGTCGGCACCAGCACGGGTACGGCATCGGTCTCGAAGGCGAGGTCGAGGGTCTCCTCGTTCAGGCTCAGCAGGAAATCGGCCCCGGCCCCGGCGCCGCGGGCCAGCTCCTCGCGGGAGAAGGAATCGACGCTGACCTTGAGCCCGGCGCCCTTCAGCGCACGCACGGAGTCCTCGAGATGCGGGAACGGCGTATCGGGCAGGCCGCCGAGATCGATCACGTCGGCGCCCCTCCGGGCGAGGTCCTGTCCCTTGGCCAGGATCTCGGCGACGCTCATCTTCGAGGCATCGACGATCTCGGAGAAGATCCGCAGGTCGTGGCGGGAGAGATCGACTTTCCGGGCCGACAGCCCGAGCCAGGCCGGGAGATCGACCACCTCGTCGGGGCCCCGCTCGACCGGCACGCCGAAATGGGCGGCCAGATGCTCCGGGTTCGCCCGGCAGCGGCCCGGCAGGATCACCCGGGTCGCGCCTTCGGGCAGCTCGACCCGGCGGCGGATGATCTCCTCGGTCATCAGCGCGGCGACCTTCACGCCGGCATCCGCGATGCTCCAGCGGAACTTCTCCGGCAGGCCGGCCGCGACCTTCTCCAGCCGCGCCCGGGCAAGACGGCCGGTGACGAAGACGATGTGCTCGGGCGCGCTCACGCGGCATCCCTCGGCGCGACGGCGACGCGCCGGGTCGGCCCCCAGATCTCGATCGGGCCGCCGTAGCGGGCCGCGAAGGCCGGGAAGGCCGCGTCCACGAGACCGCTGTCGGAGAGGGCGGCAGCGTCCTGTCCAGGCGGCGCGTCGACGGATTTCACCAGCACACAGCGTTTCGCGGCGACCCGCCCGGCGAGCCAGAGGGCGAGGCTGTCGGAGGTCACGTCCCAGGTTTCGGGGATGTCGGGATGGCCGGCGCGCAGCAGGCGCGGATTCCAGATGCGCGCCGTGGGCGTCGCGGCCTCGGCCCAGGGCTCCAGGGTCTGCACGAGGCGCGACTCGATCCCGCGGAAGATGCCGGCCGCGTCGCTCATGGCGTCCAGCGCACGGCGATGCGCTTCGGCGTCGCTGAAGCCTTCGCGCGCCTGGGCGGACCGGACGAGGCCCGCGAAGGTGCCGCCGCCCGGCACGACGATGCAGCGCCCGAAGGCGCCGTCCGCGATCTCGGTCAGCAGGACACGCCGCCGATGCGGATCCGCCTCCAGGCTGCCGCCGATCTTGATGACGGTGATCACGCGGCGTCCCGCTGGTTGGGGCGCAGCGCCCGCAGCGCCTCGGCGATCCGCAGGGGGTCGATGCCGTTGCGGCGGTCGAAGTCGCGGCACAGGCCGCCGCGGAAACCGAGATAATCCGGCCCGTGCTCGGCCAGGGGCGCGATGTCGATGACGCGCAGCGACCCCGCGAGACCGCTCATCAGGCCGTGGGCGCGACAGGCCTGCGTGAAGGACGCGAGATCGGCCGGCTCGACGAGATCGGGGAGCCGAACGCCCCGCTTACCGGCCGTGTCGATCATCGCACCCGCGAAGCCGGCCCGGGCCAGGGCCGGAACCAGGTCGGCCGCGGGGCCATCCTCTGCGAACAGGACGGCGATCAGGCGTTTAGGCGCCGCTCCGGTGAGGTCCGTGAACGCGGTAGGCTCACGGCGGCGGCCTGCGTCGAGACCGGTCTTCACCCAGTAGACGCCGGTGGCCGCCAGGGCGGCGATCGCTTCGGGCGTCGGCTCGGCCACCGCGCTGGTCACCGCGCCGCCAGCCACCCGGTTCACGATTTCGCGCACGCGGCTCGGATCGAGGGCGCCCAGCGCCCCGCGCTCGGGATCCTTGGCGTCGATCAGGTCGGCGCCCGCGAGCCGCGCCGCCTCGGCTTCCGCCGGATCGCGGACGCTGACGAGCAGGCGGGGCAGGGGGCTGAGCTGGGCGTTGGACGCGGACACGGATGACTCAGGGTGTTGACGAAGAACTCAGGACTTCCCGGGCAGCGGCTCGGCGAGCAGGCGGTTCTTCACCACCCAGCGCATCGCGTGGGCCCAGGTATCGTCGGTGTCGGCCCGGATCGTGACCTGCCCGCCGCGCACGACCTTGCCGGTATCGGCTTCGGCGATGGTGACGTTCAGGTTGAAGATCTGGCCCGATCCCTTCTCCACATAACCCGTCGCGACGAGGTCCGCACCCAGGCTCTTGCCGATGTCCGCCGCGCAGCCGTTGCACTTGTAGAGCGGCCCCTCCTTGGCCACGGTGTCGGCCTTCGGCGCCGTGTCGACGATCTCCAGCCCGGCCTGATCGTGCAGGGCCTTGCGCAGCTCGTCGGTCACGAGGGTCAATTTCCGGGTATCGGCCGGCCGCGCCCGCGCCCCATAGGAAGCGCCCGGCTCGAACAGCTCCACCGGGAACACGGCCGCCTTCTCGGCGGCCCAGGCGATGCCGGGCTGGACGGCCCCGAGGGCGAGGAGACCGCAGGCGGCGGCCGCGCGAAGGGACGGGTGACGCATGGTCGGGGCGTTCCTCTCGACGATCCGGCCGCTTCGGGCGGCCTCTCTGGCGCCATAGGTCGGGCGACGGGACACTTTGGCAATGTACTTCCCGGTCGGCCTGATCCACGAGGGGCCTATGCACGGCCGCTCACCCGGTCGTCGCGGACGTGAACGACGCAACGACAAGCCGCACTAGAGCGGTTGGGACGGAAACTGGTAGAGGCCGTGCCTATGCACAATCCTGCAGCCGAGATACCCGTCCGCCGGCCGTTGCGACACTGGCTCCGGGCGAGCCTCGCGCTTCTGGCGCTGATGCCGCTCTCGGCGCGGGCGCAGCAGCCCGCGCAGACCCCGATCGACACCCATATCGGCCTGATCTACCGGCCCCAGCCCGCGCCGTCCTCCTACGACGCCGAGGCCGCGCCCGAGGACGAGGGTCTGGCCGGCGCCAAGATGGGCATCGCCGACAACAACACGACCGGCCGGTTCACCAAGCAGACCTACACCCTCGACGACATCGCGCTGACCGACGACAAGCCGGATCCGGTCTCCGCCGCCAAGGAACTCGTCGGGAAGGGCATCCGCTATCTCGTCCTGGCGCTGCCGGCCGACGCCGTGCTGGCGGTCTCCGATGCGGTGAAGGATACGGGCACCGTGGTGCTCAACGCCGGCGCGTCCGACGATCGTCTGCGCGGCGCCGATTGCCGGGCCAACGTGTTCCACATCCTGCCCTCCCGGGCGATGCTCACCGATGCCCTGGCGCAGTACCTGACGGTCATGCGCTGGCGGAAGCTCTTCCTGATCGTCGGCCCGACCGACGCCGACAAGGCCTACGCGGACGCCGTGCGCAACTCCGCACGAAAGTTCGCCCTCAAGATCACGGCCGAGAAGCCCTGGACCTTCGGGCCCCTGGCCAAGGCCCGGGGCGACACGCCGACCCGCGCGGAGGCGATGGTGTTCACCCGGGGGCTCGACTACGACATGGCGATCGTGGCCGACGAGGAGGGCGATTGGGGCGACTACGTCCCCTACCGCACGGTCGATCCCCGGCCGGTCGGCGGCACGCAGGCGCTGACCCCGACCACGTGGTCCCCCGTCCTCGAAACCTGGGGCGCCGCTCAGGCGCAGAACCGGTTCCGCCGCCTCGCCGGGCGACTGATGCGCCCCCTCGACTATCAGGTCTGGGCCGCGGTGCGGACGGTGGGCGAGGCGGTGACCGCCAAGAAGACCAACGATCCGACGGTGATCGAGCCGTATCTCGTCACGCCCGAATTCACCCTTCCGGCCTACAAGGGCGTCCCGCTGAGCTTCCGCCCCTGGGATCACCAGCTGCGGCAGGCGATCATCGTGGTCCAGCCGAAGGCCCTGGTCTCGGTGGCGCCCGAACAGGGCTTCCTGCACCAGCGCACGCCCCTCGACACGCTGGGGGTGGATCTCCCCGAGACCACCTGCAAATTCAAGTGACGGACGCGCCTGCGGCGTTGTCGAGCGGCCCTGACCCTCGCAACGCGCGGATATCGCACTACTATTGGCTCGCGAGAACGTCCTTCGGGGACGCCGCGAAGACGCAAGGGAAGGGAATGGCATGAGCCGCCGCATCGAGGCAGGACTGAGCGTTGTCGCCCTCGGCACGTGGGTTGCCCTCTGCGGTCCGGCCGCTGCCTTCACGGCTTACGTCACCAACGAGAAGGGCAATTCGGTCAGCGTCATCGATTCCAGCACGATGGCGGTGACCGCCACGTGGAAGGTCGGTCGGCGCCCCCGCGGCGTGACCCTGTCCAAGGACGGCAAGGAGCTGTTCGTCTGCGCGAGCGACGACGACCGCATCGACGTGCTCGACACCAGCACCGGCAAGGTGGTCCGCTCGCTTCGCTCCGGACCGGATCCGGAGCAGTTCATCCTCGATGCCTCGGGCACCCCGCTCTACGTGGCCAACGAGGACGACAGCCAAGTCACCATCATCGACATCGAGAAGAACAAGGTGCTGGCCGAGGTGCCGGTCGGCGTCGAGCCGGAGGGGATGGGCCTGTCGCCGGACGGGAAGATCCTGGTCAACACCTCCGAGACGACCAACATGGCCCACTTCATCGACACGAAGACCTTCCAGGTCATCGACAACGTGCTGGTGGATGCCCGACCGCGCTTCGCGGAGTTCACGGCAGACGGCAAGTTCCTGTGGGTGTCCGCCGAGGTCGGCGGCACGGTAAGCGTGATCGACGTGGCCCAGCGCCGGGTCATCAAGAAGATTACCTTCAAGATCCCGAGCGTGAACGACGAGGCGATCCAGCCGGTCGGCATCCGGATCACCAAGGACGGATCGAAGGCTTTCGTGGCGCTGGGCCCGGCCAACCGCGTGGCGGTGATCGACGCCAAGACCTACGAGGTCGAGAAGTATCTGCCGGTGGGTCAGCGCGTCTGGCAGCTGGCCTTCACGCCCGACCAGAAGCAGCTGTTCACCACGAACGGCACCTCCAACGACGTCTCGGTGATCGACGTGGCCTCCGAGAAGGTGATCAAGAGCATTCCGGTCGGCCTGCTGCCCTGGGGCGTGGCGATCTCGCCGAACTGACCGGGACTCGTAGCAATCAAGACCGCTCGACCGGCGGCGAAGGGTGGGAAGCGACACGATGCGAATGGTTCGATTGGCGGCGCTCGCCTGCGCGGGGCTGCTCGCTGCCGGTCCGGCCCTGGCGCTGGATCTCACCAAGAAGCGCGAGAACCTGCCCGATCTCGTCCTGGGCGACGATCAGGGCAACGACTTCGTGGTCGAGAACAAGGACATCACGCTCGAATCCGGCAAGGCCTACCGTCTGCGCATCGTCGCCAAGGGCCATCAGGAGTATAAGTTCTATGCTCCCGAGTTCTTCCGGTACATCTGGTTCAATCAAATCGTGATCGAGCACAAGGAGATCCACGGCGGCGGACCGCCCGATCACTTGGAGTTCGACGATCCGGGCGAGATCGCCATCGAGTTCGTGGCGATCAAGCCGGGCACCTACACCTGGGCGGCGCATGGCCTCGAGTCGAAGGGCATGACCGGCACGCTGACGGTGAAGTGATGCGCGCAATCCTTCTCGCTTCGACGCTGGTCCTCGCTGGTCCCGCCTGCGCCGCCGATGATGCCTCGGCCTGCGCCGAGGGCATCACGATGATCCGCGACGCCCTGGCGCTCAACCCGCCTGAGACGGCTTTGCCCAAGCTTCGCAAGGCCCTGCGGGTCGCCGAGCGGGAGCAGAAGGAGGGCGAGTTCGACGAATGCCTCGACGCCGTCGCCGACGCCCGGAAGGTGCTGGGCCGATGAGCGCCGAGGCGGCCCTGCGGGTCGAGCATGTCGGCCATCGCTTCGGCGCCCGGGCCGCCCTCGACGACGTGTCGCTCGACGTGGGCCGCGGGCGGTTCGCGGCTTTGCTGGGTCCCAACGGCGCGGGCAAGACCACGCTCTTCTCCGTGATCACCCGCCTCTACAACAACCAGACCGGACGGGTCTCGATCTTCGGCCACGCCCTCGACCGCGAACCCTCCCGGGCGCTGGCGCGGCTCGGTGTGGTTTTCCAGGCGCGCACCCTCGACACCGACCTGACCGTCGAGCAGAATCTCCTCTACCATGCGAGCCTGCACGGCATCGCCCGCAGCGCCGGCAAGGAGCGGGTCGGTCTGCTCCTCGACCGGGTCGGGCTCGCCGACCGGCGGCACGACAAGGTCCGAACGCTCTCGGGCGGCCAGTCGCGCCGCATCGAGATCGCCCGCTCGCTGATCCACCGGCCGGACCTGCTGCTCCTCGACGAGCCGACGGTCGGCCTCGACCTCGAATCGCGCGCCGACATCGTGGCGATCGTGCGGGCGCTGGTGCGCGAGGAAGGCCTGTCGGTCCTCTGGGCGACCCACATCTTCGAGGAAATCTCCCCCGAGGACGACGCGATCGTGCTCCATCGCGGCCGGATCGTCGCCCGGGGCCGGGCCGGCGATATCGGCGCGCCCGGCGAGGCGCTCGCCGACGCGTTCCGCCGTATCGTGTCGGAGCCGGGGAGGGCGGCGGCATGAGCGTACGGACGAGCGGCGGATCTCAGGATCGAGGGCATCATCCATGACGGCGCCGACGCATGTCTCCAAGCCGGTGGCGACGGTGCCCCCCCGCGCCGCGCCGGCCCGGATCGGCCGGCTCGACACGGTCGGCTACCTGATCTGCCTCGGCGGCATCGTCCGGCGCGAGCTGCTGCGCTTCTTCAATCAGAAGGAGCGGTTTTTCTCCGCGCTGGTCCGTCCGCTGGTCTGGCTGTTCATCTTCGCGGCGGGGTTTCGCAACACGCTCGGCGTTTCGATCGAGCCGCCCTACCAGACCTACGTGCTCTACGAGGTCTACGTGGTGCCCGGCCTCGCCGTGATGATCCAGCTGTTCAACGGCATGCAATCGTCGCTCTCGATGGTCTACGACCGCGAGGTCGGTTCCATGAAGGTCCTGCTGACCTCGCCCTATCCGCGCTGGCTGCTCCTGCTCGCCAAGCTGATCGCCGGCGTCGCCGTGTCGATCGTGCAGGCCTACGCGTTCCTGGCTGTCGCCTACTTCTGGGAAACCGACATTCCGCCCCTCGGCTACCTGACGGCGCTCCCGGCCTTCCTGGCCTCAGGCCTGATGCTCGGCGCGATCGGCCTGTTCCTTTCCTCGCTGGTGCGCCAGCTCGAGAACTTCGCGAGCGTGATGAACTTCGTGATCTTCCCGATGTTTTTCGCCTCGTCCGCCCTCTACCCCCTGTGGCGGATCCGTGAATCCTCCGAGACCCTCTACTGGATCTGCGAGCTCAACCCGTTCAGCCACGCGGTCCAGCTCGTCCGCTACGCCCTCTACGTTCAGTTCGAGCCCGTGGCCTGCGCCGTCGTCGTGGGCGTCACGCTCGCGTTCTTCGGCATGGCGGTGGTCGCCTACGATCCCGGCCGCGGCATCATGGCCCGGCGCGGCGGCCCGGCCGGCGAGACCCCCTGATGGAGCCCTTCCCGATGAACCGTATCGCCCGCCGCCTGCTCGGCTCAGCCCTCGCCTTGACCCTCCTGGCCGGTCCGGCCCTGGCCCAGCCCAAGACCGATCCAGACTGGCCCTGCGTCCAGCGCAAGGTCGCGACGCTGAGCCCCGGCCAGCTCTGGACGGGGCCGGACATCGCGGCGGCTGGCGACTGGGGCAGCGACAACGACGCCGCCGTGCTGGCGCAGAAGATCGCCTCGCGGCGCACCGAGCTCTCGCAGGTCGACCCTTTGCTGACTGACTTCGCCGGCAAGTTCGGCACCGACAAGGAGGCGAAGGACAAGGCGCTAACCCGGGTCTACGCGGGCGTCTTCGAGGTCATCAACGGCGAGCGCGACAAGGTCGTGGGCGGTATCGCCCGCTATGCGCAGGGCCAGCGCCGGATGGCCGAGCGGATCCGCGACGAGGCCGATAAGATCAGCCAGACCAAGGACGCGCCGAGCGCGACCGACGCCACCGAGCTGCCCAAGGACCAGTCGGAGCTCGAGACCAAGTTCGCCTGGGACCGCCGCATCTTCCAGGAGCGCAGCCAGTCGCTCACCTACGTCTGCGAAGTTCCGCAGTTGCTGGAGCAGAGGCTGGGCGAGATCGCACGGATGATCCAGGCCAAGCTCTGACGCCGGTCGGGTTCGGCACGAAGACGCATTGCCGAACTCTCCCGACCGTCTTGCCTATATATCCCTAAGTGTCTGAATTTGCTCTCGAAACTGTGACCGATTGATCACGCAGCCGGGACTTCAACTCCGGGATGACGCTCCCGGCGTGAAAAGCCGCTCATCACGCTTTCGTGGCGATTGATCACGTTCCTGTTAGCCCTCAAGAGTGCCTCCAAGCTTGGCAGAAGCCGGGCACGGGTCTCACGTTTTGGGGGTTGAAATGTCACTTCGGGCGCTGCGGGGCAGCCTGATCGCGTCTGCGTCGGTTCTGGCCGGATCCATGATCTCCGGAACCGTCCAGGCCCAACAATCGGTGACGCTGGGCGAAATCAGTGTCGTTTCGACCTCCCCGGTGGGATCGGGTGGCGGCACGTCGAGTGCGTCGCAGATCTTCAACGGTCCCGGTCCGGTGCCGCCGCTCGGCTCGGTCGGCCCGAGCGGCGCGACCCGTCTGCGCGGCTCCGAACAGCCCCTGAACAAGATTCCCAGCACCGTCGAATCGGTCACGGCGAGTGATCTCAACATCGATCAGGCCAGCAACAACCTGACCACGACGCTCGCCCGCCGCACCCCGGGCATCAACCTGTCCGACTCGCAGGGCAACAACAACCGCGTCGACGTCACCTATCGCGGCTTCACGGCGTCGCCCGTGCAGGGCGTCCCGCAGGGGTTGGCCGTCTACCAGAACGGCGTCCGCATCAACGAAGCCTTCGGCGACATCGTCAACTTCGACCTGATCCCGCCGCAGGCGATCCAGCGGATCGACGTGGTCACCGGCAACCCGGTCTTCGGTCTCAACGCGCTCGGCGGCGCTGTGAACATCCAGATGAAGAACGGCTTCACCTGGCAGGGCACCGAGATCGCCGCCTGGGGTGGCTCGGATGGGCGTACCGCCGGCTACCTTGAATACGGCAAGGTCTCGGGGCCGTGGAGCGTCTACTTCACCGGCGACGGCCTGAACGACCGCGGCTGGCGCTACGAGAGCCCGAGCACGATCGGCCGCCTCTATGCCGACCTGGGCTACCGCTCGCAGGATTCGGAGTTCCACCTGATCGGGCTTGCCGCGCGCAGCTTTTATGGCGCCGCTGCCGCGACCCCGGTGGACTTCACGCACCGCGACCCGCGGGCGATCTTCACCTACCCGCAGACCACCACGACCGAGGTCGGCACGCTGCAGCTCACCGGCCGGGTCGACATCTCGCCGACCTGGGACCTCGCCGGCAACGCCTACTTCCGCCGGTTCAGCCAGACCTATGTCGACGGCAACGACGGCAACTTCGAGAACTGCAGCAGTCGCTCCAGCTTCCGGGGCAATCTGTGCTTCGAGGATGACGGGTTCAGCCCCGCCGCCGGCCAGTCCCAGCTCGCCTTCCGCAACCAGTTCCTGATTCTGGGCCAGCAGAATCAGCGGGTCCCGTTCCGCTCGGGCATCCCGTACGGCACCCTCGACGTGACCAACACCGAGGCGACCGGCTTCGGCGGCTCGCTTCAGGCGGCCAACCGCGACCGGGTGTTCGGCCTGCCGAACTCCTTCGTGGTCGGCGGCAGCATCGACACGGCGAACTATTCGTTCAAGTCGTCGAGCACCCTGGGCGTCATCAACCCGAACCTGTCGATCACCACGGATCCGAACAACCCGTTCTACGGGAACATCCCTGGGCTCGGCACGCCGCAGCTCCGGACCGCCGGTGCCCTCGGCATCGCGCCCAGCTCGGTCAACGGCTCCAACCTCTACATGGGCCTGTACACCCTCGACACGCTGGACGTGACCGACCGGCTGTCGCTCACCGCGGGCGCGCGGCTCAACTTCGCCCGGATCCAGAGCGAGGATCTCACAGGCTTCTCGCCGGATGTCACCGGGACGCATTACTACAACAAGATCAACCCGGTGGCGGGCCTGACCTATCAGTTCGACCCGGCTCTGAACCTCTACGGCAGCTACTCGGAATCGAACCGCGCGCCGACGCCGCTGGAACTGGCCTGCGCCAATCCGGACCGGCCGTGCCTGCTGCCGAACTCGCTGGTGGCCGATCCGCCGCTCAAGCAGGTGACGGGGCGGACCTACGAAGTCGGCTTCCGCGGCCAGCTGCCGAACACCTATGACGGCGGCGTCATCACCTACAAGATCGGCGCGTTCCGCACGGATCTGACCAACGACATCCTGTCCCTGGCCACCCCCGGCAACACCGCCCGCGCCTACTTCGTCAACGTCCCGGCGACGCAGCGGCAGGGCATCGAGGTCGGCAGCGAGTACACGGCCGATTATCTCCGGGTCTACGCCAACTACGCCCTGGTCGACGCGACCTTCCAGTTCAACGGAACTCTCTCGTCGCCCAACAACCCCCTCGCCGATGACGGGGCGATCGATGTGCGCAAGGGCAACGTCGTGCCGCTGGTCCCGACCCACCAGTTCAAGGCCGGCTTCGATTACTTCGTGACGCCGAACTGGCAGCTCGGGCTCTATCTGCAGGCGTTCTCCGCGTCCTACTTCCGCGGCGACGAGTCCAACCTCAACCGCAAGCTGCCGCCCTACTACGTCATGAACTTCGAGACGAAGTATCAGGTGACGAAGAACCTGCAGGTCTTCGGTCTGATCACCAATCTCACCAACAACCGCTACACTACCTTCGGCACCTTCGCCGAGCCGGGCGCGGTGGCGGGGAACCTCCGGATCAGCGATCCGCGGACCACGACCCTGGCGCAGCCCTTCTCGATCTATGCCGGCGTCCGCTACGCCTTCGGTGCCGACCCGGTGCCGATGTCGCCGGAGCCGATCATCCGGAAGTACTGAGACCCTGCCACTGCGATGCGGGCGCCCCGCGCGGTCTCCGGACTGGGCGGGGCGCCCGCGGCGTTTCATAGGCCCGTGCGGCCTCCTGTCTCGGGAACGGGCGGGTGCGCGCTGCGTCTCCAACGGGAGATGCTCCGGACCGCCGGGGCCCGACCCATGGAGAAACGCCTCGATGATGTTTCGTTTTGCCGTTGCAGCCCTGGCGCTCGCCGCCGCCACGCCCGCCCTCGCGACCCCGTGCGCCGACGAAGTCAGCACGCTGCAGCGGCGGCTCGACAGCGCCGGCGCGGCCATGGTGACGGGCAAGACCCCGCCCGGCGGCACGACCTCGTCCGATTCGCCCAAGGCGCTCGACAAGCCGCCGGCCCTCACCTCGGCCGACGCGAGCGTCAAGCCGACCGCGGCCGGCGTCGAGGAAGCCAAGAAGCTGGTGGCGAAGGCCGGCGAGCAGGACAAGGCCGGCGACGCCCAGGGCTGCCGCGACACCATCATGAAGGCCAAGGAGAAGGCCGGCGCCCTTCCGTAGGACCTGCAACGCGGCCCCGGCTCGACGTCAGCCGGGGCCGCTCCGCGGCGATCAGTAGGCGTTCTCGGTCTTGAGCAGCGCGAACGGCGTCGTCGCCAGGATCTGCAAATCGAGCAGAACCGACCAGTTCTCAATGTAGTACAGGTCGTGCTCGACGCGACGCTGCAGCTTCTCCGACGTGTCGGTCTCGCCGCGCCAGCCGTTGACCTGCGCCCATCCGGTGATGCCCGGCTTAACCTTGTGGCGGGCGAAGTAGCCGTCGACCACTTGGTCGTACAGGGTGTTGGCCGCCTTGGCCTGCAGCGCGTGCGGCCGGGGGCCGACGAGCGACAGGTCGCCCTTCAGAACGTTGAAGAGCTGCGGCAGCTCGTCGAGGGAGGTCTTGCGGATGAAGCGGCCCACCGGGGTGACGCGCGGGTCGCCCCGGGTCACCATCTTGGCCGCCCCGGCGTCGCATTGATCGACATACATCGAGCGGAACTTGAAGACCTCGATCAGCTCGTTGTTGAAGCCGTGCCGCTTCTGCCGGAACAGCACCGGCCCGCGTGAGGTCAGGCGCACGGCCAGCGCCACGGTCAGCATGACGGGCGACAGGGCGAGCAGCATCATCAGTCCGACGCAGCGGTCGAACAGGGCCTTCACCACGACATCCCAGTCGGCGATCGGCTTGTCGAACACGTCGAGCACCGGCACCGAGCCGAGATAGGAGTAGCTGCGCGGCCGCAGGCGCAGCTTGGCGGCGTGGGCCGACAGCCGGATGTCGATCGGCAGCACCCAGAGCTTGGCCAGCATCTGCAGGATGCGCGCCTCCGCGGTGATGGGGATCGTGAAGACGATGAGGTCGAGCCGCGCGTGCCGGGCATAGGCCACGAGGTCGTCGACATTGCCGAGCTTGGGGTGACCCGCCACCACGTCCGAGGACCGATCGGTGTTGCGGTCGTCGAACACGCCGACGATGCGGATGCCGCTATCGCTCTGAGCCTCCAGGGCGGCGATCAGATCCTCCGCGGGTTTGCCGCCCCCCACGATGGCGGTGCGCCGGTCGAAGCGGCCGGCGCGGGTCTGCGCCTCGATCACCCGGAACAGGACGAAGCGACCGATCAGAAGCGCCGTCAGCCCGGTCCCGTAGAAGGTCGCCAGCCACAGGCGCGAATAATGGTCGGCCACCTTGGCGAGCACCAAGCCGGCCGCCACCATCAGGAAGGTCAGCGACCACGCGGTGATCAACCGGAGCGCGCTCCTGAAGAAGGAGCGGAACGCCGCGATGCGATAGCAGCCGGCCGTTTGAATCAGCGCGACCGTGATCACCGCGATCAGGCCGATCGCGCCGGCATAGGTCACGCCGAAACCGACGCGTCCATGCAGCATGACGAGGTGCAACAGCGCGCCGAGGCCGAAGATCAGGGCGCATTCCAGGGCCCGGACCAGCCCCGCCACCACGACCGGGGAGATCGCGGTCCTGCCCGGGACCGCCGTCTCGGCCAGCGGCGTCGCGGCATCGGTGCGAGACGCGGGTTGCGCCTCAAGCGGACCGGCGGCCTCCAGAAGATCGCGGATGTCGAACGCACTCATCGAACGGCCCTCTTCCGCACCCGCCGGTGGTTTCCTCGGTCGCAGCGTGGCACGGGGCATTATCGGAAGACTTAAAAAGCGAGTCGCCCAAGCGATATTGATCGTCGCGCGCGGGCAACCCGCGCGTCGTTACGCCGTCCGCGCCCCGGCGATCTCGGGGACCTTGGCCGTGCGGCGGTCGGTGCGGGCCTGGAACGCGGCGGCGTAGCCCGAGACCACCTCGCTGCCCATGCGCTCCAGCGAGAAGCGCTGGTGGACGGAAGCGCTGAGCGCCCGCACCCGGGCGTCGAGCACCGCCGGCGCCTCGTCGAGCACCCGCCGGATGCCGGAGGCGAGAGCCCCGGGGTCGCGCGCGGGGATCAGATCCTCCGCCGCCGGCCCGAAGATCTCAGGGATCCCACCGACTCGCGTGGCGACCAGCGGCTGCTGCGCGGCCGCGGCCTCCAGGACGACGTAGGGCAGCGATTCCGCGAGCGAGGGCACAACCAGGATCCGGCCCCGCGCCAGGACGGAGCGGATCGCCTGCGGCGGCTCGAACGAGACGGCGCCGCTGAGCCCGAGGCGGCCGACATTCTCCCGCAGGATCTCGGCGTCCGGCCCGGACCCGACCATCAGCAGGCGCAGCGCCCGGCCTTCCGCCCGGAGCCGGACCAGGGCTTCGAGCAGGTAGGGCAGGCCCTTGGCCTCCCGCAGCTCGCCGACATAGAGGAGGTCGAAGGGATCGTCGGCGCGCGCCAGGGGGGCGAACTCGGCATCGGCAAGGCCATTGTGGACGATGCGGGTCACCCGTTCCGGTCCACCCACGAAGCTCCGATGCCGACCGGCGACGTACTCGCTCTCGAACAGGAAGGCGTCGGTCCGGCGGGCGAGGACCGCCTCGGCGCCCATGTAGAGGCGGTGCAGCGCCGTGCCGGGCCGGTAGTTGTAGCTGCCCCCATGTGGCGTGTAGCAGCGGATCGCCGCGCTGCCCCGGGCCAGCCGGGCGTAGGCGCCGCCCTTTGCGCCGTGGCCGTGCAGGACATCGGCGCCGACCATGGCCGCCCGCCGCCCGACCGCCCGCAGGCAACCCCAGTCCGACCGATCCGGATTGCGGCGCATCGGAATCCGGACCAGTCCGAGTTCCAGATACGGCAGAAGGTCGGCCAGGGCCCGCTCGCCACGCTCACCGCCGGTCACGGAATCGCAGATGATCCCCACCGCGTGTCCCGCCTCGGCCTGAAGCCGGGCGAGATCCATGACGTGCCTGAACAGCCCGCCGACGGGGGCCCGGAAGATGTGAAGGATCCGGTAACGCTCGGCGGTTCGAGCGTCGTTCGACTTGGCGACCACGGTATCGCTCCCGGTGAAAACTGTCCCGGGATTTATGGAGTGCCAGTGGTCGTGGGGGTCTTAAACGCAGCTTGGCCGCTGCATCCTTTCTTTCGAGACGGTAAGCGGAGTTTTACTTCACTGAAAACAAATCATGTCAGCGGCAGTCCGTTCAGGCTCGCCCAGATCGTCCCGTAATGGCAGGCGGTGGCGGCCAGCACGAAGCCGTGCCAGATCGCATTCTGGAAGGGCAGCGTCCGCCAGACGTGGAACACGACGCCGATCGAGTAGAGGGCGCCACCGATCGCAAGCAGCCACAGGGCCGTGGGCTGAAGGCTCGCGATCACCGATTCGTAGGCGAGCAGACCGCTCCAGCCGAGCGTCAGGTACAGGCCGATGGACAGCCGGTCGAACCGCCCGGGGAGCAGCAGTTTCACCATGATGCCGACCAGGGCGACCACCCAGATCATCGCCAGCAGCAGGTAGGCTCGGGGCCCGGACCCCACGAGGGCGACGAGCGGCGTGTAGGTGCCGGCGATCATCAGGTAGATGAGGGCGTGATCGGCCCGGCGCAGCAGCCATTTGCGCGGGCTCACCGGGTACAGATTGTACAGGGCCGAGACGCCGAGCATCAGCACGAGGGCGGTCGCGTAGACGACCACCGCGACCCGCTCACCCAGGTTCAGATGCGCCGTGACCGCCGTTGTCACCAGCGCGACGGCGCCCGCCAGACCGAGTACGACCCCGAGCCCGTGGATCACGCCGTCCGCCACGATCTCGCGCGGCGTGTAATGCCACGTCAGCGACAGTGGGCGACCATCCTCCGCGAGAGACATCATCAGGCCTCCTGCAACGCGTGCAGTCTAAAGCTTGAGACATCTTGATCGTTCCATGAGCGGAGTGCTGAGCCGGACTTATCCAAAGGATTCCGACTTGCCGTTACAGCTCTCGTGCAATGCGGCAACCTTGCCGCACCGCAGGAAGTCTAAACGCCGCGCCCGGCGAGCCCTTCGAAGCCGATCGGCGGACCTGCCTGTTCGAAGCGCGTACGGCCGATCTCCTGTCCGATGCCGCGGCTGAGCCGGGCATGGACCGTCGCCATGGTCAGGACCGCCATCGCCAGGACCTGATGGGCCAGAGCCGCCCACAGGGGAATGGCCAGCAGCAGCGTCGCGATCCCGAGCATCGCCTGGGCCAGGGCCAGGACGGCCACCCCGGTCGCACGGCCCGCGGCGCCCCTCGATCCGGCGACCCGGGCATCGACCGCGTGCATAATCGCCACGACGATCACGAGATAAGCCGTCATCCGGTGGTCGAATTGGACGAGGGCGTGATTGTCCACGAAGTTCTCGATCCAGGGGCGGATGGCGAACAGGGTCTCGGCCTGCGGGACGAGGGCACCGTCCATCGTCGGCCACGTGTTGTAGACCAGACCGGCATGCGAGCCCGCGACGAGCCCGCCGAGGAAGATCTGCACGAGGACCAGCACCGGCAGCAGCATCGCGGTCACGCGCAGGCGCGCCGGTGCCGCTTTGAGCGCGCCGCCGCGTTCGCCGGCTGCCAGCCACACCAGACCGGCCAGGATCAGGCTCGCCATGGTCAGGTGCAGGGCAAGCTTGAGCGGCGCCACGGCGGTCATGCCGGGCTGAAGGCCCGAGGCCACCATGATCCAGCCGATGGCCCCCTGCAGGCCGCCCAGCACGCCGAGGCCGAGGAGGCCGAGACCGAGCTTCCGGCTGATCTTCCCCTGCCACCAGAACACGATCAGCGGGAGGAAGAAGACGAGCCCGATCAGCCGCCCGAGGAGGCGGTGGCCCCATTCCCAACCGTATAGGACCTTGAAGGCCGACAGCCCCATGCCCTGGTTGAGGATGTTGTATTGCGGCGTGTCCTTGTACTTGGCGAACTCGGCCGCCCAATCCGCCTGGGACAGCGGCGGGATCGCCCCGGTGACCGGCCGCCACTCGGTGATGGACAGGCCCGATCCGGTAAGCCGCGTCGCGCCGCCGACCGCCACCATGGCGACGACCAGGGCGGCGACCACATACAGCCAAGTCCGTACCGCGCTCGATCGCGGCGCGCCCGCAACTCTCGCCCTCATCAGCCGTCCTTCCGACCCAACCCGGAATACGCCGGTCATCGGGGAGTTAGGATATGCAGGTGCCGGCAGCAACGGCGGCGGCGCCGCAGCCCGCGGCAGACAGCGCGTTGCCAACCGCGGGATCGGGCGATAGCCCACGGGAACGCGCCCTTGCCGAGTCCATCGCCGAACCATCACGAGACGCCATGCGCCGCCGCACCCGAACCCTGATCGGCACCCTCGCGATCCTGGCCTTCGTCTGCGTCTACGGACCGCTGGCGATGACGCTGGCGGACAGCCGCATCGCCGAAACGCCCGCGGCGGTGCAGGCCGTGCTCTACTCGATCCTGGGCATCGCCTGGATCTTCCCGCTGATGCCGCTGATCCGGTGGATGGAGCGGCCCGATCGTTAACGCCGTCCCTCGATTTCGCCGCACTCCGCGATCACAAGCGGCCTGTCCGCTCCCGAGATCGCTGCGTCGTGCTCCATCCCTCCCTGCGCCTCACGCCTCTCGCAGCCCTCATCGTGCTGCTCGCCCCCCTGCCGGCCCTGGCTCAGGGGACGCCGCGGTCGATCGGCGAATGCGAGCGGCTGAAGAACGATCTGGCCTACAACCAGTGCCTCGCGATGTTCGGTCCCGCCGCCAAGAACGTGGCCGGCGGCTACGCGTCGGCCGATGCCGTGTCGACGCCCGCCTCCGCCATGGCGGAGGCCATCCCGCAGGTCGAGGAGACGGCCGAGGCCGCCACGAGCGGCCGGCGGCGCTACCGCGGGCATCGCGGCCGGCAATACGCCTCGTTCTCGACCGGATATCGGCACCGGCGGCGGCGCTGACCGGCACTACGCGACGTTGAGGCGACGCCCCCGGTTCCAGGCCAGGAACGGCACGCCGGACAGCAGGCCGCCGAGCGCCGCCCGCGATTGATGGCAGCCGTTGATCGATACGCGGGGCAGGGCTTGGAGATGGCCGGCATGGCCGGCGAAGAGATGGCCGGGCCGGGTCGTGACGCCGGTGGCGAACCCGAGGCTCCGCGCCAAGCCGAATTCCCGAGCCCCCGCCGAGCCCGGATCACCCACCGGATAGGAGAGGTGCCGCACGGGCCGACCGAGCGCCGCCTCGATCCGCGCACGCCCCTCGGTGATCTCGTGCGCGGCGAACGCCTCCGGGTGCTTCGCCAGCATCGGATGGGTCACGGTGTGCGCCCCGATCGTCACGGCGGGATCCTGCGCCAGGGCGCGCAATTCGGCCCAGGACAGGCACAGTTCGGACGCGATCTGCCCAGGCGGGAAGCCGGCCTCGCGACAGAGTTCTGCGATCCGGGCGAGGAGGTCCGACTCGCCGCCGCCGCGTAGATCACGGTAGACCGCGTCGAAGGCGAGGGCCTTCTCGCCGGGGCTGCGCGCCGGCAGGTCGACGCTGCGCGATCCGATGGCGATCCGGACGCGGTCGAGTCGCGCGATGGCACGCTCCAGCTCGATCCACCACAGCCGGCCGGTCTGATCCGCGAAGGCGCTGGTGACGAACAGCGTCCAGGGGGCGCCGTGGCGGGCGAGCACCGGGCGCGCATGCACGACATTGTCCCGGTAGCCGTCGTCGAAGGTGAGGACCGCGAAGGGCGGGCCGTAATCCGGCTGGGCGAGGCGTTCCGGCACGGCATCGAGGCCGATCACCTCGAAGCCGCGGGCATCCAGCTCGCGCAGGGTCAGGTCGAGGAAGTCCGGCGTGATGGACAGGAGGCGGTTCGGCGCGAAGGCGGCCGGCGGCTCCGGGCTGACGTGATGGAAGGTCAGGATCACCCCGAGCCCGCGGGACGCCGGCGTCAGCCACCGATCGGCGCCGATCGCCTGGATCGCGCGGAAGCCGGTCTCGAAAACGCGATGCTTGGTATCCGACGACAGCATGATCTCAGACCGACCGGGCCGGCCGGCCCGCAAACGGCATGGTTTGCGCATCGCGGTAAATAAACTCGAAAGACGGCGTGATGCTCAGTCAATGAGCAACAGAGTATTAGCCACATCAAGTTTTTGACGTCGCGAAGCGCCAGAGATTGGTCGAGCACGGGCCGGAATTCCACCAGTTGTTCAGTCGAGGCCGATGAAAAGCGGGATGTGCCGGGTCACCCTGCGCACGCCAACAGGGATCAGAGACGATGGCCGCCGCCCTCCAGGTCACGGATATCGATAGGATCGCTCCTCGACCGATCGCTGCGCTGACGGCAGAGATCATTCAGGATCCGTTGGCCGCAGAGGCTGTCTGGCGCCAGATCGCGTGCGATCCCGATGCCGTTCAGACGCCGTATCAGCGGTTCGATTGGGTGATGGCGTACCTGAAGGCACGCGGTCAGCTCGGCGTCGCCCGCGTCCTGCTCCTGCGGGACCGGGATGGCCGCCCCCGGGTCCTCCTGCCGCTCACGGTCGAGCGTCATTGCGGCCTGCGGGTCGCTCGGACGGTGGGCGACACCCATGCCAACTATCATCTGCCCCTGTTTGCGAGCCGCGACGCGGCGGCGACCCGCCCCGAGGACGTGACCGCGGCGCTGATGCAGGCCGGCCGTTCGGCCGGCATCGACGTCTATGAATTGCAGCATCAGCCCAGATCCTGGGACGGAGCCGCCAACCCGTTCGCGACCAGCGGCGAGCCCCAGGCCAGCAACGGCTACGGACTGACCCTGGACTCGGACCCGGAGGCGACCGTGCGCCGGGTGTTCAGCGCCGACGCCCGGAAGAAGCTGCGCTCAAAGGAGAAGCGTCTGATCGAGGCGCAGGGGCCGGTCGCCTATCGCCGGGCCGAGACGGACGCGGAGGCGGACCGGTTCCTCGCGGCGTTCTACGCCCACAAGTCTGTCCGGTTCGCCGCGATGGGCATCCCGGACCCTTACGCGGATCCGGCGATCCGCGCCTTCCTGACGGCGGCGGCCGCCGGTCCGGACCCGGCCATGGAGATCCACGCGCTCTGTCTCGCGGAGAGCGGACGGGTGCTGGCGACCTTCGGCGGCGCGGTCAGCCATCGTCGATATAGCGGGATGATGACCGCCTTCGATCCGGATCCCGAGATCGCCCGGTACAGTCCCGGCGACCTGCTGCTGCAGCACCTCGTGCGCGAGCAGGCGACGCGGGGAAGGCTCGGTTTCGATCTCGGCGTCGGCGAGGCGCGCTACAAGGCCAGCATCTGCGACGAGACCATCGAACTCGTCGAGGCGATCATTCCGGTCACGATGGCGGGCCGCACCTATGGCGCGGCCCGGCAGGGTCTGGTGCGGGCCAAGCGCGCGATCAAGCGTGACCCGCGCCTGTACGCCGCGTTCCAGCGGCTGCGGAAACTGCGCCGCGGGTGACGATCACGCGGCGTTGAGGCGAAGCTCGGCATCGACCGCAGTACCCGCCGCCGGCCGGTCCTGAGCCACCAGAATCTGCCCGGCACCGGCCTCCTGCGCGGTGGCGTAGAGATCGGCCAGCGCCGGATCCTCCGCCGAGGCGTTCGAGGCGATCACCACCGTATCCATGTAGCCCCCGACGAGATCGAGGAGATCGTTCGAATCCGAAGCGACCTTGAGGCAGCAGACCACCCAGTCATATGCCTCGGCCATCGCCTCGAAGGTCAGCGTCAGGGCATCCGGCTCGTCGAACAGCACGGAGGTCGCGTGCCGGCCGGTCTCGATCGTGTGCAGCCCGCTGACGCGGTCGGCCTGGATCACGTCGAGGAAGGCGGCTTCGCCGGCGACCAGATCGGTGAAGCCGAGGTTGCCGTCGGGCCGCCCGGCGTTCAGCGCCACGGCGACGAGGGTCCCGGCGGCGCCGAGGGCCCGCGGCAGGGCGGTCGACAGGCCCGCCACGCCGTCGGTCAGGCCGGTCTCCACGATCAGGACGCGGCGGCCGGAGGGCGCATCCGCGGCGCGCGGAGCGGCGGTGATGCGCGCAATCAAGGGGGCGAGATCGAAGGCCTCGGCTGCAATCGCGGGCGCCTGCTCCGGCGGAGCAGCCGGAGGCTCGGAGGTCTTCGGCCAGCCGGCCGGGGGCATCGCCTCCGGGAAGGCGAAGAGCGGCCGCTCCGGGACCGGCTCGCGGCGCTGATCGTCCTCGGCGGGATCGAACGCGTCGTCCCGATCGGCCGAAGTCCGGGCGGCATCGGCCAGCAGGGCGCGGGCGATGACGGCGCCGGCCGAGAGCAGCAGCGTGATCAGCGTCGCGAAGGCGACGATCGGCAGCTTCTTCGGGAAGGACGGCACCTCCGGCGTGACGGCGCGGGACACGATGCGGGCATCGGCCGGGGTCGCGGCTTCCCCGTCGCGGGCCGCCGCCTCGCGATAGCGGGAGAGGTAGGATTCGAGCTGTTCGCGCTGCGCCTTGGCCTCGCGCTCCAGGGCACGCAGCTGGATCTCGCTGGAATTGCCGCGCACGACGACGTCCTGCTGCCCGTTCACCGCGGCCTGCAGGCTGTCGACCCGCGCGTCGGCGATCTTGGCGTCGTTCTCCATCGTGCGGACGATCCGCTCGGCCGAGGCCTTGATCTGCGCGTCGAGATCCTCGAGCTGCGCCTTCAACTCCTTGATGCGGGGATGGGCCGGGAGGAGCGTCCGCGATTCGAGGGCGAGCTGCGCCCGCACGGCGATGCGATTCTCGACGATCCGCCGAATGACCTCGTTGTTGGCGACATCCGGGATCTCGAAGGCGCGCCCGTCCTTGATCAAGTCTCTGATCGCCTTCACCTTTCCGGTGAGGTCCGCCTTCAGGATCCGGGCCGAGGAGAGCTGGCTGGACAGCTCGCCGAGCTGCTGCGCCGTGATCGGCCGGCCCGTGGCGCTGCCGACGAGGCCGTTCTTCGCACGGAACGCCTCGACCTTCGCCTCGGCCTCGGCCACGCGCTTGCGCAGCCCGTCGATGTTACCGCCGAGCCAGGTGGACGCGTAACGGGCGGTGTCGACCTTGTCGGCTTCGAGGGACGCGATGTAGAGGCGCGCGATGGTGTTGGCGGCCTCGGCGGCGAGCGCGGCGTCCTTGGCCCGGAACTCGATGGTGAGGATGCGCGACTTGCCCGCCGGATAGACGAGCAGGTGCTCGAAATAGGCGTCGAGCACCCGATCCTCGGCCGGGCGATCGAGGGGGTTGGCGCCGATGCCGAGCATCATCATGACGCGCTGCACCGGGCCGATGCTGCCCGCGCCGGGATCGAATTCCGGGTTGCCGACGAGCTTGAGCCGGCGGATCGCCTCACGGGCGAGATCGCGCGACATCACCACCTGAACCTGGCTTGCCACAGCCTGTTCGTCGATCGGCGCGAGCTGGTCGCCCCGCTCCTGCGCGGTGCGGGCGAAGGCCGGATCCCGGCTCTCGAGGAGAAGTTTCGCCTCGCCGGTGTAACGCGGGCTCACGACGTTGACGAAGACGGTTGCGCCCAGGGCGACGACCAGCGTCGGCCCGACGATCCAGCCGAGCGAGCGCCGCAGGATACGCGGCAGGTGGGCGAGGCCGACACCGTCCTGAGCGCCCGGCACCGCACCGGGGGCAGATTCGATCGAGCGTTGACGAATACGAGACATGCGGACGCTCTGGGCGCGGGGGCAGACCGGCAGCACGTAAAGCCGCCCGTCGGCTATTAGCGGATATTAAGGTTGCTCAAGAGTTAAAGCCGACGCTTCCTTGCCAAGACGCTGACGAACAACGAGGACGGGGGCGACGATGAGATTTTGTTAACCTTAACAGCCTAGTTTTGCCTCAACCGCATCCATGACGGCGATGGTGATGAACCGGCGCGCTCTCCTTCTCTCCCTCGGCACGACCCTGGCGCTCGGCGGATGCCTGCGTCCGACCTTTCGGACCGATCAGCTCGACGCGACCGGCACCGGATCGATCGCCGCCCGCTACACCCTCGCGGCGGGCGACAAGCTGCGCGTGATCGTGTTCGGACAGGACAACCTGTCGAATATCTACGCCGTCGATGGGGCAGGGCGGATCGCGATGCCGCTGATCGGCGTCGTGCAGGTCGGCGGCCAGACGACCGGCCAGGCCGCCCGCTCGATCGAGGCCAAGCTCGCCTCGGGCTTTGTGCGCGAGCCGCATGTGACCGTGGAGGTCGATTCCTACCGGCCGTTCTACATCCTCGGCGAGGTCACGACGTCCGGCCAGTACCCGTTCGTGAACGGCATGACGGTGGAGACGGCTGTGGCGATCGCTGCGGGATTCGGCCCGAGGGCCGCCCGGGATTACGCCGTCCTGACCCGCGACATCGGCGGCAACAAGCTGGTCTCCGGCATCGTGCCGATGACGTACTCGGTTCGGCCGGGCGACACGATCGTGGTCAAGGAGCGGTTCTTCTGAGCCGCCCGTTCACTGCTGATCCCGCCAGGGATTGATGATCCGCATGGCGGTCTTCTCGGTCGGGATCGGCGTCGCCGACGGGATCGCCGTGCTCGCCCGCGCCATCATGCGGCGGGCTTCCTGAGCCGGGCGGGCGCCGACCGGCGTGAACAGGCTTGCCAGAACCTTTCGCGTGCCCTTGCTGACCAAGCGTGAGCTCTGAGCCGGCTCGAAGTCGCGCACGGTGTGGCGCTTGTCGGGATTGCCGGCAAACACCTTCGCACCGGTGTTCAGAACGACGATATCGCCCGGCTGGAGCGTCTCATCCTTCAGGAACGCCGCCGTCGCCCCCGCCTTCATATCGATCGAGACCTGACGCGGGGAAAGCTCGGACTCCTTCACGCGGATTTTCACCGGCAGGGCGGTGTAGCGCGTCTGCAAGCGGCGTCGCGCCGCGCCCAGCCGCGGATGCGACGGCTGAGAGATCTGCGGGGCATAGGACGGTGCGGGCTGAACCTGCTGAGGGGCCGGCCCTGCGCCGAAAAGCATTTCAAGGAAACCCAGTTCGGCAGCCTGAGCCGGCATGCCGCTTCCGGCCAACGCGCACGCAGCCGTTATGGCGGCCAGCAGGCTGCCCGTGCGAAGCTTCATCGCGACCTCCGGAAACGATACCCGACTTGAGCATTCGACCCTCAACCGCAAGCTGTGCGATCGGGTTCCGGATGAATGCGGCCTGTTAGAACGACTTCGCAGACACCGTGACACTTATGTATTCGTGACGTCGAATGGGATGTTCGGCGCGTCGCGAGGCCGCCTCGGCGCGGCCCTGACCACGTCTCAGGCCGGCGTCGATTGCTCACCTTCACCGATGCAGTCCAGCGCCCGTTCCACGGCACTCACCGCATCCATGAGGTGCTGAACGGTGCGCTCGACTTCGCGCGCGGGGCGGCCCATGGCGGCGGCGCGCGCGCCGACGTCTTCGAGCTGATCGAGCAGCGCGAGGAGATCGCCCGCGACGGTGACGACCTCGCAGCGGGCGAGGCGCGCGACGTTCGCGCGGGGACGGAAGGGCAAAACGTTGCTCATCGCCGGTGGTTGTCGCTCAAAAGGCCCTGGATGCGCCAGGGGGTGCCGGAGCCTATCCGCCGCAAACGCGAGGCGTGGTGGATTTTCCGTGGCTGCCGCGCATCGGAGGCCGCAGAACCGATTTACGGTTGGCGCGCGCCCTTGACGGGGTCTCCGCGGCCCTGACGATGGCGGGACTGCCATTCCCGCGATCCGTGCCGATCATCGGCCGAACCCGTCAGGACTCCACATGCGTTTCAGCCTTCTGGTCATCTCCGCGCTGACGATCGGCGGTCTCGGCGCCTGCGCCACGGACGGTCCGGAGTCGCGCAGCGGCCTCGCCGAGAGTTTCAACCTCGACAATTACCGCGCCTCCAGCAACACCAACGGCACCCAGACGCGGCGAGACGTGAACCGCGCCTACACGCAGCCGACCCTGCCGACGATCGGCAACCGCGGCATGTGAGGCCCCGGCGCCGAGCGGACGCGTTCAGCGCTTCGTCAGCGCGTCCGCGAAGGTCGTGATGCGGTTCCGGGCATAGACCGGCAGGCCGGCACTGATCGACGTGCCGGTGTTGAAGCTCGAATTGCCCATCAACACCTGCGCGGGCAGCAGGTTCTTCAGCACCGGCACCCGGGCGTATTCGGCCTTCCGGTCGAGCACATCGCCCTTGATGGCGAGCGCCATGTAGGTCGTCACGACCGTCTTGCCCGGGTCGTTCGGCATCGGCTGGAACACCGCCAGGAACTTGCCGAAGCGCAGGATCTGATTGACCCAGAAGATCGTCTGCTCCAGCCCGCCGGTGACCGGCGTCTCGATCTTGGTCAGAGCCCGGAGCGGCCCGTCCTGATCGGGCCCGAGCACCCGCAGCTCGCTTTGGAACGAGACATACTCGGCGATCTTCTTGGCTGAGCCCTCCTCCAACTTGTTGGCGAGCTTCACGCCGAGCGGCAACTTGCCTTCGAGATCGTAGCGCGACTCGATGCAGGCCCCCGCGCCCTCGCACCACGGACGGTCCGGCCGCTTGGCGAAGGCGGCGGCCGGATCCTTGTTGGGCGTCACGTCGGCGACCGAGACCGCGCGGTGTTTGATCGCCGAGTCCATCTTCTGCACGAAGGCGAGATTGGCGTAGGACGCGATATCGATCGACTCCGGGGACCGCGGAACGACGAAGCGTCCCTCGGCCACGTAGACCTTGAGGGTCTCGTGCCGCGGCTTGGTCACGCCGTTCACCGTGACGGTGTAGTCGGGCTCCTTGTAGCCCGGGTAGGGGGCGAGCGCCGACGCCTCCGCGGGCCGCACCTTCTGCCAGTCGAGATACGGGATCAGCCCGTTTTCCGGGGCCGTGGGCTTGTCGCGGTGATCGGTGAACAGGATCTGGCCCGGCTTGATCGCGGCCGGATCGACCGCGGTCACGGATGGCACCTCCTTGATCCGGTCGGCCGCGGGGGCCGATGCCGTGTTGGCGGCGGGCGTCTGCGCATGGGCCGGGATCGCGGCCATCAGCGCGACGGTGAGGGCCGCGGGAATTCGGGCGGCGGGAAGCTGCGTTCGCAACGGGCGTCTCATCTCGGGGGAGGGCGGTCAGAAACCGGAATCTTCGCCGAACAGGTAGTCCGGGTCGCGACGGCGCGGCCTGCGCACGCCGTCATCCCCGAATGGCGAGCGCGCGGTCTGGCCCGGCCAGGGCCTGTACGGATCCTGGCCGTAGGGGTCCAGATCGCCCTGCGCACGGCGGCTGCGCGGCGGCGGCCGGTCTGCGAACGGGTCGAGCGGGTCCGCAGGCGGACGCTCGCCGGTCATGTTCCCATAATAGTCGCCCGCGACGCTCGCGCCGTCCTCGGCGCCGCCGAGATCGCCGTCCTCGGCATCCGGCCGCATGGCATAGAGCGTCTCGCGCGGCACGAGCCGGTATTGCGTGTCGGCCATCTTGCCGTCGCCGCTCGTGCGGAAATGCTCGATGAAACCGCCGCCCGTAACGCGGACGCCGCTGCGCGGGTCGATGGCGAGATCGGCGATGAACGGCCGCGCCTCGGAGGAGGGGCCCTTCAGCGGCGTCTTCGGCACGCCGTTGGCCCAGGCCGCCTGGAGGATCGCCGAGGCGATCGGGACCGAGACGTGGCCGCCGGTCTGGCCGCGGCCGAGCGTCTTCCGGCTGCCGTCGGCGTTGTCGTAGCCGACCCAGACCACGACGGTGATCTCGTTGGTCAGGCCGGCGAACCACGCGTCGTTCTCGTTCTCCGAGGTGCCGGTCTTGCCGGCCACGTAGGCGGAGACCTTCGACAGGGCCGCGGCGGTACCGTGCTGGGTCACGCCCTGGAGCATCGTCTTGAGCTGGTAGAACGCAATCCTGTCGGCCGAGGCAATCCGGACCGGTTCCCGGGCCGCGTGCGTGTAGAGTGATTTGCCGTCGTGCTCGACCGATTCGAGGGCGTAGGGCGCGGGCCGCGCGCCCTCGTTGGCGACCGCCGCGTAAAAGCCCGCGAGGTCGAGCATCCGCACCGGCTGCGCGCCCAGGACGAAGGGGTAGTAGGGCTCGCATTCCGCGTAGATCTGCGCTTCGAGGGCGATGTCGCAGACGCGCTTCAAACTCGCGGGAGCCTTCGGAGCGATGCCGCCCTGCAGGAGGCGAGCGGTCACGAGGTTCTTCGAGAATTCGAGGCCGCGCCGGAGCGTCGTCGGCCCCGAGCCGCCGCCCTCGTAATTCTTGGGCGACCACGAATCGCCGGTGCCGTTGATCGGCGGCAGGGTGACGGCGGAATCCATCACCAGCGTGTTGGGCTGGAGGCCGGCATTGAGGGCCGCGAGGTAGGTCAGCGGCTTCAGGGTCGAGCCCGGCTGGCGCACCGTCTGGGTGACGCGATTGAGCTGGCTCAGCGGATAGGAGAAGCCCCCCGCCATGGCCAGGATCCGGCCGGTCTGATTCTCGATGACCAGCGCCGCCCCCTGGACACTCGGCTTGACGCGGAGTTGCGCGTGCGCGCCACCCTTGCCCTGCGTGACCTTCACGCGGACCACGTCATAGGGCTGCAGCTTGCCGCGGGCGATCCCCGCGTCGAGGGAGGCCGTACGGCCATCCGCGAGTCCGACCCTGGTGCCGCCGCGCCCCGTCTCCAGCACGACCGCCATGGGCCAGCGAACATCGTAGAGCACCGGCCGCGCGCTCTCCAGGGCGAGCAGCCAGGCCGGCTTGCGCTGCGGCGTGGCGGGGGCCTTCGCGGTCCGGAGCGTCTTGGCGTCCGGCTTGATGGCATCCGCCCGGGCCCCCGTGACGGAGGGAGCCGCCTGCGGCGAGGCCTCGGGGGCCGGCGTCGCGGCCTGGATCCGGCGCACGCTGTCGGCGAGGTTCAGTTCCGGGCCCGTGAAGGTCTGGCGGCCGGTGGAGCGCTCGTAATTGGAAAGCCCGTCCTGCAACGCCTCTTCCACGGCCCGCTGGAGCCCGGCATTGATCGTCGAGCGCACCGTGTACGAGCCGGATGTGAGCGAATCGACGCCCGCGAAGGTCCGCGCTTCCCGGTTGAGGAAGTCGACCGCGTAGAATCCGGAATCCCGCCGGGAAACCTCGATCGGCTTGAGGCCGAGATCGGCCTTAATCGCGGTGGTCATCTCGGCTTCTGTGATCGTGCCCTCTTCCTTGAGGCGGGACAGCACGTAGGCGCGCCGTTCGCGGGCCCGGTCGGGGTACTTGTCCGGGCTGTAGAAGTTCGGCCCCTTGGGCATGCCGGCAAGCAGGGCCGCCTCCGGCAGGGTGAGCTGGCCGACCGGCTTCCCGAAGTAGCTTTCTGCCGCCATCTCGATGCCGTAGGCGCCGCGACCGAGATAGATGCCGTTGAGGTAGAGGCCGAGGATCTGCGGCTTCGAGAGGATCCGCTCCAGCCGCGAGGCCACGATCATCTCGCGGATCTTGCGCTCGTAGGTGACGTCGTCGCCCACCGAGAGGTTCTTGACCACCTGCTGGGTGATGGTCGAGCCGCCGGCCGGCCGCCCCGGCGAGGCGAGGTTCCCGATGAAGGCGCGGATCACCCCGCGCTCGTCGATGCCGTGATGGCTCTCGAACCGCTTGTCCTCCGCGGCGATGAAGGCCTTCTGCACGAGCGGCGGCACCGCCGTGATCGGCACCACGATGCGCCGGCCGTTCGGCTCGGAGGCCTCCGCGAAGGGCTTGCCCGCGCCGTCGAGGATCCGGGTCATGCCCGGCAGGGCCTTGTCGCGCAGGGCCTCGGCGCTCGGCAGGTCCTTGGTGGCGTTGTCGTAGAACTCGATCACCGCCTTCGCGTCGAACGGGGAGTTCGGCGGGTTCTCGCCCTTGCAGAACTGCTTGTAGCTGACGTTCAGCTCGTTGATGTCGAGCCCATGCAGGATCTTCGGCGCGGAGGGGCCGGCGACCGTAGTCGGGTCCTCCATGGCGGTGGAGATCAGGTCGTCGAGGTTGATGTCCTCGATGTCGAAGCTCTTGCGCATGTGGGCGCAGCCGTCGCGCAACAGCCGCACTACCTCGGGCCCGTCGGTCGCCGGGTCGAAGTGCGTGCGCACCGCGTCCGGCCGGGTTGTGACCTGGCTCAGCGTCAGGGCGGTCGCGAACAGCTTGATCAGGATGGCGTTCATGCGGGCCGGATTGGGGACGCAACAGGCGGACCCGGATCGTCCGGGCGCGTGCCCGACAGGGCGTGCACAACGCGGCTGATTTAAGGACGCGCGACGAACGGCAACGCTTTGGTCCGGCCCTACGTTCTGGAGGCACGAATTTGCCGGGGCGCAATATGATCAACGACCTGTGGTACAAGAACGCCGTCATCTACTGCCTGTCGGTCGGCACCTTCATGGATGCCAATGGTGACGGCGTCGGTGACTTCGCGGGATTGGAGCGCCGGCTCGACTACATCCAGGGCCTGGGCGCCACGGCCGTCTGGCTGATGCCGTTCCAGCCTTCGCCCAAGAAGGACGGCGGCTACGACATCGCCGATTATTACGGCGTCGATCCCGCCTACGGTTCGCTCGGCGACTTCGTGGCCTTCACGCACGCCGCCAAGCAGCGGGGCCTGCGCGTGCTCATCGATCTCGTGGTCAACCACACCTCGGACCAGCATCCCTGGTTCCAGGCCGCCCGCTCCGACCCGAACTCGCCGTTCCGGGACTGGTACGTCTGGTCGGACAAGCGGCCTGCGACCGCCGACGAGGGCATGGTCTTCCCCGGCGTGCAGGACACGACCTGGACCTACGACGCGAAGGCCAAGGCCTGGTACTTCCACCGGTTCTTCAACTTCCAGCCGGACCTCAACACCGCCAACCCGGAGGTGCTGGCCGAGATCCTGAAGATCATGGGCTTCTGGATCCAGCTCGGCGTGTCGGGCTTCCGGATGGATGCGGTGCCATTCGTCATCGCCGAGAAGGGTGCCGATGTCGGCGGCAAGCCCCGCGAGCAGTTCGACATGCTGCGCGATTTCCGCGAGTTCCTGCAATGGCGCCAGGGCGACGCGATCATCCTGGCCGAAGCCAACATCCTGCCGAACCAGGATTTCGACTATTTCGGCGACGATGCCGACCGCATGCACATGATGTTCAACTTCCAGGTCAATCAGGCGACCTTCTACGCCCTGGCCGGGCATGACGCGCGGCCTCTCGTGAAGGCGATCGAGAAGACGAAGCCGCGCCCGCTTTCCTGCCAATGGGGCATCTTCCTGCGCAACCACGACGAGCTGGATCTCGGCCGACTCACGGAGGCCCAGCGGCAGGCCGTGTTCGCGGAGTTCGGGCCGGATAAGCGCATGCAGCTCTACGACCGGGGCATCCGCCGCCGCTTCGCGCCCATGCTGTCGGGCGACCCGCGTCGCATCCGCCTGGCCTATTCGCTGATGTTCACCCTGCCCGGCACGCCGGTGCTGCGCTACGGCGACGAGATCGGCATGGGCGACGACCTCGCGCTGAAGGAGCGGGATTGCGCCCGCACGCCGATGCAGTGGACCGGCGAGCACCAGGGCGGCTTCTCGCAGGCCGACACGACCGTGCTGCCGGTGATCGACCACGGCCCCTACGGCTACAAGCACGTGAACGTCGCCGACCAGCGCCACGAGCAGGATTCCCTGCTCAACTGGATGCAGAGCATCATCCGGCAGCGCAAGGAAACGCCGGAGATTGGCTGGGGCGACGTCGTGGCGGTCCCGACGCGTGTCAGCTCGGTGCTGGCCCTGCGCTACGAATGGCGCGGCAACGCGGTGCTCTGCATCCACAATCTCGCGGCTGAGCCGGTGGAGATCGCCCTCGAATCGGGTAGCCCCGATCCGGAGCACGACGTGCTGGTCGACGTTCTGACCGGAACGCGCAGCGATGTCCGCGAGGACGGCACGCATTGCCTGTTCCTGGAGGGCTACGGCTACCACTGGTTCCGCATCGGCGGCCTCGACGCGCTCCTGAAGCGGCGTCCGACTTGAGCGAAAGCGGATCACGCCTCGCGCTCGGCCGACCGAACCGGTAGGACGGGCCGGAGCGAGGTGGGACATGGCCCGGACGAAGCATTATTCCCCGGACGCGACGATCGCCGAGATCCTGCCGGAGCTGGCCGACGGCGAGACGTACCTGCGTCAGGTTCTGGCCACCATGCGGATATGCCAGAAGCATTACGGCGACGCCTGGGTCCGGATCGGCGTGACCGGCCGATCGCCGACGCCGTCCTATCGGATCGACCGGCCGGACGAGACCGCCGCGGGTGACGGAGCCTTCGAGGCGGGCAGGGCTCTGTTCGGTGCCTATGGCGGCCGGTCCCACGACCGGTTCACGCAGGTCAACACCGCGGAAACCCGCTGGAGCACCCGCGCGCTCGGCATGGCCGAGATGCTGACACTCCACGACAACCTGCGGCGTCCAAAGGGCGACGCGGCCTGATCCGTCGGCGCAGGGTGCCGAACGTGGGCGTTCTGGGTTAGAATCGGATCGAGGGCGTCCCGAGCGGCGCTGCCAACTCGCGGAACGACATGCCAGGTACGCCACGAGCCGGAATCATCCCGGTCACGCCCTTCCAGCAGAACTGCACCCTGATCTGGGACGACGCCACCAAGGTCGGCGCCGTGGTGGATCCGGGCGGCGACCTCGACCGGATCGAGGCGGCGATCCGCGAGCAGGGAGTCACGGTCGAGAAGATCTTTCTGACCCACGGCCATGTCGACCACGCCGCCGGCGCCGACGAGCTGCGCGAGCGCCTCGGCGTCCCGGTGGAGGGGCCGCATCTGGCCGACAAGTTCCTGCTCGATTCCTTGCCCGAGACGGCGGCCAATTACGGGCTCGGCGATGCCCGGGCCCTGACCCCGGATCGCTGGCTCGACGAGGGCGACGCCGTGACGGTGGGCGACCTCGCCTTCGACATCCTGCACTGCCCCGGCCATTCCCCCGGCAGCGTGGTGTTCGTCAGCCGCGACGCGCGCTTCGCCCTGGTGGGCGACGTGGTGTTCAAGGGCTCGGTCGGCCGCACCGACCTGCCCGGAGGCAACCATGAGCAGCTGATCCGAGCCATCAAGGAGAAGGTCCTGCCGCTCGGCGACGACCTCGCCTTCATCCCGGGGCACGGGCCGACCGGGACGCTCGGCGAGGAACGCGTCTCCAACCCGTTCCTGCAGGATTGAACACCATGGACAAGCGCCGCATCGGCCGCTCGGATCTCACGGTCGCGCCCTTCTGCCTGGGCGGCAACGTCTTCGGCTGGACGGCCGACGAGGCGACCTCCTTCGCGATCCTAGACCGATTCGTGGAGCAGGGCTTCGACTTCATCGACACGGCCGATGTCTACTCGCGTTGGGCACCGGGCCACGCGGGCGGTGAATCCGAGACGGTGATCGGGCGTTGGTTCGCAGCCCGTCCGCGGACACGCGACCGGGTGGTCCTCGCCACCAAGGTCGGCATGGATATGGGCGAGGCCGGCAAAGGCCTCTCGGCGCAGCATATCGAGCGGGCCTGCGAGGCGTCCCTGCAGCGGCTGCAAACCGACCGGATCGATCTCTACCAGTCCCATCTCGACGATGCCGACGTGCCGCTGGAGGAGACGCTGCGGGCCTACGAGCGCCTGATCGCGGCCGGCAAGGTGCGGGTGATCGGGGCCTCGAATTACGGCGCCAGCCGGCTCAAGGAGGCGCTGGCGCTCTCGGCCTCCGCGGGCCTGCCGCGCTACGAATGCCTGCAGCCGGATTACAGCCTCGCCGAGCGCGGCTACGAGGCTGAGCTGGAGCCGCTCTGCCGGGCCGAGCAGGTCGGCGTGATCGGCTACTTCTCGCTGGCGGCGGGCTTCCTGACGGGGAAATACCGCTCCGCGCAGGACGCCGCCGGCCGGCCCCGGGAGAACCGCGTCGCGAAGTATCTCAATCCGCGGGGCTTCGCGCTGCTCGACGTGCTCGATTCGGTCGCCGCGGCGCAGGGTGCGAGCCCGGCCCAGGTGGCGCTGGCCTGGATCATCGCGCGCCCCGGCATCACCGCGCCGATCGCCAGCGCGACCTCCGTGGCGCAGCTCGACGACCTGCTCGGCGCTGCCCGGCTGACGCTTTCGGCGGAGGTGATCGCGCGCCTGGATGCCGCCAGCGCGGGCGGGATCGAGGGCTAACGCGGCGTTAAGCCGGGAGCGTCAGAAAAGCACCCAGGGGCCCGCCCTGGGTGCGCAAAAGTCGTGCAAACTCAAGGTGGAACCCCTATATCAGGCAGACCGAGTGAGAGTTCAGGCGTGGGCGCCTGACGGCGCGAGTCTCTCCGTCGCGTAAAGGCCCGCCTGCCCGAGGAAGTTCATGGCCGACACCCCCCAGAACGAGCACGCCGATTACGGCGCGGAATCGATCCGCGTGCTGAAGGGCCTCGATGCCGTCCGCAAGCGCCCCGGCATGTATATCGGTGATACCGATGACGGCTCCGGCCTCCACCATATGGTGTATGAGGTCGTCGACAACGCCATCGACGAGGCCCTGGCTGGCCACGCCGACCTCGTCACCGTCACCCTCAACGCCGACGGTTCGGTCACGGTTTCCGACAACGGCCGCGGCATCCCGGTGGACATCCACAAGGAGGAGGGCGTCTCGGCGGCCGAGGTCATCATGACCCAGCTGCACGCGGGCGGGAAGTTCGATCAGAATTCCTACAAGGTCTCCGGCGGCCTGCACGGCGTCGGCGTCTCGGTGGTGAACGCCCTGTCGTCGTGGCTGAAGCTGCGCATCTGGCGCAACGACACGGAGCACGCCATGGAGTTCCGCCACGGGGACGCCGTGGCGCCGCTCGAGGTGGTCGGTCCCGGCAACGGCCGGCGCGGCACGGAAGTCACCTTCCTGCCCTCGACCGACACCTTCACGATGATCGAGTTCGATTACGGGACGCTGGAGAAGCGCCTGCGCGAACTCGCCTTCCTCAATTCCGGCGTGCGCATCGTCCTGACCGATGCGCGCCACGCCGAGAAGAAGCGCGAGGAGCTGTACTACGAGGGCGGGATCGAGGCGTTCGTCCGCTACCTCGACCGCTCGCGCAAGCCGATCGACGGGATGACCAGCCCCGTGGTCGTCAGTTCGGAGCGCGACGGCATCCGCGTCGAAGTCGCCTTCTGGTGGAACGACTCGTTCAACGAAACGGTGCTGCCCTTCACCAACAATATCCCCCAGCGCGACGGCGGCACCCACATGGCGGGCTTCCGGTCCGCCCTGACGCGTCAGATCACCGGCTACGCCGATTCCTCCGGCGTCTCGAAGCGCGAGAAGGTCTCGCTCACCGGCGAGGATTGCCGCGAGGGCCTGACCGCGGTCATCTCCGTGCAAGTGCCGGACCCGAAATTCTCGTCCCAGACCAAGGACAAGCTGGTCTCGTCCGAGGTGCGGCCTGCGGTGGAGAACGTCCTCAACGAGGGCCTGTCGACCTGGCTGGAGGAGAATCCGTCCCAGGCCCGCTCGGTGATGGGCAAGGTGGTCCTCGCCGCCTCGGCCCGCGAGGCGGCCCGAAAGGCGCGCGAGACGGTGACCCGCAAGGGCGCGCTCGATATCGCGTCGCTCCCCGGCAAGCTCGCCGATTGCCAGGAGCGCGACCCAACCAAGTGCGAGATTTTGCTGGTGGAGGGCGATTCTGCCGGCGGCTCGGCCAAGCAGGGCCGCGACCGGACCTTCCAGGCGGTGCTGCCGCTGCGCGGCAAGATCCTGAACGTCGAGCGCGTGCGCGCCGACCGGATGCTGTCCTCGGCGGAGATCGGCACCCTGATCACGGCGCTCGGCGCCGGGATCGGCCGCTCGTCGACCGATCGCGAGGGCTTCAACCCGGAGAAGCTGCGCTACCACCGCATCATCATCATGACCGATGCGGACGTGGACGGCTCGCACATCCGGACGTTGCTCCTGACCTTCTTCTTCCGGCAGATGCCGGAGCTGATCGAGCGCGGCCACCTCTACATCGCGCAGCCACCCCTCTACAAAGCCGAGCGCGGCCGGCGTGCGATCTACCTCAAGGACGAGCGTGCCCTCGAAGACTATCTGATCGACCAGGGCACTGACGGCGCCATCCTGCGGCTCTCAACCGGGGCGGAGTTCTCCGGTCCCCAGCTCAAGAGCCTCGTCGAGGAAGCGCGAACCTTCCGGAGCATCCTGCAGGGACTGCACACGCGCTACGACCGGTCCGTGGTCGAGCAGGCGGTCCTGGCCGGCGCCTTCGATGCCGAGGCGGCCGACCGCCCCGGCGAAGCCGAAGTTCTGGCCGACATGACGGCCCGCCGCCTCGACACGATCGCCGATGAGATCGAGCAGGGCTGGCAGGGCGAATCGTTCGAGGGGGGCTACCGCCTGAGCCGGACACTGCGCGGCGTGCGGCAGGTCGCGACTCTCGATGCCGGCTTGATCACCTCGCAGGAGGCCCGCCGCCTGTCCGAGCGGGCCGAGGCTGTGCGGGAGATCTTCGGCGAGGCCGCCACGCTGATGCGCAAGTCCGACGAGACCGTGCTGCACGGCCCCGTGGCGCTGTTCGAGGCCGTGATGGCCTTCGGTCGCAAGGGCCTTCAGCTCCAGCGGTACAAGGGCCTGGGCGAGATGACCGCCCAGCAGCTCTGGGAAACGACGCTCGACCGCGACGTGCGCTCGCTGCTGCAGGTCAAGGTGAAGGACGTCACCGATGCCGACGACCTGTTCGTGAAGCTGATGGGCGACGTCGTGGAACCGCGGCGGGAGTTCATCCAGGAGAATGCCCTCAGCGTCGCGAACCTGGACGTGTAGTGCTGTAGTTGCTGGTCTGTCGGTCCGAAACTGCGAGAGTGTCAGGAAATAATGCGCGGTTTTCTGACTACTTCTCGAAAAACGAAGGGCTAGGTTAAGATACTGGAATCACTCCATATTTTGCGTAGTAACCGTGTGCGATGGGCCCTCTCGCTCTTCAAAACCCGATATTGGGGCGCAGCCCATGGGTCGGCGACGTCAGCTGGCATGCTTCAACTACGCTGGCAGTCGCAGGGCTCCCCGCTGCATGATGTTCGGGTGTCTCGCCGCTGATAGCAAAATCTCATGACCAGACGAAGGTACGCATCGATACAGGGCTACCATCCGCGTCTGGTCGTTCGAACATCGCCGGAAAAGGGCGAGGGCTTTCTAGGCTGGGTGCTGCGGCTGACCCAGATCAACGGCTACGAATTTTCTGAATGGATCTTACGTTCGGCGGGCATGAGAGCCCCGGACCTTCTCTCGCGTGAGGGCGTCATAGAGCGTCTGCGCCTGATGACACAGGTGGCGGTGCATGACCTGCAGACGCTCGTGCCACGGTTGGATACCGCTGGTTGGCGGTGGGCGGAAATACCGGGGATGGACATCTCGGTAGCCCTGTTCGACGCACGAAAGCCGAAGGTCTGCCCCGTCTGCTTGGCTGAGAAAGGCTTCGTCCAAGCGGCTTGGGGTCTACGCATATGGACCTGCTGCCCGGACCATGAGTGTAGGCTCGTGAACGTGTGTCCGCGCTGCGGCTCGCCGATCACATGGAGGCGTCGACACGTCGACCTTTGTCCTAATCCCAACTGCGGTGGCCGTTATTCCAGCTCGGAGATCCAAAGGGCCGGCGAGGAGGAAGTAGAGCTTGCCCTCCTGCTGGGTCAAGCACTCGGTTCCGAAACGCTTTCGCGCCTTCCGGCCCTCACCAGCGTGTTCGGCGAGTTGTCGCCCCAGGACATCGTGACCATGGCAAGCCGGCTCGGCTTCAGACGCATGCGCGAGACGTATCGCGGAAGCGCTGACTCGTCCGACATCGCGGAAGCCGCGATCAAAGCGGCCCGGCTGTTGTCTAACTGGCCGACGGGCTTTCACGACTTCATCAGGTCACAAAGAGTTCTCGCGGACGGCTCGACGACGGGCGGGGCGGCGCGGGATCCCGAGATCACGTTCCTACTCCGAGCTAAAACCTGGAACGGTGAGTTCCTCTTGCCCTCCGAAGCCAGGTTCATCTTCGCAAAGGAGTTCCAGAACTTCTTGGACATCACGGGAGATGGTCGCGCGCCTGCCCTGCGACAGGCCCTGGCGGGCGAAGGGTCCTCCGACCGTTGGATGTCGCTCCCTCAGGCGGCTAAAGCGCTTGGGATCGACCGGAGAACTCTGGCTCGTATGGCTCGTGATGGGTCGCTCGTTGGCATACGTTTCGTCCAAAACGACAAGACGTTCACGTTCGTGGATCGTCACGAGATCGAGCGCCGACTAAAGGCAACCGGATCAGGTAAGACGCTCGCGAACCTTCGCCGCAATGGCGAAGCCCTTTCTCACGGAACTGCGAGCCGATTACTGGGCATCAGGCCCAACAAGGTTGCGCCCTTGTTGGAAGACGGGCTCTTGAGCGCGATCAGCGGAACGTCGGGGCGCTTCGTCGACCGGGCGTCGGCCGTCCGACTACTGGAGAAGTTGGAGGCCAACGTGCCCGGTTGCGGCAGTCACGCTGACCGACGGTTGATCTACGACACATGTGAAGTCGTCCAACGCGTGCGGGGCCATGGCATGGCATTCATCCTTCGCGCGGTGCTGGCAGGAACACTACGTCCAGTTGATATCTTGATCGATGGTGTCGGATTGCGGCGGATAGGCTTTTTGCGTACCGAGGTAGCACGATTTGAACGGGATCATCGGAAATCGAACGGGAATGTACACATCTCTGACGCCGCCCGCCAGTTGGATTGTTACAATATCGATATTCGACGCTTGATAGCGTCCAATCTCCTTCGACATGGCGAAACAAGTATCGACGTTGATGCCAAAAGCATCCGGAGCTTCCAGACCAAGCACGTTTCGGGACGTGCCTTCGCAAGGGAGTATGGCATCACGACAGGTAGGCTGGATCGACTTCTCCGCGAGATGGACGTTGAGCCAGTATTGCCTGTGACCGATCCGCGGATCAGCACATCGTTTTGGCGTCGAAACGATACGAGACGATTGCAGGGACGGTTCGAGAGGAGGCGGTTGGCCATCGACGACGAAGGTTGACATCGGGGCATGCGTAGCGAGATCGATCTGAGGCCCGACCGTCCCATGTCACTCCTTCGGGCGTTGCAACGCGCTCGAAGGGAGCCCTTCGTGTGACCCGCCCGACAACGGTCGCAGCCGCGCCGTTCGACGCGATCCGGGCCTCTCACCACAAGACCATGTGGCACCCCTATTCCGTTTCCCGGGTCTCACTGAGTGAGTCGACCTCATCCGGAACCAATGGCGAATGGGCGCGCGCGGTCTAGGAGGCTTCCGAATGCGGAGACCGACCGGCTCCCGTCTTCCCGGAACGCGCGCGGGTCGGGGCTTCCCTCGCCATCTTGCCTGGGCGCGGGACAACGACCGCGTCGTGGACCATCTCCAGTTTGCGGAGACCCTCGATCAGCTTCGGGTGCTCCTCCGTGCGGAACGAATCGTCCCATACGAACGGGATCAGGACACGCCATTTCGGATCGACGCGGTAGAGCGCCTCGTCGGCCGCGATTTCCTCGACGATCTTCGCGAATGACACGCCGGGGCGGACGAACTTCACCTCGATCACCAAGCCCAGGCTCGGCACCGTCAGGTCCATACGTGGGTTCTTGTGTCCCACCGGGGGCGTATATTCCTCCGCGTTCAGATCCGGGAAGAGCGGCGCCAGGGTTGCCCAAAGCAAGTTCTGGACGTGGTATTCGTTCTCGATGTCCCACCGGACCATCGGCGACCGGGGCGTGCGCGGTCGCTCCTCAAAGGTCCAGAGCCTCAGCGACCGCTCGACGCCCTGAAGCACACGCAGGACGTCCTCCGGTTCGAGACGCCCGAGGCGGGCCGGCATGTTGGTCTCGCACAGGGCATCGAATGCCCGGAGCGTCAGCGAAGCCTGCGCTTGGTCGCCCGCGCCGAGTTCGTAGCGCAACGCATTGCGCCAAGCTGGCTGCCCGCATTCCGGGTCGGCCGGAACGACGCCGAGGTCCGCGAGCGCGACCCTCGCCTCCGGGAGCATCGCCGCGAGGTCGCGGCGGGCCGGCGCTTCGAGGATGTGCGCCGCCGCGACCATCAAAGAACGGTTGAATTCCGAGAGCCCCGCGGCCGAGGCGCCTCGCACGACCAGCACGCCGAGCCATTCGGCCTCTCGGCGGTCGAGCAAGCGGTGCACGCCCAGCGCGAGGCCGAGGGCGGACAGGCCGTCGGCCTCCAGGGTCGGCGGCAGGTGCGGCCTGAACCAGGTCCGGTTGCCGAGCCACCCGACCCCTTCGCGAAACATCTCGGAGAACGCTTCGGCAAAGCGTGGGTCGGTCGCGGCGTAGCCGACGATCGCGACGTGCCAGGCGGAGCGACCGCCGGGCAACTCGAACGCCATCGCGGCTTTTGCGGCGAGATCCCCCATCGGACCCGCAACCCCGAGGACCCAGGCCCGAAAGGCTTGCGCGAGGGGGGACGCGTCGGCTCCGCGGGCGGCGGAGGCGAGGCCGGCTCGGATGTCGGCGATACCGGGCCCGTCGCTCAGAGGAACCACGGCTTCCTCATGACGCGGCCGCCCTCGGCGGCATCCGTGTCCCAACCGGGGGTCCGCTCCAGGCCCGACAGCTGCTTGGCGATCTCGTCGGCGTAGACGAGCGGGATGGGCAGGCCGGACGGCCCGAACGAGCGCCAGGAATGGAACGCGAAATCCGACGCCTGGCGCACGAGGACCGGCATGTCCCGATAGGTCGAGCTGTCGTGGAGGCGGAGGAGCACCGGGCCGGGCAGGCCGTGCGAGGCCGACTTCACCTCCCTACGCCCCGTCAGCGTCAGGAGCCATTCCCTCTCGCTCAACCGCAGCGCTTGCCCCCGCTCCGGGGCGAACGTCGCCTTTCCGTCGGGCCAGGCGCGGTCGAACATCGTGAACGGATGATCTTCGACGACGTGCAGGAACGCGAAGCTCACGTTTGTCGCGCCGATCCCGGCGACCGCCCTCTCGACGGCCTGGACCGTCTCTCGGCTGAGTTGCGTGAACGCGTGGAAGACGAGCCTGACCGCTTCGCCCGGACGCCACGCCTCCTCCCGGCCGATGCGCTTGATGGCGTCGACGATGCTGTCGCTCAACGCGGCCGGGTAGGCCTCGAACGGCACGGCCGCGGTCCGGGCGTCCAAGAAGTAGTGGCCTTGGCTGGAGAAGACCGTCGCGATGCCGACGAACCGCTCGCCCGCTCCGCGACGGCCTTCCTTGACCGTGTGCGACCCGAGCCCAACGACGAGTTCGTGATCGGTCGGCGACCGCGCGAATAGCAGCCAGGGGGCTCCGCCGAGCTTCGCGTAGGTCGCCAGGCTCATGTTGGCCAGCGCGTTCGCGTAGCCGAACGCGTCGAGGCCCAGCATCTCGGTCGAGAGCGCCTGGACGGGCACGTCCCGCTTGAGGAACGTCGCCTTGCTCATCCAGTACGGGCTATCGGCGTGCGGCCGGTCTTGCCAGGCCCGCTCCACCTGCACCATGGCGAGGTCCCAAGGCTCGTCGCGCGACGCCGCGTCCCTGAGGGCGGACCGCGCGGCGTCGGCATAGGCCGGGCCGCCACGGCCGGCGGCCTCGAAGTAACGGACCTCGGGCTCGTGCAGCCTGAACCGGCCGAGCAGCCCGCTGCCGTGGGGGACGAGGCCCGTGTCGCTCGCGATGTCGGGCCTGCCGTGCAGGAAATCCCGCATGGCCGCGGCGACCTCTTCGCGACGGCCGGCCTGGTGAACGACCGCGATGCGCGGCCGCTTCGTCTCGAACGTCTGCCGGTCGAACGGTCCGGTACGGTCCAGGCTCTGCTGTTTCCAGCTGTTCGAGGTCTCTGGCGAATGGACCGGGTCGAACGACAGCTTCGGCCTCCAGACGGCCTCGGCGGGCGGGAAGGCGTCCGAGTCGACGGCCTGGTCGATCAGTCCTCCGAGGCGGAGCGGGACGCCGTCGGCCAAAACCATCGACCGGTTCCCAAGCTGGTTGAGCACCCCGTGAACGATCTCGATGGTCCGCCGGCCGCCATGCCACTCCGCCTCGGCCTTCTGGACTGCCTTGAAAGCACGCTCGGAGTTCCCCTGCGTGATCACCTCGACCACCTTGTTGAAGTTGGCTCGCGTGGGTTCGAGGAAGACGTCTTCGCTCGACACCACCGAGGGGCCCGCCCCGTGATCGTCCAGCGTCAGCGTATCCTGCCCGACCTCGACGACACGGCCGGCGTATGCGAGCCGCCGCGATACCTTCGGGTCGGGATCCTCGCGCCAGGACGAGACCGCCGCACCGGTCAGCGGCACGCCGAGTTCGAGAAGCGTCCGGCAAGACGCGTCGATGGTCGTGCGCAGCCGCTTCGAGCAGGTCAGGACGACGTATGCGTCGCCCCGGGGCGGCTGCAGGATGCGCGTGTCGAACTCCAGGACGAGCCGCTTCTTCAGCCAATCGGGCAGGCCGATGTCCTCCGCGAGGACGTTCTCCCGCTTGCCGGCGACGGTCGGCGGCCTCCTGCGGATCAGGAGGTCTGCCTCCGGGGAAGCCGCGAGCAAACGGAAGACCGCCTCGCGGGTCAGCGCCGACACGAGCCGCAGGTGCTCGGCCGCGGGCAGTCCCATCCTGTCCGTCGGGAGGTTCGCCCCGGAGGTAAGGGGCACCACAGCCATGTCCGTCTCGCCGTGCCGCGTCGCGAACACGTCGTTCTCCGGCCGGTCGAGATAGGCGTGGAGCAGCGCGCGGTCGAACTGGACCACCGAAGCCGGGATCGTTCCCGGAGGCGTGAGGACGCGGATCGCGTTCAGGGCGAGCTGCGGACGAACCCTTTCGCCGGGACGGAAAGCCATGTCGCACTATACGCGGTCGCCGCGTCGAGACGAGCCGCATCCGTCCTGCCACGCGGCCGTCCACACCCTATGCCGTCTAAATCGCTGAGCGAACAAAGTCGAAGGATCTTTTACGTGGACCTTTGGCTCATTGAGTGGGCGTTGAGGGAACTCGCAATTCGGCCCTGGCGGGTCCCGGTCAAGCCCGACTTATTGCTTGAAAAGGCGACCGCGTCGCGAGTTGGTCGGGATGTGCCGAACCGCTGGCCCCGCCCAGTCCCGTCCCAACCATGGCTGCGTCGATGGGGCGGCAGGGCTGCGGTACCGCTCCCGGTCGTCACCCACATGAGGGCGTCGAAAGTCGGCGGACCGGGCGACGGCACCGGCATCGCCTCGACGATCCGTCCGGCGCGTTTCGGGGCGCCTGGGTCAGCTCATCCGCCGTTTCCGGTGAGGACGAGCGCGTCGTGAGGCTGGACCTTCCAGACATGTTCCCCGTCGCCGACAACGCCGCGCAGGGTCTCGTCGAGGACATCGACCTCGGGGATGCGGTTGACCAACACGATGGTCGACGACCGACCCGGGGCGCCGTCCTGGCCGACGACGCGCGCCATCGCCTCCCGCACGGATTGCCGCCGATGCCACCGGGCCGACTGGTCCCTGGGCGGACGCAGGTCGATCGGCGCGTGCACGTAAAGGCACGACAGATCGTCGAAAAGGCGGAAGACCGACGGCCTGCTCAGCCCGGGAAGGTCGAAGTAAGGGTAGAGCCGGGCGTCGACCACAAGCGCGTGCCGGCTCATGGAAACCGCGCGCGTGAACGTCACGCCGTGGACGTCGGCCATGGGCAGGCACGAGATCCGGCGAACGGGACGATGGTCGAAGAGCGAGAGCTGCCGCACCGGCGCGGACGGCCCGGGAAAACCCTCGGTTTCCCAGGACGTTGTCTCGACGAGGCGGAGGAGTGGTTTGCTCACGCTTGCAGCGCTCCCAAGCCCGATTCGAGATCCAGATAATGTACCCGCAGCGCTTCTGAGTGACCACCCCAAACCGGCTCGCCGACCCGATAATCCCCGGTCAGCTTGTCCTTGTAGTCACGGTCCTTCAGGAACGCGCGGGCATACATCCTCGGTGCGACCCCGACGAACGGGTGGAACAGGACCTTGGCATTGGCCGCGGGGGCCGCGACACCGGGCCGTGCTGGGCCGACAGATCCCGAACCCTGTACGCCCGAGGGCGGTTCCCAGCCGTCCACACCCGTCGTGATGGCGTCGCAATGAAGGCTGATCGCACGGCTCTTTGGGTAGGGCTCGATGTACTGGACCTCGTCGATACCGGCGGCGACGATATGTCGGGCGCAGTAATGGCAGGGGAACGTGCTGACATAGAGCCGGCACCCCCTCGGCGAGGTGCCGGTCCGGGCGGCGGTCAGGATCGCGTCCATCTCCGCGTGGACCGCCCGGCTGAACTCGATCAGGCCGCCGATCTTCGTGCGCCGAAGCTCGGCCACCGCTTGGCTCTTCTCCCGACCCTCGGCCAGGGCGGGGTACTTGTCGATGAGTTCGCCGATGATCTCGTTCTGCTCGCGGTTGCTGCTGCAGAACTTGTCCGGCCGGAACGCGCAGCGATGGTCGGAGGCCTCCCCGTCGAGATCGGTCCCGTAAAGCCCCCCGCCCGCCCTGGGCACGTCGTTGGTGCCGGTCGCGACGATGTTCCCCTTCGCGTCCACGAGCGCCGCCCCGACCTGCCGCGACAGGCACGCGCTCCTCAGCTGGGCCGAATGTGCCTGATGCATCGCCGTCTCGGCGACGTTCGGTCGGATGACGTCCGACGCCGTCAGGATCCGCACCAAGCGCCGCAGCGGCTCGTTCATCCCGGTGTTCTTCGGATCGTCGCCGGCATCCTTCGAGTTGTCGACGAAGAAATCCGCCTCGTGGAAGGTGTCGACCACGTGCTGGCCGTGGCTCTCCGGCGCATCGCCGTCGCGATCCATGAAGGCCGTGACGGCGCGGCGCGTCTCCTGCCGGCCCCTGTCATTGAAGTCGAACAGCTCACGGGTCAGCCGGCCGTGGCGGGCATCGTCGTCGCACACGACGCCGACGAGCGTGAAGGCGTCCTGGTAGATCCTGCGGAGGAGGTGCGCCTCCGCGGGGTGGCGCAGGGAATCGATGATGTAGGCACGGGGCTTGCCGTCGATCTCGCCCTCCGGCCTGCCGCTCGCCTCGGCGCGGAGGGCCCGGATGCGCGCGACGACGGCGCGTGCGACCGCGGCGTTGTCGCCGAACGCGAGCCGCATCGCGTCGCCCAGGTCCTGCATGTGAACCACGCCGGCGAGCGTCTTGCGACCGCCGGCCGGACCGAGGTCGCGGCCGTTGTTCCTGGCCCAAGCCTTGATCTCAGCGCTCGCCTTGACGATGCGGACCTCGTATCCGCCGTCCCCGACCGACTGCGTTTCGAGGAATTCCTTGACGATCTGGGCGGCCCGGCCTGCCCCGGAACCTCCCGGTCCGACGACCGCGATGAAGAGCTCGTTCGCGCGAAAGCTCCGGAGCAGGCTCTGGCTCGTCTCGCCCGGGCGCGGGCCGGCCGCGGTTGGCAAACGTCCGGTCGTCGCTGCATCGGGCATTGGGGGTCGACTCTTGGAATGCCGTGGTCACGGTCGAACTGCTGGAACGCCGCGGAGATGACACGGCGGCGCAGGCCTGTGAAGTAGCCATCTCAGGTTGTCTCCCGCCGCGCCGACGGTTTGGAGCGTGTTTCACCTTTCCGAACGGGCGGTCCTGCGCTGAATCACGGAGGTGTTTCGTGGAGCCGACCCCACGGGCGCGCTGGCGGTCGCAGAGATCCCCGGCCGTTCGGCGCCCACACGGAAATTTTCGGGTCATCGCGACGCCTGTACGCCCTCTCCCGGATGCCGCCCCGCCCTCTGGGGAAGGAGGACGATCAGCGCGACGATGAAAGCCGCGATCACCGCAGAGGCCAGGGGCCGGCTGAGGTGCATGCCGCCGGCGCTGGCCGGCTTGTCCAGGAAGTCGCCGACCGTCGCGCCCAGGGGGCGGGTGAGGATGAACGCGGCCCAGAACAGGCCGACCCGCGAGACCCGCGTCCGGTAGTAGAGGAAGACGACGACCGCCAGGGCCGCAGCGAAGACGAGGGCCCCGCCCTCGTAGCCGAGGCCGCCGGTGTCCGCGAGCCAGTCGCCGAGCGCGGTGCCCAACGTCTGCGAGAAGGTGATCGCCCCCCAATAGAACGCCTCGACCCGCGGGGTCGACACCGTGTCCACCGACACGGTCCCCTCGGTCGCGTACCAGAGCCCGAGCACGGCCGCGAGGCAGGCGAGTAGGAGGGTCGATCCGCCGGTGTACCCGATGCCGAGCGACCGGTCGGCGAAGTCCGCCATCGTCGTACCGAAGGTGGTCGAGGCGACGATGGTCGCCCAGTACAGGGCCGGGTGGAACCGCCTCGACATGATCTGGGCGACCACGAGCCCGACCAGCAGCACGGCGAACAGGGCGGTGCCGGCGAGGTAGCCCCAATCGAGGGTCATGGTCACGGTGTCGCCGCCGGTCTCCCCGAGCGTGGTGGCCAGGATCTTGATGGTCCAGAAGCCCAGCGTGACCTCGGGTACCTTGCTCAAAGTGCGTTCGTGACGGTCGTCCATCGGACCTGCTCCTTCTTCGAGGGGAAACCTCACGGCGCGTCGGCGCAGGCCGCCCGGCGACCGGCACGCTGCGGGATGAGGAGGACGAGCCCAACCATGACGAGCGCGAGCACGCCGGAGATCGTGATGTCGTCGATGCCCAGACCACCGGAAGCGACCGGCTTGTCGAGGGAGTTGGCAAGGGTTGCGCCGAGCGGCCGCGTCAGGACGAACGCCGTCCAGAACAGCATCGGCCTGGGAACGCGCGTTCGCAGATGGAGGGCCGTGACCACGGCCAGCGCGGCGAGGATGAGGAGCGCGCTCCCGTTGTACCCGAGCCCGCTGCCGTCGGCCATCCAGTCGCCCAACGCGGTGCCGAGCGTCTGGGAGAACATGACCGTGGCCCAGTAGAAACCTTCGGCCCGCGGGGATCGCACCGTCTCCACGGCGACCGTGCCGAGCGTGCGCTTCCACAGAATCAGGGTCGCGACGACCGATCCGAGCAGCACCAGGGACCCGCCCGCGTAGCCGATGCCGAGGGACCTGTCGCAGAAGTCGGCGAGGGTCGTGCCTGCGAGCGTCGTCGCGGTGACCACGGCCCAGTACAGGAGCGGCTGGAAGCGGTCCGCCCTGACCTGTGCGGCGAGCAGCACCGCCAGGGCGGCCCCGAAGATCGCCGTGCCGGCGAGATAGCCGAGGCCGAGCGTCAACGTGACGGCGTTGCCGCCGACCTCGCCCAGGGTCGTGGCCACGATCTTGATGGCCCAGAACCCGGCTGTGGCTTCGGGCACCTTGGCGGGTTCGACGTGTCCGGGTCGCTCGGTCTGCTGCATCGGGCTGCCGTGGGAAAGCGAGGGCTGCTTCAAGCGGTGTGGGCCTGGTCGATGATGGCGAGCAGGTCGTCGACCGCGCGACGGCAGGCGGCCGGATCGGGGTTCGACGCTCGCAGCGCGTCGAGGGCGCGGTCGATGGCCTTGTCCACCACGTGCCAGTCGGCGGCGGCTCGCGGCTTCAGTCCGGCCTCGGACGCGTCCCAGGACAGTTCCAGGTCCTTGATGCGCGTCTTGGCGGCGGCGAGGTCGCCCCGGTCGGTCATCGCCTTCACGTCGACGACGATGGTCCGGAACTTGGAGAGGTCGCCGAGCTTCGAAGCCGCCATCATGGTGGGCGTCGCTCCTACGGCGGCATCCTGCATCGCCAGCAGGCCCAGGGGGGCGGCCGTGGCGCCGATGACCGTCGCGGCGATGGCGGCGAGGAGGATTTTTCGCATGGCCGGTGGTTCCGTGTCGCGCGGCGTTGGAAGGACTGGAGGATGGGGAGGCGGCGGACGGTCAGGCCCGCCGCTGTCCGGCCAGCTCGCCCGGGCAAACGGGGACAAGGCTCAGGGACGTCACCAGGACGACGATGACGACGAGGAAGACGAGGCTGGTGGAGGCCGTGCCGAAGCCGAGGCCGCCGTATTCCCGTGCCTGCGACAACAGATCGCCCAGCGATGCGCCGAGGGGGCGCGTGACGATGTAGGCGAGCCAGAAGGTCGTCACCGGGTTCGCGCCGAGGCGCCAGGCGAGGGCGAGGGCGGCCAGGATCGTGCCGAAGACGGCGACGCCGAGATTGAAGCCGAGCCCGAGCGCCTCCGTGGCCAAGTCGCCCGCGGCCGTGCCGAGCGCGAAGGTCAGGAGTATGGCGAGCCAGTAGAACGCCTCGCGGCGCCGGGTCGCGATGGCGTGGATCGAGAGCGTCCGCTCGGTCGCGTACCAGAGGGCGAACACGGCGGCGAGGGCGGCCGCGAACACGCCGGTGCCGACGAAGAGGCTCACGCCGAGCTTGTCGGTCAGGATGTCGGTGACCTGCGTGCCGACCACGCTGACGAGGACGACGGTCGACCAATAGGTCCAGGGCACGTAGCGCCGCTCGCGCACCTGCAGGGCGAGGACGGCCGCGAGGAGGCCGGCCGTGAGGATTGCGGTGACGGCGGCACCCAGGCCGACGTTCATCGCGAGATAGTCCGCGCCGGTCTCGCCGACGGTCGTGGAGAGTATCTTGATCACCCAGAAGGCCGCGGTGACTTCCGGTACCTTGTTCAGGATCTGGCGCTGGATCTCGCTCATTCCCGTCTCCCGTCCGTCGTGGTCGGGCTCGGTGATAGCGAGCCAGAATGAGGACAGAATGAGCTTCGTCCGGAGGAGCCGCGGGCTCGGCCTTAGACAGGCAGTCTGACCGTTGCGAGGGTTCCCCGCCCGTCCCGCCGGTTTTCGACCGTCAGGCCGAGGCCGTTACGCTCCGCGATGCGGCGGGCGATGGCGAGCCCGAGCCCCGTGCCTTCGATGTCCGGCGGCGCGGCCCGAAAGAAGCGGTCGAAGAGGCGGCCCTCGCTTCCGGGTGGCAGCCCGCAGCCGGTGTCCAGAACCGTGACGACGCACGCACCGTCCCGGTTCATCAAGCGGACGTCGACCTGCCCGCCCGGCGGCGTGTAGCGCAAGGCGTTGTCGACCAAGTTTGCGAACAGGACGCGGACCTCGTCCTCCGACCCGCGGAGCGTCGCGGGCGCCTCGACATGCACACCCAGGTCGATGTCCTTACGCTGGGCGAGCACGACGTAATCGGCGACGCAGTCGAGCAGGAGTTGGCCGAGGTCCACGGATGCAGGACGGGCCTCGGCACCGTCGTCGAGCCGGGCTAGACGGAGCAGCTGTTCCACGAGCCGGTTCGCCCGCCGGACGCCACCTGCGAGCGCTTCGCCTCGGTCGTCACGCTCCCCTTGGAGGGAGTCGATCTGGATTTGCATCGCTGCCAGAGGCGTACGCAGCTCGTGCGCGGCGTCGGCGACGAACCGCTTCTGGGCGGCGAGGGCGGCCTGCAGGCGCAGGATGAGCCCGTTCATGGCCTCGACCAGCGGCACGAGTTCCGTCGGCACGCCGCGCGTCGGCAGGGGCCCTTGGGCTGCGGCGCCGCGACCGGCGAGGTCATGCACCAAGCCGTCGAGCCGCCCGAGCGCCCGGTTCATCGCCCAGCCGACGACGATCCACGACAGCGGGACGAGGAGCAGCAAGGGGGCCACGGCGCCGAGCGCCGCATTGCGCGCGAATTCGGCCCTCACGACGTCGCGCTGGGCGACCCGGACCGTCGTGGTGCCGTTGGCGGTCGTGTAGGTGCGCCAGAGCTCGCCGCCCATGACGATGTTCGCGTATCCCGTGCGGCCGGGGTGGCGGACGTCGACGCCGCGGTCGCCGCGCAGGACTTGCCCGTCCTTCCAGATGGTGACGGCGAGTTGGTCCTCCGGGTCCCGGTCGGCGGCGGGCGGCGCGTCCGCGTCCGGGAGCCCGGGACCCGCGTTGAGGGCGACCTGCCGCAACTGCCCGTCGAGGAAATCGGCCGCCTCGATCCGCGCGAGGGCATAGGCCGCGACCATCGCGGCTAAGCCGATTCCGGCGAGCAGGGCGGTCATCCAGCCGAGCGTCGTGCGGCGCAAGGAGGCGGCCCTCATGGCTTGGGCACCATCCAACCTGCGCCGCGGACGTTGAGGATCACGCCCTTTCCGACCTTGCGGCGGATCGTGAGGATGATCGCGTCCACGGCGTTGCTCTCGACCTCCTCGCCCCACCCGTAGATGCGCTCCTCGATCTGCGCCCGCGAGAGGATGCGCCCCGGTCGCTCCATGAGCGCGTACATGAGGGCGTATTCGCGCGCCGACAGGACCGCGACGGTACCGGCGTGGGACAGGACGTGGCTCTCCGGGTCGAGTTCGGTCTCGGCGGCCACGAGCCGCGCGCTCGCCCGCCCGGCTTGGCGGCGCAGGATGGCCCGCATCCGGGCGAGCAGCTCGCGCATCTCGAACGGCTTCACCAAGTAGTCGTCCGCCCCCAGGTCGAGCCCGGCGACGCGGCTTTCGAGGCCATCCCGCGCCGTGATGATAAGGACCGAGGTGTCTATCCCGGCCGCCCGGGCGGATCGAAGGACCCGGAGTCCGTCCCTGCCCGGCAGGCCGAGGTCGAGCAGTGCGAGCGTATGGCCACCGTTGAGCAAGGCGGTCTCGGCGGCGGCGCCGTCGCGCACCCAATCGACGGAATAGCCCTCGGCCGCGAGGCCCCGCGACAGCCCTTCGCCGATCATCCGGTCGTCCTCGATCAACAGCACGCGCATCGGTCGGTTCGTCCCGGTTCGAGCCGTTGCACCAAGAGGCGCGACAACGCCTACTCGCCCCCAGGCATCATCCTCGATAGGCTACCAACGCCGCCCCGGCGGCAATCAAGGCAACACCGAGCCAATTCGGCGCAAATAGACATTCGCCGAGGAGGACGACCCCGAAGATGGCCACCAGCACGACGCTGAGCTTATCGACCGGGGCGATGCGACTGGCCTCGCCGGGTTTGAGGGCGCGGAAGTAGCAGATCCATGAGCCACCGGTCGCGAGGCCCGACAGCACCAGGAACAGTTAGGTCCTAGCCGAGACCGACCCGACCGGTTGCCACTGGCCCGTGCCCATCAGGATGGCACTGAGGGCGAGGAGTATGACGGCCGCGCGGAAGAAGGTGGCGAAGTCGGAATTGATGCTCTCGATGCCAACTTGGCGAAGATCACAATTAGATCCGCAAAGGTGGCCGAAAGCATCGCCCACAACCGCCAGGGCCACAACAACCATATCACACCGCATTTTAATTTGGAATGATTTGGCGCGAAGCAGTTATATTGACCGCTGGCAGATCATCTAAAGTGGATGTACAGCAATCGATCAACTAATGGAGATGAATTTTCCATCGCTCGACGTGTAGTTCCCAACCCGCCCTGAAAGGCCATTGCCAAAACGGGGCGTCGATGACGAAGGCACGCTCGTGCCTGCCGCAAGCGATCCCCCCACACATCGGAATGAGACGTGTCGAGGTCCGCGTGGGCATGTGCGACGACGTCCGGGTCGGTTGTTAGCGAAGACGCGTTCAGACCAACCTCGGCTCCTCCAGTGACTTTATATTAGGATCGCCTAATTAGATAGGCGTGGCATTCTGAGACACGGACTGATGGACGCCGCTACGCCTACCGACCTGATACACCTGCAGGACAAAGCGGCCGACGCGGCGCGCCTGCTTCGCCTCCTCGCCAACGAGAAACGCCTGATGATCCTGTGCCTGCTGGTCGCTCGTGGCGAGATGGACGTGACGAGCCTCGCCGAAGCGGTCGAGCTCAGCCAATCGGCCCTGTCGCAGCATCTCGCCAAGCTCCGCGAGGACGGGTTGGTCGCCTACCGCCGCGAGAGCCAGACGCTCCACTACCGGCTTGAGGATCCCCGCGCCGCTCGCGTGCTTGCGACGCTCAAGGACATCTTCTGCCCGGAACTCGGCTGACCGCGTCAGGCGCGGACGATCTCCGCCTCAAGCCCCGGGCGGTCCTGCCGGTTGCGCAGCCTGAGGCTCAGCCCGCTCCGGCGGGACGCCATCTCGGCGATGGCGAGGCCGAGACCGCTCCCAGTCGCGCTCTTGTGGCGCCCGCGGAAGAAGCGCGTCGTGACGTGGGGCAGTTCCTCGGCTGGAATCCCGGGCCCCTCATCGCGCACGAGGACGCCCTCTCCACCGGGACGCGCCAGCCATTCCACAGTGCCGGCCTCCATGTGCTGCACGGCGTTCTCGTGCAGGTTTCGCACCGCCAAGCGCAGGCTTTCGGGATCGGCCCGCAGGGTGTAGCCGCGCAGCACCGGGTCGATCAGGGTGCGGACCCCCGGCGACACCCGCATCCCGTCGACGGTCTCGGCCACAAGCGCCCCAACATCGACCTCGACCAGGGCCGGCATCTCTCCGGCCGCGTCGAGCCGGGCCGCGTCCAGCAATTGCCGGACGAGGCGGGTGGTGCGGTCCACGGCCGCAAGGATCTGGCGCAAAGCCGCCTTGGCCACGTCCGGGTCGGTGGTAGCCATCGCGACCTGGGCCTGGGTCTTCAGCCCGGCCAGCGGTGTGCGCAGCTCGTGCGCGGCGAAGGCCGTCACCTCTCGTTCGTGCCGGCGCGCCGCCTCGACCTTGAGGAACAGGCCGTTCAGGGCGTCGGCCAGCGGCCGGACCTCCGCGGGCGCCCGCCCGGCGTCGATGGCGCTCATGTCGTCCGCGTCGCGGCCCGCGAGGTCGCGGGCCATCCGGCGCAGGGGGCGCAGGCCCCGCCCGAGGCTCGCCCAGATCAGCATCCCGAGGAACGGCACGACGAGGAGCGCGGGCGTGACGAGGCCCATGATGAGGTCCGTGACGAGGCGCTCACGCAGGCCCAGGCGGTCGCCGACCATCACGCGCACGCCCTTCTCGGCATCCTCGACCGTGAACACCCGCCAGGTCTCGCCGTCGACCTCGCGCTCGGAGAAGCCGGCTGGCGCATCGGTCAGGCGCCGCTCCGGGGCCCCGCTCGACCGCGCGACCATGCGCCCGTCGAGGGACCAGATCTGGCAGGAGAGCTGTCGCTCGTAGGCCGTCGGCGCCGGGAAGGTGGACGGTGTTCCGTCGGGGGCCGTACCGCCCACCGCGCCCACGAGGGAGCCGACCATGCGCGCGGCTTCCTGCAGGCGATTGTCGAGGACCTGCTCCACTTGGCGCTTCGAGCCGAGGTAGATCCAGGCGACCGCGCTGAGCCAGATCAGCCCGGTCGCGAGGAGCAGGATCGCGAAGAGCCTGACGCGCAGGGATGTCATGCCGGCGCCCTCATCCGGTAGCCGAGGCCGCGCACGGTCTCGATGGCCTGCTTGCCGATCTTGGCGCGCAGGTTGTGCACGTGGACCTCGACGGCGTTGCTCTCGACCTCCTCCTGCCAGCCGTAGAGGCGTTCCTCCAACTCGGCCTTGGAGCGGAGCACGTCCGGGCGTTCCATGAGGGCCGCCAGCACCATGACCTCGCGCCGGGACAGGCCGACCGGCACGCCATCGACCGTGACGGCAAGGCTGCCGGGATCGAGATGGATGCCCCCATGTTCTAGGGCGGCGGCGGCCCGCCCCGAGGCGCGGCGGACGACCGCGCGGATGCGGGCCGAGAGTTCGTCGAGGTCGAAGGGCTTGCCGAGATAGTCGTCGGCGCCGCCGTCGAGGCCGGCGATCCGGTCGGCCACCGCGTCGAGGGCCGTGAGCAGGACGACGGGCGTCCGGTCCTTCCGCCGGCGCAGGCCGCGCAGCACGTCGAGGCCGGAGCCGTCGGGGAGCATCAGGTCGAGCACGATGGCCGAGAACGCGCTCGTGTCCAGCGCCGCCTCGGCATCGGCGCAGGTGCCGACGCAATCGACCGTCGCCCCGCCGAGGCCGAGCCCCGCCCTAAGCCCGTCCGAGAGGATGTGATCGTCCTCGACGACGAGGATGCGCATGCGTGTCTCCCCCTGACCGTCCCTCATCCTGCGGGCCTGCCTTAAGCCTGGCTTAAGCTGCGTTTCGGACCCGCGGCGGGCCGATCCGGACCCCCTCCCATGCCGAAGCCCCTCGCACACCTCATCCTCGCCGCCCTGGTCTGGGCTGGCGCCGCGCCCTGGTCGCCGGGATGGTCCCAGGAGGGCGCCGCGCGGCAGACGTCTTTCACCCTCGTCGCGACCCGCGACGCGGATCTCGCCTTGCACCTGCGCTGGAGCATCGCGCCCGGCACCTATCTCTACCGCGACAGAATCCGCGCCGAGGCCGGTGCCGGCGCGGAGCTTCCCGTCAGCACGCCGCCCGCGGAAACCAAGGACGACCCGAACTTCGGGCCGACCGAGGTCTACCACGACTCAGTGGAGGCCATCGTGCCTGGCGCGGCGCTGGCCAGCCTGCGGGAGGTTCGGGTCATCTACCAGGGCTGCGCCGAGCGGGGCATCTGCTACCCGCCGGTCACGAAGCGGCTGGACCTCGCCTCCCTGGCGAGCGCCGGCGCATCACCGGCCGGCGGAGCCGCCCCCGCCGCCGAGCCGGCAGACGCGACGGTCGCCGACGCCCCCCGCCAGGAAGTCTTCCCCGCCGGACCGGCCGCCCTCCTCGTCGGCAACCTAGTCGGCGTCCTGGCGGGCATGTTCGGGCTCGGCCTCCTGCTGGCGTTCACCCCCTGCGTCCTGCCGATGGTGCCGATCCTGTCGGGCATGATCGTCCGCTCGGGCCAGGGCCTCACGCCGGGGCGGGGCCTGGCGCTGTCCGGAAGCTACGTCCTCGCCATGGCGGCGGCCTATGCCAGCCTCGGCGTCGCGGCGGCGTGGCTCGGCCGCAACCTGCAGGTCGCCCTCCAGACCCCGCTCGCCCTCGGCCTGATGGCCTCCGCCTTCATTGCGCTGGCCATGTCGATGTTCGGCCTGTTCGACCTGCAGCCGCCGCGCTGGTGGCGGGACCGCTTCGGCGCCCCGGCGGCGCAGGGGGGATCGGTCGCCGGGGCCGCGTTCCTCGGCTTCAGCTCGGCCCTCGTCGTCGGGCCCTGCGTGACGCCGCCCCTCGCGGCCGCCCTGCTCTACGTCGCCCAGACGGGCAACGTCCTGCGCGGGGCGCTAGCCCTCTTCGCCCTCGGCCTCGGGATGGGCGCGCCGCTAATGCTCGTCGGCACGTTCGGCGCCGGCATCCTGCCCCGGTCCGGCCCGTGGCTGGTGCGGGCGAAGCAGGCTTTCGGCTTCGTCTTCCTCGCTCTCGCGGCCTCGCTCGTGACGCGCCTCCTTCCGGACGGGCTGTCGCTTCTCCTCTGGGCGGCATTGGCCATCGGCCTCGGACTGGCGCTCGCAGTGATCACCGCGAACGGTCGCCCGTCACTTGCCGGTCGTGTGGCAGGCTCGGTGGCCGTCGCCTATGGGGGGTTCCTCCTGCTGGGCGCCGCCACCGGCGCGGACGACCCGCTGCGGCCGCTTGCCGGCCTCGGCTCGTCACGACCTGACCACATCGCCGACACCCGCACGGTCACCTCCGTTCCGGATTTCGAGGCCGCCCTCCTTGCAGCCCGAGCCAAAGGCAAACCGGTGCTGGTCGAGTTCGCTGCCGACTGGTGCACCGTCTGCAGGACCAACGAGCGGACCGTCCTGGCGGACGCCGGCATCCGGGAGCGGCTCAAGGCCGTCTCGGTCATCCGGGCCGACATCACGCGCGACGACGACGCCACCCGCGCCCTGATGCGCCGCTTCGAGGTGGTCGGCCCGCCGGCCCTCATCCTGATGCGTCCCGACGGCGCCGAGGTCGGCGAGGCCCGCACCGAGGGCGAGCTGACGGTCGAGGACCTGAAGCGCCGCCTCGCCCTCGTCGGCGCCTGAGCCATCCCCCTTCCGACACATCCAAGGAGACCGTCATGGACCGCAGGACCCTGCTCGCCCTTCTGCCCGCCGCAGCCCTCGCACGGCTGGCCGTCGGCCCCGCCCGCGCCGAGGGCATCGACCCGAACGCCATCCTCAACGACCCGGAGGCGCCGGTCTCGGGCAACCCGAAGGGCGACCTGACCATCGTCGCCTTCCTCGATTACAACTGCCCCTTCTGCAAGAAGGCCGAGCCCGACCTGCTCCGGCTGGTCAAGTCGGACGGTCGCATCCGCCTGGTCCACAAGGACTGGCCGATCCTCAGCGACGCCTCCGTCTACGGCGCCCAGCTCGCCCTCGCGGCGCGGTACCAGGGCCGCTACGACGACGTGCATCGCGCGCTGATGGGCATCCCTGGCCTCAAGATCCCGAAGAAGCGGATGCTGGAGGCGGTGTCCGCCTCGGGCGTCGACATGGCCAGCCTGGAGGCGGACCGGACGTCCCACCAGGGTGAGATCGCCGCCCTGCTCCAGCGCAACCTCGACCAGGCCGACGCACTCGGCCTGCAGGGGACGCCGGTCTTCCTGATCGGCCCGCTGAAGGTCGCGGCCGCCCTCGACTACGAAGGCTTCAAGCAGGCGGTCGCCCAGGCGCGCGCCAGAGGCCGCTCGTGATGCGGCCGGTCTTGCGCCTCCCGGCGCTTCTCTCGCTCGCCGCGGCGCTAGGTGCTTGCTCGGCATCGATGGGCGCCCCAGGCCCGGTTGCAGAGGCGGGACTGCGCCTTCCGGCCGATGCCGTCCGTCGCTACGCGGCCATCACCGACGAGCCGTTCCCGGTCGATGCTGTCGAGCCACGCGACCTGAAGGCCCGCAATGTCCGCCAAGTCGTCGACTATCCGACCAGGCAGCCGCCCGGCACCCTGGTGGTCGATCCCTACCGGCGCTTCCTCTACCTCGTCATGGAGGGCGGCAAGGCGATGCGCTACGGGGTCGGGGTGGGCAAGGCCGGCTTCGAGTTCACCGGGGAGGCGACGGTCGCCCGCAAGGCGTCCTGGCCGCGCTGGACGCCGACCCCCGACATGCTTCGCCGGGACCCTGAGCGGAACGGGCGCTGGGCCGGCGGTATGCCGGGCGGCGCGCGCAATCCCCTCGGGGCCCGCGCGCTCTACCTGTTCAAGGACGGCAAGGACACGCTCTACCGCATCCACGGCACCACCGAGCCGTGGAGCATCGGCGAGGCGGTGTCATCGGGATGCATCCGCATGCTGAACCAGGACGTGATCGACCTGCACCGCCGCGTACCCACGGGCACGAAGGTCGTCGTGCTCGGGTCGCACGGCACCGCCCAGGCCGCGCGGCCGGCAGCGCCGGAGACGACCGGCAGCCTCGACCGTGCGCGCCTCGACGACCTTACCCGCGGCGCCCCGGAGGCGCCCGAACCCCTGACGGACGACGGAGTGGCGAATGACGACGGTCTTTAGGAGCCTGATGCTTGCGGTCGTCCTCGCGATGATGGGCATCGGGACGGTCCGTGCCGGCTCGGAGGCGCCGGCCGGCTACTACGCGGACCAGAAGGTGGTCTACCATAACGGCGGAGGCGGCCCGGACGGAGCAGCCTACTTCAAGCGCCTGCTGGCCAACCTGCGCAACCACGTCGAGGCCGTGGGCAAGGCGCATGTCGAGATCCGCGTGGTAAGCCTCGGCGACGGGATCGGCCTCTTCCAGTCGGCCGCGAACGACAAGGAACTCGCCGGCCGCGTCGACGCCCTCAAGGGAATGGGCGTCCGGTTCCTGGTCTGCGCCAACACACTGCGCGAGCGAAAGATCGACCGCACCACCCTGTACGGCGTCGGCGAGGACGACCTCGTGCCAAGCGGCGTCGCCGAACTGGCACGCCTGCAGGGCATAGGGTTCGCCTACATCCATCCGTAACGGTCAAAAAACTGATGCTTGGAACCTGTGCGCGGGGCCCGCTCAGGGTGGAGGCTGTGTGAAAACGCTGCGGTTCTGATAGTCTCCGCGTGACGGTGGAGGCTTGTATGACGCGGTTCGTGCGTGGTTCGGATCGTCACCAGATCGCACTTCTGCCGCATCGCCTGGACGATTACGTGTCTGAGGACAATTCTGTTCGCGTCGTCGATGCGTTCGTGGATGAACTCGATCTTGCGGGCCTTGGTTTTGCTGGTGTGATGCCGGCCGCGACGGGCAGGCCCGGCTATCATCCCGCGACACTGCTGAAGCTCTACCTCTACGGCTACCTCAATCAAGTCGCCTCCAGCCGCCGCCTGGAGCGTGAGGCCGGCCGCAACGTCGAGGTGATGTGGCTGACCGGCCGGCTCGCCCCCGACTTCAAGACCATCGCCGGCTTCCGACGCGACAACGGCCCAGCGATACAGGCTGCCTGCCGCCAGTTCGTGATCCTGTGCCGCCAACTCGGCCTCCTGGCCGGCGGTGTCGTGGCTCTCGACGGCAGCCGCTTCAAAGCGGTGAACACGCGCGATCGCAACTTCACCCCGGCGGCGGTCCGGCGCCGCATCGAGCAGGTCGAAGCGAGCATCGCGCGCTATCTCGCCGCCCTCGACACCGCCGACCGCCAGGAGGACGAGGTCGCATGCGCACGCAAGGTGCGCATCGCGGAGCGTCTGGATGCTTTGCGGACGCGAATGCGCGAACTGCAGGCGATGGAGAGGCTCGTCGAAGCTGCGCCTGATCGGCAGATCTCGCTGGCCGATCCGGACGCGCGGGCGATGGCCACGAGCGGCAAGGGCACAGGGATGGTTGGCTACAACGTTCAGGCGGTCGTCGACACCGAGCATCATCTGATCGTCGCGCACGAGGTGACAAACATCGGGCACGACCGCACCCAGCTGGCGCACATGAGCCGCCAGGGGCAGGCAGCAACCGGGCATGGAGCGCTCAGCGTGCTGGCGGACCGCGGCTACTTCTCGGGCGAGGAGATCCTGGCCTGTGAGCAGGTCGGCATCTCGGTGACGCTGCCCAGGCCGCTGACCTCGGGCGCCAAGGCGGAGGGGCGCTTCGGCAAGCAGGACTTCGTCTACGAGCCGGAGGCGGATGCCTACCGGTGTCCAGCCGGCGAGCGGCTTTCCTATCGCTACACCAACGTGGAGGGTGGACTGACGCTACGCCGCTACTGGACGACGGCCTGTCAGGGCTGCGCGATCAAGGCGCATTGCACGCCGGCCGAGGAGCGGCGGGTGACGCGGTGGGAGCACGAGGCGGTGCTGGAAGCCGTGCAGCGCCGGCTCGACAAGGATCCCCACGCGATGCGTACGCGCCGCCAGACGGTCGAGCACGTGTTCAGGACGCTCAAGGGCTGGATGGGAGCGACCCACTTCCGGATGCGGCGGTTGCGGAACGTGGCGACCGAGATGAGCCTGCAGGTCCTGGCCTACAATCTGAAGCGGGTGATGGCGATCCTCGGCACCGGACCACTTCTAAGCGCCCTCCGGGCGTGACAGCACGCGGCACAGCGCGCGCCATCACCGCTCCGAACCGGCACGCAGAAACACGTTCTCACACAGCCTCGCTGGGAAGCAGCTTGGCTGCTTTCAGTCGCAAAACGTTCTAAAGCGGACCTAGGATGAACCGCCGTCTCCGGATGGACGGTCCAACCCATCTCAGGGTCGAAGTTCGTTAAAGCCGGATGCCGACTTCATCAGAGGCGATGCGACCGGCGCGGAAGCGCTTTGTCTCGGGGACAGCGGGATTCACGATCGCAAAGCCCCAATCACGCGACGTCTCGTACTGGTCCGGCATGGCCAGAGCGTAGCCAACCAATTCGGTCTATTCACGGAATTGCTGGACTCGCCCTTGACCGAGGAGGGCCTGATGGAAGCCGAGGCAGCCAGACGGCGTTTGGCCAAGCGCAGCTGGCGCTTTTCCGATGCCTTCACCTCGACGCTGACGCGGGCCGTCGTGAGCGGCTGGCTTATCATCGATGCGCTCGGGCAACCCGGCTTAATCCCCAACGCTTCGCCGCGCTCGACGAGCGGGACTAAGACGACCGACAAGACCACCGCCGATGCGCGCTGGGGGGCGGAGCGGATCAAGACCTGGCGCTGCTCCTACGCCGAGACGCCGCCGAACGGTGAGATCCTGCGCGATACCGTCGCCCGCATCGTGCCATGCTACCTCCGATCCATCCTACCCGCGATCATGGGCAGGGACGTGCTCGTCGTCGCCCATGGTAATTGCCTACGGGCCCTCGTTATGGCGCTCGAAGACCTCAGCCCGGCGGAGGTCGAGCACCTCGAACTCGCGACGGGCTCCGTCAGGATCTATGAGTTTGCCGCGGACATGACGATCAAGGCCCGCTGCATCGACGGCTGAATGCGCCTGTCGGCCCCCAAAATGGATCTCCGCGGGCCGCGAAAGGAGCCTCATTCATCTATTTCATTGATGATAAGCATCTAATCATTCCGTTGGATTGAATGAAAGGGCAATGGGACTCTCCGGCATCACATCGGAGCCATCCATGTCCGCCCCCAGACTTGTCTCCCACCCTCGATCGATGCGTGCTCTGGCCGGCACGAGAGCTATCCTTCCGGGACTGAGCCTCTGCGTGGCGGTAACCGCCGCAGCGGTCGGCTTCGAGGCCGTCGAGACGCATTTGTTCGGTCGCGCTTGGCTCGAAGCCCTGGTGCTGGCGATCCTACTCGGGAGCGCGATCCGCACCGCCTGGACCCCGTCGCAGCGTTTCTTTCCCGGCATCGCCTTCGGGGCCAAGACCGTGCTGGAGATCGCGGTCGTACTGCTCGGCGCGTCGCTCAGCCTCGCGACGATCCTCGCCGCCGGCCCGGGCCTGCTCTTCGGCATCGCGGGCGTCGTCGTGGTCGCGATCCTGTCGAGCTACGGCATCGGCCGGGCGCTCGGGCTGCATTCGCGAATGGCAATCCTCGTCGCCTGCGGCAACTCGATCTGCGGCAACTCGGCGATCGCCGCCACCGCCCCGGTGATCGGCGCCGACGGCGAGGACGTCGCCGCCTCCATCGCCTTCACCGCGGTCCTGGGCGTGCTGGTGGTGCTCGGCCTGCCGCTGCTGGTGCCGCTGCTCGGCCTGTCGCCGATGCAGTACGGCGTGCTTGCCGGCCTCACCGTCTACGCCGTGCCGCAGGTCCTCGCCGCCACCGCGCCGGTCGCGGCGCTCAGCGTCCAGGTCGGAACCCTGGTGAAGCTCGTCCGGGTGCTGATGCTCGGGCCGGTCGTTCTGATGCTCTCGCTCGGTGCGAGCTCGCTGCGCGAGGAGACCGACGAGGCCGCGCCTGCCGTCACCGCCGGCGACCGCCCGGCCCGCGGTGGCCTCGCGATCCAGCGCCTGGTGCCGTGGTTCATCCTCGCCTTCCTGGCGCTCGCGGGACTTCGCTCGGCCGGGCTGATCCCGCAGATCGCCCTCGCGCCGATGTCGGAGACCGCCAACGTGCTGACCGTGGTCTCGATGGCGGCGCTCGGCCTCGGGGTCGACGTGCGCAGCGTCGCCAAGGCCGGGGCGCGGGTGACCCTCGCTGTGGTCGCCTCGCTCCTTGCCCTCGGCGCCGTCAGCCTCGGCCTGATCCATGTGCTCGGCCTCGTCTGATCCGCGCTATGGCATCGATCCGACCCCTTGATGGAAGTACTGCCGTGGCACGTTCGTCCCAATCTTCATCCGAGGCAGTCGCGCAGGCGACGGCATGGTTGATGGGTCCGGGGCGCGAAACGGCCGACGCGGCTGCCCTTCTCGATGGGTTCAGTGCGTGCCTCTCGGGGCTCGGCCTGCCGCTAGCCCGCGCCACCACCCACGCGCCGACCCTGCATCCGTCGTTCCGGTGGGTGATGCGCGTCTGGCATCCAGGAGCGTCGAGCCTAGCTGTGCGCCGTCGCCACGGCATCGAGACAACGCCGATCTTTCACGGCAACACCGTCGAGCACGTGGTCGAGACGCGGACCCCATTCCAATGCCGTCTCGACGGAGATGGGCCGCTGCCGTTTCCCGTGCTTGGCGAGCTTCGCAACGAGGGTCTGACCGACTACCTCATCGCGCCGCTGCGCGCCGCGCGTGGACGCATGGGTGCCGCCTCCTGGGCGACAGTGAGACCGGGCGGGTTGACGCCGATCGAGATCGACACGTTGCTGGCGCTTATCGAGCCGTTCTCGCTGCTGTTCGAGATCAAGGCGCTCGACGACATGCTCGGCGCGGTCCTGAGCGCCTATGTCGGGCGCGACCCGGCGCGGCAAATCCTGGCCGGCACAGTTCGGCGCGGCGACGTACGCCTCATGCGGGCCGCGATGATGCTGACCGACCTGCGTGGGTTCGGCGAACTATCCGACCGGCAAAGCCCCGATCGTGTCGTGGCCGCCCTCAACCGGATGTTCGACGCCATCGTGCCAGCCGTCGAGGAAGAAGGCGGCGAGGTGCTGAAGTATATCGGCGACGGGCTACTGGCCGTGTTCGATGCCGATCGCGACGAGGCCGAAGCGCGCCGTGCCGCCTTGCGTGCCGCCGAGGCCGCACTCGATGCGCTTGCGACTTTGCGCGACGGCCATAGACCCGCCTTCGAGGTCGGTGTCGCACTTCATGTCGGAGAAGTCGCCTACGGCAATATCGGCGGCGGCGACCGGGTCGATTTCACGGCGATCGGCCGAGATCTGAATGTGCTCGCCCGTGTCGAGCGCCTGTGCAAGACATATGATACCCCGCTCATCGCCACCGACACCTTCCTCGACGGCCTCGCGCATTCCCTCGAACCGCTCGGCACCGTCGCCCTGCGCGGTTTCGCCGAACGTCACGCCCTGTTCGGGCATCGCAGGACCACGGCAGTTGAAGCACCGGCGGCCCGACGTTGAAACAGCATCAAGCACCACTGGGGCGGAGATCGAAAATTTCCAAATCATCGCTTTGAGAGATCGTTCGCATCACAAAAGACCGTTAGTGGGAATAAATCGCATCCCGTAGCATCTCCCTGGTCGCGAGGTACCGCGGCGGGCTTGGTGCCCTCGAACGCATCGACGCCGACATTCTTCAAGGGGGGAGAGACCATGCACGGACTGGACAGACCGACGAACCGCCGCCTCGTGTTGGGTGGACTCGGGCTCGGCAGCCTTGGAGCCGCGCTGCCGGCCTGGGCCAAGGGCACTGTGAGGCTTCCTCTGCCGGGCGGCCCGGACGAGCGGGCGTTGACCACCGCCTTTCCTGGCAAGGGCGAGATGATCCTGCAGCGCACCCATCCTCCGCTACTGGAAACGCCGTTTTCGGTGTTCGACGAGGGCGTGTTCACTCCCAACGACCGCTTCTACGTGCGCTGGCACTGGGCCTCGATCCCGACCGAGGTCGATGCCGGCACCTTCCGTCTGAAGGTCCACGGTCATGTCGAAAAGGAGCTCTCGCTCTCCCTCGATGCCATCGCCGGCCTGCCGCGCTTCGAGATCGCCGCGGTCAACCAATGCTCGGGCAACTCCCGCGGGTTGTTCGAGCCGCGGGTGCCCGGCGCGCAATGGGCGAACGGCTCGATGGGCAACGCCCGCTGGACCGGGGTGCGCCTCAAGGACGTGCTCGAAAAGGCCGGCGTGAAGGCCGGTGCCGTACAGGTGCGCTTCAGCGGTCTCGACGAGCCGGTCGTGGGCGACGCGCCGGACTTCAAGAAGTCGCTCGATCTCGACCACGCCAACGATGGCGAGGTGATGATCGCCTACGCGATGAACGGCGAGCAATTGCCGCTTCTCAACGGCTTCCCGCTCCGCCTCGTGGTGCCGGGCTGGTACTCGACCTACTGGGTCAAGATGTTGTCGGACATCGAGGTGCTGGACAAGCCCGACGACCAGTACTGGATGAAGACCGCCTATCGTATCCCGGACGTCCCGGGCGCCAACATCAAGCCCGGCCAGACCGGCTTCAAGACGGTGCCGATCAACAAGATGGTACCGCGCTCGTTCGTCACCAATCTGCAGGACGGCGCCAAGGTCGCGGCCGGAACGCCGTTGGCCGTACGCGGCATCGCCTTCGGCGGCGATTGCGGGGTGAAGGCGGTCGAGTTCTCCGGAGACGGCGGGGCGACGTGGCTTCCAGCACAGCTCGGCGCGGACGAGGGCCCCTACAGCTTCCGCCGCTTCGAGGGCAGCCTGCCGGCGTTGGCCGCCGGCACCCACACGGTGAAGGTCCGCTGCACCAATACCAACGGCGTCGCGCAGCCCACGGACCGGGTCTGGAACGGGGCTGGCTTCATGCAGAACGGTATCGAGACCGTGTCCTTCCAGGCCGCTTGAGGAGAACAGCCATGACCCCGATCCGCTCTGCGGCACTCAGCGTCGCGCTCATACTGTCTCCCCTGGTGGCGGTCGCCGCCCCGGCTCCCGAGCCGATGCGCTTCACCTCGCAATCGATCGAGATGCCGACCTCCGACCGGATCTTCCCCGACGGGCCGGGGGCGGAGGCGGTCAACAACAACTGCCTCGCCTGCCACTCGACCGGGATGGTGTTGACCCAGCCCAAGCTCTCGAAGGCGCAGTGGACCGAGACCGTGAACAAGATGATCCACGTCTACAAGGCGCCAGTCGATCAGGCCGACGTGCAGACCATCGTCGACTACCTCACGGCGTTGAAGCCGACGCCCTGAACCCCCGAAACCCGAGGCCGCCGCGTTTTTTCGCCGGCCTCGGGGAATAGACCGCTCTCGCTGGCATCTCCTTGAGGCGATGCATGGCCGGACCGGTCCTGCACGACGCAATTCGATTTCGAACCCGCCCGCATGGCTGGCCCCGGCCGCTGAACGAGCGCGCATGCCCGAGAGACCCGCTCCATGACCCATATCCGCACCAGCCTCCGCGCCCTCCTCGCCGGAGCTGCCTTGCTTCTCGCCCAGGGCCAGCCCGGGTCCGCCGCCGGTTTCGACGGCGCGATCAAGAACAACGCCTTGGCGCTGAACGCTGCCGGGACCGTCGCCGCGGTGTCGAACAGCGAGGAGAGCGCCGTCGTCGTCTACGACGTCGCTAAAGGCACGGTCCTGCGCCGCCTCGACGGCTTCGTCACGCTCCGTAACATCGTGTTCGCACCGGACGGCGCCCGCTTCTACGTCTCCGACAGCGGCACCGGCCGGATCACGGTCTACGAGACCGCCACCGGCAAGGAAGCCGGCGTTCTCGCCGCCGGGCCCGGGGCCTTCGGCACCGTGCTCTCGGCCGACGGGGGCAAGCTCTACGTCAACAACGAGGCCGCGAGCACGCTGACCGTGTTCGACACCAAGACCATGCTCGCGGAGGCCGTGATCCCAGGCTTCGCGCAACCGCGCCAGGGCGTGAAGCTGTCGCCCGACGGCAAGACCGTGTTCGTGACGAACTTCCTCGGCGACAAGATCACGTTGGTCGATACCGCCACCAACAAGATCACCGGCGAGATCGCTGGGTTCGACAAGCTGCGCGCCATTTCGATCACCAAGGACGGAAAGACGCTGTTTGCCGCCAACAGCGGCCGCAATACTATCGGTGTGGTCGATGTCGCCGCCCGCAAGGTCACCTCCGAGGTGGAGGTGGGCAAGGACCCCTACGGAGCCGCGCTGACACCGGACGGTCGCTTCGTCTATTCCGGCAACCTCAAGGACAACTCACTCTCGGTGATCGACACCGGCACCCTCAAGGTCGTCGCCACGGTGACCGGCCTGAACGAGCCGCGCCAGGCGATCGCGTTCTCGGCCGACAACGCCTACGCCTACGTCCTCAACCGCGATCTCAGCGTCGCCGTGGTCGATCGCGCGAAGAATGCGGTGGTCTCGACAATGAAGCCCTGAGGCGACGCGCGCCGGGGGCCTTATCGACCCCCGGCGCGTTCTCGTCGTCGACATGCCACGTACGCAGGACAAAGACCCCATGCTCGGCCTGTTCCAGCGCAAGGACCGCCTCATCGTCCACGGAAAGGCGCCCTACAACGCCGAGCCGCCGCTCGATCGCCTGCGGGCGGCGTTCCTCACCGACCAGGCCGACTTCTACGTCCGCAGCCACGGCGACATCCCGGACCTCGACGCCGACGGCTACCGCCTGACCGTCGACGGGATGGTCGCCATGCCGCTCGAACTCTCCCTCGCGGAACTCAAGGCGCGCTTTGCGCAAGCCACCGTCACGGCGGTGATGCAATGCGCCGGCAACAGACGGGCCGACATGCTGGCGGTGGCGCCTGTCTCCGGCGACCCGTGGGCGCCTGGTGCCATCGGCAACGCGGAATGGACCGGCGTGCGGCTCGCCGAGGTGCTGCGCGCGGCCGGCATCGATGCAGATGAAGAGCGCTACGTCGCTTTCGAGAGCCACGACCGGATCGCGGACACGGACACGCGCTTCGGCGCCTCGATCCCGCTCGCCAAGGCGCTGGCCCCCGAGACGCTGCTTGCCTTCGCGATGAACGGCGAGCATCTCGCCCCCGAGCACGGCCATCCGTTGCGTGTGGTGGTGCCGGGATTTGCCGGCATCCGCAGCCCGAAATGGCTCGCCCGGATCACGGTGCAGGACCGGCCCTCCGACAACCCCATGCAGGCCGACGACTACAAGCTGTTTCCGCCCGACGTGACGGCCGAGACCGCCGACCCGGCCCACGGCATCACCATCGAGGCGATGCCGCTCAACAGCGCGATCTGCGAGCCCGCCCGCGGCGCGTCCCTGACGGCCGGCCGGCACGCGATCCGCGGCTACGCCATCGCCAGCGACCGCGCGGTCGCCCGCGTCGACGTCTCGACGGATGGCGGCCGTAGCTGGGCGCAGGCCCGGATCGAGCGCGATGCCGACGCGCCCTACGCCTGGACGTTCTGGGAGATCGAGCGCGAGTTGACGACGGGCGAGCACGAGCTCGCAGTGCGGGCCTGGGATTCCGCCGGCCAGACCCAGCCGGCCGCCCCCGACGATACCTGGAACTACAAGGGCTACCTCAGCGCCGCCTGGCACCGGGTGCGGGTGACCGTCGCTTGACCCTCACGCCCAGAGCAGGGCGGTGGCCGCGAGGCCCGCGATCGCGATCAGCAGGGCCGCGATCCCGATGGTGAGGAGGCGCGGCATCATCGGGATCTCGGAATGGGCGAGTCGCGCCCGGATCGCCCGGTCCCGCCACACGGCGCCGGCGAACGAGGTGAGCGCGCAGGCGATCAGCGTCAGCGACAGCACCTTCAGCGGCCAGACCGCCAGCACTTCCCGCAGGAAGCGCTGCGCGGCAAGGCCGATGCCGAGGAACGCGAGCCCGGTGCGAAGCCACGCGACGAAGGTGCGCTCGGCCGCCAGCACGGTCCGGTCCTCGGCGAGCCTCACCCGCGGGGCGTTGGGGGGCATGGGTTTCGCGTCCTCGCTCATCCCGCATCCGCCGTCGCGATCAGGTCGAGCAACGCGTCGGCGGCCCGGCTGCGGTAGCGCTCCTTGTGGCGCAGCACCCGGAACGGCCGGCTCGGCAGGGCGAACGCCGCCCGCACCAGGGTCCCGGTTCGAAGCGCTGCGGCGACCACGGTCTCGGACAGGACGGCGGCCCCGCCCCCGGCCTCGACGGCGGCGCGTACAGCCTCGTTCGAGGGCAGTTCGAGCGTGACCCGGAGTTGGCCTAGGGCGAGGCCGGCCTCCGTGAGCGCAGCCTCGAAGGCGGAGCGGGTTCCCGATCCCGCCTCGCGCAGCACCCAGTCGGCCCCGGCGAGGTCTTCGGGTGCGAGGGCGGTCGCCCCGGCGAAGGGATGGTTTGGGGCGACCACGAGGACGAGTTTGTCCTGGGCGATGGTCGTGCTTGCGAGCGTCGGGTCGTCCAGCGCCCCCTCGACAAAGCCGAGTTCGGCCTGCCCCGCGCGCACCGCGTCGGCGGCGTCGGTGGTGTTGCCCACCGCCAAGCGGATAGCGATCTCAGGGTAGGCCCGGCGGAAGGCGACGAGGTGGCGAGGCAGCCAGTCGCTGGCGATGGTCTGGCTGGCAAAAAGCGCCAGCGTCCCACGCCGCATGCCGCTGAGGTCGGCGAGCACCAGTTCGGCGGCCTCGGCGCGGGCGAGCACGGCGCGGGCCTCGACGAGGAACACACGCCCCGCCTCGGTCAGCTCGATCCCGCGGCCAACCCGGTGAAACAGCTTGGCCGCGTGCCGCCCCTCGATGTTGGCGATCGCCGTGCTGACCGCCGATTGGACGAGGTTCAGCGCCTCGGCAGCCCGGGTCACGTGCTGCCGCTCCGCCACGGCCACGAAAATGCGGAGCTGGTCGAGGGTCATGGCTGCCGACGATCCGGCGCGAGGCCGCGGACGTGCGCATCGACCGCCTGCGCGACGGTGAGCAGCCGGGCCTCGTCGGTGCGGCCGGTGACGACGTAGGACATGCCGCCATCGACCCAGGAGAAGGCAGCGATGTCGCCCTCTCGGGCGAAGCGGAAGAGCGTCCTCCCATCGCCGTTTCCGACGCGGCTGTAGAGCGTCAGGCGGGTTCCGCGATCGTCGTCGTACATCAGCATCGCCGCGGATTCGGTGCCGGCCGGCAGCAACCGCCCGCCCATCAGGCGAAACCCTTGCGCCGCGAGATCGGGGGCCGCGACCGCATGACCGAGGCGTTTCGAGAGCCACGTCACGAGGTGGGGCTTCTCGTCAGCGCGCACCTCCACCGGATGCACCACTTCGACCACGAAGGTGCGAAAGGCCGCGACCGCGTCCTGCGTCGCCGGTGCCTCCGCCACCATCGCCGTCGCGGGCCCGCCGAGCAGGGCATGGCCGACCCAGCCGCCGGCACCGCCGAGCGTGAGGCAGAGCACGGCTGCAGCCGCCATGGGGAACCAGCCCGCGCCGACCAACCGATGTCGCGGGCGAATGTTGGCAACCCGGAGCCGCGCTGGGATTGCCTCCTCGGCGGTCGGCGCGAGGCGAGCACGCAGGCGCTCGCGCAGGGCGCGATCCGCCGAGACCTCGGCCGCACGCGCGGGGTTTCCTTTGAGCCATGCCTCGACCAGCGCCAGCCGCTCCGGTTCGAGGCGGCCGTCGATCAGGCCGTGCAGGTCGTCCTCGCCGACCGGGCGTGGATCCCCGCTCATTTCACCCTCCTCAAGACGCTAGTCCGGCCAGTTTCCAGAAAACTTCGCATCCGCGTCCGCGCCCGACTCAACCGCGACATCACCGTGCCCAGCGGTACCCCGAGCACCTGGGCCGCCTCGGCATAAGACAGATCCTCCACCGCCACGAGGAGCAGCACCGAGCGCTGTTCCTCGGGCAGGGTGTCGAGCCCGGCGAGTACGTCGCGAGCTCCCATCGCGGCTTCCGGGTCAATACCCGGATCGGGCACCTGCTCCAGTGATTCCGCGCCGACATCGACGCCGCGCCGGCCCCGGCGCCGGACGGCGCCGAGGAACAGGTTGCGCTCGATCGTGAACAGCCACGCCCGGAAGTCGCCGTCGCGGCGACATCCGGACCAGGCGGACAATGCCCGTTCCAGCGTGTCCTGGACGAGGTCGTCGGCCGCCTCGCGGTCCCGCAACAGCGCGACGGCGTAGCGCCGCAAAGCCGGGATCTGCGGTTCGATGAGGTAGGCGATGTCGTCCAACGACGTTTCTCGGTTAAAGAGGACCGATCCAGGCATTCACCGATCAAGGCTTAGCGATGTGCCAAGCGCCGTTGAGGAAGCCGTCGCCGGTGATGTCACCCGGCTTGGTGTCCTTGGCGAAGGTGTAAAGCGGCTTGCCCTTGTAGGCCCCCTGCATCGTGCCGTCGTCCCGCGTCACTATCGTCCAGTCACCGCTGACGGCCGAGCCGGAGGCGGCCATCAGGGCCGGCCAGTTGGCGGCGCACGGGCCGTTGCACATCGACTTGCCGCCCATGTCCTTGTCGAAGGTGTAGAGGGTCATGCTCCTGGCATCGACCAGGGCCGGCCCCTTGGCGGTCTGGGCCGTCATGGCTGGCGCGGCGGCCTGAGCGGCCACGGCGGAGAAGGCGATGGCCGCAAAGGCGGCGCGGATCAGCAGATTGCGCATGGGTGAAGTCTCCCGCGGTCGAGCATTACCGCATCGGGAGGGATGTCGAACGGGCCCTTCTATTCCGCTGACAGACGAAAAAATGGTCACGCCAGCGTGACCGTCGACTCGTCCTCAATCACGGCATACGGCCGACACTTAGGAGCAGTCAGAGGACTAATGCGGTGGTGTCACCGTTTTGAAAGGCGTAGATCCGAGATCATGCCCTCGCAAGGCGAGATCGACTGCAACGGCTGCTTTCGAGAGATACGTTGGCTTGCTCTTACGGCGAGGTTGGGTCGATAGCGGCAAGTCCGCTCGGGATGGTTTCCAGCCGGTCCGCTTTTGATCGGAGAAGCATCGAAGGGGACACCCACTCCGCGCCCGCTTCCGATTGTCCTCGGATCTTCAAAGGAGATGCTCTCTCACACCGGAGCATCGAGCATGTCGAGAACCGGACAGGCAGGCGTCGGCGCGCCGCTGCACTGGTTGATCGTATCGCTCAGGATGCGCTCAAGCCGCGCGAGATGGGCAAGTTTGGCGCGAACCTCGGACAGATGCGCACTGGCAATCTCCAGAACCTCGGCACAGGAACGGTGACCGGGCTCGGCCAACGTCAGCAAGGTGCGGATGTCCTCGATCCCGAAGCCCAACGCGCGAGCGTGACGGATGAACGCCAAACGCTGGACGTGGGCCGGATCGTAAGCACGGTGGCCCCCCCCAGTGCGAGCAGGCGGTGGCATGAGCCCGATGCGCTCGTAGTAGCGGACCGTCTCCAGATTGACCCCAGCCGCCGCCGCGATTTGCCCGATGGAGAGACCGCGCGAACTCGTGACCATTTCTCTCTTGATCCCGTAGTGGCTACGGGATGCAGAGTGGCATGACCATGATCGACACACCATCCGTAGCGGCTCCTGCGAGGCCTGCCCCACATCCGCGGGATAGCCTGCCTGCTCCCTCAGGAAGCTGGTTAGCCGGGCTGGGTGCAGTCGCCGGACTGGGGGCGCTGGCGGCATCGTCCTGCTGCGCTCTGCCGGTGGCGCTCGCCGGTCTCGGCGCAACGGGGGCCGTATTCGGCGGGTTGGCGATGTTGGCGAGCATCCGGCCGGTCCTGCTCGGCGGTGCAGCATTGGCCCTCCTCGTGGGCTGGGGGCTGTTCCTCCGCCGCCGGGCGACGGCCTGCGACATGGCTGGTCCATGTACAAGTACCGGACCATCAAGGCGCACGGCTGCCTCGCTCGGGATCGGGACGGCGCTGGTTACCCTTGCGCTTGTGTGGGAACCCTACCTTGAGCCCGTAGTGCTCAGGGCCATGCAGTAAAGTAGATGCAGCTTCAGTCCACTCTCACCTGTCCACACTGCGGCCATCAGGCGACAGAAACGATGCCGACCGACGCCTGCCAGTTCTTCTACGAGTGCACTGGCTGTGGCACCCTCCTGCGTCCGAATGCAGGCGACTGCTGCGTGTTCTGCTCCTTCGGTGACGTACCGTGTCCGCCGATCCAAGAAGCTTGCGAGAGCGGCCAGCCTGCAACCTGCTGTTCGGGAACATAGCGACCCGCCCAGCCGAACATAGCCAATTCTTGCCCTAGCAGAAGTTGTGGGACAACCAAAGAACGACTGGTTTCGGGAAACGATAAGCGTGTTGCGAGCGGCTGGCGTGGGTCGGGAGCGGACCCTCAAGGCTGGAACCAAACGGAAGGTTTCGACCCCTGGCGCGGGGCGAGACGAACCCGTCTCCCTGTCTATCGTTCAAGCCTGGCCGCCATGAGCGCATGGCTGGCCCGGCTGTCGTGATCGCCCGGTCCGGGTCCGATGGGGCCGAAATCGCCACGGAGCGCCTTCAGGGCGTTGCGCTCGATCTCGATCTCCCGGGCCGTGCGGAAGCCGAGCCGTCGGAGCACCGGCAACGGCGGGCACCAGCCCTGGACGGCGTGCTGGAGCAGGAAGGCGGTCACCGCCAGCGGCAAGGCGAGCCACCGCCGTCCGTGGTCATGCCCAGCAACGTCCCGGTGAGTGCCAGAGTCGCGGCGTTGGCCTCCAGCGTCCGTTCAATGTCCCATTCCACGTCGAGCTCGCACAGCCGACGGCCGATGGCCTGCGGGTGCTCGGCATGCCAGCGAACGCTCGCATCGAGCTCGGCAGCGATGCGGCGGTTGTCCCGCGCACCCGTGTGAAGCGAAACCCGCTGCGCAGTTCCAGCCACCATCGAATGCCTCCCTCTTGCAATTAAATTAGAAGTGTCTAATTTAGAACTATCTAATTCAAAGCGGCCGGCAGCGATTCGTCCGGCCTCAGGTCAACCTGGCAAGCGCCTTGGGGATCGAGCGCAAGTCGAAGGCGCACCTCAGCCGCATCTCCGGAGGGATGTCGATGGATGGCTTCACGCCACTGAGCGCCACGGTCGGCGGTGCCATGATCGGTACCTCCGCGGCTCTGTTCCTGCTTCTAAACGGAAGGATCGCCGGCATCAGCGGCATCCTCGGCGGACTGCTCGCGCCGCCTTCGCGAGAGACTGGCTGGCGCGCCGCCTTCGTGGCTGGCCTTATCTTGGCGCCTCTCGCCTACGCCGGCCTGGGGGGCAGCCTTCCGCCGGTGACTATCGGCGCGTCGTTCCCGCTCCTGATCCTCGCGGGCCTGTTGGTCGGGTTCGGGGCGCGCCTCGGCGCCGGCTGCACCAGCGGCCACGGGGTCTGCGGCATCGGCCGCGGCTCGCCCCGCTCGCTGGCCGCCACCGGCACCTTCATGGCGGTCGCCATCCTCACCGTCCTCGTCGTGCGCCATCTGGTCGGAGCCTGAACCATGGCCAAGACAGCCTCCGCCTTCGCCGTGGGCCTCCTCTTCGGCCTCGGCCTCCTCGTCTCGGGCATGGCCGACCCGGCGAAGGTCCTCGCCTTCCTCGACGTGACCGGTCGCTGGGACCCCAGCCTCGCCCTCGTCATGGCGGGCGCCGTCGCGGTCTCGGCCGCAGGCTACCACCTGACGCGGCGGCGCGGCCGACCGGTTCTCGCGCCCAGGCTCGATGTCCCGGCCCGCCGCGACCTCGACGCGCGCCTGATCGCCGGGGCCGCGATCTTCGGCCTCGGCTGGGGACTGGCCGGCCTGTGCCCCGGGCCCGCGCTCACCATCCTGACGATTGCCCCGGCCGAGGCCGTGACCTTCGTGATGGCGATCATCGCAGGCATGCTGCTGTTCCGCCTGGTGCCGGCGGCCCGCCTGAAGCCGACGGCCGTGCTGGGAGCCGACGCATGATGCCCGGCCCCCTAACATCCGGCCTCGCCGCCGGCTCGGGAGGGGTCGTGGGCGTGATCCTCGGCCTCGTCGGCGGGGGTGGCTCGATCCTCGCGGTCCCGCTGCTGACCTACGTGGTCGGCGTGTCCTCGCCCCACGTGGCCATCGGAACCAGTGCCTTGGCGGTCTCGGTCAGCGCGGCGGGCAACCTCGTCCCGCACTGGCGGGCCGGGAACGTGAAGTGGCGTTGCGCGGCGGCGTTCTCGCTCGCCGGGGTCCTCGGCGCGCTCGTCGGCTCGGCGGTCGCCAAAGCGGTCGACGGGAACAGCCTGCTCGCCCTGTTCGGGGTCGTCATGCTCGTGGTCGGCGGCCTGATGCTGCGCAAGCGGCGCGGCGAGGGCGACCCGGACGTGCGCCTGACCAAGGCCAGCGCCCCGGTGCTCCTGCCCTGGCTGCTCGGCATCGGCCTCGCGGTCGGCCTGTTCTCCGGCTTTTTCGGCATCGGCGGGGGATTCCTGATCGTGCCAGGACTGATGCTGGCGACGTCGATGCCGCTGCCCATGGCCATCGGCACCTCACTGGTCGCGGTCAGCGCCTTCGGGGCGGCGACCGCGGCGAGCTACGCCGCCTCCGGCCTGATCGACTGGCCGCTCGCCGGCCTGTTCATCCTGGGGGGCGTGCTCGGAGGCCTCCTCGGATCGAGGCTTGGCCAGCGCCTCGCCGGGCGCAAGCGCGCCCTGACCGTCACCTTCGCCGGCCTCGTCATCCTGGTCGGCCTGTACGTCGTTGCCCGCGGGGCCCTGCCGCTCCTCGGCCTGAACGCCTAAACCCGGAAAGGAGGAGGTCCATGTCGAACCAGACCGCCGGAGCCCTGCGCGGGCATCCCGTCGTGACCGGCTTCCACGACGAGCCGACCGGCAGCATCCAGTACGTCGTCGCGGACTCCGAGACGAAGCGCTGCGCGATCATCGACCCGGTCCTCGACTTCGACCCGAAGTCCGGCGCGACCGCGACCCGGTCCGCCGACGCTCTGCTCGCCCATATCGAGCGGGAGGGCTACGCCCTGGAGTGGGTTCTCGACACGCACCCGCACGCCGACCACTTCTCGGCGGCCGGCTACCTCCACGACCGGACGGGCGTCCCGACCGCCATCGGCGAGAAGGTCGTTGACGTGCAGCGGCTCTGGAAGGGGCTGTACAACCTGCCGGACACGTTCCGGACGGACGGTTCGCAGTGGTCCCGGTTGTTCGCCGACGGCGAGCGCTTCCGGATCGGCGACCTCGACGTCGAAGTGATGTTCACGCCGGGCCACACCATGGCCTCCATCGCCTACCGGATCGGCGATGCCGCCTTCATCCACGATACCCTGTTCATGCCCGACAGCGGCTCGGCTCGGGCGGACTTCCCGGGCGGCAACGCGCATGCGCTGTGGCGCAGCATCCGGCGCATCATGGCCCTGCCGGACGACACGCGGCTGTTCACCGGGCACGACTACCGCCCGGGCGGCCGGGCGGCGGCCTGGGAAAGCACCGTCGCCCGGCAGCGGGCGGAGAATCCGCACCTCGTCGAGACCCCGACCGAGGACGCGTTCGTGGCGATGCGCGAGGCCCGCGACCGCGAACTGCCGATGCCGAAGCTCATCCTGCATTCCCTGCAGGTGAACATCCGCGGCGGGCGCCTGCCCGAGCCCGAGGCGAACGGCCGCCGCTACCTGAAGATCCCGCTCGACACCCTCGACGGCGCGGCGTGGGGCGAATGACGGAGACGAGCATGACCACGATCAGCGCGAAGGACCTGGTGGCGCAGGCCAACCGGGAGGTGGAGACCCTGACGGCCGAGGAGGCGCTGGCGCGCCTCGGCCAACCCGGCACGGTGCTCGTCGACGTGCGCGAGGGCGAGGAACTGGCCAAGACAGGCAGGATCGCCGGGGCCGTCCACGTGCCCCGCGGGTTCGTTGAGTTCCAGGCCGACCCCGCGAGCCCGACCCACCGGGCCGAACTCGGCGGTGGCAAGCGCCTGGTGCTCTACTGCGGCTCCGGCAACCGCTCGGCCCTGGCCGCCAAGTCGCTTAACGACATGGGCCTCGGCCCCGTCGCCCATGTCGCCGGCGGCTTCCCGGCCCTGGCGAAGGCCGGCGGTACCGTCGATCCGGCCTGATCATGACCGGGGAGGCGACAGGCCGCAAGTCACCGCCGACCCGCGGCCTCCAGGCAGGGGCGGTCCACGATCTCGACCGCGCCACGCCGGACCTCGATCAGGCCCGCCTCGGCCCATTGCCCCAGGATGCGGCTTACCACCTCGCGCACGCTGCCGATATCGTCCGCGAGCTTCTGGTGAGTCACCGCGGCCACGCCCCGCGGGTCCGCCTCGGCCAGGAGCCGTTGGGCGAGGCGCTGCTTGAGCGGCGCGAAGGCGACCTGGTCGATCAGCGTGAACAGGCCGGACATCAGCCGGGTGTAGTCGTCCATGACGAAGCTGCGAAAGGCGGCGCTCTCGCCCATCAGGTGCTGGAACGTGCTCACCGGTAGCGCCGCCAGCTCGGTCCGTTCCTCGGCCACGCTCTGTGCCGGGAAGTTGCCGCCGGACAGAAGGCACTGTGTGGTCAGGGCGCAGGTGCCGCCCGGGCCGACCTTGTAGATCAGCACCTCGCGCCCACCTTCCGACATGCGGAAGATGCGCGTGCGGCCCTCCAGGCACATCAGGTAGTTGGCGCACTCGCCGTCGAGTTCGTAGGCGATGGCGCCCGCGTCCAGAACCGGGAAATGCACCGTCCCCCGGGCGATCTGGAGGTGCGCCGGGCTCAGCGCCTGCAGGAGCGGGAATCGGTCGATCCAACGTTCGACCTTCTGGGCATCAGTCATGGCGGCGTAGTCCCCCGGCCATGACGACGGGCTGATCGTCCGGCGCGCGTTGTGTTTTTCTCCCGCCGCGCCGGACTTGTGTGACCTGGGTCACCGACCGGGTGCAGCGGGCCGGCATAGCATCGCGACACAACGAACACGATAAGGCGCCGGCCATGTGTGGCGCCCGCCAGGAGTGAACGGATGCGCCGCCTCGCCCTCAGCTTCATGCTCGCCGTACTCGCCGCCGGCCCCGCCTCGGCCGAACAGGATCTGCTGCTCGGGGCGGACATGTCCTCGCCCGCCATGACCAAGGCCGAGATGAGCCGCGCCGATGTCGAGGCGATGATCAAGGCCGCGGACGGCAAGCCGGTCGACCTGCACGACAAGTCCCTCTCCGGGCTCAATCTCTCAGGGCTGAACCTCCGGAGCGTCAACCTACGGACGGCGCGCCTGAACAACACCAACCTGCGCGGGGCGGACCTCAGCGGTGCGAACCTCGAACAGGCATGGTTCCTGAAGGCCGACCTGTCCGGCGCCAAGCTCGCGGGCGCGAGGATGTTCGGGATCACGGCGCGGGACGCCAATTTCAGTGGCGCCGACCTCAGCCGCTCCATGCCCATCGGAGACTTCAAGGGCGCCAACATGAGCGGCGCGACGTTGGTCGACCTCAAGGGTGGGGCCGACATCAAGAACCAGTCCATGGGCCTGATGCGGACGGTGTTCACCTCGGTGAACCTCTCCGGCGCGAACCTGAAGGGAGCCAACCTCGGCCGGTCGCGCCTGGAGTACGCGAACCTGAAGGACGCCGACCTCACCGACGTGGTGCTGATGGGCTCGGACCTGTCAGGCGCCAACCTGACCGGCGCCACCGTCACGGGCGCTGACTTCAAAAACGTCGATGTCGACAGCGCCAAACTGATCGACCTCAAGGGGCAGGCCGAGGCCAAGGACTGGTCGGAGCGCGTGAATGCCGACCGTGCCGTCACCCAGGCGTCCAACTGAATCGGGCGGAAGCCTCGACCCATCGCAAAGGAGATAGACGACCCATGATCGCGCGTCGCGTCCTGCTCGGCGCCCTGGCCGCCGCTCCCCTGCTGTTCGGTACCGCCGCGAATGCTGCCGAAGCCGTCTTCACTCCCGACGCCTTCGAGGCCGCCCAGAAGACGGGCAAGCCGATCCTCGTCCATGTCACCGCGCCGTGGTGCACCGTTTGCGCGGCGCAGAAACCGTTCCTGGCCAAGCTGGAAGCCCAACCCCGGTTCAAGGACCTCCAGGTGTTCGACGTCGACTTCGACAGCCGCATGGACGTGTTGAAGCGGTTTGGTGTGACGACGCAGAGCACCCTGATCACCTTCAAGGGTGAGAAGGAGACGGGGCGCTCGGTCGGCGATACCCAGCCGGAGTGGATCGAAGGCGCCGTCGAGAAGGCTTTGTAGGCCGGCCATGGCCACCACGTTCGGCCTCGCGTTCCTGGCCGGCATCCTCTCGGTGCTGTCACCCTGCGCGTTGCCCTTGCTGCCGCTGGTTCTGGGCGCGGCCGAATCGGAGCACCGGCTCGGCCCCGCCGCCCTGGCTGCCGGCCTCGCGCTGTCCTTCGTGGCCATCGGGCTGTTCGTGGCGACCGGGGGGTTCGCCCTCGGCCTCGACGTCGATGTCTTCCACACCGTGGCGGCCATCATGCTGGTCCTGATCGGGCTCGTCCTGATGGTTCCGGCCGCCCAAACCCGACTTGCCGTCGCCGCCGGCCCGGTGAGCAACTGGACCGGGAGCCGGTTCAGTGGCTTCTCGACCGCCGGGCTTCTGGGACAGTTCGGGGTCGGGCTGCTGCTCGGCGCGGTCTGGAGCCCTTGCGTCGGGCCGACCCTCGGGGCCGCGTCCCTCCTCGCATCGCAGGGTCGGGACCTGGGTACGGTGGCGGCGACGATGCTTCTGTTCGGCCTCGGCGCCGCCCTGCCGCTCCTGCTCCTCGGCACGCTGTCCCGCGAGATGCTGATGCGCTGGCGCGACCGGATGATGAGGCTCGGCAAGGGGCTAAAGGTCGCCCTGGGCGCCATCCTCGGCACGCTGTCCCGCGAGATGCTGATGCGCTGGCGCGACCGGATGATGAGGCTCGGCAAGGGGCTAAAGGTCGCCCTGGGCGCCATCCTCGTGGCCACCGGCCTGATGATCGCCACGGGCTACGACATGGCTGCGGAGACTGTCCTGGTCAACGCCTCGCCGCCGTGGCTCACCGACCTGACGACCCGCCTGTGACCTCGATGGCGTCTGCCTCCGGAGCCAGCCCCATGCGACCCTACCTTCTCAGGGCCTGCATGCTCTGCGCTGCCATCCTCCTCGGGGTGGCAGGTCCGGCGCATGCCTGGGAAATGGTCGGCACGAAGCAGCTTGAGCTACGCATGCCGAAGGGCGGCGAAGGCATCGACGACGCGCGCGCTCGTGACGGCCGACCCCGGCATCCTGAAGGAGGGCGAGAGCGACGTCGCCCTGAAGACTGCCGATGCCGCGGTGCCGCGCGGGTGATGTCGGCGACGTGGCGGCCACGACGGCGCTCTTCCTCCGGACAGTCGCCGTCATCCGGGCGAACATCGCTATCGCCGTAAACACGAAGGCGGTGCTCGCTGTGACCCGTTATGCTGGCCGACACCGGCCTCGCGGTCCTCGTAACCGCGGACGCCCCGCGCCTCCTGCGGATGGGTGCATGATGCAAGCTGAGAGGAAGGCTGCCATCCTCCTCCGCCACCGCCAGGGCGCCGCGGCGGTCACCCGTGAGGGAGACCGGGCCTCCTTCGGTCCGGATCATGCTCGCCACTCGCGAACCCGATGTCGGCCGCAACGGCTTTCAGCCGCTCAGGCTCCCGTTCCTTGCGCTCGGAGTAGCGGTCGACGAGGTAGTCGGCCCGCGCGCGGGTGAGCAGCGTGAACTTCATCAACTCCTCGCAAACGTCCACGATCCGGTCGTAGAGCGGCCCCGGCTTCATCCGGCCGTCGTCGTCGAACTCCTTGTAGGCCATCGGTACCGACGACTGGTTTGGGATGGTGATCATCCGCATCCAGCGCCCCAGCACCCTCAGGCTGTTGACCGCGTTGAAGCTCTGGGAGCCGCCAGAGACCTGCATCACGGCCAGGGTGCGGCCCTGGGTCGGGCGCACGCTTCCCTCGCTGAGGGGCAACCAGTCGACTTGGGCTTTCATCACGCCGGTCATGTTGCCGTGCCGCTCGGGGCTGACCCAGACCTGGCCCTCCGACCAGATCGAGAGGTTGCGCAGTTCCTGCACCTTCGGGTGGTCGGCAGTGGCGTCGTCGGGCAGCGGCAGCCCGGCCGCGTGGAAGATGCGCACCTCGCCGCGCATGGCCTCAAGCAGGCGCGCCGCCTCGTAGGCGAGAAAGCGGCTGAAGGAACGCTCCCGCAGCGAGCCATAGAGGATCAGGAAGCGGGGAGCGTGGGTGAGCGGCGCCGTCGCCGATACCCGCTCGGCGGTCGGCGCCTCAAAATGCGCCTCGCTCAGGTTCGGCAGGCCATCGGTGAAGGGCTGGATGGGCTTGTCCAAGGATCTGCATTCCTGTACGTTCAAATGGTAATTTGATAATTGTACCGACGATGGACGAGACGCAAGCCCTCGCAGCCTTCCTGGCCCTCGGGCAGGAACATCGCCTCCGCTTGGTGCGGGCGCTCGTGACCGCAGGCCCGGACGGCTTGGCCTCCGGCGTCCTGGCGGACGCGGTCGGCGTGTCGGCGGCCACCGTGTCCCATCACCTCAAGGAACTGAGCCACGCGGGGCTGGTCACCTCCCGCCGCGAGGGCCGCTCGATCATCTACAGCGCCGCCTACCCGGCACTGTCGGAGCTGGTCCAGTTCCTCATGCGCGACTGCTGCCAGGGCCATCCGGAAGTCTGTGCCCCGGCCGTGGCCGCGCTCGCCGCCTGCGACTGCACCACTGGAGACGCCGTCCATGCCTGAGCCCACGTACAACGTCCTGTTCCTCTGCACCGGCAACTCGGCCCGCTCGATCCTTGCCGAGGCGATGCTCAACAAGGATGGCGGCGGCCGCTTCCGGGCCTATTCCGCCGGCAGCCAGCCCAAGGGCGAGCCGCATCCGCTGGCGCTCCAGGTGCTGCGGGAGAGCGACTATCCGACCGAGGGCCTTCGCTCGAAGTCCTGGGACGAGTTCGCCGCCCCCGGCGCCCCGGTCCTCGATTTCGTCTTCACCGTCTGCGACAACGCCGCCGGCGAGGCTTGCCCCTACTGGCCGGGCCAGCCCGTGACCGCGCATTGCGGCATCGAGGACCCCGCCGTGGCGGAAGGCTCGGAGATGGAGCGCAAGCGCGCCTTCGTCACCGCGCAGCGATACCTCAGGAACCGGATCGCCGCCTTCGTCGCGCTGCCGCTCGGCAGCCTGGACCCGGTCGCCCTCTCGTCGAAGGTCCGCGAGATCGGCCAGCTCGCCGGCGCGACCTCGGCCCGCCCGGAGGTCGCGTGATGGACATCGTGATCTACCACAACCCGGATTGCGGCACGTCCCGCAACACGCTTGCGATGATCCGCAACGCCGGCATCGAGCCGCACGTGGTCGAGTACCTCAAGACCCCGCCGAACAGGACGCTCATCGGGCAGATGCTCGCACGCGCCGGCATCACGGTGCGGGACGCACTGCGCGAGAAGGGCACGCCCTTCGCCGAGCTCGGCCTCGGGGACCCTGCGCTCGCCGACGAGCAGCTTCTAGACGCCGTCGAGGCCCACCCGGTCCTGCTGAACCGGCCGCTCGTGGTCAGCCCGAAGGGGGTGCGCCTGTGCCGCCCGTCCGAGGCGGTGCTCGACCTGCTGCCGGAGCAACAGGGCGAGTTCGTGAAGGAGGACGGCGAGCGCGTGGTCGACGAGAGCGGCCGCCGCGTGGCAACCGCCTAAGGAATCCCGATGTCCCTGTTCGAACGCTACCTGACCCTCTGGGTCGCCCTCTGCATCGTGGCCGGCGTCGCGCTCGGCCACGTCATGCCGGGCTTCTTCCACGCCGTCGGCGCGGCCGAGGTCGCCAAGGTGAACCTGCCGATGGCGGTGCTGATCTGGCTCATGGTCATCCCCATGCTGCTGAAAATCGACTTCGCCTCGCTGCGCCACGTCGGCCGGCACTGGCGTGGCATCGGCGTGACGCTGTTCGTGAACTGGGCCGTGAAGCCGTTCTCGATGGCGGCGCTCGGCTGGCTGTTCATCGGCTACCTGTTCCGCCCGTACCTGCCCGCCGAGCAGATCGACAGCTACATCGCCGGCCTGATCATCCTCGCCGCCGCCCCTTGCACCGCGATGGTGTTCGTATGGTCGAACCTAACCCGGGGCGAGCCGCACTTCACCCTGAGCCAGGTGGCGCTCAACGACACCATCATGGTGGTGGCCTTCGCGCCCATCGTCGGTCTGCTGCTCGGCCTATCGGCGATCACGGTGCCCTGGGGCACGCTGGTGCTGTCGGTGGTGCTCTACATCGTCATCCCGGTCATCGTCGCGCAGGTGGTTCGGCGGAGCCTGCTTGCGTCTGGTGGCCAGCCCGCCCACGACCGGCTTGTCGCCAGGCTCGGGCCGGTGTCGCTGGTGGCGTTGCTGGCGACACTGGTGCTGCTGTTCGGCTTCCAGGGTGAGCAGATCCTGGCCCAGCCGGCGGTCATCGGCCTGCTGGCCGTACCCATCCTCATCCAGGTCTACCTGAACTCGGGGCTCGCCTATCTCATGAACCGCGCCGCGGGCGAGCAGCATTGCGTGGCCGGCCCCTCGGCGCTGATCGGCGCCTCGAACTTCTTCGAGCTCGCGGTGGCGGCCGCCATCAGCCTGTTCGGGTTCAACTCGGGCGCGGCGCTCGCTACCGTGGTCGGCGTGCTGATCGAAGTGCCTGTGATGCTCTCGGTCGTGTGGATCGTAAACCGCACCCAGGGTTGGTACGAGCGCGGGGCCGCCGGCAAGGGAGCGGCGCTGAAGCCTACCCCCCGTGAGGTCTGAGGGCCACAGCCGCCTCTTCGTCATCTCCGCCCTGGGCGTGGTCGAGATCCTCGCCTGGGGCTCCTCCTTCTACCTGCCGGCGGTGCTCGCCGCTCCCATCGCGAACGACACCGCCTGGCCGCTCCCCTGGGTGGTCGGCGGCCTGTCCATCGGCCTGCTGGTCGCCGCCTTCGCCTCGCCCCCTGTCGGCCTTACCATCCACCGCCATGGCGGTCGCCCCGTCCTGGCGCTGGCCGCGCTGCTGCTGGCGGCGGGTCTCGTCGTGATCGGCCTGGCCCCGAGCCTTCCGGTCCTCGCGGGGTGGGTCTTCATCGGGCTCGGCATGGGCTGCGGCCTGTACGATCCTGCCTTCGCCACCCTCGGCCGGCTCTACGGCGCTGAGGCCCGTCCCGCCATCACCACGCTGACGCTGTGGGGCGGGTTCGCCAGCACCGTCTGCTGGCCGCTGTCCGCCTTCCTCGTCGAGCAGGCCGGCTGGCGTGGGGCCTGCCTTGCCTATGCCGGGCTGCACGTCCTCGTCACCCTGCCGCTCGTGCTCGGCACGATCCCGAAGCCGCCGATATTGGCCGGTGGCCGGGACGGCGGGCGGCGAGAGGACGGGCCGCTCACCGCCCGCGAGCGCCGGGCCTTCCTGCTGATGGCAGGCGTCCTGATGCTGGGAGGCACAGTGATGACGCTGGTCTCCGTGCACCTGATCACGCTGCTGCAGGCACGCGGCGTGGCGCTGGCCGCGGCGGTGTCCTACGGCGCGCTGATCGGGCCGGCACAGGTCGGTGCGCGCGTCCTGGAGATGGCCAACAAGGGGCGGCAGCACCCGCTCTGGACCCTTACCGTGGCCATAGCCCTGGTGGTGTCCGCGCTCGCCGTCCTAGCATTGGGGATACCGGCGGTGGGTGTCGCGCTGGTCCTCTACGGCGCCGGCAACGGGATCTACTCGATTGCCCGGGGTACGGTACCGCTCGCGCTGTTCGGCCCGGCGCGGTACCCGGTCCTGGTGGGCCGCCTGGCGCGGCCGGGCCTGATCGCACAGGCGATCGCCCCCTCGCTCGGGGCCGTTGCGTTCGCCTACGGCGGCGCGGACGCGGCCTACGGTCTGCTGGTCGTGCTTGCGCTGGTCAACGTCGGCCTGGCGTGCGCCTTGTGGGCCGCACGGCCGGAAGCGGGCGACGCCCACGCTGGCCCGAGGATCGGGTGAGGCGCGTCGGCGGCGAAGTCGCAGGGCCGTCGTTTCGGAACCGCCGGCGCGGTGATGGCCCGTCCGCATCGGGCCATTAGGATACCGGGCCGATTACCGGTCAGCTCCCAGGACGGTGCGCTCACAGGCGGGTGCTTGCCGAAAGTCTTTCCTGTCCTCGAACATGTCGGTCGATTCGGGTTTGACGTCCTGACCGCGCCTGTTCCCCCCGGATGCAAACATGCCTGCGGACCTCCCGTTCGAAGCCGCCTGCCAGATATCCGCCAACGGGAGCCGAAAGTGGCGAACGTGCCGTGACCGGCGCCGGGCTGCTCGCGGTTCACCACGGGGACCGCCTTCCGATGCCATCCCGGCTCGGAACACCCGGTTGAGCCCGTCTAAAAGATGCTCGACATAACTACCCGTGAACGGGGTAGGTGTTTGAAATGGACGCGTTTGCTCCGCTCCGACGCAGGCGGCCTTGCCAGGCCTGATATTCAGGAGCCCGCCTCCCGCGTTGCCGGGCGGCGACGGGGTGGCACAATCCCCGCGGAACCCCCCTGGGGTACCGTTGGCGCAATGGCGGCACCGACGAGCGTCCGTGATAATCCGCCCTTCCAACAAATGGACGGACCAGACGCGTGAACCAAGCCACGGTCGCCAATCTCATCCGGCACTGGCGGGAGGACCCAGGGGCCTCCTACCGGACATGGTTCCTCTGGGAGGAGCGCATCAAGAACTTCCGTTCGATCCGGCGCGGCCTGCAAGCCGTTGTCGACGAGATCAGGGCCGACACGTTCGGTAATGCCTACCGAGGCTCTTCCCTTGAGACCGTCGTCCATTCGGTCGCGGAGCAGAGGCAGGTGTTCAAGGGGGCCGACCATGCCTTCCTCTGGAAACCCAAGCTTCGCATCCCCGACATCTACGAGGACCGGGCGAACCAGGTCGTGTTCGGGCGCTTCCTCGATGCCTGCCTGTGCTGCAACGCCGAGGCGCAGGTGCTCGCCGCCGTCCACGCGCTCGACCAGGCGCGGATCAAGGGCCTGGGACCGGCCGCGGCGAACCTCCTCTACTTCCTGCACCCGACCTGGGTGCCGCCGTTCAACACCGCCATCGTCAAGGGGTACAACGCGCTCACGGGCGCGAAGGTGAAGCTCGGGCGCTGGGACGAGTACCTGGCGATGCGGCGCGGCATCGTGGAGCTCAACGAGACCCATCGGGCGCTGCTGTCCAATGATTTCGGAGCCGTCGCGGGATTCCTGTTCGACGTCGGATCGGGTCGCTATCCGTTGCCGGACCGGGATGAGGACGGAGCCTTGGCGCGCTGGCGGGAGGACCTCGACCGCGTCCGCGCGGAAGCGGCGGAGACGGCGTCGCGGTCGGTCCAGGCGGGGCGCGACGCCGATCACACGCACACCGAGGTCCAGGGCTGGCTGCGCGACCTCGGGCTCGCCCTGGGCTACGACGTCTGGATCGCCTCGAACGACGGCAACCGGGCCTACGCGTCAGGGCGGTTGTCCGACGGCTGCCTGGACCGCCTGCCGGCGAGCCTCGCCGCGAAGGGGTCGACGGAGACGGTGCGCCTGATCGACGTGCTCTGGATCGGCAAGGGGACCGCGGACGTGGCGGCCGCGTTCGAGGTGGAGCACACGACCAGCATCTACTCGGGCATCGTGCGCATGCTCGACCTCGCGCTCGGCGTCGAGGGCGCCACGGCCCGCAACTTCTTCCTGGTCGCACCGGACGACCGGGAGGGCGACGTCCGCGCCCAGTTCGCGCGGCCGGCGTTCTCCCGCGTCGCGGAGCTGGACCTGCGCTATCTTCCCTACAGCGAACTCCGCGGCCATCGCGAGGCCATCGCCCGCTTCGGCAGCGGCCTGAAGGGCGTCCTTGCCATCGCCAAGCCGATCTCGCGGGCGACGTGAGGGATCGAGACCGGCCGGCGGCACACGTGCCATCGGTCGATGCCGGCGACGTCGCCGGCATCGGTCGCGGCGTAGGGCGGATCCTCCCAAGCGCAGATGCCGGCTCGACGCAAGTCACGGCACCGTCACGTCCGTCCACCCGCGACACGAAGGAAGGGATGCGGCGGGCGCAGATGGAGCCAACCTCGGAACGCAACAGGTCGGGCGGGGATAAACCACGTCGCGCCGACGCGGCGCTCCACGCGCCCGAAGGCGGTGTTGCCCCGCGATCACATCGAGCACGGAACGCGCCGGCGGCGCGACTGCCGGCTTGATCCTCCCACGTGGGAAGGCGGCAGCCTCACGGCAACCTGACATGTCGCCCGGCTCCGCGCCGTGGCCCATCTGAGAGGCCGCAGGTGGCGTCGATTCCGAAGAACAATCCCTCTCCGACCCGTCGAAGGTTCGTCTCCGGCCTCGGCGCCTGCGCCGCCGTGGGCCTCGCGGCGCACGACCGTTCCGCCTTCGCCCTGGCGAGCCCGGGCGAGCCCACGGTGCCGCGGGCGGCCACGTACGACCTCACCCTGGCCCGCGGCACGGTCGACAAGACCGGCACGCCGACCTGGGCCAACACCATCAACGGCGGCGTTCCCGGGCCGGTGCTGCGCTGGCGCGAAGGCGACGTCGTCACCATCAACGTCCGCAACGAACTGCCCGAGATGACGGGCATGCACTGGCACGGCATCATCCTGCCCAACGACATGGACGGCGTGCCGGGCCTGGAATTCCCGGGCATCCAGCCGGGCGAGACCTTCACCTACCGCTTCCCGGTGCTGCAGAGCGGCACCTACTGGTACCACAGCCACATGGGCTACCAGGAGCAGAAGGGGGTCTACGGTGCGCTGATCATCGAGCCGCGCGGCCGTGACCTGGTCCAGGCGGACCGAGATTACGTCGTGCTCCTCAGCGACTGGACAGACGAGGATCCCGAGCGCATCCAGAACAAGCTCAAGTACCAGGCCGACTACTACAACTTCGGCAAGCGCACGGTGCGGACGTTCTTCGCCGACTCCGAGCGCAGCGGGCTCGCCGACACGGTCAAGGAGCGCTGGCATGAGTCCGAGTCGCGCATGGACCCTTCCGGCCTGGAGGCGCCGTCCGGCGAGACCTACACCTACCTGATGAACGGGCAGCCGCCCGGGGCCAACTGGACGGCGCTGTTCCGGCCCGGAGAGCGGGTCCGGCTGCGCATCATCAACGCCTCCGCGGCGACCTACTACGACGTGCGCATCCCCGGGCTGACCATGAGCGTGGTCAACGTCCACGGCAACGACGTCGTCCCGGTGCAGGTCGACCAATTCCGCATCGGCGTGGCCGAGACCTACGACGTGATCGTGCGCCCGCGCGAGGCACGGGCTTACACGATCTTCGCGCAGGACCTCGGCCGCTCGGGATACGCCCGCGGCACGCTCGCGCCCCGGTCGGGAATGGAGGCGGAAATCCCGCCCTTCGACCCGCGGCCGCTGCGGACCATGACCGACATGGGCATGCAGGGCATGATGGGCCGCGACCAGATCGGCGCGTCCTACCCCGACGGCTCGCGCATCGGCGGCATACTCGGCGAGCACGCCCGCGAGATCGTCCCAGACGAGCGTCGCCTCGCGGGCCACCAACCCATGGCGAAGCTGCCGCCTGGCGTCGAACTCGACGAGACTGGCGTCGAGGTCCAGATGAAGCCGAAGATGCTTTCCGACCGCACCCGCATCCCGGGCGACGGCCTGAACCAGCTGAACCGCCGCGTCCTGACCTACGCCGACCTGCGCTCGATCAACCCCGCCGTCGACGACCGCCCACCGACGCGCGAGATCGTGCTCCGGCTCAGCGGAAACATGCAGCGGATGATCTGGGGATTCGACGGCAAGAAGTTCACCGAGGTCGGCCCCATCGACGTGACCGTCGGCGAGAGGTTCCGGCTCGTGATGGTCAACGAGACGATGATGAGCCACCCGATCCACCTGCACGGCATGTGGATGGAGCTGGAGAACGGTCACGGCCGGCACCGACCCTACCTCCATACCGTCAGCGTCGCCCCTGCCGAGAAGCTGTCGATGCTGGTCACGCCGGTTGCGACCGGGCAATGGCCGCTGCACTGCCACATCCTGTACCATTTCGAGGCCGGCATGTTCCGCACCCTCCGCGTCCTGCCGAGGGGGGCCTGATGCGCGCGCCGGCAACCCTCGTCCTCGCCCTGTCACTCCTCGCCCTCGCGCCCTCGGCCGCGCTCGCCCAGAGTGTCACGGGCCTTCTCAACGGCGGCACCCGCCTCGGATCCGACACGCTCCAGGGGGCGGCGCCCTACGGCAACCCGATTCTCGACGACCGGGTCTACGCCCACGCCTTCCTCGACCAGTTCGAGGGCCGCCTCGGAAGCGAGAGCTACTTCCGCTACGACGGTCAGGCCTGGATCGGCGACGACTACAACAAGCTGTGGCTGAAGTCGGAAGGTCGCTACAACGCCGACAACCGCGGCCGCTTCTCCGACGGCGATCATGAGGCCCTCTACGCCCGGCCGATCTCGACCTACTTCGACATGCAGGTGGGCGTGCGCTCGGACATCGACAGCCTGCGCAACCGCACCTGGGCCGCCTTCGGCATCCAGGGGCTGGCCATCGGTTTCTGGAACCTCGAACTCACGGGCTATGCCAGCGACAACGGGCGCTTCGCCTTCCGGGGCAACGCCTCGTACGACCTCTACCTGACGCAGCGCCTGATCCTGCAGCCGCAGATCGAGATGAACGCCTACTCGAAGGCCGACCGCGGTCGCGAACTCGGTTCCGGCGTGTCGGACATCGATATGGGGCTGCGCCTGCGCTACGAATTCACCCGCGAAATCGCGCCGTACGTGGGCCTCTCCTACCAGCAGTTCCTGGGCGGTACGGCGGACTACCGACGCCGGTCCGGCGAGGGCAGCGGGGACCTGCGGGCGCTGGCTGGACTGCGCCTCTGGTACTGAACCGCATCCCGACGCACCGTACGCCGTCGCGATGCGGTGTCGCCGGGTGGCCGTCCGAGGCCGCGATGCCTTCCCTCGCCGAACCGTGGAAATCGACCGTGCCGCACGCCTCCCGCCCGATCCTTGCCGCGCTGTCGCTCGTGGCCGGCCTTTGTTCCGCACAAGCGCAGGCCGTCACGGAGCCGGGGATGAAGGGCTTCGGGATCAGGGCCGTGGAAGGGAGGACGCTTCCCGAGATGCTCGGCCGCTGTGCCGACGCCGACAGAGGCGAGGCCTCCCTCGCGCCGGGCGAGACCCCGGCCTTGCTGGCCGCGCGATGCGATCAACTCCGGCGTTCGCTTCACACCCAGCCGGGTAACACGGCGCAGGGGCGCTGACCCGCGGTCTTCCGACACGGTCGCACGCTAGGTAGGTGAGGCCGGCGTGCCGCGGTCCCGGATCGACAAATCGCCCGGACCGAGCCCGTCATTTCGTCTGGCGGGCCCCGATGCGCGTCGACGGGGCTGGAGCAGACCCGCTGCCCGGCCGCCCGGGCTCGCGGGCGAGGGCGTCGATCAGCGGGCACTCCGGCCCGTCGTCGCCGGGGCAGGTCCCTGCGAGATCCCGCAACGAGGCCGCGGCGTCCGCGAGCGCGGCGGCGCGTCGTTCCATGTCGGTCGCGCGCCGGATGGCCAGGTCCTTCACCCCGGCGCTGGCACGCGCCTCGTCGTGCCACAGGCGCAGCAGCATGGCGGTGTCGGCGACCGAGAAGCCGAGGAGGCGGGCCCGGTGCACGAACCGCAGCGTGCGCACCTCGTCCTCGGTGTAGACCCGATGGCCGGAGATCGACCGCGTCGGCGCCGGGATCAGGCCGGCGCGCTCGTAGTAGCGGATCATCTTGGGCGAGATCCCGCAGGCGCGTGCCGCCTCCCCGATCCTCATCGCCCGGCCGCCCGTTCCGTCGAGGCGCCCAGGCGCGCCCGGACGAGCCCGGACGCCGCGACCGACCGGGCCCCGCGAACGCCCCGCTCCGGCGAACGCCGGGAAAAGCCGTGGCGCGGTCGCATCGCGGGCGGCCGCAGGTCCCGTGGCGTCGCCGGGGCCGGAAGAGCCGATGGTGGATTCCCGAGCGTCACGCGCCCGTCCGTCATCGCGCGCGGAGGCGGCCGCACCGGAACCTCGTCCGGCGCGCGGCCCGGGGAGATGGAACGGGCGTGTCCGCGATGGGGGAAACGCATAGCGTGAGCGCGCATCGGCTAGGCCGCCTCCCGCGTCGACACCGACCTCGCGATGCCCGTCCGAACGCTGGCCGGAAGCTCGACGGCGCGCGTGACCTCGGCGAAGCGCGCCGCGGCGTCCGACCAATCCTGGGCGAAATCGAACAGCTCCCGGAGGGCGGGCGCGATCTCCTTGTAGGCCGCGAGCGCCGCCACGAGGGCGCCGAGGGAGAGGCCGCCTTGCACGACGAGATATCCGCCGATCAGGAAGAAGAAGAACGGCGTGAGGTTGGACGTGTAGTTGTACAGGCTCTTGATGCCGCCCTTCATGTCGTTGATGGCGATCCGGATCCGCTCAAGCTCCTCGACATGGGCCATCCGCCGCCGCAGCGACGAGGCTGGCGCATCGCGCCCCGCCACGGACGGGGCGAGGCCCGGCGGCTCGGCGGCCTCGGGCGTGGTGACGAAGGCGCCGAGCGCGCGCGTGGCGAGGACCCGTTGCCGCACCTTCGCGTTCAGGCGCCCCTGGAGGCGCGGCAGGACCGTGAGTTGCACCGGCAGCATGATCAGCGCGGCGAAGCCCAGGGCTACGTCCTGCAGCAGGAGGAAGGCGACGCTCGTGACCAGCACACCCCCCTGCACGATGGGGACCGCGACGAGGCTGCCGCCGAAGTAGCCGATGGGCTCGACCTCCTGGACGGCCACGGCGGCGAGCGTCGTGCGGCGGTCGGCCGAGCGCTCCGTGCGCACGCGCCGCAGGACGGCCAGGCGCAGGCGGCGCACGACGCGCTCGTTGACGCGTCCGCGAACCCGGTTCGCCGCGTACTTCAGGAGCCCGTTCCCGGTGAGGACGGCGAGGTAGCCGGCGCACAGGGCGAACAGGAGTTCCGTGCGGCCGAGCGGGAGGCCCAGGAGCGTCATTCCTGGATGCCCGTCGCCCCGCGCGTCGGCGAGGGCATGGTTGACGATGTGCTTGGGTATCTCAAGGGTCAGCCAGGCCGCGGGCAGCGTCGCGAGAGACAGGAAGACCAGGCGGACCTGGATGCCGAGGGTGGCACCCAGAACGTACGCCTCCAGGCGCCGGCCCAAACGGAGCCCGAAGCCGCGACGCCGGCGGCCGCGGGACGGGCCGGCCCGCAGGGCATCGGCGGGTCCGGAGGCAACCGCCGACCGCCGATGACGGCGCAGCATGGCGCGGCCGACGAGCCACGCGGTCCAAGCCGGCGCAATGACGAAGACGAGCAAGGCATCGGCGACGATCCACCAGTGGCCGTGCGGGTAGTCGAGGCCGGTGAGCCTGTGGGCGAGGTTGTGCAGGGCTTCGATTGCCGTCACGGGGCAGCTCGTTCCGTATTTCCGGTAAGAGAGGGCGCGCGTCGTGGGCCTCCGCTAGCGATGGTCTCAGCCGTCATCCGGCGACCCCGCCTTTCGTGCGCCCCCGTTCGAGGGAATGCCGTCCCCGGCGCCGGCGCCATCGTCCCTCGGCGTGGTGCCCCCTCCGCGACGCACGGGCCCCGCGTTCGGATCGAATCGGACTGTGCGGAAGGTGCCGAAGGCGAACTGGCGTCTGGTCCGGATCGAACAGGGTGTGAAGCCCGCCCGTCGAACCGCCTTGAGGGAGGCCGCGTTGTCGGCGTCGACGAAGGCCACCAAGCGTCGCTTGCCCAAAGCCCGGGCGCGTTCGGCGATCAGGTACACGGCGGCCGCCATGACGCCCAGGCCGCGGAATGATGCCGGCGTGAAGGCGTTCTCCAGCATGGCCTCCTCGGCCGACAGAACCGGCAGGGCGCCGGTCCGCCGGATCGCGTCGCCGTAACCCGGGCCAGTGAGCCACTGGATGTGGCAGGGTCGGCCGGACACCTCATCGACGAGCACGAAGCAGCGGCTCGGCAGCACCCCGTGCGCGGCGGCGCGCAATCGCCACCTGACGTCGTCGCGTTCGCGCTCGGCCGCCTTGTCGCCACCGACGGGAAAGAGGACCGGCAGGTCGTCCGGCCGGAAATCGCGCAGCCGGACCGGGATTTTGGCGGCCGGTGGTTCGACGGCGACCGATAGGTCGCGCGTCAGGCCTATCGAGACCCGCTCGGAGAAAAGACCCAGGGCCATGCGCCGGGCCACCCTGGCGCGCAGCATCGCCCATCCTTCGCCGAGGGAGCCGTCGCCGCGCGCGTGCGGGTAGGGCTTGAACGTCATGCCAGGCCCGCCGCGCCTCGCCGAAGGCGCGCCCGGGCAACCGTGGATCGACACGCACGCGTCGCCGGCGACCTCCGGCACACCTGGGTCGATGGCGCGAGCGCCGCCCTTGCCGACCGCATCAGCCGCCCCCCATGATCCGCGCGGTCCGGATCTCGACGGCCCGGACGCGCGCGACGTGGGCGGCCCAGAACCGGTTCGCGAGGAGCGTGACGGCCGTCGGCGCCGCGCGGGGTTTCGATGTGGATGTCCGCGGGATGCCACGGCCGGCCGACGCCGCGACCGCCGCAAGCGGCGAACCCGTGGCGGCCAGCCGGTCGCGGGCGCGCCGGCAATAGTCGACGGAACGCGGCGTCATACGCTCCTCGCCGTGGCCGGCGCGATATTTGGCGAGGGTGCGGCACACGTCGCCGCCTGCGAGGCGCCACGCCCGTGCGAGGTAGGCGACGCCGAAGCGGACGTTCGTGGCCGGGTCGAGGAGTTCCGCGGCCGGCCCGCGATGGCCGAGCATCGTGGCGGTGGCCGGGCGGACCTGCATCAGCCCGAGTTCGCCGACCGTTCCGACGGCCCCGGCGTCGTAGCCGCTCTCGACGAACGCGACCGCCTCGGCGAGCGCGGGCGGGACCCCGCGTGCCGAAGCCTCCCGCTCCAGGAGTTCGCCATAGGCGGCTCGACCGCCGGCCATGACGTTCCCGACGTCGACGGCCGTGGCGGCTGCTCCCGCGGTGCCCCCCGGCCCCTCCGCCGCCGTCGCCGCGCCGGCGGCCGCGGCGAGGCCGAGGAGAACGCCGAGGGCGCGAGGCGCCGCGGCCGGGATCGGGCGCCGTCGGCCGGTCCCCATCACTTGGCCTTCTGGATGCGCGTGACGGCGATGGACCCGTTCACCCGGTCGGCCGAGAACCGCACCCGCTCGCCGGGCTTCAGGCCCTTGAGCATGGCCGGGTCCTGGACCTTGTAGGCCATGGTCATCGCGTCCATCCCGATGTTCGGGATGGTCTCGTGGTCGAGGGTCACCTTGCCCGCGGCGTCGTCGACCTTCTTCACGGTCCCGGCGACGAGGGGAGCGTTGGACGGCGACGCCGGCGCGGCCGGCTGCGAGGCCGCCTTCTCCGCGGGAGGCGGTTCGGGCCGGGCCTGGGCCGGGGCCCCCTTCGCCTGGCGGTCAAGCGGTCCTTCGCCCGACGGCGTCTGGTTCGGCTGCGGCCGGTACCCGGCCTCGCGGCTGCGGACCAGCCACTGCTTCAGGGCGTCGATCCTCGCCTGCTGCTCGTCCTGGATCTTCTGGGCGGTCTCCCGCAGCTGCCGGTCCCCGCCATAGTCGAGCTGCGTCTTGGCCAGGAACAGCGTCTCCTCGTAACTGGCGATGAGCAGCTCGGCGAAATCCCGGTCCGGGTCGCCGGTCAGCTTCGTGTCCCGGAAACGGTTCGCCATCGTCTCGCGCGCCCGTTCCAGGGCGGCCGGCGCGCCCTTCGCGGGCTGGGCGCCGGCGGGTTCCGGGACCGGGCCGACGAGGGCCGCGGCGAGCGCGGCGGACAGGATCAGGCGTCGCATGGTCGCTCCATCTCAAGGTGTCGGCGCCCCCGCGCGGGACCGGGCGGAAGCCGCGCGAGGGCTCGCCTCAGGGGCGCTACTTCGCCTTCTGGATCTTCGTGACGGTGTAGGCCCCGCCCGTCTCGGCGACGTCGAAGTCGACCTTGTCGCCGGCCTTGAGATCCTTGAGCATCGCGGGATCCTTGACCGCGTAGGCCATCGTCATCGCGTCCATGTCGAGCTTCGGGATCGCGGCGTGGTCTAGCGTCACCTTGCCGGCGGCCGGGTCGACCTTCGTCACCGTCCCCTTCACGGACTGCGCCCACGCCGGCGCCGCGACCGCCAGGAAGGCCGCGGAAAGAACGGCGAGCGTGATCTTGCGTCTCATGGCTTCTCTACTCCTTCGGTCCATCGAACCGCCGCACCGGCGCCGTTGAGGGGAATCGGCGACCGGCGCGGCGGACTTCGGACGGGATCGCTCCCGTTCCGAACGGGTTCGCCTGCCGCGCGAAAGGCGCTCCCCGGCAGGCCATCGGGCGGCCCGTGGCCGTCCCGTCAGTGCTCGTGGCCGCCCGAATTCGACGCCGTCCGGCGCGTTCGCGGATCGACGGCCCGCAGGTCGGTCTGGCGCGCGCGCCGGCCCTTGGGCGTGTCCGGGGCGCGGGCCGGCTCGGGCATCGGCTCGCCGGTCCACTCGTAGGCGAGGGTGCCTTCCGGGTGCCGGTACCAGCCGGGGTCGCGGTAATCGCCGGCCGCCAGCCCTGGGCGGACCTTCAGGACGGTGAACATCCCGCCCATCTCGACGGACCCGAACGGGCCCGCACCGGTCATCATCGGCAGCGTGTTGTCCGGCAGCGGCATCTCCATCTCGGACATCATGCCGCCGCCCGTCGAGCCCATCGGCATGTAGCCCGGCGCGATCCTCTGGATCTGCTTGGCCGTGCTCTTCATGTTCACGCCGATGTAGGTCCGGACCGAGTGGCCCATGGCGTTCATGGTGTGGTGCGACTTGTGGCAGTGGATCGCCCAGTCGCCCGGGTTGTCGGCGTTGAACTCGATGGCCCGCATCTGCCCGACCGCGACGTCGGTCGAGACTTCCGACCACTGCCGGTTCTCGTCGATCCAGCCGCCGTCGGTGCCGGTGACCTTGAAGTCGACGCCGTGGACGTGGATGGGGTGGTTGGTCATGGTCAGGTTGCCGAAGCGCATCCGCACCTTGTCGCCCTGGCGCGCGACCATGGGGTCGATGCCCGGCCACACGCGGCTGTTGAAGCACCACATGTTCATGTCGAGCATCGTGTTGACCTTGGGCACGTACGACCCGGCCTCGATGTCGTAGGCGTTCAGGAGCCACACGAAGTCGCGGTCGACCCGCCGCTCGGCCGGGTCGCGCGGATGGACGACGAAGAAGCCCATCATGCCCATCGCCATCTGGACCATCTCGTCCGAGTGCGGGTGGTACATGAAGGTGCCGGAGCGCCTCAGGATGAACTCGTAGACGAAGGTCTTTCCCGGCGGGATGCCGGGCTGGGTCAGCCCGGCGACCCCGTCCATGCCGTTGGGCAGCGTCTGCCCGTGCCAGTGCACGGCGGTCGCCTCCGGGAGGCGGTTGGTGACGAAGATCCGGACCTTGTCGCCCTCGACCGCCTCGATGGTCGGTCCCGGCGACTGCCCGTTGTAGCCCCAGAGCCGCGCGTTCATGCCGGGCGACATCTCCCGCACGACCGGCTCGGCGATCAGGTGGAACTCCTTCCAGTCGCCGCGCATGCGCCAGGGCAGCGTCCACCCGTTGAGCGTCACCACCGGCTGGTAGTCGGGCCCGCTGCTTGGGTAGAGCGGGGGCTGCATGGTCGCCTTGTCCATGATCGGGGCCTCCGGCAGGCCCGCGGCCTGGACCCGCCCGCTGATCATCGACGTGCCGGCGAGCACGAGGCCCCCGGCCCCGAGGATGCCCCTGCGCGAGATGTCGGTCATGATCTCCCTCCGAATGTCATGGGCGGATCGGGCTCCTTGGCTCAGCCGCCGGGCGTCGCGACGGCGAGGCTCGTGCCCGGGCTGCCTCCCGCGGGCTCCCCGCCGAAATTGTCTGCCGAGAAGCCGCCGCCGACTGTCGCCGCCTTGAGGTCGGTCGCCGCGATCCAGAAGTCGCGCTGCGCCTCGATCGCCTGGATGTTGCTCAGGATCCTGGCGCGGGCGTCGACGATCAGCGTCGTGACGTCCAGCAGCATGCCGCTGTACTGGAGCAGGGCCTGGTCCTGGATCGTCCTGCGCAGCGGCAGGACGCTGGTCTGGTAATGCCGCGTGATGTCGTACTGGCCGCGATAGCGCTGGAACGCCTCGCGCACCTCGGAGCGGGCGTTGACCGCGCGCTCCGCCAGGCGGTTGGCGCTGGCGAGGTAGCTTTCCTGCGCGCCCCGCACGGCGGTGGCCCCGAAGTCGTAGATCGGGACGACGAGATCCGCCGAGAACCCGTTCAGGCTGGCCTTGTCGACCTTCGGGGCACCGCCCTCGCCCCCCGCGGCCCTCGACCGCGAGAACCGGTTCGCGAAGCCCGCATCGAAGACGCTGACGAAGCCGCTGGCCTGGTTCAGCCCGAACTGCCCCACAAGCGATTGCAGCTCGAAGCGGGCGGCCTGCACGTCGGCCCGCTTGCTCATCGCCTCGGCCTCGATGGCGCGCCCGTCGACGAGCCTCCCGGGCAGGGCCGGCAGGCCGTTGGGCAACCGGAACTCGATCTCCCGCCCCCAGAGCCCGAGCAGGCGGGTCAGGCGCTCCCGCTCCGCCCGCTGCTGCACCCGCGCCTTGGCGAGCTGCGCGCCGAGCTCGCTGTAGAAAGCATGCTCGCGCGCCTGCTCCAGCTTGTTCAGCGCGCCCGTCTCGCCCAGCTGCGTGGCGAGCGTCGACGCGGATCCGGCGCCGGCCAGGGCCTGTTCGAGGAAAGCCGTCGCCTGGTTGGCCGCCACGGTGCGGTAGTATTGGCGCCGCGCCTCGCCCCCGAGCCGCAGGACCTGCTCCGCCGCGTTGTACTGATCGGCCGTGAACCGCTGCCGCGCGATCTCGGCACGCACCGGGAGCGTCGCCAACTCCAGCACGCTGGCGGCGACGGAGCGCTCGATCTCCGTGTTGAAACCCAATCCCCATTGCGTGATCGAGAGGCGCGGCGAGGGCGGCAGCGTGGCCTGCACGTACTGCGCCTCGGAGACGCCGAGGTCGTTGAAGGCGGCCTGCAGGCCCCTGTTCCTGAGCAGCGCGACCTGCACGGCGCCGTCCGCCGTCAGGGGACGCCGCAGCAGCGCGTCGACCCGGGCGTCCGCGGTCGGCGCGATGCCCTGGTCGTCCGCCTTCACGATGTCCTTCCGCAGGTCGAGCGCCGCGTAGCCGCCGGCGACGGAGAGGCCTGCGTCCGGCGAGAAGCTCGCGCAGCCCCCCAGGAGGAGGGCCGGGATGGCCAGGCTCGCGGCCAAGCGCCCGGGACGCGTCCGGGCGATGTCGCCTGGCGCGCGCGTGGTCGGACCGGTGCGTCCCGGCGCGGTCGACAGGCATCCCATGCCAGGTAGTCCGAGGCGTGCGCCCGTTCGGTTACAGGGACGGACCATCACCGGCCTCCGGAATCGCGCTTGCCGCCCATGCCGGGCATCCCGTCCATGCCCGGCATGCCTTCCATCCCGCCGGAACCGGACCTCGGCGCGACCTGCCGGTTGAGCTCCCGCCAGTCCTTCGGCTCGACGACGCGGAAATCCTTCACGCCCCCGGTCACCTTCGCGTATCGGGGCGGCGGGACCGGCACGCCGGGTTCGGAGGGCAGGACGAGGCCGACGGGCACGGCTGCGGGCATGCAGCCGGCGAGCGGCAGGACCGCCGCGAGCGCGGCCGGTCTCGGCAACTTGAACATCTTGGTTTTCCCGAACTGAGGCGGACGGCCGAGAGCAGGGCCCGGCGCGGCGCCGGCCGCGCGGCTGGAGCCGGCGACAGGGTCGCGCCCGACCGAGCCGTCGGGTCATGGAACGGAATGGGTGGCCGTCGTGTCGGAGCGGCCGGGGGCAGTCGCTAGCGGCCCCCGCGCGTCAGGCGCCAAGCCTCGGCGGACGCTCGATCCGGAGCGGATGCGCGTCGACGGTCCCGTCCTCCTGGGCGATCAGGACGCGGTCGGAGACGGTGTGGACCAGGGGCGTGACCATCCAGGTCGCCGCCGGCAGCGCCGCCTGGCAGCCCAGCGTGCAACAGGGCGACGGGCAGGCCGTTCGCTTCGAGCGGTGCCGATGGCCCGGGCAGCCGTCGTCGCCGGCGGTCGCGGCCGGCAGGTCCTGGGCCCCCTCTAGAAGCGCGGTCCGCCCGTGCCCTTCCGGATCGCCGCCGTCCTGGCGCGCACGCGCATGATGGTCATGGGGTACCGCCGCGGAAGCGCCGGCGATGTGGTCGAGCATCGAGGCACGGTGGCCCATCGTGCACGGCGCCGCAGGCGCGATGGCCAAGGCCAACGCGAGCACGGAAAGCATCACTGCGCGCACAAAGATCAATGATCAGGACCTCCGCCCAATCTTGCCGAAGCATTGCACGACCCGGCGACACCGGCAATCCACCGGGACAGGCGGACGTCTTGGAGAAACATCCTGTTGGATTTGCGCCACAAGCCGCTTCCGGAGGTTCGTCGCCGCGCGCCCGTTGGCAGGACCCCTTCCGGTGGAGTGCGAACGGGGCAGGCGGCGACGAACCCGGTCAGTGGACGTGGCCGTGCGGAGCGGCGGCCTCCGGAGCCGTCACCGCATCGCCGCCTCCCGCCGCGGCATCCGGCGCGGCCCGATTGTCCCCCGGCGCGTGACCGTCCGCACTGCCGTGTCCCTGGCTATGGTCATGGCCGTGGTCGTGGGCATGTTCGTCGGCATGCTCGTGGGGGAGGCCGCCGTTTCCGGGGTGGACGTGGTCGCCCGACTTCGGGAGCGCCATGACGCCCAGGCCGTAGCGGTAGACGTTCTCGCCGCCGAGCCACCCCGTCACCGCCAGCGCGCCGGAACCTCCGGCGAGAAGCGCCAGCAGCGCGAGGCCCGCACCGGCGCCCCGCCGGCGCTCCAACCAGGCCAAGCCGCCGGCGGCTAGGAAGACCAGCGCGGTGGCGACGGCCCAGCGGAGGTGGATCGTCATGTTCTCGTGCGAGGCCGCGTCGTGCGCCACCGTGTTGTAGGCGTACCATCCGGTGGCGAGGGTCGCGGCCGTGACCGCGATGCCGACCGCGAGGTTCCAACGCGCAGCCGCGGTGAGGGCGATCCCCGACGGCGACGTCCGGAGAAGGGTCCCGGCGACGAAGAGGGCGCTTGCCGTGATGAGCAGGGCGACCGTGAAATGGACCGCGACCGGATGCCAGTTCGGGATCACCTCGATCATGACCGTACTCCCAGGAAGGTGTCGCTGGCGGGATGGGTCGGCTTCGCGCCGGACCCCTTGGAATTGCCGGGCGCGAAGGACGGCGCGCCGCACCGGGACGGGCCGCCGTCGTCCCGTCCCGGTTCGCCCCTTCGGAGCGCCATTGCCGGGCGGCGTGCCCTCGAAGGTCCGGAAGTTGCCCGCCCGACCCGTCCTGTCGTGCCCGGCGGCGGTTTAGGATCGAGGCACAGACTTGGCAATAAAACGCGGCACATGCCTGCCGGCGGGGGCATGCCGCAGACGCTGTAACCTTTCCGGGCTCGATTGCGGAAAGATCTTGGTGCGGCGGGGCGGTCCCCGTTGCCTTGGGACGACCGATCACCTGAAATGGGTGGCCGGATGGAATGCTCGCCCGCAACCCCATGGTGCGGGAAGGTCGGGGGCGCTGCGGTGTGGCGAATGATGCGACGTACTTTGAGCTTCATGGCGCACGCTGCGAACCCGCACGCCTAGCCCCGGTGCCCCGGACGGAGGAGGAATTGCGTGGGTTGCTCGTCGCGAGTCTCGAAGGAAGTGCCGCCGACTACCGGCTCTTCCTCTCGCGTCTCGGGTCGCATTTGCGCGCGTACTACAAGGGCAAGCTGATCCGTTCCGGACGCGGCGACACCGAGGCGGAGGATCTGGTCCAGGAAACCCTTCTGGTGATCCATGCGCGCCGGCATACCTATGACGTCACGCAGCCGGTCACGCCTTGGATCCACGCCATCGCCCGTTACAAGCTCATCGACCACCTCCGCCGGACGCGTTCGGCGACGGCCGAGGTTCCCGTCGAGGATGCGGGCGTGCTGGTGGCCCACGACGACCATGTTGCCGCGGAGAGTTCGCTCGACGTCGAGCGGCTTCTCGCGCACCTGCCGGCGAAGATGAGGAACGCGATCCGGTCGACGAAGGTGGAGGGCCTGAGCACCGCCGAGGCGGCCCAGCGCTCCGGCATGACCGAGACCGCGGTCAAGGTGAGCGTCCACCGCGGCCTGAAGGCCCTGGCGAATTTGGTGGGAGGCAAGGCGCGATGAAGACCGACGAACTCATCGGCCTGCTGGGCAGCAGCTTCGAGAATGAGCCGGCGCGCACCCCATGGATGACCCGGCGGCTCGGGTTGGCGGTCGCCGTCGGCGCCGGCGCTGCGCTCTGCCTCGCGCTCGCGGTCCTGGGCGTACGCCCCGGCCTGACGGAGACCCGCCCGCTCGTGTTCCTCGCCTTCAAGTTCGTGTTCGCGGCCGCGGTCGGGGGGCTCGCGCTTCGATACCTCGCCCGGGCCGCGAGGCCCGGAGGCGAGAGCCGCGTCCATCTCGGGGTCGCCGCCTTGCCGTTCGTCGCGGTCGCGGCGCTGGCGGGGGCGAGCCTGGCGATGACCCCGCGCGAGCACTGGCACGGCCTGATCTCCGGCCACACCTGGCTCGAATGCCTCGTCTCGATCCCCCTGATCGCCGTCGTGCCGTTCGCCGTCGTCACCTGGGCGGTCCGGCGGTTCGGCGCGCCGACGGACCTGGTGCGGGCGGGGGCCCTGGTCGGCCTCGCCTCGGGCGCCGTCAGCGCGCTCGGCTACTCGCTGCATTGCATGGACGACACCGTCCCGTTTGTGGCCGTCTGGTACGGAGGCACCATCGCGCTGTGCACGTTGGCGGGGGCGCTTCTGGGTCCGCGCCTGCTTCGATGGTAGCGAACCGGCTCGGCGCGTCCTCCGCCCCCACGCCGGTCGGCGAAGATGACGGGCCATCGCGGTGCGGACCGCGGCATCAAAAGAATTCCCGCAACGCCGTAACGATGAGCGCGAAACGAACGGATTCAAGGCAAGGAGCACCAAGCTCCAAAGTGAATAAACGGGTCCCGCCATGAGAACCAAGATCGTTCCCGTTCTCGCCAGCATCGCGATGTTTGCCGTGCTGCCCGGTCACGCGCTCGCGGGGTGGATGGACAACGTCCCATCCCGCTTCATACCCCAGACACATCGGACGCCGCTCCGTCCTGTCGAGGCGCCGGACGTTGGCTTGACGACCGGATCGATCACCAAGATGCCTCGCCGTCCCTCCACCGGCCGACATGGCCGGCCCGAGACTTCCAACGCCACCGGGCGTCCCGATCTGTCGAGGAGTGCATCCCTCGCACGCGAGGCGGAATGCGCCTGAAGCCGGGGGCCAAACTGCACAGTGCGGGCGGTCCCGACCATGCCGCGACCATGCCGCATTGTGGGCGCGCCGCCATCGACCTTCCGCCCCGACAGAAAAGCTGGCATCGTGGATCCGTGACGTTCTGGCTCGCCATGAGGCGGCTGATCCCGCTGCTCGCGGTGATCGGTCTGGCCCTGACGCCGGTAGCCGCCCCTGCGGCAGCCGCGGGCATGCGCGCGTCCGCGGCGGCGCAGGCGCGCACCGTGCGCGGGACGACTGCGGCAGCGGACCACGCCGACATCGCCGGGTCGGGCATGGACGATGCGGACATGGACGACATGCCCTGCTGCCCGCCCGGGAAGACGGCGAAGCCCGACTGCGCCAAGGCGGGTTGCCCGCTCCTGGCGCTGTGCCTGGCGGGAATCGCTTCCCTCCTGCCGACCGCGGTGTCCGTCCCGGCACCTGTCGCGATGCGGACAATTCGAGCTTGGCCCGCCGCGGAGGCGTTCGCCAGCGTGCACGGGACACCGTCACCCGAGCCTCCCCGAGCCTGAACCCGATGCCGCCGGCGTGCGCGCCGGCTCGACGCCGCGCGCCCGCGCGCCGGCGACCATCGCGTTCAGGAGACGACATCCGTGACCAGAAACCCTATCGCGCGTGCCCTCGTGGCAGCGCTGCTCGGTGCCGCCTTGTCGGGACTGGCGCGGCCCGCGCTCGCCGACATCAAGGACTACGCCTTCGAGCTGACCGGGAAGGAGGCCAGAGTCGGCGAGGCCATCCTCGCCGTACGCCTCGTCGACAAGCGCACCGGCAAACCCGTGCCGGATGCGGTGATCTTCGCCCGGCGCATCGACATGGCCCCGGACGGCATGGACGAGATGATCTCGAAGATCGAGCCGATCCCGTCCCCCGAGCCGGACGTCTACCGGTTCCGGGCGAAGCTCTCGATGGCCGGAGGCTGGCGGCTCTCGCTCGCCGCCAAGGTCCAGGGCGAGACGGGCACCGTCGAGGACAGGCTCGAATTCCGGGTGGTCAAATGAGCCGGCGCGCATGGTTCGCCGGGACCCTTGCCGCGTTCGCGGCGGCGGGGACCGGGTACTGGGCGGGCCGCGATGGCGGCCCCGTGCCGGTTCTCGTCGAGCGCGCGCGGGCCGAGTTCGCCGAGTGGGTTCCGGCCTCCGCGCCGGAGCCGAAGGCGCCGACGGAGGCCACGGGTCCCGTAGTCTACTACCGCGACCCGGACGGGAAGGCCGCCTACTCGCTCGCGCCGAGGACGACGGCGGACGGGCGCGACTTCCGCGCGGTGCGGGCGAGCGAGGACGTACGCCTCGACGGGTCCGAGGGCGACGCCGCGACGCCGACCGGCGAGGCCGGCCAAGACACGGCGACGCGCGGAACCGAGGGGGCCGGGACGTCCGCGGCGGGCCCCAGGAAGGTGCTCTACTACCGCAACCCGATGGGTCTGGCGGACACCTCGGCCGTTCCCAAGAAGGATTCGATGGGGATGGACTACATCCCCGTCTACGCGGGCGACGACCAGGACGGCGACGTCGTGACGGTCTCCCCCGGCAAGGTCCAGCGAACGGGCGTGCGGACCGAGGTGGCGGAGCGGCGGGTGGTGGCCCAGCCGGTTCGCGTGCCCGGCACCCTCGCCCTCGACGAGCGGCGCGTCACCGTCGTTGCGACCCGCTCGGACGCCTACGTCGACCACGTCGAGAACGTCACGACCGGCGACCGCGTGCGCAAGGGCGAGGCGCTCGTCCACGTCTACTCGCCCGAGATCAACGCGGCCGCCGCCCAGCTCATCGCCAACCCGGGCTTCGACGGGGCGCGCCGCAGGCTCCAGAACCTGAATGTCTCCGAACCCGTGATCGACGAGATGGAGCGCACCCGGAAGGTGCCGATGGCCATCACCTGGTCCTCCCCCCGGGACGGCCTCGTCCTGCAGCGGACCGCCATCGAGGGCATGAAGGCGGCGGCCGGCGACACGTTGTTCCGGATCGGCGACATCTCGGTCATGTGGGTCCTGGCCGACGTGCCCGAGCGCGACCTCGCCGGGGTGCGGGTCGGCCAGGCCGCCACCGTGCGGCTGCGCTCGGCCCCGGGGCGCACCTTCTCGGGCAAGGTGGCGGTGATCTACCCGCAGGTGAACCCGGACACGCGGGCGACGCGGGTGCGCATCGAGTTGCCGAACCCGGACGGCGCGCTCCTGCCCGACATGTACGCCGACGTCGAGATCGGCACGGGCACGGGGAAGCCCGTGGTCGCGGTCCCGGACGACGCGGTGATCGACACGGGCGCGCGCCAGGTCGTGCTCCTCGACCGCGGCGCGGGCCGCTTCGAACCGCGCGAGGTCAAGGTCGGGGTCAGCGGCGGCGGTTACACCGAGATCCGAGACGGCGTCGCGACCGGCGACCGGGTGGTCACGGCGGCGAACTTCCTCATCGACGCCGAGAGCAACCTGAAGGCGGCGCTGCAGTCCATGGCGGCCCCGAAGGCGGACGACCGGCAGGCCGCGAACGCGGAGGGCAAACCGTGATCGCGCGCCTTATCGGTTGGTCGGCCCGCAACCTCGTCCTCGTGCTGGTCGGGACCGTGTTCGCCGTGGCGGCGGGAATCGCCGCGGTGCGCACCCTGCCGCTCGACGCCATCCCGGACCTCTCGGACGTCCAGGCCATCGTCTACACCGAGTATCCGGGCCAGGCCCCCCAGGTGGTCGAGGACCAGGTCACCTACCCGCTGACCACCGCCATGCTGACGGTGCCGCGGGCCAAGGTCGTGCGCGGCTTCTCGTTCTTCGGGGTCAGCTTCGTCTACGTCATCTTCGAGGACGGCACCGACCCGTACTGGGGCCGCTCGCGGGTGCTCGAATACCTCAACACGGCGGCGAGCCGGCTCCCTCCCGGGGTGACGCCGACGCTGGGGCCCGACGCGACGGGGGTGGGCTGGGTCTATGAATACGTCGTGGTCGCGAAGGAGCGCACGCTCGCCGAGCTCCGGTCCCTGCAGGACTGGGTGATCCGGTTCGGGGCCTCGCGCGCCGAGGGCGTGGCCGAGGTCGCGGGCGTCGGCGGCTTCGTCAAGCAGTACAACGTCGTCGTCGATCCGAACCGCCTGCGGGCGCAGGGCATCAGCCTGAACAAGCTCCGGGACGCCATCCGGGCGAGCAACGCCGACGTCGGGGGCCGCACGGTCGAACTCTCGGAGTTCGAGTTCATGGTGCGCGGCCGCGGCTACCTGAAGGGCGTCGCCGACATCGAGAACATCGTGCTCAAGACCGCGGGCGGCACGCCGCTGCGGGTCCGGGACGTCGCCCGCGTCGAGCTCGGGCCGGACGAGCGCCGCGGCATCACCGAGATGAACGGCGACGGCGAGGTCGCCGGCGGCATCGTCCTCCAGCGCTTCGGCGCGAACGCGCTCACCGTCATCGAGAATGCGAAGGCGAAGCTGGCCGAGGTGGCCAAGGGCCTGCCGGCCGGCACCGAGATCCTGCCGGTCTACGACCGCTCCCAGCTGATCGAGGCGGCCATCGACACCCTGCGGCACACCCTGGTCGAGGAGAGCGTCGTCGTCTCGCTGGTCTGCGTGGTGTTCCTGTTGCACGTGCGCAGCGCGCTCGTGGCCATCCTGATGCTGCCGGTCGGCATCCTGATGGCGCTCGCGGGCATGAGGGCCCTGGGGCTCGGCGCCAACATCATGAGCCTCGGCGGCATCGCCATCGCGGTCGGCGCCATGATCGACGCCGCCATCGTGATGATCGAGAACGCCCACAAGCACCTGGAGCGGGCGCCCCCGGGCAAGCCGCGGGTCGAGATCCTGGTGGAGGCGGCCGCCGAGGTCGGCCCGTCGCTGTTCTTCTCGCTGCTCATCATCACCGTGAGTTTCCTGCCGATCTTCACCCTGGAGGGCGAGGAGGGGCGGCTGTTCGGGCCGCTGGCCTACACCAAGACCTTCGCCATGGCGGCGGCGGCGATGCTGTCGGTGACGCTGGTCCCGGCCCTGATGGTGCTGTTCGTGCGTGGGCGCATCGTTCCCGAGCACCGCAACCCGGTGAACCGGCTCCTCATCTGGCTCTACCGGCCGCTCATCGCCGGGGTGCTTCGCGCCCGCATCCCGGCCGTCCTGCTCGCCCTCGGCGTCCTGGCCGCCACCGTCTGGCCGGCCCGGCAGCTCGGGTCGGAGTTCATGCCGGAGCTGAACGAGGGGACGCTGATGTTCATGCCGACGACCCTGCCGGGGATCTCGGTGACCAAGGCAGGCGAGCTGCTGGCAACCCAGGACCGGATCATCAAGAGCTTCCCGGAGGTGGCCTCGGTCTTCGGCAAGGCGGGGCGGGCCAACACGGCGACCGACCCTGCGCCGATGGAGATGTTCGAGACCATCATCACCCTGAAGCCCAAGGCGCAGTGGCGGCCGGGCGTGACGCTCGCGAGCCTCAAGGCCGAGATGGACAAGGCGCTGCAGTTCCCGGGCGTGTCGAATGCCTGGACCCAACCGATCCGCGCCCGCATCGACATGCTCTCGACCGGCATCCGCACGCCTGTCGGCATCAAGGTGCTCGGGACCGACCTCGACGCCATGGAGAAGGTCGCCCGTCAGGTCGAGGCCGTGGTGCGCGACGTCCCGGGGACGTCGAGCGCGTACGCCGAGCGGGTCATCGGCGGCTACTTCCTCGACATCACGCCGGACCGCGAGGCGCTTGGGCGCTACGGCCTGTCGGTCGGCGACGTGCAGGACGTGGTCGCCACCGCGCTCGGCGGCCAGAGCGTGACGAACACCGTCGAGGGACGGGAGCGCTACACCGTCAACGTGCGCTACCCCCGTGCCTTCCGCTCCGACCCGCGGGCCATCGCCGACGAGGTCCAGGTCCCGTTACCGGCGGGCGGCACGGTTCCGCTGCGCGAGGTCGCCAAGGTCGCGCTCACCCGGGGCCCGACCTCGATCCGCACCGAGAACGGGCAGCTCGCGGTCTACATCTTTGTCGACCTCACGGGCCGCGACCTTGGCGGCTACGTGGCCGACGCGCGGGCCGCGGTCGACCGCGAGGTCGAGCTCCCCCCGGGCACGACCCTACAGTGGAGCGGTCAGTACGAGTACCTGGAGCGCGCGGCGGCACGCCTCAGGATCGTGGTGCCCCTGACGCTGCTGGTCGTGTTCCTGCTCCTCTACCTGAACTTCCGGCGCCTGACCGAGACGCTCATCGTGATGCTGTCGGTCCCCTTCGCGCTGGTCGGGGGCGTCTGGCTGATGTGGTGGATGGGCTTCAACATGTCGGTCGCGGTGGCGGTGGGTTTCATCGCGCTCGCGGGCGTCGCCGCCGAGACCGGCGTGATCATGCTGGTCTACCTCGACCATGCTTGGGACGAGGTTCGCGCCGCGCGTCGGCTGGAGGGTCGGCCGCCCACGCAGGGCGACCTACGGGAGGCCATCATGGTCGGCGCGGTCGAGCGCGTGCGCCCGAAGATGATGACGGTCGTCGCCATCATGGCCGGCCTGCTGCCCATCCTGTGGAGCACGGGCTCCGGCTCCGAGGTCATGCAGCGCATCGCCGTGCCGATGATCGGCGGGATGGTCTCCTCGACCGTCCTGACCTTGATCGTGATCCCGGCGGTCTACGCCCTGGCGAAGGGCCGGGGGCTGCTGTCGGAGGCCGAGGCGGAACCCGCGGATGCCGGAACGCCCGGGCGGCCGTCCCTGGCCGCGGAATGAGAACCGAGAGGAGCGGACGATGAAGATCGAACTCAAGCCGACGCGGCGAACCGCCCTGATCGGCCTGGCGGCAGGCTTGGCCGTCGCACGCCGTGCGGGAGCCGGGGGCCTGCCCGAGGTGGCGGTCACCAAGGACCCGAGTTGCGGCTGCTGCGAGAAGTGGGTCACGCACATGCGCGAGGCTGGCTTCACCGTGACGGTGACGGAGGGACCCGTGACCCCGCTGAAGGTCCGCCTCGGCGTGCCGCGCGATCTCGCCTCCTGCCACACCGCCCAGGTCGGCGGATACGTGATCGAGGGGCACGTGCCGGCCGGCGCGGTCAGGCGGCTCCTGACCGAAAGGCCCGAAGGCACCGGCCTGGCCGTGCCGGGCATGCCGGCGGGCTCGCCCGGAATGGAGGTCGAGGGCAGGGAGCCCGATACCTACGCGGTCGTCCTGTTCGGGCCCGGAGGGCGGAGCGCGTTCGCCCGCTATCGCGGAGGCGAGCTGGTCTGACGGCGCCGACCGGACCCGCAACCCTTGACCTTACCACCATGGGAATCCCCATCTCGCAGGGACGTCACACACGGGAGAACGTCATGTATCGCTTCAAGGTGTCGAAGATGGGCTGCGGCGGCTGCGCCAAGTCCGTGACGCGCGCGGTTCTCGGCATCGAGCCGGACGCACAGGTCGAAGTGGACCTGGGAGCCAAGCTCGTGACGGTGTCGGGCTCGGGCGGCCCCGCCGACCGGATCGCCCGGGCGGTGACGGCGGCCGGCTATCCGGCAGAGCCGGTGCATGCCCTGGCGTGAGGCGGTAGGCTGAAACCAAACCCGTACGTGCGCATTCAAGTTCGTGAGGCCATTCAGGCCTCGCCGCCGCAACCTGGGTCTTCAACCCGCATGGGTCCTAACCGGCCAGTCGTGCGCCTGCTCACGGCGATGATCCTCGCGATCGTCGCCTACTTCGCGCCGTCCGCCGTCCAGGCCCATGAGGGGCACGTTCATTGCGGCCACCGCGGTCACCAGCAAACCGCCGCGACAAAGGCTGATGCGGCGCCTGCCGCCCGGCCGGTGAGCGTCCAGTTGATGCGCAAGGCGGCGATCCAGGTGACGCTTCCGGCTCACTCCATCATTCGGGCGCCGGCCGCGATGACGTCAGGCTCGCTTCGGGCGGACGACGCCGGCGCGGGTTGCTCCTGTGCCTGCGTGGGCTGCGTATGCGGGTCGATGGCCTGCTGCGCGATCGGCATCGTCGTCGGTCACGCGTCCCTGACGATGCCGCTCTCACGGGTCGTCGTGCTGATCCCGCACGATGCCGCCGGTCATGCCGGCATCGGACCCGGGGCGCTGCGCAAACCGCCCCGAACCCTCGTGTGAGTTGAGGCGCGCCCGAGGCGCGCGACGCCCTGGGTGCGCCCGCGTTCGCGTCGTTTCCCGGGCGGGCTCGACGCGAGAGCCATTCGCCACGTCGAACCGTTCACGCCCGGCAGGCGCGGAGTAGCCGACCGCCACCGTCACGGCCGAGCGGCACGAGCGTGTGGAGGCCGCGTACCCCCGCCCGAGCGCAAGCCCGTCGCACCGTGGGGCGAGGCGATGCCCGGGATGTCCGACACCGCCGTCACGTCAGCCGGATGCCCGACTCCGACCTCCCGAGACGACGGTCACGTCCCACCGGACGCGGCCGCCGTCCGCAAGGAGCAAGCGGTGGCTGACCGATTGCACCCGGGAATGCGGACCGATGAACCTTATCGAAATTTCATGATTGAATAACTGGTATTGTTCGGCTCAAGGAAGAAATACTCGCGCTTGCGTCGATCAATACTTAAGATCCCATCTTGAAAGGAGCGAGACAGATGCATCAGATATCGAGCGAAATGCAGTCCTGCATCGACGAGTGCCTGCGTTGCTATCAGACCTGCCTCGGCATGGCCTCGAACCACTGTCTTGAGGCGGGCGGCAAGCATGCCGAGCCGGAGCACTTCCGGCTGATGCTGGCCTGCGCTGAGATATGCCGGACCTCGGCGCACTTCATGCTGCTCGGGACCCCGCATCACAAGCACACCTGCGCGGAGTGCGCCGACGTCTGCGAGGACTGCGCACGCAGCTGCGAGCAGGTCGGCGACATGGACGACTGCGTCGCGCAGTGCCGGCGCTGCGCCGAGAGCTGCCGGAAGATGGCGGCCTGAACGACAACTCTGAAACCCGACCGGGAGGGGCGACGCCCCTCCCTCCGACCGACGAGGACGACAGATGTCAACGGCCACCGCCCGCAAGGCCACCCTGTACCGCATGGTGATGGAGAAGCACCTCTGCCCATACGGGCTGAAAGCCAAGGACTTGCTCGAACGCGAAGGCTTCGAGGTCGAGGACCACTGGTTGACCACTCGTGAGGAGACCGACCGCTTCAAGGCCGAGCATCAAGTCAAGTCGACGCCGCAGACCTTCATCAACGGCGAGCTCGTCGGCGGCTTCGACGACTTGCAGCGCCACTTCGGCAAGGCCGCCAACGACCCGAACGCCACGACCTACACGCCCGTCGTCGCGGTCTTCTCGATGACGGCGCTGATGGCGCTGGCGGCGAGTTACGCCGCCTACGGAACGCCGCTGACGATGCGTGCGGTCGAGTGGTTCATCGCCTTCAGCATGTGCGTGCTCGCCCTCCTGAAGCTGCAGGACGTGGAGAGCTTCTCGTCGATGTTCCTGGGCTACGACCTGCTCGGGCAGCGCTGGGTACGCTACGCCTACGCCTACCCCTTCCTGGAAGGCATCGCGGGCGTCCTGATGGTGGCGGGCGCGCTGGACTGGATCTCGATTCCCGTCGCCCTGTTCATCGGCACGGTCGGCGCGGTCTCGGTGTTCAAGGCGGTCTACGTCGACAAGCGCGAGATCAAATGCGCCTGCGTCGGCGGGTCGAGCAAGGTGCCGCTCGGCTTCGTCTCCCTGACCGAGAACCTGATGATGGTCGCCATGGGCGTCTGGATGCTCGCCGTCCACCATTGAGCAGACCGGTGCCGACCCCGCCCTTCTTCCCGGACCTCGACCGCGAGCCGCACCCGCAGGCGGCCGCTGCGGCCGCGCGCTATCTGTCGGCCGTCGACGAGATGCTGCCGGGCCTCGTCACGGGTTTCCACGTGGTCGGCTCCGCGGCGCTCGACGATTTCGTGCCCGGACGATGCGACCTCGACTTCGTCGCCGTCGTCGCCCGACGGCCTGACGGCGAGGTGCTGGATCGCCTCGCCGGCCTGCATGCCGCCCTGGCCGGTTCCGGAAGCCCCGCCCTCGACGGCACCTACGTCGCCAGACCCGACTGGCAGGGGCAGCAGGCGGAGGGGCCTGCCGTCCGGGACGGGCGCTTCGAGCCGCGGTCGCGGCACCGGCGCCGACCGGTGGACAGGCTGGCCCTGGCCGAACACGCGCTGACGCTGCGCGGGCCGGCGCCGGGCTGGCGTGACGTGCCCGAGATCGACGGGTGGGCGGCCGGGGCGCTTGATGCCATGCGGATCTCCGCCGCCGACCTGGAGGTGGACGAGGCCGTCCTGGGTGCCTGTCGGCTGCACTACCTGCTCGCGCTTCGGCGCATTCCCTCGAAGTCCGAGGCGGGTCTCTACGGCCTGATCTCATTCGAAGGGCATTGGCGGCGCATCATCGACGAGGCGTTGCGCCTGCGCCGCTCCCCGCGAGCGCCGGCCCTGTACGGGGACGAAGGCGAGCGCCGCCGGGACGCGCTCGCCTTCGTCGGGGCGGCCGCGAGGGACGGGCTGTCCGTGGCATGAGTGCGCCCCAGGGGTTCCGGCGGCGCGTCCGAGCACCTATCTTGGCGGTCGCAACACGGGCCCGAGATGAGCGAACCGGACGACAGGCACGGCGGCGTGGCCGTGGACCATACCCGCCAGATCGCCCGGCTTCGCCGCATCGAGGGGCAGGTCCGCGGCCTGCAACAGATGATCGAGAACGGCCGCTACTGCGTCGACGTCGCCCACCAGGCCGATGCCGTCATCGCCGCTCTCCGGCGGGTGCAGTCCGACATGCTGCGCGACCACATGCAGGCGCTCGTGCACGCCACGCTCACCGGGAACCTGCCCGAGGAGGAGCGGACACGCCTCGCCGACGAGATGAGCCGCCTCATCGCCAAGGTGGTCTGAAGACGGGAGGAGCGACGTGCCGAAAAGAAAACTTCTGCTGGTCGTCGGCGCCGGTGCGTCCCTCGAATTCGGCATGCCCCCCGTCGCGGGGGTCCGGGCCATCATCAACGACGCCATCCAGGTGCGCTACCCGTTGCTCGCCGAGCCCGCGACGAACCTGTACGAACATGTCGAGGGCTTGGTCAGAGCCCACTGGCAGCGGACGGTGCCCGAGTTCCTGCGCCGCGAGCCGCACTACGAGGACTTGCTCTACGCCATCTTCGCCGTCGCCGCGGCTTACCCCGCCGGCGCCGCGACCTCGGCGTTGGGCGCGGTCGTGACAGCCAAAGGAATGCCCAACGTCTCGCTTTTCGGTCGGCAGGCCACACCGGTCGGGCCGGACACCCTGCGCGACCTCGGCCGCGCGTCGGTCGATGCGGTCGTGGAGGCGTTCCGCGAGCGCTGCGCCGCCAGCGAGGCGGACAAGGCGTCCGAGTTCGCGAAGCTCCAAGTGCTGGTCGCCGCGTTGCAGGCCGAGTTCGACATCGCGGTGGTCACCCTGAACTACGACAATGTGATGTACCGCGCCTTTCCCGGCATCGAGACCGGCTTCGACCCGGCGACCGGCATGTTCGACCAGGAGCGCATCCTCCGGCGATCCGGCTGGGCATGCATGCTGCACCTCCACGGGTCCGTCCATTTCGACATGGAGCCGGGTTCGACCGGAGACATGCACGAGATCCGCTGGCAGCCGGATATCCGCGGCCGCTTCCACCAGAACGCCGGCGGCCGCAGCACGCGCTCCCACGTGGAGGGCATCGATTTCCCGACCTCGGTCATCGTCGCGGGATACGGCAAGACGACCCAGATCCTGAAACGGCCCTTCCGCACCTACTACTCCGAGCTCGACCGTCTCGTGGCCGGATGCGACGCCGTGCTCTTCGCCGGATACGGGTTCGGCGACGAGCACCTGACCGTGGCCTTCGAGGGCTTCCGCGATGCGCGAAACCGACCGGTCGCCGTCATCGATTTCGCGTGGGACGACGCCATGACGATGGGGGGCGCCGACCTCGGCGGCCCCAACGCCATGGTCGACGAGATGGTCCGGACGTTCCTGACCGAGCCGCGGACCATGCGCGCCCTCGGCTACGCGGCCCCGCAGACGGTCGCGGACCTCAAGGCCGCCCGTGAATTCGAGACCTGCGTGGACCCGGCCACGCCCTTGGCCGTCTGGTACAACGGCATGCTCGCGGCCTGCGAGGAGCCGGCCAAGGTTCTCGCGCGTCTGGCGTGACGTTCGGGTCAAGGGGACGGTTCGCATCGACCCGGCGGGCAGTGCCGAAGGACCGTGGCTTTCCGAGACCGTACCGAAGGACTTCCGATTCCGCACCGTCCCGGAGATGACGCAGCTCAGTGCCGACGCCAAGTCGACGGTGCGCTGGCGAGCCTCCCGTTCGGGGGCGGCCAACTTGCCGCGACGCCTGGGTTGCCGGTGCCGGGATGTCTCGGCTGCCATCATAACCTCCGCCCGCAGGGTCGCCGGTGCGATGTTGGTCGCCAGGATCAAGGATTTGGCCGACGAGCATGGCCTAGCGGTTTGCGGCCATCGTTCCGCTGAAGTCATCGGAAGGAATGCAAGCCCTCCTTGAACGGTGACGCCGCCGTTCCGCCGGATTGATGCGGCGAGCGACGGTCCAAGTCGCGGAGGATGGATGGAATTTTTGCGTGCGACATCCGCAGGCTTAGTCAGCCCAAACAAAACAAGGGTTCAGAAGCGCGTTCAGTAGCTCTTCCGCAACACTCGCAGTGGGAAGCCTGTCCAGGGCGAGCATTCCCCCGACCGACCCTTCCAAAACGCGCCCAGGTAAAATACCCCTAAGGGGTATCGGGTCGGAGGGCGGCATGATCGGACGGCGGATCTTTCTCACCGGCGCGATGGCGTCGGCGGCCTCGGTAGCCTTGGGCGGCACCGCCGCGCGGGCCTTGGGCGGCATCGAGCAGCGCAACGAGGTGAGCTTCCTGCGGGGGCCCTACAACCTCGCCTTCTACTACCGGCTCAACAAGGCCTACCGCATCGGGGCCGGGATGCACTTCTTCCACTCGAAGCAGCACGACCTGCTGCAACTGACCCGGTTCGAGGACCACGCCGCTGTCGATGCCCGCTTCGACAAGGAGGCGCAGGAGTGGCTGCGCGACCCACCGGCCATCGAGCCGGAGATGCCGTACTACTCGAACTACGTTGACCGGGCGATGCACACGCTGTTCCGGACCATCGACTGGACGCACATGCATCACGAGCAGACCTACGACGTGATGGCGTTCCGCGAGATCCCTTGGGCCGAGAAGAAGGCGTGGACCGACCGAGCGGTCAAGTATTACCTCACGATGCAGACGCCGGGCGTGCCCCGCAGCGTCGCCCCGCTGGAGCTGACCATGCGGCGGGCGGGCATCATGATGAAGCCCTACTTCAATTATTTCCGGAACTTCTATCCCCTCGACCAGAGCCTGTTCTACGTCGCCCACTGGTGGCACCCGGCCGCCTACGAGACGCAGATGATCTCGGGCAACCGCGACCAGGAGGCCGCGATGGCCCAGACCATCGACCTCATGTACCGCGAGGTCATGCCCGACCGGCCGGGCCGCATGCTGCTCTCGCGCGAGATCATGCCGCGCTACGCCCGGATGAGCCCCGAGAGCGCGAACATCTTCGACAACCTGCACATGCTCCACGGCATCGCCTACTCGATCCTCGCCTACAAGGGCTGGTCGGTCGAGGAGAAGCGGGCCGAGATGTACCGGGTCATCGAGGCCATGGGCTACCAGCCCGGCGACGAGGCCTACGCCCGCAAGTTCCGCGAGCCCCATCCCGGCTTCGACCCGAGGACCTATCCCGCCTGGGTGCGCTCGCCCCAGGGCGCGATGGGCATGATCATGATGGACATGCTCATGGAGATGCTGCCGATGATGTACCCGGGCGGCCTGTCCAAGGCGCAGCGGGCCGCCGTCATGCGGCAGATGATGATGAACGGCCGTCTCGGCATCGAGCCCGGCGAGGTGCCCGGATCGCTCCACGACGCCCTGATGCAGGTCGCGCCCGGCATGATGGCGATGCCCGGCTCGACCGAGCCGGGCGAGGTCCCGGCCATGATGGTCGAGCGCATGGTCCAGGCCTGGAAGGCCAAGGCTGCCCGCATGCCCGACGTCGCCCCCATCGACATGACCGTCGAGCCGAGCCTCGGCCCGGCCCGCGTCGCCGCCCGCTGAGGAGACGCCCCGATGTCGACGACCACGCGCGCCGCCCTCACGGCCCTCCTCGCCCTCACGGCCGGCCCCGCGCTCGCCGCCGACCACACCAACCTGGAGGAGGGGCTGCCCATCACCATCGAGGACGCCTACCCGATCAAGGAGAACGGCCTCGAAGTTCAATCTTACTTTCAGTACAACCGCATCCGGAACGACCCGCGCGGCGCCAGCAGCCTGATGGCGGTGCCGCGCCTTGAATGGGGCGCGTTCAAGAACTTCCAGCTCTCGGTCGAGGCCCCGTACCGGGTCGGTACGGCGAGCGACACCGACCAGGGCGAGTTCCGGGCGCAAGGCTTCTACAACTTCAACCAGGAGGGGCTGGTCCTGCCCGCCATGGCGGTCGCACTCGGGGTGAACACCCCCTACGGCCGGATGGCCGGCGGCACGGAGACCGAGCTCAAGTTTCTGGCGACCAAATCGCTCGGCACCCCAGACCCGGAGGGATTGTCGCCGTACTCCTACGTGCCGCGCCAAGTGCACTTCAATGCGTCGTGGTTCCACAACTACGACCCGACGACCGGCCGGGAGGCCGAGCGGCGCGACCGCTACCGGGTCGGCGTCGCCTATAGCCAGCCGATCTCGAATTCCGTCGTCCTCGTCGCCGACGTCTACCGCGAGACCGACCGCGAGCGAGGTCGGGCGGTGAACCTTGCCGAGATCGGCGCGCGCTACATGGTGACCCCGCAGACTGTGCTGGTCGGCGCCGTCGGCGTCGGCTTCGGCGGCGACCGCAGTCAGGATTTCCGGGTCACAGCCGGCCTGCAGCACTCCTTGAGCTTCCCGTATTCCTGGGATCCGCCGCGTTGACCCTGGATTGAACAGCATGGGTGTGTTGCGTCACTTCTGGGAACCTTACCCCTAGGGGGTATGTTGCACGGGCATTGCCGAAAGGGTGCCGCATGTTCCCGGAATGGTTCCACGCAGTCTCGATCCTGGCCCTGCTGCTCGGTGCAGCCTGCTCGCTGCTGCTCTCGGTCCAGGTGATCCGGCACCCGCAGCACATGACGGTGATGAACGTCGTCTGGCCGGTCAGCGCTCTGTTCGGGACGCTCGTCGTCGTCTGGGCGTACTACCGCTACGGCCGGCTCGCGACCATGGAGGCGCACCACCACGCCAAGGAGCGGGGCGAGAAGCCGCCGAACATGACCCAGACGCCGTTCCCGGTGATGGTCGGCAAAGGCGCGCTCCACTGCGGCAGCGGTTGCATGCTGGGCGATGTCGCCGCCGAATGGCTCGCCTTCCTCGTGCCGGCGGTGGCGGTCTGGTTCGGCTGGCATTCCTTGTTCGAGGAGAAGATGTACGCAGTCTGGGTGCTGGACTTCGTCTTCGCCTACGCTCTCGGGATCGCATTCCAGTATTACGCCATCGTACCGATGCGCGGCTTGTCGCCCGGCCAGGGGCTCGTGGCGGCGGTGAAGGCGGACACCGCTTCGCTGATCGCCTGGCAGGTCGGCATGTACGGCCTCATGGCGCTGGTGCAGTTCTGGCTGTACCCGCACCTCGCCGGGCAGGCGGCCCCGGTGAACTCGGTCGAGTTCTGGTTCGCCATGCAGGCCGCCATGGTGGCGGGATTCCTGACCAGCTACCCAGTGAACTGGTGGCTCGTCGGTTCCGGGATCAAGGAGCGGATGTAGTCTCCCTGATGGTGGCCTGGCTCCGATGGTGTTCCGGTTTCGACGGCCGAATGCCGGCTGGTTCCGCTTCCGGCGAATGACGGGCAAGGCGCGACCAATCTGACAGGGTCCTTGCGGATAGCCGACGGGCGTCCCGGGGCTTGAGGGATCGAACGGCTCAGGAAAACCGTGCCGCCGCTATCAGCAGTGCCAGCGCCAACAGAACTAGCGCCATCGCCGCGACGAGCGACCTCGCCGCGGCCCTGCGAATTTCCGGACGGGCGTGTCGTCTGCGCCGCGAGCGCGGCCCCCAGTCGAGTTGTTCCCGGGCGACCTTCTTGCCGACCATCGATGCTCCCTTACACCGGAAGGCGGGCGGCCTCGACCGCAAGCGCCTCGTCCTCGACCTGGATGGTGACGTGCTCGATGCCGTGGCGTTCCTTCATCATGGGACGGACGCCCCGGATCACGTCGGGGCTACGGGCCACGTCGTCCACGATCACGTGCCCGCTCATGGCGTCGCAGCCGGAGGTCGGCGTCCAGGCATGCAGGTCGTAGGCTCGCCGGCCATTCGGCATCGCCTCGATCCCGGCCTTCAATGCATCGAGGTGGACGCCCGGCGGCGTGCCCTCCAGCAGGATGTGCAGCGCCTAGCCCAGGAGGCGCCAGGTGCGCGGCAGGATGAACAAGCCGATGCCGGCGCCGACGAGCGGATCGACCCAGACCCAGCCCTTCGCCATCACCACCAGGGCGGCCACGATCACGCCGAGCGAGCCCAGCATGTCCGAGAACACCTCGAAGCAGGCGCCCTTGACGTTGAGGCTGTCGGACGAGCCGCCGGCCAGGAGCTTCATGCCGGCGAGGTTCGCGCCGAGGCCGGCAAGCGCCACCAGCACCATCGGCCAGCCGAGGATCTCGGTAGGCTCCGCTAACCGGAGGTACGCCTCGAAGAGGATGTAGGCCATCACCCCGAGCAGCACGACCGCGTTGGCCAGTGCCGCCAGGATTTCGAAGCGCATGGTGCCGAAGCTCTTGCCGGGCGTCGGCGCCTTGCCCGCGTAGTGGAAGGCGAGCAGCGCCAGCCCTTCGCGTCCGTGACCATGTAAGCGGCACCGGCCAGCAGCGCGAGGCTGCCGGTGAGCAGGCGGCCCACGACCTCCGCGCCCATGTAGGTCAGCGTCAGCGCGAGCGCCCAGGCGAGGCGCCCCTTGTCACGGGCCGCCGCCGAGACCGCGGGGATGCCGCCCCCGTGAGTATGTCCGTGTCCCATGTTCGCTTCCGGGTGTTCGCTGCCGTTCGGGCAGGGCGGCGTCAGGGACCGTCCGCGTCGATCAGGTCGGCCACGTGCGCGCCGGCCGGGTGGCCGGTCGCCGCGTGGTGCGTTTCCGAGCAGGTCGCGTAGCCGGGTCCGAAGGCGGTCATGACGAGCTCGCGCCTTCCGTCCGCGGCCTCCCGGCTCGCCAGGAGCGCGCGGCCCTCAGGCCAAAGCTCGGAATCGGCAAGCGGCCCCCGGCCCGGCTCGCCGTAGCGGCGCACGCCCTCGTCGTGGATGGTCCCCCGCGCCCGCGCGAGGGCCTCGCCGTCGAGAGGCACGCCGACCCAGATCACCTGCTGGAGACCCTCGTCCCGGCAGACCACGAGGACGACTTCCGCCGTCGCCGGACCGGTGGCCGGCCCTTGTCCGCGCTGGTAGTAGAGTGCCGTGAGGTTCGCCTCGCGGTCGACCTTCAGGGGGCGTGGCACCTCGCCGACCGGTCCCCAGGCGAGGCCGAACGGCGCATCGCCCGGTCCGCTACCCGCCGCGGCCGCCCCATACGACAAGGCGAGGACGGCCAATCCCGCCGCCGGGAGATAGACCTGCCGCATCGACTACTCCGCGGCCTTGAGGTGCGGCGAGGCGGCCTCCGGCTGCCGGCCGTTCACCTTCGCGGGCTCCGCCTTGCCGAAGCGCGCGTAAAGGGCCGGCAGCACGACCAGCGTCAGCAGGGTGGCGCTTATCAGGCCGCCGATGACCACGGTGGCGAGCGGGCGTTGGATCTCGGCGCCGGTCTCGGTGGCGATCGCCATCGGAACAAAGCCGAGCGAGGCGACCAGCGCCGTCATCGCCACCGGCCGCAGCCGGGTCATGGCGCCCTCCAGGATCGCCTCCCGCTTCGGGCGGCCCTCTGCGACGAGCTGCTTGATGAAGGTCAGCATCACGAGGCCGTTGAGCACCGCCACGCCAGAGAGTGCGATGAAGCCGACCGCCGCCGGCACCGAGACCGGCATGCCCCGGAGCCACAGGGCGACGATGCCCCCGGTCAGTGCCAGCGGCACGGCGCTGAACACCAGGAGCGCATCCCGCGGCGAGCCCAGAGCCGAGTAGAGCAACAGGAAGATCAGGAAGAAGCAGACCGGCACCACCACCAGGAGGCGCTGCTTGGCCGAGGCGAGGTTCTCGAACTGACCGCCCCAAGTCACGTAGTAGCCCGGCGGCAACTGCACCTGGCTCCCGACCTTCGCTTGCGCCTCCGCGACGAGCGAGCCGATGTCGCGGCCACGGACGTTGGCGGTGACGACGACCCGGCGCTTGCCGTTCTCCCGCGAGATCTGGTTCGGCCCCTCCGTCACCTGGAAGCTCGCCACCTGCTTGAGCAGGACCGAGCTCGCCCGGCCGTTCGGGCCCGGCGGCAGCGGCACCGGGATGTTCTCCAGGGCCTCCCGGTCCTCGCGCACCTTGTCGGTCAGGCGCACGACGATGGGGAAGCGCCGGTCTCCCTCGAACACGACGCCGGCATCGCGGCCGCCGATGGCCGCGCCGATGACCTCCTGGATGGCGCCGGTGCTCAAGCCATAGCGCGCCGCCTCGGGCTTGTTGATCTTGATCTCTAGGAACGGCAGGCCCGCCGCCTGCTCGACCTTGACATCTTCGGCGCCCTCGACGCCCTTCAGGACCGTCGCCACGGCGTTGGCAGCCTTCAGCATCGGCTCGAACTCCTCGCCGAACACCTTCACGGCGAGGTCGCCGCGGGTGCCGGCCAGGAGCTCGTTGAAGCGCAGCTGGATCGGCTGGGAGAACTCGTAGACGTTGCCCGCGAGCGCCCCCACCGCCTTCTCGATCTGCTCCTGCAGGTCGGCCTTCGACAGGCTCGGGTCGGGCCACTCCTCCTGTGGCCTGAGCATGACGAAGGTGTCGGAGGAGTTCGGCGGCATCGGGTCGGAGGCGACCTCGGCCGTGCCGGTCTTCGAGAAGACGTAGGCGACCTGCGGGAACTTTGACACCACCTTCTCGACGTTCAGTTGCATCGTCTGCGACTGGGTGAGCGAGGTCGAGGGGATGCGGGTGGCGTTGAGTGCGATGCTCTTCTCGTCGAGTTGCGGGATGAATTCGGTCCCGAGCCGGGTGAACAGGAGACTTGCTCCGACGAGCAGCAGCAGGGCCGCCCCGATGAATGCGAACGGACCCCGCACCGCGGCGGCGAGCACCGGCCGGTAGACCGCCTTCAGCGCCCGGATGATGAGGTTGTCCGTCTCGGTGACCTTGCCGGAGATGACGATGGCGATGAGCGCCGGCACGAAGGTCAACGACAGCACGAAGGCCGAGACCAGAGCGATGATCACCGTCAGGGCCATCGGCTCGAACATCTTGCCCTCGACGCCCGTGAAGGTCAGGAGCGGCACGTAGACCAGGATGATAATCGCCTGCCCGTACAGGGACGGCTTGATCATCTCCTCGGCCGACGCCCGGACGGTCTCAAGGCGCTCCTCGATGTCGAGACCGCGGCCCAGGGCGTGCTGCCGCTCGGCGAGGTGGCGCAGCGCGTTCTCGGTGATGATGACCGCCCCGTCGACGATCAGCCCGAAATCGAGCGCTCCGAGGCTCATCAGGTTCGCCGAGATTCTGGCCTCGACCATGCCGGACATGGTCATCAGCATCGCCACCGGGATCACCAGCGCCGTGATGACGGCCGCCCGGATGTTGCCGAGCAGCATGAACAGGATGACGATGACGAGGGCCGCGCCCTCGGACAGGTTCTTGGCCACCGTCTTCACCGTAGCCTCGACGAGGCGGGTCCGGTCGAGGACGGTCTGGACCTCGATCCCGGGCGGCAGGCTCTTGCGGATCTGGTCCATGCGCGCGTCGACGGCGGCGGCCACCGTGCGGCTGTTCTCGCCGATCAGCATCAGCGCGGTGCCGACGACGACCTCTTGGCCGTCCTCGCTCCCCGAGCCGGTGCGCAGGTCGCGCCCGATGCGGACCTCGGCGATGTCTTTGATGCGCACCGGCACGCCGCCCCGGGTCGCGACGACCACGTTGCCGATGTCGTCCATGTCCTCCAAGCGGCCGGCGGCGCGGACGACGTAGCCCTCGCCGTTATCCTCCAGGTAACGGGCGCCCTGGTTGGCGTTGTTGCTATCCAGCGCACGGGCGACGTCGGAGAAGGACAGGTCGAGGGAGGCGAGCTTATTAGGGTCCGGCTGGACGTGGTACTGCTTCTCGAAGCCGCCGATGCCGTCGACCCCGGCCACCCCCGGCACGGTCCTGATCTGCGGGCGGATGATCCAGTCCTGGACGGTGCGCAGGTAGGCGGTCTGCTCCAGCTCGGTCCTCAGGCGCTGGCCCTCGGGCGTGAGGTAGCTGCCGTCGGGTTGCCAGCCGGGCTTGCCCCCGGCCGAGACCTTCCGCTCGCCCGGCTTCGCGTAATGGATCGACCACATGTAGATCTCGCCCAGCCCGGTCGAGATCGGCCCCATGGCGGGCTCGGCGCCCGGCGGCAGCTCCCGCTTCACCTGGGACAGGCGCTCGGCGACCTGCTGGCGGGCGAAGTAGATGTCGAGCTTCTCCGCGAAGACGGCGGTGACCTGCGAGAAGCCGTTGCGCGAGAGCGAGCGGGTGTATTCCAGCCCCTTGATGCCGGCGAGCGCGGTCTCGACCGGGTAGGTGACCTGCTTCTCGATGTCGACCGGCGACAGGGACGGCGCCGTCGTGTTGATCTGCACCTGGTTGTTGGTGATGTCCGGGACGGCGTCGATGGGGAGCCTGGTCACCGCGTAGCCGCCGAAGGCGGCCGCGAGCAGCGACAGGAGCAGCACCAGCCAGCGCTGGTGGACGGAGAAATCGAGGATCTTCGAGATCATGTCCGGCCTCCTCAATGGTCGTGGTCGGCTTCGCTCTTTCCGAGCTCGGCCTTGAGGAGGAAGGTGTTGGCGACCGCGATGTCTTCGCCGGGCTTGAGGCCTGAGACGACCTCGTAGGCGTCGTCGTCCGAGCGCCCGAGCTCGACCTCGCGCTTCTCGAAGCCCTCGTCGGTGCGAACGAAGACGACGCGCTTGCCCTCGACGGTCTGAAGCGACGCCTTGGCGACCCGCACGGGCACTTGATCCGTCGCGGTCTCGACCTCGGCGGTGACGTAGGTTCCCGGACGCCAGGCCATGTCCTTGTTCGGCAGCGAGACCACCACCCGGGCGGACCGGGTGTCGGCGTTCAGGAGCGGGCTGACGAACACCACCTTGCCCTGCTCGCTTCGGCCGCCCCGGTTCACGTTGACCCGGGCCCCTTCCCGGACCTCGTCGAGGTCCGAGGTCGGCACCGCGAGCTCGATCCAGACGGTCGAGAGGTCGGCGACGGTGTAGACGTCGGCCGGGTCGCCTTCCTTGCCGACGGCGGTGCCCACGTCGACCTTGCGCTCGACGATGCGGCCGGAGATCGGGGCCCGCAGCGCGTACTGGCGCAGCGTCGAGACGTTCGGCGTGGCCTCGTCGCGCTTCTGGGCCACGGCGACCTCGGAGGCGTTCAGGCCCAGCGCCGAGAGCTTCTGCCGGGCGAGGTCGACGCGGAGCTGGTTCTCCTGGAACGTTGCCTTGGCGTTGTCGAAGGCCGCCTGGGACGCGGCGGCGGAGGCCAGCAGCCTCTGCTGGCGCTCGAAGTTGACCTTCTGGAGGTCCGACTGGACCATCGCGGTGAGGTAATCGCTCTTGGCGTCGGCGACCTCGCGGCTGTCGAGGACGGCGACGACCTCGCCCTTCTTGACGTCGTCGCCCAGGCGCTTGCGCATCTCGGAGACGGTGCCGACGACGCGGACCGGGACGCGGGCGATCCGGTCGGTGTCCGGGGTGATGGTGCCGGGCACGAGGATGTGCCTCGACAGCACGCCGCCCTCCGCCTTCGCCACCTTGATGTCCTGGCCCTCGACCTGGTCGGCGGTCATCTTGACGTGACCTTCCTCGCCCTCGGCCTCCGAATGCTCGTGCTCGCCGTGGGCATGGCCTCCGTCGGCCTTGGTCGCGGCCGCCTTGCCGTGGTCGTGCCCGTCTCCTTCCTCATGGCGAGACTCGCCCGGCGATGCGGGGCCGGGTCCGGCGGCGAGGGTTGAGGCGGTCGGCGGAAGCCCGGCGGAGGCGAGGAGCCCGCGGACGAAGCCGGACACGGCCGGAACGGCGGCGCCAACGAGGACGCCGGCGGCCACCAGGGCCGCGGTGATGAGAATGCGCATGGTGCCTGCTCGTCGGGACGCCGGTGCCGTGACGGCCTTCGGGTCGGTCCCGTTGCGGTGACGTGAGGATGCGGTCCCGGGGCCTTGGCCCAGGGTTCAGGACGCACGCCTTCGCGGCGTCACCTCAGGCGCGCGGCGGACGCGGCAGGCGGTCGGGAAAGATTGAGGAATGGGCCGTGGCGGCTTGCCCGTAGCACGGTCGCGAAAGCGACACGGGAGGGACGGCCCCGAAAGCGTCCAGCGGCATGGCGACGTGGCAGCCGCAATGGACGTGGCAGCTTATGCCGGGATCCGCCTTCTGAGCGGAGGCCGGCATCAGGTCCGGTGCCTTGACCAGTTCCGTGCGGTCATGGCCGGGATGGCCCTGATGATAGGCGAGATCCTCGGCGAGGCCTGCCGTCGGGACGGAGACCGCCAGCGTCAGGACGAGCGCGAGCGCGCGGGCGGCGGTCGCCCACCACCCCGTCCACGCCCCGAAGGCCCTCTGGCTTCCCGCCGAACTCATCCCGTCCCTTATGCGCGACTCAAGGGCCGTATCACAAGTCGCGGAGGAGAGACGCCGGTCGATCCGGTCACATTCCCGGCCGACGACGTGCTGAACGTCACCTTCAGCCGCGGTTCAAGGGCGTCGCGACAGCCTTGCTCTACAGTCACAGGGAAGGACCGGACATGAGAGCACGCCTTTTCATCCTGGCAATGGCCGCAGCCATCCTCGCTCCGGCCGCCGCCTCGGCCCAATACTACGAGGGCGGCTACGGCGACCGGCGACCGCACGAACATGTCGACGTCTACCGCCACGGCGACCATGACGACGTCGTCGTCCGGCATCACCATCCGCGTCGCTACGAGGACAGGTAGTTCTACGGCGAGCGGCGCCACCATCACCACCATCGCGACTTCGACGATTGATGCGTCGGCCGGACCGGCCGTCCGCGCCGGCCCTGCGCCACTCGTCGGGTCCGCCGGTTCAGCCGACCGTCTCGTCGAGCAGCAGCAGGAGCAGAAAGCCCGCGAAGAACATCGCCGTGACCCATGGACGGTCTTCCGTCTCGTGCGCCTCGACCAGCAGCTCTTCCGTGACGAGGTAGAGCAGCGCGATCAGGCCGAAGGCGAGGAAGCCCGCTTGGACGGTCGGTGGAAGCGCGCCGACCGGTCCTCCGAGAAGCGCCCCGAGCGGCAGGAGCAGGACGAGGCCTGCGGTGGCACCGACCACCTTCCACTTGGAGACGCCGCCCTCGCCGAATTTGTTCGCGACCGTGAGCCCGAGGAACAGAACCTCGATGGTCAACGCGACGGTCAGGAGGATGCCCGCCTTGGCCCCGGCGGCGAAAGCGATGCCGAGGACGAGGCCGTCCACCAGGATGTCGATGCCGGTGACCGACATCAGCCCCACCGGACCCTTCATCCGCCGTTCCAGGGTTCGCACGCCGAGCATGGCGGCGACGCCGACCGCGCCGCCGAGGAGGGTCGCCCAAGGGGAGCCGGCATGCTTGAGGTCGGGCAGGATCTCGCCCGCGGCCGCGGCGAAGACGACGCCGGCTGCGAAGTGCTGGATCGCGCTGACGAGGACGGGTCCCGGCCGCAGGTTGACCGCGACCGCGGCGCCGACGACCGCAGCCACCACCGGGATCAGGGTGTAGGCCCAGGCGGGCAGGCCCCCGCCCACTTCAGACGACCCGGTCCGAGGCGAGGGCGCAGTCGGTGTCCTCGCGCGTCTCGACCTGCAGGGTGACGTGACCGATCCCAAAGCGTTCCTTCAGCGTTCGGGCCGCCCCCATCAGGAAGTCGTCGCCCGGCTGGCCGCCCGGCACCACCAGATGGGCGGTCAGGGCTGTCTCGGTCGTGCTCATCGGCCAGACGTGCAGGTCGTGCAGCCGCACCACGCCGGGCAACGCTTCGAGGCAGGCCCGTACCTCCGGTAGCCCTATGCCCGGCGGCACTCCGTCCAGCGAGAGGCGAACCGAGTCCCGCAGCAGCCCCCAGGTGCTCGCCAGGATCACGACGGCGATGGCGATGCTGATGGCCGGGTCGAGCCACTGCCAGCCGGTATGGCGGATGATCAGGGCGGCGACGATGACGCCGACCGTGACGCCCGCGTCGGCGGCCATGTGCAGGAAGGCGCCGCGAATGTTGAGGTCGCCCTTGCGACCGCTCATGAACAGCCACGCCGTGCCCGCGTTCACGGCCACGCCGATGACGGCCACCCAGATGATGGTTCCGCTCGCGACCGGCTCGGGGTCGATCAGGCGCCGCACCGCTTCCCAGAGGATGGCTCCGACGGCGACGAGCAGGATGACGGCATTGGCGAGCGAGGCGAGTATGGGCGCACGCTTGAAGCCGTAGGTGCGCTCGGCGGTCGGTGGCTTGTTCGAGAGCCAGGACGCAGCCCAGGCGATCAGCAGGCCGAGCACGTCCGAGAGGTTGTGGCCGGCGTCGGCCAGGAGGGCGAGCGATCCGGAGAGGATGCCGAAGGTCGCTTCCAGGACCACGTACAGCGTGTTCAGGGCGATGCCGATGGCGAACGCCTTGCCGAAGCTCGTTGGCGCGTGGACGTGCCCGGGTCCGTGGGCGTGGCCGCCGTGGGATCCGTGGGCGTCGCCGCCGTGGGAATGGTCGTGGTGTTCCGTCATCTCCGCTCCCGGTTCGGCAGGCCCGTCGGCGATGCCTAGTTCCTCCAGCGACTGGAGAAGCAAGGGGCAATCCGGGAGGCGCCGGAAGGTTTCGATGATCCGGTCAGTGCCTGTCGTGCAGACATTCCCCGTGGTCGGCGAGGACCTCGATGATGCGGCATTGCCGGACGGGGCCGCCCGAGCACTGGTCGAGCATGGCCCGGACCTCCTTCCTCAGGCCCGTGAGCCGGGTGAGTCGGTCGTCGATGTCGGCGAGGTGCCTGCGCGCGATGGCGTCGGCCTCGGCGCACGGTTGCTCGGGATGGGAGGCGAGGTCAAGCAAGGCCCGGATGTCATCGACCTCGAAGCCCAGCTCCCGGGCGTGCCTGATGAACTTCAAGCGATTGACGTCGGCGTCGCCGTAGGTACGGCGGTTGCCCTCGGTGCGCACAGGCGTCGGGAGCAGGCCGCGCTCCTCGTAGAACCGGATCGTTGGTACCTTCACGGCTGTCCGCCGCGACACCTCGCCGATGCTGAGCGCCTTCATGGTCCTTGCTCCTCCAGTCGCTAGAGGATGTAGGGTCCGATCCAGAGATGCGGAAGGCACCCGCCATGAGCGACGCGACGACCCTGGAGCGAACCGAGATCCCCGCCACGCGCTTGCGCGTCTCGGGCATGGACTGCGCCTCGTGCGCCGCCAAGGTCGAGACCGCCGTCCGCCGCCTCCCGGGCATCGAACGCGTCGAGGTCTCGGTCGCGACCGAGACGCTCACGGTCATGCACGGTCCGGCGACGAGCGTTGGGACCATCGTCGCGACGGTGCGCGGGCTCGGGTACGGCGCCGAGGATCCGGATGCCGCGGCGACGGGTGCGGACGCCCCGGATAAGCCCTGGTGGCAGGCGCCCAAGGCCTTGCTGGCTTTCGCCTGCGGGGCGGCCGTGGCGTCGGCCTATGTGCTCGGCCTTGCCGTCCCCGCGACGGAGCGCTGGTTCTTCCTTGCCGCGATGCTGGTTGGCCTCGTGCCGGTCGCCCGCCGCGCCCTGTCGGCGGCCCGGCACGGAACGCCCTTCTCCATCGAGATGCTGATGACGGTCGCCGCGGTCGGCGCGACCCTGATCGGCGCGACCGAGGAGGCGGCGACGGTCATGTTCCTGTTCCTCGTCGGCGAGGTACTTGAGGGCGTCGCCGCCGGCCGGGCACGGGCGAGCATCCGCGGGCTCACCGGGCTAGTGCCGGACACCGCCCTGCTGGAGCGGGACGGCGCGACCGAACGGGTTACGGCGGCTAGCCTGCGCATCGGGGGGACCGTCCTGGTTCGCCCCGGCGACCGGATCCCCGCGGACGGGACCGTCATCGATGGCGAGAGCACCGTCGACGAGGCCACCGTCACCGGCGAGAGCGTGCCTAGACCCAAGGCAGTGGGCGACGCGGTCTTCGCCGGAACGGTCAATGGAGACGGCGCGATCCGCGTGCGGGTGACCGCAGCCGCGCGCGACAACACCATCGCCCGGGTCGTCCGCCTGGTCGAGGAGGCGCAGGAGGCGAAGGCCCCGACCGAGCGGCTGATCGACCGGTTCGCCAAAGCCTACACCCCGGCCGTGGTCGCGGTGGCCGCGCTCGTCGCCCTGGCTCCGCCGCTCGTCGCCGGGGCCGCGTGGTCCGAGTGGGTCTACAAGGGGCTGGCCATCCTGCTGATCGGCTGTCCCTGCGCCCTGGTCATCTCGACGCCGGCGGCCATCGCCGCCGCGCTGTCGGCGGGTGCCCGCAGGGGCCTGCTCGTCAAGGGCGGCGCCGTGCTGGAGCGGCTGGCGGCAGTGACGAAGGTCGCCTTTGACAAGACCGGCACCCTTACCGAGGGCAAGCCCGTCGTGACCGACGTCGTGGCGTTCGGCCGGACCGGGCGGGACGTGCTCTCGCTGGCCGGCGCGCTTGAGGGCGGCTCCTCGCACCCGCTCGCGAAGGCCGTGCTGGCCAAGGCTGCCGAGGTCGGGGCGCCGGTCCCGCCGGCTTCCGGGACGCGGGCACTCGGCGGCAAGGGCGTCGAGGGCAAGGTGGGGCGGCTCGATCTATTCCTGGGTTCGCCGCGGGAGGCCGCCGCTCGGTGCACCTTCACACCTGAGCAAGAGGCGCGTGTCTCCGCCCTGCAAGGCGAGGGCAAGACGCTGTCCGTGCTCCTCTCGAACGGGGCGGTGGCCGGCCTGCTCGCCATGCGCGACGAGCCTCGGGCCGATGCGAAGGAGGGCGTCGACCGCCTCGCATCGGCGGGCATCGGTGCCGTCATGCTGACCGGCGACAACGCGCGCACGGCCCGGGCCGTGGCCGGCGCCCTCGGCATCGAGGCGCGTGCCGAGCTCCTTCCAGAGGACAAGCAGCGGATCGTGCGCGAACTCCGTGCCGGCGGCTTAGTCGTGGCGAAGGTCGGCGACGGCATCAACGATGCGCCGGCGCTCGCGGCCGCCGACGTCGGCATCGCGATGGGCGGGGCCGCCGACGCGGCGCTGGAAGCGGCCGATGCCGCGGTCCTGCACGGGCGCGTCGCGGACGTGGCCCGCATGGTCGAGCTCGCTCGCCGGACGCTGGCCAACATCCGCGCCAACATCGCCATCGCGCTCGGCCTGAAGGCCGTGTTCCTGGTCACGACGGTCCTGGGGGTCACCGGCTTGTGGCCGGCCATCCTCGCCGATACGGGCGCCACCGTGCTCGTGACCGCGAACGCGTTGCGGCTCCTGAACCCGAGCCTCGACTAGCGGTGGGCCGCGGGCGCGGTTCGGGAAGACGCGGACCTGTCACAACCCCCGTTCGACGGAATCCCTTCGTCGGGCCGGTCGAGGCGTTCCACGCTGGCGAGGACCGATGGAAAGCCATCGACCGCCTGCAACGGGTCGGACCGCGTCGTCCCAACCCGACCTGCTCGGCGATGCGTCAGGCCGCAACCGGTCGGACGGGTGCTGGACGCTCGGCAGGCGAACAATCACGGCGTGTCGGCGCCGGTGCGGTTCCGGCTCCGTTCGCGACCCGCTGGGCAGCGAGGGCTGGTGAGCTCGCTGGGATCCCGGTTCGCCGCGCAGGCCGCCATGTTCGCAGGACTTACGACCATCTGCCCGGCGGACGAGTGGTCCGTCGGTTTCGGCATAAGGTGGCGCATGCAGGCCGCGCGGCGCCTACCGCCGGAGTAGGAGGAGGTAGACGAGGATCGCGCACATAACCGCGAACATGGCGATCCGGTAGCCTGTCTCGTCCCGGGAGGTCGGCGGCGGTTCGGGCCCGATGGCGGCGCGGCACGTCGGGCACCGCGATGCGTCGGCGCTAATGGGCCGTCCGCAGCGATGGCAGTTCGATAGGAGCATGGACGGCCGCCCGCCGGCCCGAGCCGGAACGTCACGCGGCGTCGCCCGGCCGAGCCGCACGCCTAGCCCATGCCGCCCGTCGGGACCGCCGCCGCAAGGGACCCGGCTGCCCAGGTTACGGCGTCAAGACCATTCGACGAAGTACGTCCTTCGCGTTAGGGAGGCGTGAGCGTGGGGGCCGTGCACTAGCCGGGGAGGTGGCTGCCGAGATCCCGCGTCGCCGACCTTCCGGCAGGGGCCCCGGGGGCCCCGCCGACCGGAGGCTGGCCATGAGACCCCGAGGAAGGTTAGGGCCACTCCGCCGAAGAGACCGAGCCATCAGTCCACGCCGCAGCCCTCAGCCAGGAATGCGACGAGGCTACGCATCGCCGGCTGGACCGCGCGGGACAGCAGCGTCGTGGCCTGGCGCTCCTGCACGGCCAGACCGGTCTCGATCAGGCGACGCAGGTGATGGGACAGCGTCGAGGCCGGGATGCCGACGCGCCGTTGGAGTTCCCCGACCGGCAGGCCTTCCCGCCCCGCGCCGGCGAGTGCCCGATAGACCTTCAGGCGGGTCGGGTTGCCGAGTGCTTCGAGTTGCCGGGCCGCCAGTTCGATGTCCATGGCGCCGCTATGGCGCAGGCGGCAGAAGACCGCAATCCATCTTTCCGGAAATTTCGAATAAGCCGTGGACGATCGCGATCCTCCCGCATCGTCCGGCGTCGGGGATGCGCCCACGTCCTCCGCTTCGCCACCAGTGGGTCCGGTCGGGACCTGAACGCAGGGGATGGGAATCGCCTCCGGCAGACCGATCCGTTCGCCGGGTGCGGAGCCGCAGGCGGGCGAGCGTTGTGATGGCGGGCTCGGTTAAGCGAAGCGCCGGCCGGCTATCCCGCCAGTCTTCGGGGCCAGGCCGGGCCATGGTCCGTCCCACGGAATAGACGAGAAACGCCCGTCAAGAAGCACGCGGAACGGCCATCTCTCCTTGATGCGCCGGCCCAGCTTCCAGCGGAGACGGCCGAGCGTCAGCCCCTGGAAATGCCGCATTGGCTCGACCCGCCTCGGCTCGATTGCCGTCAGCACCGCCCCACCGTCATGGGGCCTCCGGACGGCGAGCGTGTGGACGGCACGCATGAAGCCACGCCTGAAGCGCCGGCGGGATCGCGGCCATCAGGCACGTCGCTGCCCGCCACCGCCGCGCGACCTCTCCCGCACGGCGGCCGCGCCGACCCTGACCCGGTCGAACCGGACACTCGCCGCACCCGGTGGCGATCCGGCTTCGGCGCAAGCGGGACCAGGAATTCGATAACCAGATTATTTCTTATTTCTAGCATTATGGAAATACATGTGCCAAGATTCCATCGATGCAACGGCCTACAGGAGGACGCCGTGATCGTGACCATCCATTCCGACGATCGTACCGGCCTGCTGGCCGCAGCCCTGTTGGCCGGCGGCCTCGCGGCCATCGGCGCCCGACCGACCGTGGTCGCCGTCGCCGCCAACGGGTCCCAGGCCTGTGGCCTGGCGCGCCTCGCTGGTCCCTTCGACCTGCTTAGCCCCGACCCGCTGGACGCGGCGACCGTCATGGCCGGGTTGGCGATGCGCCGGGCCGGCGACGTCGTCGCGGTCCTCCCCACGGACCTGCTCGGCGGCCACGGACCGGACCGTCGCGACCACGTGGGCCTCGTGGCGACGGCCTGTCGGCTGACCGCGGCACAGGCACTCCATGCAAACGTATCGGGCGCGTGGCACCTGCGCTGCGACGACGGGCCCGGCCACCCGGCTTGGCGCAAGGCCCCGCGCGTGCTGCCGCTCCGCCTCCCGCGGCTTTCGCCGCTCGAACAGGTACGACTGCTCGCGGGCGACCTCGACGCCGCAGCGCGGGATGTGGCGGTCGCGCTGACGGCCACCCTCCTGGCGGTCTCGGCCGACCCGTACTCCGAGCGCTTTGAGGCGGCCGACCTGGCCGCGATCCTGGCGCCGGCGGACACGGACGGGGACCTGCGCGAGCGCCTCCTCGACTGCGCCGCGGCGCTGGGCGACCCGCGCTCCCTGGCCACCTCCTTCGGCGTCGCCGGGCACGCCCCGGCGCGCGCCCGCGGGACCCGCCCGGTGCCCGCGCCCGCCCGGCCCGGCGCCACGCAACCCGCCCGCCTTGCCGCCCGCCTGCGCGCGTAACCGAAAGGACCTGAGCGATGACGAGCCACACCAAACAGAACCGCGCCGCCCCCGCCCACGGGCCGCGCGTCGCGGCGCCCGGATCCGGCCGCCCCGGTCGGTCGGGAAGCGCCCGGCGAGCGCGCGCCGGGGCGGCATCCCCGCGTGCCCGGATCTCCCGCGTGCCGGTGCCGGCGGCGGTCCCGCGCCCTTTGGCGAACCCCTTCGAGGAGTTCTACGCCCTGTCGGCCGAAGGGGTCGGCCTGCTCGATCCGGGCTTCGACGACTGGGACATGGACCCGCGTGTCCTCCTCGGCCTGTCGCCGCGTCTCGGGTCCAAGCGCGACGACGCCTGATCGCCACGGGGTCGAGGTCGGTTCCGAGGCGAGAGGCTTTCTCGGCCAGGCGTCCCCGTCGGCGATCTCGCGGGGCGCCTCGGACCACCCGGGGCGGGTCTTTGTCCGCGAGTCGGGCGGGGACGTGCCACGCGTAACGTACGCCGTTATGCGTTGCGGCGCGGTGTTCGCCGGGCGGTCGGACGCGGCGCGAAGCGCCGGTACTTAGGTATTCGACGCGCCTGAATACTTCGACGCATCGGTCTAATTAACCATCAAGCTATGGACTGACTTGATCCGATTCAGAAAGTGCTGTTCATTTCCGCTCTTTTGCCTTAAGATTCGCAAATCACTCAAACCTGTCCGGTCATGCGCACCCGGTGGATCTTCCACCGGGCGCGTTTGCGTCCGGACCTGGTCATGGAGATTGCCCTTGATCGCAGCCTTCTTCGGCACCGCCGGCCGGACCCACGCCGCCTACGCCGCACTCCTCCTCGCGGATGCGTACGGCATCCTCGGCCAGCCGGTCACCCTCCTGCGCGTCAGGCTGCCCGAGGAGGCTCCGCTGCCGCGGCGGGCGATCACGGAGGAGGGGCTGACCGTGAGCGAGCGCGAGGCGGGCGACGCCCGCGAGGCCGGCCTCATCGCGGCCGAGGCGATGGCCGGCGAGGGGGATCTCATCCTCGACCTGCCCGCGGTCTGCATGGCCGACCTCGGGTTGAGGGCGCGCGTCGAGGCATCGGTGCTGCCGGTGGGCCCGACCCCCCTTGACGAACATGCCGCGGCCGCGGCGCTCGCGGGCATGGAGCCGTCGGTGGAGTTCGGGCTCGACCTGGTCCCGCCGCCGTGGCTCCTCGGCTGCGGCCGCAGCGGCGGGGCCGCCGCGGCGGCCGCCTTCGGCCACCGCATGCGCGCGCACGACGCGCTCCCGCCCGGTCGCGGCCGCGTCCGCGCCTTGCCCATGGTCGTGCCGGCCTTCGGTCGCGCCGAGGCCGAGCGCATCGCTGAGGGCGACCGCACGAGCCGCAGCCTCGTGGCCTCGGTGGCCCTGCTCGCGGCCCTGCGCGCCGCGGCCTCGGACCGCCACGCCGACGCGGTCGATCCCGTCGCCTATGCCGCCGCCCTCGGCGTCGACGCCGAGCAGGCGCGCGCCCCGGACGAACGCGAGGCCGGCGACCGGCTGCGCGAGCTCGCCGACGAGCTCCAGGGCATCCGTGACCAGGTCAAGCCCGCGCCGGCGGACCTGCGCGACGCCCCGCGGCTGGAGCGCTGGCGGTTCACGAGCCGATCCGTGAGGGTGCTGACCGGCGAGGTCTTCGGGCATCCGAACTTTCCCGATGGACGGCGCATCACGACCAGCGACCTGTACGCATCGGATGGCCGGCGCTGGGCGCGGACGCTTTCTAGGTATTTTATCCTAGGTCAACCCGACGTCGGCGCCGAGCGCCTCGACCGGCACTAAGCTTCCGCCATCCCGTTCGATGAACCCCGCCCGCGCGCCTCGGCACGCGGGCGCGGGGCCTTGTTGCCCATCGCGAGCCCGGAGGACGCATGCGCGCGAGCGACGACCCCCATCCCACCGAAAAGCGTCCCCTGCGCCGCGAGCCGCCCCGGGGCTGTGATCCGCTCGCGCTTTGGCGCACGGTACGGCTTCCGGACATCGAGGCCGCCGCGATCCAGAGGGTCCGCCGAGCCCTGGCCGGCGAGGTCTGCCTGCATCACAGGTCGTGGCCCGCGGCCCGGAGGGGCGAGGCCGCGGCCGCCATCGCCGTCGCGCTCGACCTCACCCGGGGCATCGAACCGGATCCCGCCGTCATGGACCTCGCGCTTTCGACGGTGCTCGTCGTCGCCTGGCGGGGAGATCCGGCGGCTCGCACCGTCCTCGCCCACGTTCTCGCCGGCTTGTCGCCAGACCCGCGCGACGTGGGTCCAAGGCGACCTCAGAGGCGGCGGCCGAGGCGCCGCGCCCCGCCGCGGCGGTAACCGCCCCCGCATCCCAAACGGCGAGACGATCCCAAGAACCCAGGAGGCGATCACGTGCGGATCTGGACCTTCAGCGACTTGCACCGAGACTTGTCGCGGGCGCCCTGGACGCCCGCGCACATCCCCGACGCCGATGTCGCTGTCGTCGCCGGCGATGTCGGGCAGGGACTGGCCGAGACCGTTCTGTGGCTGGCGCAGGCGATCCGACCGCACATGCCGGTCCTCGTCGTCGCGGGCAACCATGAATTCTACGGCTCGGCCGTGAACGAGGAGCGCGCGCTCGGACGCCGGGCCGCGGAGCGGCACGGCGTGACCCTGCTCGACGACAATACCGTCGAGATCGGCGGCGTCGCCTTCTCCGGCGGAACCCTCTGGACCGACTACGCCATCGACGGCGTGGGCAGCCGCCGGCGGGCCATGGCGGCCGCGCAGGCCGGTCTCAACGATCACCGTTGCATCGCGACGACCCGAAATCCAGGCTGGCAGACCTTCCGGCCGGCGGACGCCGCGGCCCTGCACGCCATCACCCGCGAGTTCCTGGAACGCGCGCTGTCGAGGGTCGACCCGCCGGACACGCGGGCGCGACCGCACGTCGTGGTCACGCACCACGCCCCGGCCCGTGCCTCGCTCGACCCGAGCTTCGCCGGCAGCGTGCTGAACCCGGCCTTCGCGAGCGACCTTGGCGGCCTCATCGCCGCCGGCCGCCCGGACCTTTGGCTTCACGGCCACGTCCACGCCCGCCGCGACCACCGGATCGGTCCGACCCGGATCCTGTGCAATCCGCTCGGCTACGACGGCGAGAACCCCGCCTTCGATCCGGCCTGCGTCGTCGAGGTGCCGTCGTAGGCCGCGCGCCCTGGTGCTGAACATCGACCCATCCTTGGACGAGGCGACTATGGCCCATCTCAACTTCCTGCGGGACGATCTGAACGAGGCGGAGACTGGGGACGTCGCCGCCGACGAGCGGCGTGCCGCGACCGAGACGCTGGCGGCCTTCGCCCTTGAAGGGGCGCTCTCTCCAGCGCTGCGCCGCCGCATCGCCGCCGATCCGGCCTTCGCCCTCGTGGTCGAGGTCCCGGCCGCGGACTGGGTCGAGCCGATCCGCGAGGCATGCGTGCGCCTGGCGGAGTGGGGTTTCATCGCGGCGCGCACCGGCTCCTCGAAGTCCGAGGACCGACCTGACCGCGGTAACGGCCAGGTAGCCGACAAGCTGTCGCGCGGCGACCGGGTGCTCGGGGTCTCGCAATCGCCGGCGCGGTACCTGCCCTCGGCCCTCATCGCGGCGGCGGATCTGCACATCCGGCTCCCCGGCGCAACCGACGCCGTGGTCGCGCGGGTCGTCCAAGCTGCCACGGGGCAGCGTCCGAAGCTGCCGCCCGGGATCGCGCGCGGACTGAGCTATTACGAGGTCGCCGCGGCCGTGCGCGGTCCGACCGGCCGGGCCTGCGTCGCGCGCCTCTCCGCGGCGGCGCGTTCGAAGGTCTCGGCCGACCCGGGCGTCGGCGCGGCACCCGACTTCGGAACCCTGGTCGGCTTCGGCGAGGCCCGCGCATGGGGCGACCGCCTCCTTGGCGATCTCGCGACCTGGCGCGCCACCGGCGCCCCCGCGTTCCAGCAAATCGACCGCCACGTCTGCCTGAGCTCGGCCCCCGGACTCGGTAAATCGACCTTCGTCCGCTCCCTCGCCAAGACCGCGGGATTGCCGCTCGTGGCGACCTCGGTCGGGTCCTGGTTCAGCTCGTCCGACGGGTATCTCGGCGGGGTTCTCCGTGCCTGGGACGCCGCTTACTCCAATGCCTGCGCTGCCGCTCCCAGCATTCTATTCCTAGATGAAGCGGACAGTATTCCTAACAGAAGCACGATGGACGACCGGGCGCGCGAGTGGTGGACCCCTCTGTGCACCAGCATCCTGCTGGCGTTCGACACACTGAACGCTCCGGGTGCGCCGGCGGTCTGCATCATCGCGGCGACGAACCATGGCGGCAAGCTCGATCCCGCCTTGATCCGTCCGGGCAGGCTGGGGCGGGTGATCGAGATCAAGGCGCCCTCGGCCGCGGACTTGGCGACGATCCTTCGGCAGCACCTCGACGACGGCGAGCTGCCCGACGTCGATCTGGGGTCACTCGGCGATCTCGCCCTCGGCGCCACCGGCGCACAGGTTGCGGGATGGGTATTGGAGGCGCGCGCGGCCGCCCGCGCCGCCGGCCGGCCCCTCCGAGCGGCCGACCTGTTCGAGCGGGTGGCGCCGCCGGATAAGGGCAGCCCGGCGGACCGACGTCGGAGCGCGTTCCATGAGGCGGGGCATGGGGTTGCGTTCGAGCGGACCGGCGCCGCGCATGTCGCGCAGGTCGACCTCGTCCCGCGTCGGGACTCGGTCGGGGCGACGTCGGCGGAAATCCGTCTTGGGCCGTCCCCGACCCGCGCGGAGATCGAGGGCCTAGCGGTCGCGCTGCTGTCCGGGCGCGCCGCGGAGATCCTGTTCCTCGGGGAACCGAGCGCGGGCGCGGGCGGCGACAGCCGCTCCGACCTCGCGCGTGTCACGACCCTGCTCGCCGGCAACCATGGTTCGCTCGGGCTGGGCGAGGGCTTGGCATACCGTGGGGCGCCCCACGAAGTCGCTGTCGGGCTGACGCTCCAACCTGGGCTCCTCGAAGCCGTCGAGCGGGACCTCACCCGGCTGAGCGGCGAGGCGCTGGCTCTCGTGGAGGCGAACCGCGCCACCGTCGAGGCGGTCGCCGAGCTGTTGGTCGCAACGCGCGTGGTGTCGGGCGACGCGCTGCGGACGCTGATCGCCGAGGCGGACCACAACCGTGCCGCGCAAGGAGGACATGCTTGACGCTCCACGTTCCCGATCCTCCCATCCGGGTCGAGGCGCCCGCCCCGGGCGCACTGGTCGGTTCCGGTATCGGGCCCGGCGCTGTTTCCGCCCGACCGGAACCATCCGAGCCCGTTCCGATGCGGCTCTGGATCATGTCGGACCTTCGCGTCGATCTTGCGCCTTTCGACCTGCCCGACGCGCCCCCTGACTTCGACGCCGTCATCGTAGCCGGCGGCATCTGTCCCGGCCTCTGCCGGTCTGTGCGCTGGCTGGCCCAGGCGCTCGACGGGCATCGGCGCGGCCGGCCGGTCGTGCTCGTCCCAGGCCCGGCCGAGTTCCTCGACGGAGTTCCGGTCGCGGAGGCGCTCGCCGAGGCCGTGCCGCTCGCGAGGACCCTGGGAATCGCGCTCCTGCACGATGCCTCCGTCCGTCTCGGGGATCCGACCTCGTGCGGCGTTCATGTCCTCGGTGCGACGCTGTGGCCGAGCTTCGCCGTCGACGGTGCGGCCAACGAGCGGCAAGCACGGGCCCACGCCCGCCACCGCTGGTCGGTCAGGGGCCGCGCGACGAGCGCGCCCGGCGTCCCGTTCTTTCCGCACGATGCGGCCGGCGGCCACCACCGGTCGCGCGCCTACATCGAGGATGCCCTTTCTTCCGTGGTCGCCGGCGGCTACGGCCACGTGCCCGACCCGGTCGTCGCCGGCATCCGCGGCGGCGACCGCGCGGTGGTCGTGACCGCCTATCCTCCGTCGCGGTCGTGCCTGCCGCCGGCGCTTGCCCGGCCGCTCCTCGATCCGTGGCGCGTCTGCTGGCACGTGTCGGACCTCGATGGCGTGATGGAATCGTGGGGCGCGCCGGTCGCCTGGGTGCATGGCCAGGTGCCGGCGACCTGTGACCTGCGGATCGGGCGCACCCGCGTGGTGAGCAATTCCTTCGCCCGCGACCCGACGGCGGGATTCGACCCCTGCCGCACGATCGTCGTCTGAACCCCACCACCCCGGAGATAGCCGATGAGGTCCGATAAATGCGCGCCGTCCCACCCCCCGCGTGGTCACCTTCCCTGCTCGCCGCCGCGCCCTGCCGCGGCCGCCAGCGGGGAAGCGGTTTCCACGGGGGCCGCGCGCAGGCCGACGTCGCGCCGGAACGAGACCGCGCCGGCGCCGGAGGCGCTGCTCGTCGTCGACATCGAGACGACACCGGACGAGACCCTGGTTCCCGCTGACTGGCCGATCGACAGGTTCCCGAAAACTGCCTGGCACAGGATCGTCGCCATCTCGCTCGTCGAGGCCGACATCCTGCAGGACGCCGCGAGCGGCCAGGAGGCGTATCGGTTCGTCGACTGTCGCAGCGGAGGCGAGGAAGGCTGGGGGGAGGCGCGCCTGTTGCGGGGCTTCTGGAGGCATTTCTCGACGCGGAATTTCCGGTGCGTCTCGTGGAATGGGCGCGCTTTCGACATCCCCACCTTGCTCCACCGCTCCATGCTGCACGGCGTCGCCGCACCGCGATGGTTCGATCAGGGTACGCGGTGGTCGGGCTACGGCTCGCGATACTCGGGGGAATGGCATGCGGACCTGATGGACATGATGTCCACCTACGGGGCGTCGTCACGCCTCACGCTGGAGGAAGCCTGCGCGATGGTCGGCCTTCCCGGGAAGTGCGGCGAGCACGGTTCGCAGGTCGCCGACATGATCGCGCGGGGCGAAGTCGGCCGGGTGCGAGGTTACTGCGAAACGGACGTTTTGAACCTGTACGGTGTCTATCTCCGCCACCAGCACCTGAGCGGTCGCATGAACGCCTCATCGCACGACGATGCCGTGCGCGGCATCATGGAATTCCTGCGGCGCGAACGCGCTGGACGGCCGCACCTCGGACGATTCCTCGATGAGTGGCAGAAGCAGTCGTCCCTGCGCACGGCGTTCGTCGGCCGCCCGGGCGAATGATGCGCCGGCGGTGTAGCCGCGGCACCGCATGCCATCGTCCTCGAAGCGTAACTGCCGGTGGCGCTGCAAAGGACTGGCCTGACGCTCCTGTCCCGGCGGAGGTTCGGGACCAAAGTTCGGTCGGCCTTTCCTTCGAGCGACGGCCTTGACCACCAAGGATCGTCGATCCGATCCTTCAAGAATAGGATAAGTAATCCTTGGGTCTTGGAGTGCGGCTTCACCGCTCCCGGGCCATCATCACCTTTCCGTCTGATGAGCACGATTGCCCAGCGACGTGTATCGCTTGACGAACGATCATGAAAACTGGATGATGGTCTTTCGTGGCCGCATCGGTTGGACGATGCGTGTCACGCCGAATGGGGACGCGCGGCCCTGCAAGACCGCGCGCCCGTTTCGGAACGTCCCGCCGCCAGCGCACAAGGTTTTTCGACAGCCTGCGCTGGCGGCACCCTGACGAGCCTGGAGAGCCACGCCCGAATCCGGTCCGAATCCCCCGTATGCCATGCTGCCGCAGGCATAGCAAGTCGTTCCGTCGGATTTTCGCGTGGCTCCCTGTGAGGAGCCATCATGAACCAGCAATCCAGCGCCACCGGCATTCTTAACTTGGGCGAGGGTCCCAACCTCTGCCTCGTCGTCGGCACGGTGCATAAGACAGCGCTCGCCGAGGGAGGGGTCACACTGCCCCTGTGGATGGCGGTGGCGCTCGACGCCGACGACTGCCCGGCCGCACTGGGCCTGTACCGGGAATCGCCGACCGTCGGCGATCTCATGATGCTTCTCGGCGACGGCCCCGCCGACGCCGACGGGCTCGGGCCGCAGTGGACCTGCCGGGCAGCCGCCGCCGTCATCGTGGACCACGCCGTACTTTGGCAGGCCGACGAAATGCGCGGGTGGCTCGCCGAGCGGGGAACCGCCGTCTATGCCCAGTCGCCTGCCGGGTCCGACAGGCAGCGGGTGCAGCAGAGCTTCTCGGCGATCGCGCGGTCGATCGGCGCCGCCCTCAAGCGCGGCGCCCGCGGTCGCGACGCCAACGGCGCGGCGCTCGTCACCCCGGAAGACGCGGTCGCGGCCGCACGGGTATGGCGCGCCGCTCTCGATGCCGAGGCGGACGGCTCGATGCACTGTCAGAACTCGCGGTAGCGAGCCCTTCTCGACCGCCCGGCCCCGCGGAAGCGCGGGCCGGGCGGTCGGCTTCGACGACCTTCGCCACGACCCGAGTTTCCGACATCCGCGGCCCGCCGACCGATGTGGTCTCCTGCCCGAGAACCTGCCACCAGCGATGAAGAAACGCCCTTCCTCACCCGCCTCGGGAAAAAGCCCGCCGCGCGCGCGCCCATGCCCGTCCCTGACCGATGGAGCCGGTGACCCTCCGCCCGGCCCCGCGCGGCAGGCCTTCGGCCCCGGGCCGAGCGGCAAGGACGGGACCGCCGAACCTTCCCTGTCCGGTCGGGGTATCCCGGCGAGCCCGCGCACGGACGAGGCATCGCTCCGGGCCTATTTCCGAGGTCTCGCTCGCGCCGCGCCGCCCCCGCCGCTGGGGCGGCGTCGCCCCGAGCCCAAGGAGCGGGCCTGGCCGTTGCCGGTGGTCCCGCCGGACGCCCCGGACGCCCGCATCGTCTCATGCCATCCGGCCTTCGCGGCGCGATTCCCGGAAGCGCCGGTCCGGCCCATCGGTCGATCCTCCCGTTCGGCCTCGCGCGGCCGCCAGACCCGTTTCCCGAGCCTCAAGTCGTGCCGACACATGCGGCTCCGGTCGAGGCTGGAATACCGGCATGCCATGCTGTGCGAATTGGACGGCGACGTCGCGTGGTTCTGCGAGGAGCCGGTCGTGATCCGCTACAGGCTGGGCGACCGGCTCGCGACGCATCGCGTCGATGCCTACGTCCAGACAAAGCTGTCGTGCGACTTCGTCGAGCTCAAATACGAGGACGACGCGGCCAGCGCCGAGAACGAAGCTCGTTGGCCGTGGATCGCCCGCGCGGTCAATGCATTGGGCCTCGGCTACCGGGTGCTCACGGAGCGCCACGTCATCGACTCGCTCCGGGCTGAGACCGCGCTCGCGGTGTTCGAGCGGCGGATGACGCGCCTTCCGGAGCTGACCCGCATCCGAGCCATCGTCGACGCCGTCACCGAGCGGGGGAGCGTGTCCGCCGGCGACCTGGTCGCCGCCTTCGCGGACTGCCTCGACCTGAACACCGTCTTCGCGCTTGCGCGGCACGGCCACCTCGCGGTCGATCTCGACGCCGCGGCTGGGCCGGGAATGGGGGTGCGGCGGGGGGCGGGCCCGTTTCGAAGGATCGGGTTGGCGGCGGGAGGGGACCGGTCATGAGGAAGGTGGCGCTCGGACCAGGTGCGGTCGTCCGGTTCGAGGACGGCACGTACGAGCTCGTCGTCGAGTACGATGTCGACGGCGTTTCGCATTGGCAAGCGAAGTCGCTGGCGACCGGCATCGTGATGCCGCGCCGCTCGGACGAGGTGCGCCGAGCCTACGACCGCGGGGAGGCGACCCTCGACAGTCGATTGGAGCCGGAGACCGAGGAGGAGAGGCGTCGGCGTCGTCGCAACCATGGCGTGCCCCTGTCCGACATGCCGGAGACAGCGCAGAAGCGCGTCCGCTACCGCAAGGGCGTCATCCGGGAGGTCCAGCGCCGCATCGCGCCGGGATCCGCCCACGCGGTGGTCGCCTGGGTCGAGCGCAAGGGCAAGATGCGTCCGGTCACCGCCCTCGACCGCATCTGCGCCGAGGTCGGATCCGAGCAGGGGATCGAGGTGTATGGCACGCCCAAGCCATGCAGCGCGGCCTCGTACTATCGGTGGGTGTCGATCCTCGGGCAGCACGACGACCAGCGCGATTTGCGCGGGGATTTCGATAAGCGCGGCAGGACGCCCCAGGTCGACCCCCTGGTCACGGCCGCCATCAAGCGCGTGATGGGCCGCCTGCTCGAAGCCTCGAAATATCGGCGTCAGGTCGGCGGAAAGCCCGTCCTCACGATGCGCGAGATCATGGATGCCTCGCTGACGGAGGTGAAGGTCGAACGCCAGAGGCATCCGGAGCGCCCGCTGGAGCTGCCTGATCGGTCGACGTTCTACGTCTATTACAACCAATTCCCGGCACAGCTGCGCAACATCGCCAAATACGGCGCAACGCGCGCGCGCGCGATGCATCGCGGACCGGGCCAGGGGGGCGCTCCCGAGGCGGCGCTCTCCCACTTGCAGTTCGACGAGACGCGGCTCCCGTTCTTCGTGGTCCACGACACCCTCGGCATCCCGCTCGGACGTCCTTGGCTGGCGATCCTGGTGGATGTCTACTCGAACTGCATCGTCGGCTTTTACATCGGGTTCGAGCCACCCGGGGACCTCGTCCTGGCCGCCACCATGCGGCACGGATGCCTCATGAAGTCGTACGTCGCGGACAAGTACCCCGATATCCGCAACCCCTACCTCGCGGGCGGCATCGGGCGCTTCTACACGTTCGACAACAGTCTGCAGGCGCACGGCGACTCGATCCTGCAGATCACGTCCGACCTCGACGTGCCCTACGATTTCACGCCCCCGCGCTGCCCATGGGTCAAGGGCGAGGTGGAGGGTGCATTCGCCGTCGCCAACCAGACCTTCTTCCAGGAAATGCCCGGCTACGTGCTGTCGCCGGACCTCAAGTTCGACAAGCACGACTACGACCCGGCGGCCAACGCCGTGATCGGCCTTAGGCATCTGCTCTGGCTGTGGCATCATTGGCTGCTGGACATCTATCACGCCAACGCGCCCCGCAACGGCATGAGGATGAGCCCCAACGACCGCTGGCTCGAAGGCACGCGACGGGTCAAGCCTACCTTCATCGAACGCGGAACGGATCTGGACTTCCTCTTCGGCATCGTCCGCGAAGGGCGTCGGCTCGACAACCGCGGGGTCGTCTATGAGGGCCTGTACTATTACTCGGACGGCATCGACATCCTGCGCCGTCGGCGCGGGGCGAAGCTTCTCGTCAAGGTCAAGGTGAACCCGCTCAACCTATCCAAGGTCCACGTCTGGGACCCGGACGAGGAACTCTGGATCCCCGCCTACGCCCGGGACCAGGCCTATACGGAGGACCTCGACCTCCATCGACATACCCTGCAGCGACGGCACTCGGAGCGGCTTTCCGGACGCGACGACCTTGAGGGCTGGATCGAGAGCCAGGCGCACCTGCAGAGCCTGATCGCCTCCTCTGTCCAGGACGCGCTCGGCACCGGGATTCAATCGAAGATCGCGCGTGCCATGGGTCTCGGGACGCCGCGTGCCTTCGCCGCGCTCGACCACGATGGCCGGCTGCCCGTCCTCGTCGATCCGACGGGACGCCCGGCGCTCCCGCCCCCGGCGGCGGGAGCGGGATCACCCGCCTCGCCCCCGGCCAGCGATGCCGGTCCGAGGCGACGGCGTGAGATCCCCGTCTTCAAGTCCAATAAGTCCCTCGGCCACTCCTAGAGGGCCGCCCCCCAGTCGAAGGCCCCGGCGGTCGGCCCGCTACGGCTTGTCGCCCGAAGTTGCGTTTTACTCGGAAGAGACCAGATGACCTCCAGCACGCCGCGCCGCCGCAACATCCATCGGGAGATGCACGCCGCATTCGTGGAGCATCCCAACTATCAAGCTGTCGTCCAGGAAATCGAGGACGCCCTCGACCTCTACGAAGAGGATGGCGAGGTCGCGACGCTGCCTTGCATCCCGGTGGTGGGTCCTTCGGGGGTCGGCAAGACGACCGTCTTCAAGCAGATCAGGGCGGCCCATCCCCGCGTCGAGGACGGCCGGCGCGTGCAAATGCCCGACGGCACGGTCATCGTCGCGGACCATGTCCCCTTGCTCTGCGTGACGCTTCCCGCGGCGAGGATCTCGGTCGAACGACTGGGTCGGGAAATGCTCAAGGAGCTCGGCGACCCCCATGCTTCCCTTGGGAAGCCGGAGGGTCTGGACGAGCGCCTGGACCGATTGACACGGGGTTGCGGTGTGAAGGGCGTCCTGATCGACGAGGGGCAGCGCGTGGTCGACCGCGCGGGCGTGCTGACTGCCGAGAAGCTGATCGATTGGATCAAGGACCGGCATGCGAACAACAACGCATGCTTCTTCCTGTTCGGCCTGAACCGGATGAAACCGCTGTTCGAGCAGGACGGGCAGTTCGACCGTCGCTGGGACGTGGAATTGGAGATGACGCCGTACGTTTGGGGCGACGACGCGGACGAGGACCTTTCGAGCCGTGACGCCTTCATCGGATTGCTGGCGGGCCTCAGGGCCGAGTCACCCGTTCCGTTCGCGGAGGAGGTCGACGTGATGGACGACGAGACCGCGAAACGCTTCTTCTACGCGTCCAGGGGGCTGACCGGGGGCCTCAAGAAGCTCCTGACGCGGGCGATGCGCATCATCCTCGCGCGCGGCCGCGAGGCCGGGCGCGCCGGGCCGGCGCCGGAGCCGGTCATCGATTTCGCGCTTTTGCGAGAAGCGTTCGACAAGGCATTCCGAACGCAGAAGGCGAACGAGAAGCTCATCAACCCGTTTGGTCCGCAGTGGGACGGCCGGCTTCCACCCGCCATCGCCGAGGAGAACTACGTCACGGCGGCGGCGAAGGACAAGCGGCGCAAGGACAAGCTGCGCAGGACGCGGAACACCCGCAACAAGTCGACGAAGGCCGATCGCAAGAACGCTTTGGCGGAGGCGCTCACCAAATGAAAACGGTCCGCGACAGGCTGGTGGCCCGCGCCGTACCGGCGCCCGGCCAGACGCTGCACGCCTTCGTGCTCCGTCTTGCCGAGGCGAACGCACATCCCGGCTCGGCCTGGATCCGGCGGATCGCCGGACTGCCGCCTACCTTCGCCTCCCGGCCGTGCGACCTGACCGGGCTGGAGGCGGCGCTTGGCGGCGCGGTTCCGGCAGCGGAGCTTGCCGCCCTCGCGAGCTGGCCCGGTTTGGACGGTCGGATAGGTGTCGAGGGTGCGCGCGTCTCGCCGAGCCTGGTGGACCTTGCCCGGGCCCGCATCTGCCCGACCTGCCTGGCTGAGGGCCATCGCCCCCGGCCGGCCTGGGACTGCCGCCTTCTGGTGGCGTGCACGCGGCATGGGCTCCGGCTGGTCGACCGATGCCCGGACTGCGCTCGGTCGCTGAGCTGGGATCGGCCCTCGGCCGGTCGGTGCCGATGCCGAGCAGATCTCGCAACGGCGCCTGTCGTGCCTGCGGCCGCGGGAGCGCTGCCCTTGCTCGTCGCGTTGGAGGGGCTTCTGGGCGGTGATGGGCTGTCGGAGGGGCCGCAGGGCCTCCCCCCGGTCCCGACGTTCGATGCCGCGGCCCGGTTGGCCTGGTTCGCCGGCACCGCCTCCGACGCCGGCGGGGATTGGCGGAGCCGCTTCATTTCGAGGCCCGATGCCGCGGAGACCGAGGCCGTCCTGGAAAGGGCGGCGGCGGCGCTGCTCGAATGGCCTGCCGGCGTCGCGCCGTGGCTCGACGGCATCCAGGCCCGCCACGGCGAGGAGGGCCTCCGTCGCACCATGCTGCGGATGCGTGCCGCCCTCGACGACGTGGTGTTTCGCGGCTTCGTGGACGAGGTGCGCCGCCAGCTGTCCAAATGGCCGGGAAGGCCGGCGAAGGGCTGGGCAGCCGTCCGGGGCGAGGAGCTGGCGCCGACTTGGCTCGACGCGACGGCGACGGCCACGCGCCTCGGCACCACCGCCGCCAAGGTGGCAACGATGTTGGAGGCGGGCCATCTCGTCGGACGCTCCCGCCGTGTGGGCGGGCGCCGGGAATTTCGGATCTGTGCGGGATCCGTGGCGCGAACCGGCGACCGCCTCGCCGTCACCTTGGCGCCCGATGCAGCGGCGGCGCGGCTCGGCATCTCCCGGCATGCGCTGGAGGACCTGCGCCGTGCGGGCCTGCTGGCTATCGTGCGGCCACCGTGCGGGAACGGTATCAGCTGCGCTTATAGCCCGGACGAGGTCGATGGGTTGGTGGCCCGAATCGAGGCGGTTGCGACGCCGCGCTGTCCGTCGGGCGTTATCTCGCTCTCACGGGTGAACCTCTCGAAGCATCGCAAGCTGTCCGAGATCATTCGAGGCATCCTGCAAGGTGCCTGCCCTGTGTACCGGCTGCCTGGCCTCGATTGCCGATCCTCGCTGGCGTGTTTCGGCGTGGCGCTCGACACCGTGTGGGGCACACGTTTTCACGAGGATGGCAGCCGCTCGCTCGACGTCCGGCGCGCGGCCGAGGCCTTGGGGGTAGCGACGCGAATGGTGCCTGTTCTAGTCCGTGCGGGATGCCTTCTGGCGGCTTGCGACGAGAGTAACGGTCGTCTCTCCAGGAATGGCGTGGATGAGCGTTCGGTCCAAAGCTTTCGAAGGGACTACGTGATGGCCGGTGCGTTGGCGCGACGCCACGCCACCAACACGCGCACGGTCGGACGCTTGCTTCGCGAAGCCGGCATCGCCCCGGTTGTACGTTCGAACGTGACGCTCGGCATTTCGGCAGTCTGGCGCACGACCGACGTGGCTGGTTTCCGCATCCGAGATGGTTCTCGCCGTAATACAGGCGCTCCCGCCTCCGGAGAGCGCCGGAAAACAGATCGTGGATACCCTGTCTCTGGGCCGGCGTCCTGGCGAGTACCTTGCCGCCGAACCGGTTGATCAACCATGGATCCGTGTCGACGCAGGCTGGCGCCGGCGTCGACCTCAGGCAGGGAGGCGCTTTGCGCCGTCATAGGGATAAATTGGCTGACCGCGGGTGTACGCCAATGTCTTACGTTGAGACGGACCTTCGCATTTCTGGATCGACGAAAACGACAATTTCTCATTTGCTACACGATAGTCTCGCATTTTCATTCAGAAAAAATCCTCTAAGCTACTGATGCAGTTCATTTTCTTTTCGCAATTTTAGGCCGACAGACCAGTTGCCGGAGCGCGAAGGAGGGTTCGAAGGGATCTCTTTTCGAAGCCCGCTGACGCGGTCACGGCAGGCCGAGAGCGTTTGCGGGATCGCCTGAGACCGAGGGGCCATCGCGGGCTGCGCGCAGCGCGTTCAGATCCGGCCCTGAGTTAGTGCTGAAACCCGATCTTTCCTGATCCAGACCGACATCCCCTGGCCGGATGCGCTAGAGCCCCAGCTGCGACTTGTCGGTCAGCCGGCCGTTGCGGAACGTCAGCGTGAGATTGGCACCATAGGTCCCGCGACCGGGCCAAGAATAGGTGGCGCGCCGGACCCGCCCGATCGTCAGATGCGAGACGCGATGACCGCTGCAACCCAGCAGGGTCCGCACCCGGTGGTAGGTCATGCCCGTCTTGAGCGCTGCATAGCGCGCGTGATCGACGCGGCAGCCTTTCGAGGCCGCCGGTGCGGCCCCGGCGCCCGGCGCCGGAAGCAAAGCCGCGACGAGTGCGATGGCGAACAGGGGCCGCATCGCCCGTTCAGCCCCGCTCATTCGCGGCGGGCCCACCATCGGGCGCCGGGGATTTGGGGGGCGCGTCGGCCTTCGCGGACCGGATCTCGACCTTGAGATCCTGCCGCATGTCCTGAAGGTGGTCGGTCACCACGCGCTCGCCGGCCTTGAGCCCGGCCAGGATCGCGGTGTCCTCGCCGAAGCTGTCCCCCGTCGTCACGGGCTTCTGGCGCACGACACCCTGATCGTCGACCACGTAAACGATCTGCTGGGCGAGCCGGGCCGAGAGCGCGATGGTCGGAACCAGGAGCTTCTGCTCGGTGCCGGTCTTCACCCGCGCGCGGACGAACTGGCCCGGCAGGAAACGCTCGTCGGTGTTCGGCAGCAGCGCGCGCACGAGGCGCCGGGCGGTGCGGGGATCGAACCGGTTGTCGAGCTGGTAGACCTTCGCGTCGCGCACGGGCTTGCCGGCCTCGTCCAGCACCTCCACGCTCACGGGGCCGCTCTGCATCGCCTCGCGCAAGGCCTCGGAATCCTCGGAGGAGAGGGCCATCTGCACGTCGATCGGGTCGAGCTGCACCACCGTGACCAGCTCCGTCTGGTTCTCGATGACGAGGTCGCCGGGGTTGATGATCGACAGGCTCGCCCGCCCGTCGAAGGGCGCGTTGACCACCGCGTAGTCGAGGTTGAGGTTCTGCCGGGCGATCGCGGCCTCGGCCCCCTGGACCTGCGCCGAGGCCGAGGCCGCGTTCGACTGGAGCTGCTGCAGCCGCTGCTCGGAGGCGTAGCCCTTGTCGGCCAGGGTGTCGGTGCGGCTCACCTCGGCCTGGGCGAACTGGAGCTGCGCCTTGGCCTGCGCCTCCTGCGCCTTGGCCTGGGCGAGCGCCACCTGGAACGGGCGCGGATCGATCCGGAACAGCACCTGCCCTTTCTTCACGTGGCTGCCCGGCTCGAAGGGACGCTCGGTGACGTTGCCGGTCACCCGGGCCTGAAGCGCCGCGTCCTGGGGCGCGATGATCGTGCCCGTGTAGGTGAAGCTGATCGGAACGGATTCCGTCCGCGCCGCCACGACCGTCACGGTGAGGGGCGGTTCGGTCTCGGCGGTCTCGGTGGGCTTGTCCGACCAGGGCAGGGCGGCCATCACGGCGGATGGTTGCGGCCGACCCAGGGCGAACCAGCCGCCCGCCGCCAGAACCAGGGCTGCCCCGCAGCCAAGCAATCCGTATCGCACCCCCGCCCGCACGCCGTCCGCTCCCCGCTGCGGCGCTGCGCGCGCCGGACCGGACAGGGAACACGCCAAACGCGCTCGCGTTGCACGCCCGGTCCTCGTGGCCGTCCCCGTAACGCCGAGGTGCGATGTTCGCCCACTTCGTCGATCGGCCGATCCTGGCGGCCGTCATTTCGGTTCTGATCACCCTGATCGGCGCCGTGGCCGGCCTGACCCTGCCGATCGCGCAGTTCCCCGAGATCGCGCCGCCGATCATCAACATCCAGGCGACCTATCCGGGCGCCAGCGCGCAGCAGGCCTACGACGCGGTCACGACGCCCCTGGAACAGGAGATCAACGGCGCTCAGCACCTGCTCTACATCGCCTCGACCAGCAACACCGATGGCAGCGTCAACCTCGACGCCACCTTCGAGATCGGGTCCGACCTCGATGCCGCCGCCGCCGAAGTGCTGACCCGGGCGAACCGGGCCGAAGCCAAGCTTCCGGCCTCGGTGCGCGCGCAAGGCCTGGAGATCCAGAAGAGCTCCCGCCAGCGGCTCGGCAACATCGTGCTCTACGCCGATCCCGGCGCGCCCTACGACGAGCTGTTCCTGGCCAACTGGGCCGAGACCCAGGTGATCAAGCCGCTGCGCCGGGTCGACGGCATGGGCCGGATTCAGAATTTCTCCCAGAAGCGCTACGCCATGCGGCTCTGGCTCGACCCGGTGAAGATGGAAGCACTCGCGATCAGCCCCGACGCGGTCATCAAGGCCGTGAGCCAGCAGAACGAGCAGATCACCACCGGCTCCCTCGGCAAGCCGCCGACCGACGGCAAGCCCACGCCCTTCGAGCTGCAGGTCGTCACGCAGGGGCGGCTGAGCCAGCCGCACGAATTCGCCAACATCCTGCTGCGGGCCAACCCCGACGGCTCGGTGGTCCGGGTGCGCGACGTGGCGCGGGTGGAACTGGGTTCGGAACAGTACGGCGTGCGCTCCAGCTTCGACGGGCGGCCTTCGGCGACGCTCGGCCTCTACCAGACGCCTGGCGCCAACGCCGTTCACGTCATGGACGGGGTGAAGAGCACCATGGCCGAGCTGGCCCAGCGCTTCCCGCCGGGGCTCAAATACAAGATCGCCCTCGACCGGACCGAATTCGTCCGGGAGGCGATCCGCGAGGTCGTCCACACCCTGTTCGAGGCGCTGATCCTCGTGGTCGTGGTCACCTACCTGTTCCTGCAGAACTGGCGCGCGACGCTGATCCCCTCGATCGCGGTGCCGGTGGCGCTGGTCGGCACCTTCGGGCCGATGGCGCTGCTCGGCTTCTCGTTCAACACCCTGAGCCTCCTCGGCCTCGTGCTGGCGGTCGGCCTCGTGGTCGACGACGCGATCATCGTGGTCGAGAACACCGAGCGGCTGATGGACGAGGGGATGGAGCCACGCCCGGCCGCCCGGGAGGCGGTCAACGAGGTGGCCGGCCCGGTGATCGCCACCACCCTGGTGCTGGCCGCCCTGTTCGTGCCCGTCGCCTTCATCCCCGGCCTGACCGGCCAGCTCTACAATCAGTTCGCCTTGACCATCGCGATCTCGGTGATGATCTCGGCGGTCGTCTCCCTGACCCTGACGCCGGCACTTTGCGGGCTGATCCTGAAGCACCGGCCGGAAGGCGCGGAGGCGCGCCAGAGCCGGTGGAAGGCGCCGCTGCGCTGGTTCAACCGGACCCTGGAGCGAGCCGCGAATCTCCTCACCGCGATGATCGGCCGGCTTACCCAACACCTCGTGCTCGTCGGCATCGCCTTCGCGGCCTTCGCGGCGCTCACCGTGTTCCTCGTGATGCAACGCCCGACCGGATTCGTGCCGAACGAGGACCAGGGCTACTTCTTCGCCGACGTTGCCCTGCCGAAGGGTGCTTCGGTAGCACGCACCGACCGCATGACGGAGCGTCTGGGCAGAAGCCTGCGGGACATGCCGGAGGTCGATCACACGATCGGCGTCGTCGGCCGCAGCGTCCTGGCCGATGCCGTGGCGCCGTTCTACGGGTTCCAGATCCCGGTTCTGAAGCCCTGGGGCGAGCGGGCCGCCTCGGCCGACGAAATCATCGCCCGCGTGCAGAAGGAGTTCCGGCACGATCCGGACGGGAAGGTGCGGGTGGTCAACCCGTCCCCGCTGCCGGGTCTCGGCACGCGCAGCGGCCTGACGCTCGAGATCCAGGATCGCAGCGGTACCGGCGGCATCAAGCTCGCCGAGGCGGCTCAGCGCTTCATCGACGAACTGGAGAAGAGCCCCAACATCGCCCAGGCGCTGCCGACTACGAGCTACGGCGTTCCGCAGATCCGCCTGGAGATCGATCGGGCCAAGGCCGAGCAGCTCGGCGTGCCGCTCCAGAATCTGTTCGACGCGCTCGGGACCTATGTCGGGTCGAGCTTCGTCAATCTCTTCAACCGCTTCGGCTTTGTCTACCAGGTCTACGTGCAGAGCGAGGCCACGGGCCGGCGCACGATCCAAGATCTGGAGGCCTTGCCGGTGCTGAACAGCAAGGGCGCGCCGGTGCGGATCGGCTCGCTGGTGCGGGCGGAGTTCACCACCGGCCCCACCGCGGTCCTGTCGTACAACACCTATCCGGCCATCGAGGTGGCGATCGAGGTGGCGTCCAGCGCGAGTTCCGGCACGGTGCTCAAGCAGGTCGAGGCGCTGGCCAAGAGCCGGCTGCCCTCGGACTATGCCGTGGAATGGACCGACGTCGCCTATCAGGAGAAGGTCGCGGGCGGCTACGCCCCGCTGATCTTCGGACTGGGCGTCCTGATGATCTTCCTGCTGCTCGCCGGGCAGTACGAGTCGCTGCGCCTGCCCTTCGTGATCCTGCTGGCGACGCCGATCGCGATCTTCGGCGCCATCGGCTTCCTGGCGGTTCGCGGGCTCGAACTCGACATCTTCGGGCAGATCGGGCTGCTGCTCCTCGTCGGCTTGGCCGCCAAGAACTCCATCCTCCTCGTGTCCTTCGCGGAGGATCTACGCCGACAGGGCGAGGATGTCCTCAAGGCGGCCCAGGATGCGGCGCGGCTGCGCATGCGCCCGATCCTCATGACCTCCTTCGCCTTCATCACCGGCTCGATCCCGCTGGCCATCGCCAGCGGCGCCGGGGCCCATGCCCGCGTCTCCATGGGGACGGTGGTGATCGGCGGTCTGGTCGTCGCGACCTTCATCACCCTGTTCATCACGCCGACCTTCTACGTCGCCTTCGAGCGTCTGCTCGGCAGCCCGAGGCCCGCGCGCGATGAGCCCTCGCGGGACGGGGGCAGGGTCCAGCCGGCGGAATGAGCGCTCGGCTCAGCCGCCGGGTTCGAGGGCTCGGATGTCGAGGACGAGGCGCGGGCCAAACGATCCCGTCAGGTCCGACTGGGCCAGAGGCGGGACAGGCGTCGCCAGGCCGGCGCCAGAACGCGGCTCGTCAGCGGGATCAACAGGCCTCCGACCACCAGCCCGATCAGGCCGGACGCGACTGCGGTGACCAGCCATTCGACAAAACCGCTGGCGAAGGGCACGCGCGACGCGGCGGCGGTCGCAACATCGTGGGTCAGGTGCGCCGGTGCCGAAAGGCCGTAGGTTTCCAGCCCGTGCATCAGGATGCCGCCGCCGACCCAGATCATCGCCGCCGTACCCACGACGGCCAGGATCTGCAGCAGAACCGGCATGCCCTTGACCACGCCGCGCCCGAGACCGCGGATGAGGCTGCCGAGGGGCGGCCTCGCGGCGCTGCGGGCCAGCGCGAGGCCCGCATCGTCAGCCTTCACGATCAGCGCGACCACGCCGTAGACGCCCGCCGTGATGCCCACGGCCACGATGGCCAGCACGGCCGCACGCATCCAGACGCTGCCCTCCGGCAAAGCCGCCAGGGTGATGGCCATGATCTCGGCCGACAGGATGAAATCGGTCTTGATCGCACTCGCCACGCGCCGATCTTCCCGCGCCTGATCGCCCCCGACGTCGCCCGCGCCGTCCGCCTCCGCGCCGTGACCCGGATGGGCGGATAAGGCCTCATAGACCTTCTCGGCGCCCTCGTAGCAGAGATAGGCGCCGCCCAGCATCAGGAGCGGCGTGATCGCCCAGGGCGCGAAGGTGCTGAGCACGAGGGCGCCCGGCAGCAGGAACAGGATCTTGTTCTTGAGCGAGCCCAGGGCGATCTTGCCGACGATGGGCAGCTCGCGCTCCGCCGCGAAGCCCACGACGTAGCGCGGCGTCACCGCGGCATCGTCGATGACCACGCCCGCCGCCTTCGTTCCGGCCCGGGCGGCTTGGCCCGCCACATCGTCGAGGGACGCCGCCGCCGTCCTGACCATGAAGGCGACATCGTCCAGCAGGGCGATCAATCCGACGCTCACACGGTTCTCCTCAATCACTTTGCGCCCGTCGAAGAGACGCGCATCGTCGGCATGCTCTGACCGACCGGCACCTCCACGGGAATGTCCGTGCGTCGGTGCGGCCGTGTTCAAACGTACGGTGCTGGCCTTTTCTTCCTGGCACGCAACAGCGATCGCGTCTCACGGCCCTATCGGTGCATGGTCAACGCTCTTTGCGGCGGCGATGGCCGCTCGCTACGTCCGCGGGATCGCGATCCCGCTCCCGTCGATCTGGCGCAGAACCCTGTTCAGATCGAACGGCTTGGGCAGGAAGGTGGCCCGGGCCGGAAGGGCTTCCCGCATCACCGGGCCCTCGCCCGAGACCACGAAGAGGAGCGTCGGCGGGAAACGATCGCAGACGTAATGGGCGAGCTTCAGCCCGTCCATGCCGCCGGGCATCTGCACGTCGGTCAGCACGACGCGGATCTCGCCGTGCCGGTACAGCAGGGCGATCGCCTCCTCCGCGTTGCCGGCCTCGAAGACGCGCCAGCCCCGTTCCGCGAAGAAATCGACGATGTCGAAGCGCAGGAGCGCCTCGTCCTCGACCACGAGGACCGTCTTCTCACCGATCGGCGTGCTCTGACCCACCGCTACGCAGTCCCACCCTGGAAAGCCGCATCGCCCAGAGGGGCGTCCAGCGTAAACCGCAAGCCGTCCGGCGGGAATTCGGTCTCCGCCGTGCCACCGAAATAGGAGCGCAGCGAGCGTTCGATCAGGGTCGAGCCGAAGCCGCGCCGAGTCGGCATCGACAGGGGCGGCCCACCCTGCTCACGCCACGTGAGACGGAAGCGAGCGTCCGGCCCCGTTCCGTCGACCTGCCACGCCACGCGGACACGGCCGGGATCCTTCGAGAGGGCGCCGTATTTGGCAGCGTTCGTCGCGAGCTCGTGGAGGGCGACCGCCACCTGTGGCTGCAGGGTGACGGCGGGACCGTCGAGGGTGATGCGCGTGCCGAGTTCCCCGTGGGGCGCCAGGGCATGCTCCGCGAGGGTGCGCAGGTCGGCACAGCGCCACGAGGCCCCGGTCAGAACGTCGGTGGCCGCCCCCAGCGCGACCAAGCGCGCGGACAGGTTCTCACTCGCGGACCGCAGATCGGTGGCGCTGCGCAGGGTCTGCAGGGCGATGGACTGGACTACCGCCAGCACGTTCTTCAACCGGTGGGCCAACTCGCCGTTCAATAACCGCAGGTCGTCCTCGGCCCGTTTGCGAGCGCGGAAGTCGCGCGTGACGGTTCCGTAGCCGAGGGTGTTGCCATCCGGGTCGGTGACGGGGAAGGCCGTGAAGAGCACCGGGATCAAGGCCCCCGTGTCGAAATGGCGGACGGTCAACTCGCCCGCCCAGTGGCCGTCCCGCCCCACCGCGGGCAGGATCTCGTTGACCACCCGCGCCGCAGTCTCCGGCGGAAAGAAGTCCGCCATGGCGAGGTTGGCGATGTCGAATTTGCCCAGCCCCACCAAGTCCCGGGCGGCATCGTTCATGTAGAAGATCCGGCCGTCGACATGCGCCATGGCGATGAAGTCGGTGCTGTTCTCGGCCAAGCGCACGAAGCGGTCGCGCTCCTCCTCGCTCTATCGCAGCGCCGTGATGTCGCGCGAGACGGACAGGATCCGGTCGGGCTTGCCGTCCAGGCCCCGGATCGGACTGATCGCAACATGCCACCATCTGGGCGTGCCCCGCATGGTGCTGGCACGTCCCACGAAGCTGGCCGAGCGCCCCTCGCGGGCGCCCTCGACCGCCGCCACGGCCTCTGCGTGGCCGTTGCCCGTCCAGAAATCGGGCCACAGGCATCCGGAGATCGCGTTGAAGTCGCTGATTTCCATTACGCGTTGTCCGCCTTCGCTCATGAAGGTCAGCTTGCCGTCGAGGTCGAGAACCTTGATGCAGTCCGTCGAGCTGGACAAAACGCTCGTCAGGAACGCCTCGCGTTTGGCTGCGGACGTCGCGGCGCGCCGCAGCTCGTCCTGCGCGGCATCGGTGGCCAGGAACGCTTTTTGGAGGGCGACCACGAGCCCGACGAGGCCGGCGGCCGTTGCGGCGTAGATCGTGGAGGCCGCCCATTCTATCGGCGAGAGGATGCCGAACGCCGTGCTGTCCAGGAGCACGTAGGCCGCGCAGATGCACGAGAGCAGCGTGGCCCACAGCCCGGCCCCGCCCCCGAGCAGCGTCACCACCACGATGGCGGGGGTGAACAGGAACCACGGGGCGAAGTCGGCAAACAGCGCGAAGCGCAGCGCCGCGACGGCCAGGACCACCAGCGTCGCGACGCCATACCTCGGCAGAGGCGGCGGCGGGCTGGCGACGACGCCGGCGCGGAGACGGGAGAGGACGAGAGCCGAAATGGTCGTGGTCTCACGGGGGGACGACGGCTACCGTCGGGTTCGCCTCGTAATTACGATGATGGTGTCTGGGCCATGGCTGCAACACGCTGCCGAAGCTGCGCAAGCAACTGCCTCAGCGACTTGATCGGTTCGACTGAGAGCACAATGAAGAAGTTTAATCGACATCGCGCCTTTCCATGGATCCGCGCTCACCGCATTCGGTACGCACCTACGGAGGACTATCGAGCACACGACGTAACGGCCGGGCGCAGGCGCAGGATTGGCTACACTCGTCGATGTCGATCACATGCGTTCCTTGATGCCGGAGCGGACGAGCCACCAGTTCACTGGGTAGCTGGTCAGAAACCCCGCGATCATCGCGATCTGCATGGCGGCCCAGAACTCCACGACATTCACCGGCGCCTGCCGCCCCGCGAGATGCGGAAACAGACTGAACTGGGCGAAGGCCATGAAACCGTACATGCCGACCTGCCAGGCGATCAGCGACAGCGTGTCGGCCTTGATGGCGGCGATCAGCCCTCTGCCGGGCGAGAGGCCGCGCATCGGCACGATGGCGTAGTACTGGAAGACGATGCCGAGGGCGAAGGCACAGACGAAATTCAGCCCCCAGACAGCGTACATCTTCTCGTCGAACAAAGAGTGCCAGCCGAACCAGACCGCCACCGCAGGCACCAGAAAGGCGAGCCACTCGGCAACGACGTCGCCCAGCATGCAGCCGCTGCCGCAGTGCAGTGCCCCGGTCCCGACTGCCACCGGGAACGGTGTCCGGGTCATGTTCGGGGGCTTCTCGCTCCGCTCCATCGCGCGGTGGTGGGCCTCCATCGTGGCGAGTCGCCCGAAGCGGAAGTACGCCCAGACCACGGCCAGCGTGCCAAACAGGGCGCAGACCGGCCAGACGACGTTCATCACCGTCATGTGCTGCGGGTGCCGGATCACCTGCACCGAGAGCAGCAGCGCGCAGGGGGCCCCCAGCAGGAGGGACGCGATGGCGAGGGCATGGAGCCAGCCCGGGGCGGCGAAGGCTGCGCTCAATGGTGTACCGCCAGCATCCAGACGGCCATGGCGACCATCATCACGTTCTCGGTCAGCGAGACGAAGCCGAGCGGCACCTTGCTCGCTCCGCCGACGCAGGCGCACTTGATGTCGCGCTTGTCGACGTAGACCGCCTTGAACACCGAGACGGCTCCGATCGTGCCGATGAACAGCGCCACGGGAATGGAGATCCAGTTCAGGGCGCCCGCCACCATCAGGACGCCGGCGATGCCCTCCAGGAACGGGTAGGCGTAGGCGTAGCGAACCCAGCGGCGGCCGAGCAGGTCGTAGCCCAGGAACATCGACGAGAAGCTCTCGACATCCTGCAGCTTCAGCAGGGCGAGCACGCACATGCTGAAGGCGATGAACCACTCGGCCGCGCGCATCGTCAGCGGCGTGCCGTACACGGCGTAACTCGCCGCCAGCGCCATCAGCGCCGTCATCGAGAACACCGCGATGACTGGCGTGTAGGTGGTGGCGTTCGGGTCGTTGGCGGCCTTGCCGAAATGGCGCTGCAGATCGTCGAAGCCGCCGACGCGCTCGCCGTTGATGAAGGTCTGCGGCGTCGACTTGACCTGATGCTCGGCCTTGAAGCGGTCGGTCTCCGCCCGGTCGGTCAGGAGGTGATCCTCGACCTCGAAGCCCTGGCGTTCGAGGAGATCCTTGGCTTTCAGGCCATAGGGGCAGGTGTGTTCGGGGGTGACCATCCGATACAGGGTGGCCTTGCGGACGGCTGACGACATGAACGGCTCCTTGTTGAGGGGGGTCGGGGGCATCGCTAGGCGGCGGCCCGTTGGTGCGTTGGCTCGTCGACGGTCATCACGCCGTCTCGGTTGCCCGGCGGCAGCCCCCAGCCCTTCACAAGCGCGTAGACGGCGGGGATCACCACCAGGGTGAGCGCGGAGGAGGAGACCATGCCGCCGATCATCGGCACGGCGATGCGCTGCATGACCTCGGAGCCCGCGCCCGTGCTCCAGAGGATCGGGACAAGGCCGGCCATGATGGCGACCACCGTCATCATCTTCGGGCGCACCCGCTCGACCGCGCCGACCATGATGGCGCGGCGCAGGTCATCCCGCGTCGGGGCACGGTCCTCGCGTCCGCACGCGGCCCGGACTTCGTCCCAGGCATGGTCGAGGTAGACCAGCATGATCACGCCGGTCTCCGCGGCGACGCCGGCCAGCGCGATGAAGCCCACCGCCACCGCGACCGACAGGTTGAAGCCCATCCCCCAGAGCAGCCACACCCCGCCGACCAGGGCGAAGGGCAGCGACAGCATCACGATCAGCGTCTCGGTCAGGCGCCGGAAGTTCAGGTACAGGAGCAGGAAGACGACGAGCAGCGTCAGCGGCACCACGATCCGCAGGCGCGCCTCGGCCCGTTCGAGGTATTCGTACTGCCCGCTCCATTGCAGCGTGGTGCCCTCCGGCAACCGCACGGCGTCCGCCACCGCCTTACGCGCATCGGTGACGTATCCGCCCAGGTCCCGTCCGGCGATGTCGACGAAGAGGTAGACCGCGAGTTGCCCGTTCTCGGTGCGGATCGAGGTCGGCCCCCGGGTCAGCGCGACCGTCGCCACCTCGCGCAGCGGCACCGTGCCGCCCGCGGGCAGCGGCACCTGAACCGCGTCGGCGATGGCGCCCGGGTCCGAGCGGAAGGCGCGCGGATAGCGGACGTTGACGGTGTAGCGCTCCCGCCCCTCGACCGTGTTCGTCACGGCCTGTCCGCCGAGGGCCGTCGCGATGACGGCCTGCACGTCGCCCACCGTCAGGCCGTAGCGCCCGAGCGCGTCGCGATCGGGCGTGATGTCGAGGAAGTAGCCGCCCATCACGCGCTCGGCATAGGCGCTCGACGTGCCCGGCACGGTCCGGACGACAGCCTCGACCTGCCGGGCGACGCCCTCCATGGCCTTCAGGTCGGTGCCCAGCACCTTCACGCCGACCGGCGTGCGGATGCCCGTCGAGAGCATGTCGATGCGGGCGCGGATCGGCTGGGTCCAGGCGTTCGAGACGCCCGGGAATTGCAGCGCGGCGTCCATCTCGGCCTTGAGGCCGGCGAGGGTGATGCCCGGCCGCCATTCGGATTTCGGCTTCAGGGCGATGACCGTCTCGAACATCTCCATGGGGGCGGGATCCGTCGCCGTGCCGGCACGCCCGGCCTTGCCGTAGACCGAGGCCACCTCGGGGAAGCTCTTGATGATCCGGTCCTGGGTGGCGAGGAGTTCGCCGGCCTTCGTCACCGAGAGGGCCGGCAGGGTCGTCGGCATGTAGAGCAGGCTGCCCTCGTCGAGATCGGGCATGAACTCCGAGCCGAGCTGCCGCGCCGGCCAAGCGGTCGCCGCCAGCACGCCCACGGCGAGCAGGATGGTGAGCACCCGGGCGCGCAGCACGCCCGCAATCAGCGGCCGGTACAGCCCGATCAGCAGCCGGTTCAGCGGGTTGCGGTGCTCCGGGATAATCCGTCCGCGCACGAACAGCACCATGAGCGCCGGGACAAGGGTCACCGACAGGAGCGCGGCGGCCGCCATCGCGAAGGTCTTGGTGTAGGCGAGGGGCCCGAACAGCCGGCCCTCCTGGCTCTCCAGGGTGAAGATCGGCAGGAAGCTCACCGTGATGATCAGGAGCGAGAAGAACAGGGAGGGCCCCACTTCGGACGCCGCCCGGATCAGGATCTCGATCCGCGGCGTCCCCGGCGGCGCCCGCTCCAGGTGCTTGTGGGCATTCTCGATCATGACGATGGCGGCATCGATCATGGCGCCGACCGCGATGGCGATGCCGCCGAGGCTCATGATGTTGGCCCCCAGTCCGAGCGCCTTCATGCCGGCGAGCGCCACTAGGATGCCGACCGGCAGCATCAGGATGGCCACCAGCGCGCTCCGGACGTGGAGCAGGAAGACGACGCAGACGAGGGAGACGACGATGCTCTCCTCGACCAGCGTATGCCGCAAGGTGTCGATGGCGGCATCGATCAGCTGTGAGCGATCATAGACCGGCAGGATCTCCGTCCCGGCCGGCAAGCTCCGGGCGACCTCGGCGAGCTTCGCCTTCACGCCCTCGATGACCGAGAGGGCGTTGGCACCGTAGCGCTGCAGGACGATCCCGCCCGCCACCTCGCCGTCGCCATTCATCTCGGCGATGCCGCGCCGCTCGTCCGGACCGAGTTCGACCCGCGCGACGTCGCGCACGCGCAGCGGCGCACCACCGGAGGTCTTCAGCACGATAGTCTCGATATCGGCGATGTTCTTCAGGTAGCCGCGGCCCCGGACCATGAACTCGAATTCGGACAGCTCGACGGTGCGCCCGCCGACATCGGCGTTGCTGGCCCGGATCGCGTCGCGCAGCCTGTCGAGGGAGATGCCCTGGGCGCGGAGCCGGTTCGGATCGACCACCACGTTGTACTGCTTCACGAAGCCGCCGATGCTCGCGACTTCGGCGACACCCTCGGCGCGCGACGCCCCGAAGCGGATGACCCAGTCCTGCAGGGAGCGCAGCTCGGCGAGCGTCCGCTCCTTCGCCACCACGACGTATTGATAGACCCAGCCCACGCCGGTGGCGTCGGGGCCGAGCGTCGGCGTGACCCCGGCCGGCAAACGGCTGGCCACGCCGTTCAGGTATTCGAGCACCCGCGAGCGGCCCCAATAGGGGTCGGTGCCGTCCTCGAAGATCACGTAGACGAAAGACACGCCGAAGAACGAGAAGCCGCGGACCACCTTGGCCTTCGGCACCGTCAGCATGGCGGTGGTGAGCGGGTAGGTGACCTGATCCTCGACCACCTGGGGGGCCTGCCCCGGATACTCGGTGTAGACGATGGCCTGCACGTCCGAGAGGTCGGGGATGGCGTCCAGGGGCAGGGTACGCAGCGCCAGAACCCCGGCCGCCACGGCGAAGACCGTCCCGATCAGCACGAGGACGAGATTGCGGGCCGACCAGCCGATGAGGCGCGCGATCATGGCGTCCCCCCTGCATTCGCGGCCTGCCGGTCGACCTTCGGTGCGGCCAGGGACTGGAGCGCCGCCTTCAGGTTGCTCTCGGCATCGATCAGGAAATTGGCCGCCGTGACCACCCGGTCGCCGACCGAGACGCCGTCTCGGATCTCGGTGTAGCCGGCGCCCCGGACCCCGACCGTCACGGCCTTCGGCTCGAAGCGGCCTTCGCCGCGGTCGAGCAGCACGATCTGCCGCTCGCCCGTGTCGATCACGGCGTCATCCGGGACGGCCACCACCGCGGTCGCGTCGCCGGTGTTGATCTCCACGTCGGCGTACATGTCGGGCAGGAGCGTGCCGTCTGAATTCGGCAGCTCGATGCGAATCCGCGTGGTCCGCGTCTCGGGGTTCACCTGCGGATAGATGACCGCCACCTTGCCCGAAAAGGTCCGACCCGGCGCCGATCGCAGCCGCACGGTGACGGCCTGCCCGACCCGCACCCCGGCGAGGTCGCGCTCGGGCACGTCGGCCAGCACCCACATCGTGGCGATGTCGCCGATGCGGAACAGGGTGTCGCCGGCGGCGGCCTTCATGCCCTCGATGGCGTTCCGCTGCAGGACGAGGCCGTCGCGCGGGGAGGACCACGTGATAGCCATCGGCACCTTCCGGGTGCGCTCCATCTCGTCGATGACGGCCTCGGAGACGTTCAGGTTCTGCAGGCGCCGTCGGGCACCGTCGAAGCCCGGGTTGGCGATGAGCTGGGCGGCGGCGGCGTTGATCTCGGGCGAATACACATGGACCAGGGGCTGGCCCCTGCGGACCCGGTCCCCTGTGGTGACGTTCTCGACGTGATCGACGTAGGCATCCGAGCGGGTCGCCACGATGGTGACGCGCCGCTCGTCGAGCGCCAGGGTTCCGGGCACCCGCACCGGCTGCGCCACCACGTGCCGCGCGACGCGTTCGGTCCGCACGCCGGTGCGCTGGACCTTGTCGGGCGAGAGGGTGACGGCGGACCCGCCCGCATCCTCGTCCGCGTAGACGGGGATGTAATCCATCCCCATCGAGTCCTTCTTGGGCACCGGCGAGGTGTCGGGCAGCCCCATCGGGTTGCGGAAGTAGAGCAGCCGGCGGGCGCCGGCGGACTTGGCGGCCTCACCCTGCGGCGTGTCCTGACCCGCCATACCGGAGGACGTGGGCTTGTCTGCATCGGCGCTGCCGAAGCTCACGTCCTCGCCTGCGTGCACCGGCTGGAATGGGCGCCCATCCTCGGTCGCCATCTGCGATGCCGAGTAAATCGGCTTCCCGTCGGGATCCCGGTAGTAGATCACGGGCCCGGTCGGCTGCACGGGCGAGCCTGCACGGGTCGGGGCATCGGGAAACCAGCCGGTGAACCGCGCCCGCACGCGGTCGGGCACAGCGGTGCCGAACGCGGACCGGGCCCGCTCCACGAGCGCCGGCACGGGGTTGTCGGCGTGCCCCGCCGTATAGCCGGTGACCCCGGCCGCGAACGCGGCCAGGGTTCCGACAAGCCATGCCGCCCGGCTCATTTGACGGCTTGGAAGACCAGCTTGTCCTCGACCGTGCCGGTCTCGCCCTGGACCTTCGCCCCGAGCGAGAGCCGCCATCCGCCGGCCATCGAGAGCTTCGCCTTGAAGCGGTAGATGCCGGGCTCGGTGGAGGGGAGTTGCTCGATCCGGGTGACCATCTCCTGCATGCTGTCGGGGGCCATGTCGAGCCGCTTGGCGAAGATCACGGCGTCGGGCACGGGCTTGCCGGTCCGGCTGTCGACGAGGCGCACGGCGACGACGGCCTCGCCGACCTTCGCCTCCTGCTGCAGGAGCTGGAACTGATAGTCCTTGATGTCGGCCCGGGCGGGCAGGGTCATCGCCGACACCGACGCGACGGCGCAAAGCAGCGCGGCCGGCACGGCGCGCGCGAAGGGATTCTTGATCACGGGTTTGGTCTCCTGAACGCGATGGGCGATGGCGCGCGGACGCGCGTCATCGTGCCGGCGCTAGCGCCGGCGGCACCGGGTTCAGGCTCGGGGTGGCTCGGGTAACGGGGCCCCGGACACGCTGGACAGGGAGGCCGGGTCCGGCCAGGCCACGCGCGCACGCCCCCCGACGGGCGTCGGGATCGGGAGCGCGGCCGGCGGCAGGGAGGTCAGGCTCCCCAGGCACAACGCCATCAGCGGGCAGCCCTTGGCGCAGTCCGGTTTTGCGGCATCCGGCTTGGCGAAGTCCGCCTTCGGGCAGCAGGGCATGTCGTCCATGTCCAGGCCGGCTCTGTCGGGCGCGACAGCCCCGTGGTGACCCATGGATTCATGCGCCATCCCGGCCATGCCATGGGCGCCCATGGCCGCCGCCCGAGGCCCATGGGACATCGACGCATGCATGCCGGCCGTGGCCGCGGGGGCGGTCACCGGCGTCAGGGCGAGGCTGAGGACCGCGAGGAGCGGCAACAGGCGCCGGAGGGCGAGCCAGAGGTTCACGGAGCCAGAATGCCAAACTTCGCGCCGCGGCGAAAGCCCGCCCGGCAGGTCCTGGAACGGCTGACCTGCCGGTCCGGTGCGCAGACCGCAACGGTCTCGAATGACCGTGCCACCGTGCGGACCCCTTGGTTCTCGAATCGGGCCTCAGCGGCTATGCGGTTCGGGCGCACCGGGCAGATACATCAGAGGCTCGCCCATGCGCAGCCGCGCGCCTTCCCGCAGGGTCGGGCACAGGGCGAAGCCGGGCGGCGTCAGCACCACGATGGTCGAGCCGTGCTCGAACCAGCCCATCTCGTCGCCCTTCCTGAGGTGGGCTGAGCAAGGCAGGCGGCGGCCGTTCGTACGCCGGAGCGCCGTTCCCTCCGGCAGGAATCCCAGGCGCAGGCCCGCCACCAGGATCGCCGCCACCGGGACCAGCGAGACCGCATGGCCACCCGTGGCGAGCCGCAGGCGCAGGACGGCCCGCTCGTTCCGGCAGAACAGACCCTCGACGCGCTTCAGCGCGATCGGGTTCACGTTCCAGGTATCGCCCCAGATGTGCCGCACCGACTCGACCTGCAGGTCGTGGGGTGCGTGGAAGCGATGGTACATCCCGGCGGTGAGCCGGAGCGTCGCGTAGGAACCGCCCTCGTGCGCGCGTGCCAGATCCGCGTCGTCCCCCAGCAGGTCGGCGAGCCGATAGGACAGGCCCTTGATCTGGAACAGGCGCCCCGCCTCGATGCGCCCATGGGCCCCGAGGATCGCGTCGCTGGGGCTGGTCAGGATCGTGGGATCGGCCGCGATCGGCCGCGCGCCGGGCCTGAGCGCCCGGATGAAGGCGGCGTGGAGGCTCGGGAAGCCGGCGTCGCGGGCGTCGCTGAGGTCGACGTCGCAGAACAGGCGCCACGTGGCGATCGAGACGTCGCGGACGAGGGGCTGCTCGATCCGGCTGAACCAGCCCATGAACCGCGTGGCGAGCCGGCGCGGCAGGCGGTTCGTGAGGAGGAAGTTCAGATCCTCCTGGGCGCCGACCCGGGCCAGGACCCGCCGCAGCGGCGCTCCAACAATCGTCATCATGCCGTGAAGTGCCTCCGATAGGGGGCGGAGCGATGTCCGCACTCCTCGTCACCCTGTCCGCCACGACCGCCGCCGCGGTCCTCGCCCTGCCGCGGGCCGCGCAGCGCCTGCGATTGTCCCGGGCGAAACATCCCTCGCTCACCGGCCATGCCCGGATGGCGCGACGCGTCGCCGGGCTGATCCCGCACTACGCGTATTCCGAGCGCGCCTTCTTCCGCTCGGACGATCCCGACGAGGTCGTGGCCGCCCGGCGCGAGAACGGCTTCGCCCGGCTCTCCGAGGCGTTCCGGACGCGCTTCGCCCGCACCCGCGCGGAGACCGAGGCGGTGCGCGACGGCCTGTCGGACCTGCAGTTCACCGGTCTCTACCGGGTGCCGTTCCAGTACGCGCAGCATGTCCGCGCGCATCTCGGGACCGGTGCCTTTGCGGCCGCCTCCGAGGGCGTGACGCTCACGGATCTCGACGGCAACGTCTTCTACGACCTTGCCGGCTCCTACGGGGTGAACCTGTTCGGCGTCGACTTCTACAGGTCCTGCCTGGAGGAGGGGACCGCCCGCGTTTCCGCCCTCGGGCCCGTGCTCGGCCCGCTGCACCCGGTGGTCACCGGCAATGTCGCGCGCCTCAAGGCGCTGTCCGGCCTCGACGAAGTCTCGTTCCACATGTCCGGGACCGAGGCGGTGATGCAGGCGGTGCGGCTCGCCCGCTACCACACCGGCCGCCGCCGGATCGTGCGCTTCTGCGGGGCCTATCACGGCTGGTGGGGCGCGGTGCAGCCCGGCATCGGCAACCCGGTGCCGACCCGCGACACGCTCACCCTGGCCGACATGTCGGCGCGGACGCTGCGCGTCCTCGCGCGCCGCCGGGACGTGGCCTGTGTGCTGGTCAACCCGCTGCAGGCCATGCACCCCAACGCCGGGGCGCCGTCCGACTCCGCCCTGGTCGACAGCGCGCGCAAGGCCGCCTTCGACCGGGCCGCCTACACGAAATGGCTCGCAGACCTGCGTGCGGTCTGCACCGAGCGGGGCATCGTGCTGATCCTCGACGAGGTCTTCCTCGGCTTCCGCCTCGCCCGCAGGGGCGCGCAGGACTACTTCGGCCTCCAGGCCGACATGGTCACCTACGGCAAGACGCTGGGCGGGGGCCTCCCGGTCGGCGTCCTGTGCGGGCGCGCCGATCTGATGCGGCGTTATCGGGACGACCGCCCGGTCGACATCTGCTTCGCCCGCGGGACCTTCAACGCGCACCCCTACGTGATGGGTGCCATGGGCGCGTTCCTCGACCGACTCGACACGCCGGAGGTCGCCGCCCTCTACGCCGACCTCGACGCGACCTGGGACCGGCGCGCGGCCCGGCTCAACGCCCTGCTGGCGGAGGCCGACCTGCCGGTGCGCGTGGCCAACATGTCGACGGTCTGGACGGTCCTGTACACCAAGCCGTCGCGCTACAACTGGATGCTGCAATTCTACCTGCGCGCGGAGGGGCTGGCCCTGTCCTGGGTCGGGACCGGCCGCCTGATCTTCAGCCTCGCCTACGACGACGCGGCCTTCGAGGCCGTGGCGGCGCGGTTCGTGGCGGCGGCCGAGACCATGCGGGCCGATGGCTGGTGGGATGTGACGGCACCGAGCGACAAGGCGATCCGCCGCTCGATCCTGCGGGAGGTGGCGGCCGTGCGTTTGGGCAAGTTCGGCGCCCGGCTCGGGTTGCGCGCCCCGGAGTAGCGGTTTCGATAGGTCGCGACCTTTTGCGGGTTCCGGGCGGAGCCTTGATGGGTTCGGGCAAAGCCCGGTATCGGGGCGCCGCCCCGATACCCCGCCAAAGGGCCGAAGCCCTTTGGGATCCCGACCGTTCAGATCACAGCGCCGGGCGGTCCCCCTGGCACCTGTTGGGTGTCAGGCGCCGCGCTCGTGCGGCTCGTGCTCCTCGACCAGCTCGCCGTGCAGCAACGCCAGCGGCGCCTTGTGGTAGAGCTTGATGTCGTGGAACGGGTCCGTGAGGATCTTGGCGGCCCAGACGATGCCGGTCTGCACGTCGCGCTGGAAGAACAGCTGGACCATCCGGAACAGCAGCCCCCCCAGGGCCAGCCACAGCCAGATCCAGCCCACGTTGCGGATCAGGTCCGCCGTGGTCTGGTGCGGTGACAGCAGGCCGAACAGGGTGGGATCGAAGTAGAGCGGCAGCGGCGACAGGGCCCAGATCGCCAGCAGGACGATCTTGCGCTGCAGGTTGTAGCCGACCTTGATCTCTTCCTTGTGCTCATGGCTGGCATCGTTGACGTGGTCGTAGCCCTTCGGCTCGAAGAAGAGGTGGCCGGCCTGCCGGGACGTCATGGCGATGAGCCAGCCGATCAGCGCGGCCGTCGCCGGATCCTTGAACGCCAGGGCGTAGGCAACCAGGAAGCTGATCGCACTGACGACGTGCAAGCTCTGGTTGACGCGATTGTGGTGGTAGTACCGGTGATCATCCCAGCGCTGGATGCGCAGAGCTTCCAGAAAGCTCGCCATGGTGTGCGTCCTCGTCGAAATGTGGTGGGTCGGGGGTGACGTCGCGGACTCTCAGGCGTCGTGCTTGCGCAGCCGGACGAGGGAAAAGTGACCGAGCGGCGGGAGCGCCCGGCGCTCGACGATCTCGACCGGAGCGCCGGCCGCCCAGCTGGTGTAGCGGTTCCAGGCGAATTCGGTCCGCCAGCCGAGTCGGCTCGTGATCGGCGCAAGGGCATGCTCGACGGTACGGCGCAGGCCGTCCTCGGCGCCGATGCGGGTGGTGATGACGATCTCGCCGCCGGGGCGGAGAACGCGGGCGAACTCGTCCAGCGCGGCTTCCGGGTTCGGCACCGCCGTCACCACGTACTGCGCGACGATCACGTCGAACGACGCGTCGGGAAAGTCGAGATGCTCGGCATCCATCACGGCGAGGCGCTCGACGTTGCGCAGGCCAAGCCGCGCCACGCGCTGGCGCGCCTTCTCGAGCATCGGCGCCGAAATATCGATGCCCACGATGCTGGCCGCCCGCCGATAGGCCGGAAGGGACAGGCCTGTCCCGACGCCGACTTCGAGGATGCGACCCCCGATCCGCTCCGCCGCGGCCGCCGCCAGGGTTCGCCCCTGCGCGAAGACCGGCCCGAAGACCAGATCGTACACCGGCGCCCAGCGCCCATAGGCCTTGGCGACACCGTCGCGATCGAGATCGGGGCCGAGTGCGCCTGCGCGCGATGAGCCGGTGCCGTGCATTCCGATAGCCATGGGTGTTCAGTCTCGCTGTCTGCCAAGTCGAAGGCGGGTGTGGGAACGTCGAAGGGTCGTGGCCTCTGCGCCCGTCAGGGGCTGCCCGGCCGGAACGCGTCCGGCATCAGGCCAGCCCGCGCATTCGCAGGGCCCGTCGCTCCCGGGTCCGCGGCGGCTTCGCGCCTGCACGCCCCGGGCGAACGGTGCGCCATCCTTGGGATCGCCGACATCGCGGTACGCTGGATGCGAATCAGGAGACGCGGAACGATGGTGGGCATTGTTCTGCCCGGTTCGTCATGAGCCCCACGCCGCTTCTCCAGAGACCTTTTTCCGCCGGCAAAGCTATGACTGTCGTTTGACAGCGTTGTGACGGCTCGAAAAACCCTACCGGACCAACGATTTTCGTCGGCAAATCAATTTGTCAGGGCGTCCTTGGCCCGAGACACTGCATTGATGACCCAGGCATCGCGCGATGATCTTGCCGGCAAAGGGATAGCTGGCCGACCGAACGGCCATTCGGCGGCGCTCGGCGGATCACGGGCGGGGCCAACGGACCGGCATCGAGACGCAACGGTTGTTTAGCGAAACCGCAAGGATGTGAAGGTTGGATCCCGGAGTTCGCGTCTTCGACATCTTCTCGCCGTGATATCGCCGAGATAACGCGGGGTATCGCCGGGCGGATGAGGCGCGCTGAAGCGCCCAAGGAGTGTTTCGCGTGATCGACATGATGCGGCGTCAGACCTTCGCGATGGCGGCAATCGCCGGGCTTGCCTTGAGCGCCGGACAGGCGAGCGCCGCGCAATGCGGCAACACCGCCGCCGGCTTCGAGGCGTGGAAGCGGGACTTTGCGCAAGAGGCGCGCGGCCGGGCCAGCGCGGCGAGCCTCGCGGCCCTGCAGAACACCACGTATTCGACCGCCACGATCTCGGCAGACCGTGGTCAGCACAGCTTCAAGCTGTCGCTGGACCAGTTTCTGGCCAAGCGCGGCGGCCCGGCGATCGTCTCCCGGGGCCGTGTGCTGAAGCGGCAGAACGCGGCCCTGTTCGACTCGATCGAGCAGCGATACGGCGTGCCGCCGGGGCCGCTCCTGGCGATTTGGGGCATGGAGACCGGGTTCGGCGCGGTGCGCGGCAACGTCAACACCCTCTCGGCCGTGGCGACCCTCGCCTACGATTGCCGCCGCTCCGAGTACTTCACGGACCAGCTCTACGCGGCGCTGACGCTGGTCGATCGCGGCCTGCTGACGCCGAGCACCCGTGGGGCCGCCCACGGGGAGGTCGGCCACACGCAGTTCCTGCCGAAGAACGTGCTGACCTACGGCACCGGCGATCTCAACAATGTCGGTGCGGCCCTGTCGTCCACCGCCAACTTCCTCAAGGCGCATGGCTGGCGGGCCGGCGCGGGCTACCAGCCCGGCGAGCCGAACTTCGCCGCGATCCAGGGCTGGAATGCCGCCCCGGTCTACGAGCGCGCCATCGCGCTGCTCGGGCGGCAGATCGACAACGATTAGGGCGGATACGGCGCCGGGCAGATCCCGCTTCGGCGCTGGAGCATGCAGAGTCCCATGCCTTCGGGCACGGGGCTCGATCCCGGCTCCTGGTTCAACACTCGGGCGCTGGCAAGCCTGCGGATGAGCCGGTCGGACCGATCCATCCCGGGCCATCCGAGATCCTGCAATCGCCGGTCCGAGGGCCGTGATGCGCCGCGACGAATGCGGCGATCAACACAGATATCGAAAGCCATACTGCTGCCGAACACTTGACGGAGCCAAATCTCCAAGCCCGAAAATGGTCTCGATCGATCCCAGATCGACCATGGACTTGCCGCAGAAAAGCCTATTCGCCCCCGCTGTTTCGCACCGAGCGGAGCAGGTCTGCCGGTCGCGCGATTTCGGCATCGCGCCGAACAGCGCTTCTGCCCCCGCCCGACGCGGAGCATGGGCATCTTCATGGCGATCGAATCGGTGCCGGCAGACGGTCAGGACTTCAAGCGGTCGCGGCGCGCCTGCCTTGCACCGCTGACGGTGTTGACCGGCGCGCTGGCCGTAGCCCTCGTCGGGTCGGCCATCCGGGATCGCGATCTGAAGCCGGCCCCCACGCATCTCGCTCTGGCGGCTCAACACGCCATGCCGGAGGCCGCGAACCAGCCGGCGGATGCGCCCGAAGCCGCCGCGGCATCGGGCACCGAGACGTCCCTGACCGAGGCGGACGCTGGCGGAACCGCAACAGCCGACCGCGCCGACAATCCGCCGGCCCACTGGGCCTGGATGCAGCTCGCGCCCGTCGATTCGCTGCCGGATATGGCTCTGCTTCCTGAAGGCGGGGCCAGCGAGGCGCCGCGCACGGCCATGATCGTGCCGCTTCCGGTTCCGCGCCCGCCTGAATTCCGGGGCTCGGGTACGACGGCGCTCGCCCGAAGGTCCGAGCGCCGCATCGCCCGGCGCGATGTTCCCCCGACGCAGCCCGGCGCGCCGCCGGCAGACGAGCGCTCGTTCCTGGAGAAGCTGTTCGGCATCGAGCAGCCGGCCCCGGCGCTGGCCTACGCGGCGCTGGAGAGCAAGCCTCTGGATGTCGCGCCACAGCGGCGCATCTCGCCCCCGCTCGCCCCATCGCGCGAGCCGAGCGCGACATCGGGCGTCGCCGTGTACAACATCACGGCGCGGACCGTGACGCTGCCCAGCGGCGAGCGCCTCGAAGCGCATTCGGGGCTCGGCGAGGGTCTGGACGAGCCGCGCTTGGTCAACGTGCGGATGCGGGGGCCGACGCCGCCCGGAACCTACGATCTGACCGAGCGCGAACAGCTGTTCCACGGCGTCCGGGCCATCCGGCTGACCCCGGTGGGCGGCAGCGAGGCGGTCTATGGCCGTGTCGGGTTGCTGGCCCACACCTTCATGTTGGGACCGCGCGGTGATTCGAACGGCTGCGTCTCGTTCCGCGACTATGATCGGTTCCTGCAGGCCTATCTCCGGGGCGAAATCCAGCGCCTCGTCGTAGTGACCGGCTCGCAGGATCCGCTGCCCACGATGGCGGATGGCGGCCGGACGCGCTTGGCACGCAACGGCGGCTGATGCCGGGGCGGCACGGGTCGTCGGTTGCGCCGAACGGCGAGGGGCGCGCCGCACCGGTCACGCATTAGGCTTGCCAGAATCGGATGGGAGCGCTGGGTTGGACGCCCGCAACGCGACAGGGCGATCGACGACATGCGTTCCACGAGATCACGCACACATCTGGGCCGCGCGCTGGCAGCGCTCGCCGTCATCGCATCGCCGCTCGGGATGCCCTTTGCGGTGCCGCGAGCCCACGCGCAAAGCCACGACCAGACCGACCGGACGGACGCTTCGCTGGCCGACCGTATCGTCGGGACCTGGGAACTCGTGTCCTACAAGGTCGAGGACAAGGAGACAGGCCAGCTGATCGACGCGATGGGCAGCACGCCCCGCGGGCGCGCCATTTTCACCCGCGACGGCTGGGTCGCGTTTAACCTGGAGGGCAGCGACCGGACGCCGGCCACCAACGAAGCCGAACGCGCCGCGCTGATGAAGAGCCTCGTCGCCTACATCGGGCGCTACCGGATCGAGGGGGACCAGTGGGTGACGTCGGTCGAGACGGCCTGGGCGCCGGATTGGGTCGGCACCGAGCAGCGGCGCACCGTTCGCCTCGACGGCGATGACGCCGAGGTCACGACCCCGTGGCGCGTCATGCCGAACTGGGGCGCCGGACGCCTGTCGCGCAGCCTCGTCCGATTCAAGCGCGTCCGATAGTCGAACCTGGGTTACGCGAGACTTCGGCTCGGGCCATACCGGACACTCAGGGTCGACGGAGGAACAGGCGGAATGTCGCCCGTTCTCCGTTCGTATTGATCCAGATCTCGGAGCCGCGAGGCACCCGGGCCGAGCCGGCGGACACACCCGGACGACTCGACCGAGCGCCGACGCCATTTCGGTGATTGTCCTGCCAAGCTTCATCCTCTATGAGGGCGGCGATCAGCGACTGTGCCGAACAGGCCAGCGCTTCCTCCCGCGAAGGTCGCCGGTCTCATGCGACCGGTCGAGTCGGATCCGTACGCGTCTTTGACGCTCGGTTCAGTCTCTGCGGCGGGCAAGAACAAATGAGCGGCCCAGCCCGATTGATCCGGTTCACGCGTCAACCTGCTGGCGCGTGAGCCCGGGCGCAACGCGCGACAGGCCGGTCTCGGGCGATGCCGAGGCTTGGCCCGACGATCCTGAGGAAACGATCCGAAAGGCTGGCGCGGAGCACCCCGTCGCCGACCCTGCCGTGTCCAGTTCGCGGATGTGCTCGCCAAGCGCGTCCGCCCTCCAACCGGGATCTGCCCATGCGTGCCGACGACGAAACCGCGCCCTTCCCCCATCGGAAGCCGCAGGCGGTGCCACCTCTGAGCCGGCGGCAGCTCCTGGGGACCGCCGCGGTGGGGCTGGCAGCGGCTTCGCTGCCGACGTCGCTGGCGCTGGCCGCCGACGGCAAGGTCGACGTGCTGCTGATCGGCGGCGGCATCATGAGTGCGACGCTCGGCGTCTGGCTGAACGAACTCGAACCCTCTTGGTCGATCCAGATGGTGGAGCGCCTGGATCAGGTCGCGCTGGAAAGCTCGAACGGCTGGAACAATGCCGGCACGGGTCACTCGGCCCTCGCGGAGCTGAACTACACTCCCGAGAAGAACGGCAAGATCGAGATCGCCAAGGCGGTGGAGATCAACGAGGCGTTCCAGGTGACGCGCCAGTTCCTGGCCCATCAGGTCAAGACCGGCGTGATGACGAACCCCCACGCCTTCATCAACCACACGCCGCACATGAGCTTCGTCTGGGGTGACGACAACATCGCCTACCTGAAGAAGCGCTGGGAAGCGCTGAAGGCGAGCCCTCTGTTCGCCGGCATGGAGTATTCGGAGGATCCGGAGCAGCTGCGCAAGTGGGTGCCGCTGATGATGGACGGGCGCGACCCCAAGCAGAAGGTCGCCGCCACGTGGTCGCCCCTCGGCACCGATTGCGAGTGGGGCGAGGTGACCCGGCAATACGTCGCCCACCTGCAGAAGCAGCCGAGCTTCAATCTGCGGCTGTCGACAGAGGTCGAGAGCATCGTCAAGAACGCGGACGGTTCCTGGCGGGTGACCTCGAAGAACCTCAAGGACGGATCCCGGCAGAGCGTCGACGCGAAGTTCGTGTTCATCGGCGCGGGCGGCGGCGCGCTGCACCTGCTGCAGAAGTCCGGCATCCCGGAGGGCGACGACTATGCCGGCTTCCCGGTGGGCGGCTCGTTCCTGATCAACGACAACCCGGACGTCGCCACGCTCCACCTCGCGAAGGCCTACGGCAAGGCGTCGGTCGGCTCGCCGCCGATGTCGGTGCCGCACCTCGATACGCGGATGCTCGGCGGCAAGCGCGTGATCCTGTTCGGACCGTTCGCGACCTTCTCGACCAAGTTCCTGAAGGAGGGCTCGTACCTCGACCTCCTCAGCTCCACCACGACCAGCAACATCTGGCCGATGATGCGGGTCGGCATGGATGAGTTTCCGCTGGTCGAGTACCTCGCCGGGCAGCTCATGCTGTCGGACGATGACCGCATCGCGGCCCTGCGCGAGTACTTCCCCAAGGCCAAGAAGGAGGAGTGGCGCCTCTGGCAGGCGGGTCAGCGCGTGCAGATCATCAAGCGCGATCCGCAGAAGGGCGGCGTGCTGAAGCTCGGCACCGAGATCGTCAACGCGAAGGACGGCAGCATCGCCGCCCTGCTCGGCGCCTCGCCGGGCGCCTCCACGGCGGCGCCGATCATGCTGCAGGTGCTGGAGAAGGTGTTCGCCAAGAACGTCGCCACGCCGGAATGGCAGGCCAAGATTCGCGAGATCGTTCCGAGTTACGGCACGAAGCTCAACGACGACCCGGATCGCGTCGCGCAGGAATGGGCCGCCACGAGCGCGGCACTCGAACTGCCCGCGCCGCCGCAGATCGACCGGGCGGTGCTGAAGCCGGTCCCGACCGCTAGCACCGTGCTGAACAGCAATCCCGCCCCGGTGAATGAGCCGGTCCACGACCTCGCACCGTGAGTGATGGGGTCATAGCCGGGAGCGGACCAACACAGGGCTGCTCCGGCGCGGGATGCGGTCGGTGACCGACCCTAGATGCCGACCCGCCCCAGGGCCGGCAGCTTGATGCCGGGCCGGCGCAGGTCGATCCCGGCGACGCCGCCGAGCAGGTTCAGCTCGATCCCCTCGACCCAGCCGATCGTCAGTCCCGCATAGCCGCCAAGATTGACCCGGACGCCCGTCCCCGAGGGTGTCCAGCCGATCCATCGGCCATCATAGGGAAAATCCTTGCCGATCGCGGTGGTCGGCAAGCTGGCGCGAATCTCCGGCACCGCCGCCATGATGGCGGCCACGAAGGTGTTCGAGTTCGGCCCCGGCCAGACTACGTAGTCGCCGGGCCGGGCATAGCGGTACTCGGCCACGGCCTTTCGGATCCGCGGCAGCATCGCCTCGGCCGCCGGGCCGTCCGCCGCGAACACCGTCTCGGGTGGGTTTCCGAACCACCGCCCGTCGGGCACGAAGCGGTCGATCCAGATCGGTTGCCCCCAGGCCGTGTAGTCGAAGCGCCGATAGGCGCGCTCGCCGGGTCCCTTGATGACGATCCAGCTGTGCGTCGCCACGATGCCGCGCCAGCTCACCGTGCGCGCGGAGAAGATGCGGACGATCGCAACCGGCTCGTTCTCGGCGGGCCGGAGCAGTCCCGCACTGGAGCGGTCGGCGAACCGCCAATCGCCACTGGCGCGCAGCCAGTAGAGTGTGGCGGAGATCGCGACGGGCACGACGAAGAGGGCTGCGAGCGCGAGGAGCGCGATCCGGATCAAGGTCACGGTGTGGCCGAAGCAGGGGTTGGCGGGACTCCCTATCTGGGTATGGCCAAGCCGCGATGGAATGCGACCGAAGCGGCCCGCAGCCTCAGCGATGCGGACTTGCCCCGAGGGCCTCGAGCAGGAGCGTCGCGGCGAGGAGATCGGCGCATCCACCGGGGCTGAGCCGCGCCGCCACGAAGGCCCGATGGACCGCGATCGCGTGATCGCGCCAGCCCGGCGCAGCGATGCCGCCAGCCTCCCGGAAGGCCGCCGCCTGTCCCCGCGCGGTTGCCAGCCCGTCCGAGCCGCCACGATGGAGGAGGTTGGTGTCGTCGATCACGGCGAGCAGGGCGAAGAAGCAATCGACACGCGCAGCTTCCGGATCGTCGGGGGCGCGGGCTTGACCCAACCGCAGGGCCGGCAATCCGACCGCCCGGAGCGCCGGGAAGCCCGCCGCCGCCTGCGCGCTGGCGCCGCCGACGCCGTAACGCCGGACCGCCCGGCCGCCGTGGCTCGTGGGGGATGCCGGAGCGCGGGCGATCTCGGCACCCCAGCGTGTTCCGACCGTCTCCGCGTACGATTCCGCGGAAACCGGGCCGCTGCCGATCGCGCCCGCCGCCGCGCAGATCAGGCCCAGCGAGAAGATGGCGCCGCGATGCGCGTTGATCCCGCCGGTCGCCCGCATCATCGCGGCCTCGGCCCGGATCCCGATCGCGCGCAGTTCCGCCATCGCGGCGCCGTTTGCGCCGGCCTCAGCAAGCTGCGCGAAGAACGGTTGGAGCGACGCCGCGCTGCGCCGCAGGGTATCGGCGTCCATATCGTCGTGGCTGCCCGAATCGATCGGGCTGACGAGGCCGGGCTTCGGAAAGGTCTCCAGCTCGTCGATCAGGGCGGCATGCGCGAGGACGGCGACGTGCCCGGCCCATGAGGCGCCGGCGCCGGCGCACGACGGGAAGGAATGATTGGACCGGTACAGGTTTGCGGCTCCTGTGGACGCGCGGCGGCGCCCCCGTATACCAGACCGCCGCCCACGCGTATCCGCCGCCGCGCGGCCCCTACGCTGCCGACGCCACCGCCGGCGAGATCCGCTTGCGCGCCTTCTTGTCCTCGGTGCTGCTCAGGAAGGCCTGGGCCTCCTCCTTCCGCTCGAAGACGTGGGGCGCGACACCGCGCTTCGTCAGCGCCTCCTCCATCTTGAGGCGCAGGAAGGCGCTGGTCGCGTAGCGCGTGGTCGTGGCGTAGTAGTTCGCCTGCAGATACTGGAGCACGCCGGCGTAATCATCGACGAGGTTCTCGTTGAGCCGAAAGCCATCGTGGTTGATCACGGCGTTGACCCGCTGACCGGCCTTGCGGCAGGCCTCGACGATGGTCATGCGCAGCTCGTCCATGTCGCCCTTCACCCGGCAGTACCAGCCTTCCAGGTTGATGAAGAGGATGTTGCGCTCGCCGTCGTAGCTGACGCGGGACTTCAGATCGAGGTTGAGCAGATCCGAGGCCAGCTCCATCGGCTCGTCGCGGAAGATGCGCGGATCCATCGGCACGGGATTCCGCACCACGGGGGCGAAATCCATGTGTGCGAGGATGTCCCGCTCGATGTCGATGCCGGGCGCCACCTCGACCAGTTCCAGCCCCTCCGACGTCAGCTGGAACACGCAGCGCTCGGTGACGTAGAGGACCGGCTGCGAGCGCTCGACCGCGTAGGGACCCGAGAAAGTGTTCTGCTGGACCTGCGTGACGAACTTGCGCGCCCGGCCTTCGCTGACGATCCGGACCTGCCCGTCGTCGACCGCAATCTCCAGGCCGCCGGCCGTGAAGGTCCCGGCGAAGACGACCGTCCGGGCGTTCTGCGAAATGTTGATGAAGCCGCCGCAGCCGTTCAGCTTGCCGCCGAATCGGGAGGTATTGACGTTGCCGGCAGCATCGCACTCGGCCATGCCGAGGCAGGTCATGTCGAGCCCGCCGCCGTCGTAGAAGTCGAACATCTGGTTCTGGTCGATGATGCAGTCGGCGTTGGTGGCGGCGCCGAAGCTGGAGCCCGACGCCAGCACGCCGCCGACCGCCCCGGCTTCCGTGGTGAGCGTGATGTAGGGGGTGATCTTCTCCTCGTTGGCCACCGACGAAATGCCCTCGGGTGCGCCGACGCCGAGATTGACCACGCCGTTCGGCGGCAACTCGAACGCGGCGCGGCGTGCGATGATCTTGCGCTCGTTGAGCGCCATCCGCTTGATGCCGGTGACGGGTACGCGAATCTCGCCGGCGAGCGCGGCGTCGTGCATCACGCCGTAGTTCATCCGGTGCATCTCGGGCTCGGCGACCACCACGCAATCGACCAGGATGCCGGGCACCCGCACGTCCTTGGGCAGCAGGTAGCCGTCATCGACGATGCGCTCGACCTGGGCGATGACGATGCCGCCATTGTTGCGGGCCGCCATGGCCTGGGCGAGACAGTCGAGGGTCAGCGCCTCCTTCTCGTAGGAGAGGTTGCCGGACGGATCCGCCGAGGTCGCGCGGATGAAGGCCACGTCGATCTTGGTGGCGGTGTAGAACAGCCATTCCTCACCATCGACCTCGACGAGCTTGACGATGTCCTCCGTGGTCAGCTCGTTGACCTTGGCGCCCCCGTGGCGCGGATCGACGTAGGTCTTGAGGCCCACCTTCGAGAACAGGCCGGGCTGGCCGGCCGCGCAGGCCCGATAGAGCTGCGAGATCACGCCCTGGGGCAGGTTGTAACCGCGGATCAGGTTGTCCTGCGCGGCCTTGGCGACCTTCGGCATGCGGCCGAAATTGGCCGCGATCACCCGGGACAGGAGGCCGTCATGGTGCAGACGGCCGGTGCCGAGGCCTTTGCTGTCGCCCGCGCCGGCCGTCATGATCAGCGTCAGGCCCCGGGGCGAGCCGGTCTCCACGAAGCGCGCCTCCAGAGCGGCGTGGAGCGCCTCCGGAATGCAGCTCTGAACGAAGCCCGTGGTGGTGACGACGTCGTTCTCGCGGATCAGCGCGATCGCCTCCCGCGCCGAGATGACCTTGTTCTTCCTCATGGAGCCCGTGATCCTTCCAGACTTCCGATCGCAACACCGTTTGCAAGACGGACCGTCTCCGACATCGTTGCCCGTCGACTGCGCACCGCCAGAACGAGTCCAGGGTCGGGGCCAGATGAATTTTTCAGTCCCATTCTATTGCATCGCATCAATACATGCGGCATCGCGGCATGCAGCTCGTCTGCGGTGATACGATAGTCTATTATAGGTCCGCGTTGCCTCTGAAAAACTCTTCGCGGCCCGATCAGAAAAATTGTGTTCGGGGATCGCGCGCGGCGGTGAGGACCGTCGCGGTCCTTCGCGTCGACCTGAAGCGCGCTCGCAGGCCCGGACGATCATCGCCCATCTCGCGCGGCATTCGTCATATGTTGAAACTTTAGGTCAACATTCGCGCTCGCTAATGCGAATTTTGAACCGTTTACCAGCAGTTTTACAATTGTTGGAGAACCGGATATAAGATCTTCGACATGGGGAGCGTGTTTGTTCAGGAGCACGTGATGACCGACATGACGCCGATCGCGGATGAAACCGCGACACGCTTTGCGTTCAGCCTCCTGCGGAGTGCTTATCTCGATCTCGCGCAGTCGTTGCTGCGCATCGATGAGGAGCCGGCGCGCGCGTTATTAGAGGCGGTGGAGCACAGGATCACTTACCGGCTCGGCGCCCTCGCACAGACCGATCCGGATAACATCCCGGAGCAGCCCGCATTGGCCGTCGCGGCCGCGCAGGTTCAAGCTGTCCTGCGAGATGCCCGAGGGCATTAGGACACTGTCACCGGAGGTAAGAGCCGGGGCTATAGAGAAACCACCACCCCGTGTCCGATTGCCCGCGGATCGTTGCTTCATTGCGTGACACACGCACTGGGCGGAGGCCAGCGAGGTCCCGGTCGGACGCCGATCTTCCGTGCAATCCGGCGGCACCGGCGGGAAACGGGCTCAGGATCCGGCCAGCATACCGGCGGATTGAACCACGACCACCGCGAGGGTGCAGAGCGCGGCCGCGGCGACGGCATATGACACGATCGTCATGAATATGTTCATGGGTAGCCCTCATTTTGAGGCTTCCGCCAAGAGAAGCCACGTGGGCGACGACGCCCGGATCTAAGCCAAGGGCGGCACTCTGCACGCGCGCCCATGCCTGGGGCGTCCCCGCCATTCGCGCATGGCGAAGGCGGGGCGGCGTCCGGTCAGCGTGTTTGCTGCGGCATCAGGTTGCGAGCCTCCTGCACCGCGTCGCGGCACGATTGGTCGCCCTTAGCGTTGAGGTCGGTCGCGCGCTGCAGCGCCGTCTTGGCCTGCGAAATTTTGTCCTCGGTCAACAGTTTCGCCGAGGCAGACGGGGTACCGCCCTGTTCAGCCTGCGCGGCCGCGGTCGGCTTGTTCTCCGACTGAGCCCGAACGTCGGCCGGCGAGGTCGCCACTTGACCGTTCGCCACGGCGTCGGCCTGCGCCTTCCCGGCCGTGGCCGCCACGGGGCCTGCGACGCCGCCGACCGTACCCGGCGATCCGCCGCCCTCCCGGGTCATCCGACCGTTCTGCGAGTCGTCCGCCGACTTGGACGTTGTTCCAGTCGTGTCGGCAACCTGCCCATTCGAGCCCGCATTCGGCCCCTTCTGTTGACCGGCATCGGGCTGGGAGACGGGTGCCCCCAAGCCGACCTGTGTTCCGAGGTCCCGCTTCAACTTGGCGATATCGTCCGAGCAGGGACTGCCTTCCTGCGCGGAGGCCACCGTGGTGGCGAAACCGAAGGCGGCCAGGACGACCGCACCAGAAAGCATTTTCAGGCGCAAAGACTTTATCCTTCTATGTTGGCTCCCATAAACAACCCGTCTTGACTTCAGTTCTCCAAGCACAGGCGCGCAACAACGATCAGCGTCAACTTGCCACTGGCTTCGATCGCTCAAGAGTATTTTGCATTCAAATCGATTGATCGCGGGCCTGGAGTCGGCCGTCTTCAGCGCGGCGTCGGCATCGATTTGCGGTGCGGATGCTGCCGATCTGAAGCCCGACGCATTCTCCCTGACTGGGCGATGCGGAAGACCGTAACAGCCTGCCCCAACACCGACCCAGTGGCCGGTCGGACCATTAAGACACCAGAGCGAGCCCAGACTTCAGTCCACCCGTTCGCTCGTCCTCACCGCCGCGCCGTTCGCGTTCGGCAACACGAAAATCTGTCCTGGACAAATGAGATCGGGATCCCGGATCCGCTTCCGGTTGGCATCGTAGATCAGGGTGTAGCGCCGCCCCTGGCCGTAGGTGCGCCGGCTGATCGTCCAGAGGTCGTCGCCGCGCACGATGCGGATGGTCTCGATTCCGGGCCCATGGACGTCGGATGACCCGGCGCCGCTCCCAGCCGGCCCGCGCGCGTGAGGGCTGCCTGTCTCCGGGGGCTGCGGCGAAACCATCGCAGACTCGTCACGTCGACCGATGTCCCGGGGAGCCTCTCGATCGTTGGCGCCCAATCCGGCAACCACGCGCGGCCCGACCTGTTGCGCAACGGGAGAGCCCCCGCCGTCGTGATCGTTGGCGAGGGCCGTGAACGGGATTTCGGCGCGGTCGCGAACCGTGCCGGTCGCAGGATCGACGCGGTCGAGCCGAAGCCTGTCATTGCCCCGCGCCACCCCGTGGTCGATGGTGAACGTGACCGTCCCATCGCGGCCAACAATGGCCGGGGCAATCAGCGTGTCGTTCATGTGGAGGCGCAGGTTCGTTCCCGCGGCCGCCTTCGCCGTCACGAGCCATCGACCGCCCTCCGCGGGCTCGACGCTGATCACCTTGGGACCGGCCGCATCAGGTTCGCCCGACGCGCTGTCCGTTGCTGCCGCGCTCGGATCCTGTGCGGGTTCAACCGCCTTGGGTGCGATGTCGTTGCCCGCTCGGCTTGGTTCGGTCGTGACGCCCGGCCGGGGAGTATCGGCATCAGGGCGAGGAAGGCTGGCGGCGCGATTCGCCTGATCCTCGATCTGCATTGGCGTTTCGTGATTCGGTGAGGCGTCATTCTCGGCCCGAGGCTTCGACGCGGCCTGTCCTGTGGAGGTACCCAAGCCGATCGCGGTCGCACCGTCCGGCTCGGACAGGGCCTCTGTTGGTTTGCCGGGCGACGTCACGGCGCCGAGGGGCGCCACATCCCGGTGCGGAGCCGCCATCGAGGCGACATGCCCCGGGGGATGCCGTGTCGCTTCGTCGGCGTCCGCGGCGCGGCGGTCGGGGTGGCTGTTCCCAGTCGGCAGATCAGGTGAGGTCGGTGTCCGATGCCCGCCGGCAACCGCCCGCGTATCGGCCGGGCGCTTGCCCTCGACGGCATGCGGCGCGACCCGTCCGGCGACTGATGCAGAGCCGTTCGGCTCGACGCGCAGGATGTCCGAGCCCGGCGAGACAGAGCTAGGCGTCGGCGGCGTCTGCGCGCTAGCCGATGCGTCGGGCTCAGGAATCCGCAGAGATCCTGTCGCCATCTCGTCCGTCGCGGCGCGCGGGCGGCTCGTCCCGGTGATCGGCCCCGACAGGGCGGCCAACGGCTTTCGGTCGACGTCGGGGGAGGGGGCGTCGTGATCGAAGATCACGTCCCTGCTCTCGTAGACAATTCCGGCCAGCCCGATCAGTAGGAGCAGGCATACGAACGCGAGGGCCGCGCGGCGTCCGCCGCCCGTCCTGAGGACTTCGGGTGAGGGCGCGGGGACCGGGATCAGCTCCTCAGCCTGCATCGCGACACGTTTGCGTTGACGCCGGCCGAGCAGCGCCGTGATCACCCCAAGGCCGGCGAGCCCGCCGATCAGCGCGGTGAAGAGGATGCGACGCAGGGCTGTCATCATGTCGTGTCGGTTCCCCTGCGTCGCGATGGGATATGCGGTTGCGGGCCCTCGCTCGGGCTGCGGTCGCCGGTTCAGCGTGGCGACCGCAGCCTTTGGTTCACGGTCTCAGGTCATCGGACCGATGGGGCATTCGAGATCGGCTTCGGCTCGGACGAACGCGCTTCGCTCGACGGTCAGTATCCGCGGCGGGGCGGAGTGGACGCCCGGCCGTTGAGGCGGCGGCTGACGAAGGCGATGACCTTCGGCAGCAGGAAGGCGGTGAGAAGCTTGCGGATCATGGAAACCTCCGGATTTCAGCGGGACGGGCGGGCGAGCCAGCCCAGGGCGAAGGCCACGCCCACGAAGGCCAGCAGCGTGGTGGTGCGGTTGGTATCGGCGTACCGGATGGCGCGGCGGCCGTGGCTGCTCACGCGGCGGCGGGCTTCGTCGGCATAGTGGCGGCCGTCGTCGATCAGATGATCCGCCCGCTCCCGGGCCTCGTGGGCGAGGTGCCGGCCATCTTCGACGAGATCCTCGGCCCGATCCCGGGCCCGGCCATAGGCGTACTGCGCGCCACCGGTTACTTGGTTCACGGCGCCGCGGACTTGGCGGGCCGGATCGCCGGTCAAGCCGCCGAGGGCGGTTTGGGCGCGACCCTTGATGTGACGGGACGCGCCACGGATCTGGTCGCGGTTCATGTGTCTCTCCTGTGTCGTGTGGGAGGAGCCCCGCATCGGAGCGTGGGCAGCGTCGGCAGGGCCGGCGCCGCCCGGTGGGATTGTCGCGGTCTCAGCGCTTGCCGGTGACCTTGTCGGCGAGGTGCTGGGCGCCGTCCTTGACGTCGCCCACCGTCTTCTGCGCCTCGCCCTTCAGCTCCTGCGCCTTGCCCTCGGCCACCAGCTTGTCGTTGCCCGTC
>NZ_JBBXMX010000040.1:0-15931 GCF_038442355.1 Methylobacterium guangdongense
GAGATATAAGTCTGTATTCCTGAGGCATGCGCTATGCGTGACCCACCCTGCATGTTTGTGCATGGGGGCATTCCAATATGTCGCACCCCCGCTGTGGATAGGCCCGACAGGATCACCGTCGCCAAGCTAGACAGTAGCGGATAACTGTACGGCGGTGCATCGGCGCGGCGCGGTCGGGTTAACGTTGAGGGTGTGATGGGCTCGACCGTCGTCCTGATCCCGATGGGTCCCGGCGAGAATGACGCGCTCGACGTGATCGACAGGCTCGCCCAGAAGAACGGACATCGTGTCGATCCAAGACCCCTCAACCATGAATGGGCGGTGGCGATCACCGGACCGAACGAGACCAGTGACGAGATGACGGAGATTTATTCGGAAGCTCGGCGGTACCTTGAGGTCTGAAACACCTGTCCGCAGTTGATCTACAGGGTGTTTATCGCGGTCTAGACCCGAATTTATGTCGGTTTGGCCGCGAATTTATAGTTGTAGACGTGAACCGATAGAACCTGCATTCTGTTCGCAGATCAGGAGGTTTCTATGTCCAACACTAAGCAACGTGGCCGCCCGCGTAATGCATCGCGGCTCAACGAGTCAGATTACGCCAGCCTTGAGCGCGTGGCCGACTACCTCTTAGCCAACCCAGGACTCAAGTTCCCCACGACGGCGATGCGGCGGATCGGGATCAACAACCCGAACGACCACAAGCGCCTCTTGTCCAAGTGGTGGCCTGTCGAGGACCGCTACATGCGCGCTGCCCAGGCCCGACGCACGGCCGCGCAGATCGCGGTGTTCGAGGAAGGGGTGCGCCAGATCGTGGTGTTCGCCGGACAAGTCGGCGCCGTTATTCAGCGCGTCGTGGTCGAAGGCGTGAATCGATACGAGCAGTGGGCGCGCGAGAACCCCGAGCAGGCCGCAAAGCTCAAGGCGACCATGGTGGCGTACCGCGATAAGCAACTGCGCCTAGAGGATCGCCACCGCTGAACCGAGACATAGGCCCGGCGGCACGACCGTCGCCGGGTCAGCCCCAGTGGCACCCGCTGAGCTGCGCGACCTGGAGCGCGATCACCACGACGATCCCGATCTGGATCCGGCGGATGAACGTGTTGTTCTGCGCGACCGCCTTCGTGATGGTGACGGTCTGGAGGTGTACTGCCGCGGTATCCTGTCGGGTGTGGACCAGCAACGCCTCCGTCTGAGCCGTGTCCAAGCCATACCGCCGGGGATCGTCGTCGGACCAACTCAGATCCCCGTTCGTGGCAGAGGCCGCTGCGGATAGGTTCTCGACGTGATCAGGATCAAGAACCTTACGTTCAGCGTCACCAGGACCAACGACACGCTGGCTACCCATACTGGTCCCCTATGGTTTTCCGCTATGTCACAATGTCGATATGGTCATATGACCACATGACCACCTTTACATGTCGTCCAACGATAGTCCGTCCGCCTTGCCGTACTTCTGTAGGACGAGAAACAGGCCCTCGCGATAGAGCTGCTGCGCGGCTACGTCATTCTCGTACGCCAGAGCGCGGAACAGCTTGAACGTCGCCTCCCGAGCGTAAAGCGAGCGCTGCGCGTAGTCGGCCGGTTCGGGCTTCGGCGCCTCACGACGCAACCGTGCGTGCTCCCGGCGCGACAGGACGGACGGTGCGGCCTTGGCCTTGGTCGGCTTCGGCGCCGCGACCTTGGGCGTCTCGGCCTTAGCCTTGGTCTCCGGCCTGTACGCGGTCGGCGCGCTACCCTTCAACGCGGTCCCACCCCGGTCCTGAGTCGGCCCCGCAACCGCCACCGCAGTCGGTTTGGGCTGTTCGGCCTCGACCGCTTGGACGGGTGCAGCAGCAGGCTTCGGCGCCTCCACCGGATCTTCCGGCAGATCGATCATGTCGGCGTAGGACGGGCGGGGTCTATCAGCCACGGGGCTCTCCCTCGATCTTCTGTTTCACATGATCCCAAAGGCCGTCGATCTCGGCCGCCGCCTTGCTGGTAGTGGTCGACTCGTGCGGCCCGTATCCGAGACCGATGGCGCGCTTAAACTCGACGCGATCCGTGACGGTGCAGGCCACCGGGCCGTGTTTCTCCAGGACGGCGACGATCTCGGCGTTCTCGCGGACCTGTAGGTGGCTCGCACGGGACAGGACGAACGCGAACTTGCCGGCCGCGTGGTCGCGCACCTGTTTCAGGGTCGGCCCCAGGGCGCGCATATCCTGCGGCGACGGTTGGACGGGGATGACCACCGCATCCGCACCCCGCAGCGCTGCCGCCACGTCGTCGTCGGCCGTGCCGGCGGTATCGATGATCACCAAGAGGTTGTTGCCGGCGTTCCTGGCCCGCGCTTCCTCGATCCATGCCCCGATCCGCGCCGCCCCGACCTTGCGCAACGGGATGTCTGCCGGCCAGGAGTCTTCGGAAACCCATTCCCGCAGCTTCATCCGCGCATCTACCCACGCGGCCGTCGAGCCTTGCGGGTCCAGATCGACAAGCGCCACGCGCCGGCCGTCGAGCTGCGCGGCCACGGCGAGGGACACCGCAAGGGTGCTCTTGCCGCTGCCCCCCTTTTGGCTCACGAACGTAACGACGTGCATTCTCACGCCCTTCCACTGGTATGGGTGAACGGTGGTCCGCTTGTCCCGGTGTCCGCCGTATCGGGTGTGCATATCATCATGTGGTCATATGAGTCGATGACCACGGATACTCCCAGGAAGCCCGCCAGCCGATCCCGGCACCGAGACAGCGCCGAGACCGCTACCGCCCGTCCAGGCGGCTCCTAGGCGATCCTAGACGCCCTTCGACAGGTCGGTGAACGCGTGCCCCCGCGTCCGCAGGTACGCCCGCACCGCCCGGCGCAAGATCTCCTGAGCCTGGACGCCATCCTGCGCCGCCACCACCCGCACGGCGCGAACCACCTCACCATGCGCATAGAGCGTCAAACGGGGCAGCGTCGCCCGCGTCGGCCTCCGAACCGAGATCTCGCCGGCCCTGTCCGTAACCACGGCCCCGACGCCGCGCCGTCCCCTCGACTTCATACTGATCATCCTCTCGTCGCGTATCGCTATCGCGTCACAGAGCGGTCGGCAAGTACATCTATGAATAACAACGCCCGATCATAGGGTTGAGATTTATAGAAATACTGAAAGATCTTGACGGCGCGTCCGCGGAATACCACCATAACGACATCACGCCATCGGACAGACCAATGATCCACGTCCCCCCGCCCGACCACGACGACACGCTCGAGTCGTTGCTTTGCGAAGCCCTCGATGCGGCTGCCGCCGATCCCGTGCGCGTCGCGTTGCTCACCCGGTTGTGCCTTATGACGGCTGATTTCGACCGGGATGCCGACCTCGAACGCCTGCGCCTGGACGGGCTGCCCCAGGTTTTCCGTGCTTGACCGCGCCGAGCTGCGTCGCCTCGCTGATGAAGCCCTGGAGGCGTTCGGAGAGCCGCGGGTGATCCAAGCCGGGCGCAGCGGCCGAGACAGTCCGCCTACGATCACGCCGCCGGCCGACAGGGTGATGAACCTGCGGATCGAATGCAGTTGCGGCCACGTCGGTCACGTCGATATGAGGCCCGCCCACGCGATCCAGGCGCGGTTCGTGTGTAGCGCATGCTCCCGGCCAGTCGTTCCGATCTGATCCGAGGACATGATTTACGACTCGATTTACTTTGAGCCCAACCGACCCTAAAAACGGGGTCATGACTCCTCGGATGTGGCCGGCTAATCCGTATATCCAGGCATGGTAAGTTGACAGTACGCCGTTTTTATGGTATAGAACGGCTACAATCCAAATCTTTTGTGCGAAGCAGCCTCCCGGATGATTTTCCGGGGGGTTTTTCGCGTTTATTACGAAGGTATCCACATGACCACGCTCAACATCCGGCTCGATGCCACGATGCTGGAGACGTTGCGTGCGCAGGCCCAGTCCAGGGGCCTCCGACTGGCAGAGCATATCCGCTCCCAGCTCTCCGTGACGCTCGACCGGCCCCACAACATACTTGCCGTTCGGGAGGCTGCCCGATGACAACCCGCCGGCAGGTTCATCCAAACGCGGCACCCGTAGAAGTACGACTCCACGTCCCGGCAGATGCGCACGAAGACTTCAAGGCGATGGCCCGCGTGAAGGGGCTCCCAGTCTCGACGTTCCTGCGCTCCATCGCGCTCGAATACAGGGCGCGCGTCTATGCGAAGGTAAAATCCAATGACTGAAACACAGAGGCTGGCCGCGCTCCAGCGAGAGCTTGCCGAGACCAAGAGGGCCCTGGCCGAAGCCAACCTGAAAGACCAGCGCTCCCGTGCGATCCGTGATGAGATTGCCCGCCGCCGGCTCCCTAATCCCGCGTCCGTTGAAGCCATGGTCCATCAGCAGATTGCCTCGCTGGAGGATGGCCGCCTTGTCGTCGTGGACGGGAACGGCGTGCCCGTGATCGGCAATTCCGAGGGTGCCTACAAGACGGTCTCGGACCTCCTTGATGAAGTCTCAATCGATTGGCTGAAGAGCAGCGGCACTGACACGGCAGACCATGGCCGCTCAGATAAGAACAACCCGTTCGTCAACGCCGACACTGCGCGCGGCTACAACATGTCGGAGATCATGCTTCTCTATAAGCGTGATCCCGAGACCGCCGAAGCCATGGCCGCTGATGCCAATTTCTGGAAGGGAATAAAGCAGTGAGCAATCCCGGACCTCAGCGGGGCTGGAAGACGAAACGAGACAAGGCCTCCGCCAATAGCGCTGCATACGACGAACGCGCTGCTGTCCGTGCAGAGCGTCAACGTATGGCGCAAGATCTGATAGATGCCAGCAACGCCGCCGCCGCCGAGAACGCAAAGCTTCAAGCCCGCGCCCGCTGCTCTTGCCCAGTTTGCGACAGCGGCCCGGTAGACGTAGAACTGGCCGCCCGCGTGATTACCGCACTCGCGCGGATGCCGGCCCACGTGCAGACAGATCCTGCCGTACTGGCGACGCTGAGCACCATCGTCTCTGGTCGGGATATCGATCTCAGCGCCGCCTACTCGACCAATCTCGGACTGCACCGGCCGCACAAGGTCTACGCCCCGGTTCCCCTGGCCGAGCCGGCGGCCAACACGCCACAGGAAGCACCTGTCATCCCGACCAAGCGCAGGAAGCCGACCGCCGCCGAGATCTTCGCCGCTGGAGGTGATGAAGGCGCTCTGGACCTGTCAGAGGACTGAGCTATGGTCATCAGCATAACCCAAGACGGTCCGATGATCCTCGCCCTGGCATCGGGCGCGTATATGCTGTGGGCGTTCATCCCGTAGCGGGGGCCGCCGATCCTCCGAGACACGTAAGGGACAGACATCCAAAACATGATGCTCGAGTCCCATACTCCATAGCATCCGTCCCGCGGTCCTAATGATCGCCACACGGCCGCTGATCACAACCGTTGGGCGGGCCTTCGATCATTGCGACGGGGCGGAAAACCTGTCGTTACCAGACAGACGACCCTCAAAAAGATTTATTTACATTTCCAAGTCGCATCAATTTGATTTGAGGTGCCTGGATACGAAAAAGCGCCACCCTGTGGGGCAGCGCTTCGGCATCGGCGGGCTTTGCTTGAACCTGCGGGGGACCTGTCGGTGCCGCCCACCACTCATATGTGACCTTGGCCGGGCCGTGGTTCAAGACCAGCGGGCCAACGCGGCTTCGGCTTCGACCGGATCGGCTTGCACCCTGTAGATCGTCTGGCGGGTCAGCCCCGTCTCCGCGGCGATGGCCGAGACCCCGGCGCCTTGGCCGAGCATGCCTGAGATCACCGTGAGCTGTTCCCGTGTGTAGGAGGGCTTGCGACCCCGATAGGCGGTCTGCTCTGCCTGCCCTCGGGCGTGCGCAATGCCGGCCTTCTGTGCCTCGCGGGTGGCCTCCAGTTCGGCCTCCGCAGCGGCGGCCATGAACGAGATCATCGCATCCCGGATCGCCCGCTGCATCGGGTCCTTCGTGGCGCCGTCGAACGTCATGTTGCTTATGATGGTCCGGACGATGACACCCCGGCGCATCAGCTCCCGCATGACATCGGTGACATCCTCATATGAGCGGCCCAGGCGGTTGATCCACCGCACCACCAGGACATCCCCGGTGCGCAGCATGTCGAATAGCCGCCGACCTTCGGCCCGGTCCCGCAGCGGCTTCCGACCGCTCTCCCCGTGATCAGCAACCACTGCATCGAACACGAAGCCCGCGGCCTCGGCTTGGGTCTGCTGATGGGCCAGGGTCTGCTCTGCCGTCGAAACCCGCGCGTACAGGATGGTGGACATGGCTTAGATCCGTCCGTTGATCTGGTGTCCGTATATAAGCATGTACGTTGAACTAAAGCAACCCTTACGGACAGGTTTTTCGGTGGTGTCCGTGGAGTCCGCACAAGCATACCGCAACGGACATCGCCTCCCGAAGAATGTGATCCTAACTAGGACACAGAGCCTCACAATCCCTACTGCCGAAGATATCGGCCAGCATCAGATACCCACCATCATTTAGAGTGGTGATCTGTCCGGCGCCTCGATCAGCACGCCCGCGCACGAACGCATGCAACGCGTCATATAAATGGCGGGGGGTGGTCTTTTTTTGTGAGGACAGGGCCCCCGGTCAGCCGACACCTACATGCCGTATATCAAATTCCGCTCCGATTTAACCGCTAAACACTGCACCTGAAAACCTTTTTGGCAGTTTCAAAATCGACCCGGCGGGTATCAAGTTTTTCGCTCGGTTTTACCGGGCCTCCCCCGACCATCCCAACAACAATGCACCGCATGACGCGCCCTTGATCTGCTCGAATACTGCCGCGTGCGCAATAAAAACGAGACAATACAAGAATGGCCGACGATAAGATGAATTTGGAGATCGGGGTCGACGTTCGCGTCACCGATCTGGCCCAAGCCAAAGCGCTGCGTGAGGAATTCGAGCGGCTGAACGCCGAGATCCTGAAATTCGGTCGTGACCTGAAGGCGGCGGCTAATCCCATGTCGTCCCTTGGGCGGGCTCGCTCACAGCTTAGTGCAGGCGCCGCGCGTGGAGGGAATGCCGCCCTAGACGCTGAGAAGATGACGTTCTCTGAACTGCGGCGGCGTTTCGCATTCGAGAAGCGCATGCAGGCTCAGAAGGCGCGCGAGGAGTCGACGGCCGCAAAGCGCGTGAAGGAAGAGCAGGCCGAGACGCGTCGCGCCCTGAATGATCAGCTCACTTTTTCGATGCGGATGATGCGTGAGCGTGCCCGTGCCGAAGCTGAAGCGGAGCGCACCGCCCGTCGCGAGATTGAGGCGACCGCAAAGGCCCGCGATAAGGCGAACCGCAAGGCGATCAGCGACGCCAAGGAACTGTCACGCGCCCAGGGGAAGGCCGCGGAGCGTGCAGCTCGCGGCGCTGGTCAGATCCGTTCGGGCGTTGGTCGGGTGGCCGGCACCGCTGCCGCTACAGGCGCAGCCGCGGGTTACGGACTCGAACGAGCCGTAGATCGTGGCGTATCCACCCGTATGGACGTGGACTCGGCCGAGACCGCCCTGAAGATCTTCGGGGACATGCCGGACGGCAAGGGCGGCAAGCGCGCCATCACCGCGGCCGATATCCGCTCCCTGCGGCGCGGGCCTAATGGTCTCGACAACCTCGCGGTGCGTACCGGCACCTCTGTCCCCGATGCACTCCGGGCCTTCACGGAGGCGAGCAAGGCCGGACTCATGAGTCCCGCTGAGCAGGCTGCGAACATCCTTACGGCTGGTAACGGCCTAGAGCTTGACCCCACCAAGACGACACGTCTCCTCGGCACCATGGCTCGAAACATGGGCGCCGCTGCAACTCCCGCCCGCCTGAAGAAGACCTTGAACGCGGTCGCCATCGGCGCACGTGAAGACCCGACACAATCGAATGAAATTATCGAAGGTCTGAGCCGGGCTCAGGGTGTACTGGCAATGTCGTCTGGCATCACCGAGGAAGACTTAGTGGCGCTGGTCTCGGGCGGCCAGTCGGTCGGCATCCAGCCCGGGAAGGCCGGCACCGCCATCACGGCTCTAGCGCGCTCGATCCTGGAAGGCGGCAACAAGTTTATCGACCCGAAAAAGCGAAAGGAGCTGAATTTCGCATCGCGAAAGCTAGGCTTCGGCTCGGCTAGGGATATGGCGGGCAAGTTCGCCGGCAAGGATGGCAAGTCTGTCCTCTACCAGATCTTCGGCAACCTGAGGACCATGCCGGCTCAGCTCCGGCAACAGGTCGCTGATGCCTTGTCGGGCGGTCAGTGGGCGGATGAAGACCTCCAGATCGTCAACGGCATTGACGGGATGCGCTCCACCGACGCCGCGATCCAAGATCCGAAAAATGCAGGGTTCCTGGATGAAGCCAACGCCAAGAAAATGCAAAGCTGGCAGGGGCTTTGGAACCAGTCGAAGACGATCTTTAGCCTCTTCTGGGAAAGCTTTGGCGCCGGTTTCGACGGCATCTTACGGGATGTAAACGCCTTCGTTCTCGGCCTGCACGGCAAGATGGATTACGACCGGATCTCCGGTTACGTCCGCGAAGCGCTCGACGGCCTGCGGCAGGGGCTCGGCTTCGACTCCTGGAGGGAAGCGCTCCAGTCGCTAGTCCCGACCAATGCTAAGGATCTAGGAAAGAAGATCGGCCAGTTCGCCCGCGGGTTCGGTTCGGCCATCCGTCAGATCGCAGGCGCCGTGGCGTCAGTCGCCGGGATGTTCGGCGGTGGTGGCGGCGCGGAGTCGATGGGCAAGCTTACGGCTCAGTTCCTGGCCCTCGGCATCGCGTGCGTTGCCCTCGCTCCGGTCATGGGCGTGCTCGGTGGTCTCGCCAGCATCGTGCTCGGCCTCGCCAACGTGACCCGCGCCGCTACCAGTGTGCTTGGTCTCGGTGCCGGCGCGGCTGCTGGCGGACTCGGCGGCGGTGCGGTTGCTGGAGCCCTCGCTGGCGTCGCTCGCATCCTGTCGGGTGGGTTCGTGATTGGTTTGGCAGCGAGCATCGGGGCGATGCGCGGCGAGATTGCCACCATGGTGCTCTCTGCCGTTCGCCCGCTGGTAGCGGCGGTGTGGTCGGGCCTGAAACAGGCGTTCTCGTTGGAAGGCTTGAAGGCCGGCGGCAAGGCGATCATCGGCGAGCTGATACCCGCGCCGTTGCAACGCTGGTTGGATAGCGGCACCCCCGACCAGAGCAAGGCTGACAGCCCACGTTGGGTCGATCCGCCCTCACGGGACGCCGAGACCCCGCGCAAGCTCACCCAGGCGATCAAGGACAACACGGCCGCGTTGCAGGGCAAGACCAGGGCCGGCGCGGGCACGACAGCTTCCGCTGGGGCGATCTCGTTCGATGACTGGCAACGACAGATCGCCGGCATGCGCGGCGAGCAGGTGGGTGCCCAGGTCAACCGCGGCATCCGCGGTCATGTTGCACGTCTACGCGGCGGCGCCGAAGGCCAGAACGATGGCGATCCTGATCAGAAGTCCGGCGGCTCAAGATCTTGGAGAAACAACAATCCAGGAAATCTTGAATACGGCAACTTCGCTAAATCAATGGGCGCCATCGGCTCGGATGGCCGCTTTGCCAAGTTTAAGTCATACGAAGATGGTCGCAAAGCGCAAGAAAAACTACTGTTCGAGTCGAAGGGCTACAAGGATCTGACACTCGGACAGGCGATCCGCCGTTGGGCGCCCGGTTCCGAGAACAACGTCCCGGCCTACGTTGCGGCGATGGGCGGGGATGACCCGTCCAAGCGTATGTCCCAGTACACCCCGGAGCAGCGTGGCCGTCTCCTCGACGCCATGCAGGCGCACGAGGGCTGGCGTACCGGCACCATCGCGGGTGGCAACGTCGCGGCTTCGATGCCGGGCGGCAACCCTGTAGACGTGGCGTCCCGCTTCATCGGCATGGGCGAGACCAACAACCGCGCCGCGGTCGAAGGATTCGTCGGCCACGGTATCCGCGGTGCCGCTCAAGCTTGGTGCAGCAGATTCGTCAACGCGAGCCTCGCTGCCGTGGGCCAGACCGGCACCGGCTCGGCCGTGGCGAACTCATTTCTTCACTGGGGCAAGGCGATCACCGCCGACATGGTCCAGAAGGGTGACGTTCTGGTCGAGCACCGGGGCAAGGGCGACAACGGACTTGGCGGCCACGTCGGCTTCTCGACTGGTCGGACCCGCACGGGCCGCGACGGGCAGCTCGAATTGGAGATGTTGGCCGGCAACACCAACGACGAGGTGGCAGTCTCGTGGGAGAAAGCCTCCACCCTAGCGATCAGGCGCAGCAACCAGATCTCCGAACGGGTAGCGGCCGATACGAAGCGCACCCAGTCCCTCGGCTCAAGCGCGATGAAGCCGAACCTCGGGAACCTCGACGTGACCCCGCGGGCCGAACTCGGATCGAAGGCGTCGCTCGGCCAGGACACCCCTCTACGGCAGGCCCCGGTCGGATCGGGTGGTGGCGGCCAGGGTGGTGGTGGCAACACGACCACCAACCACATCAACATCAACGGCCACAACAAGAGTCCGAAGGAACTCGCCAGCGAGGTTCAACGGGCTGTCCAAGACGACATGAACCGTCGCGTCCACGACTTCGACGGCTTCGCATGACCAGGACGAGGCCCGGTGATCAGCAATCGGTCGCCGGGCTTCGATAGATTCAGCCTATCGTTCCGGACATGCCAATAGACCGCGCCCGATTGATTTCGAGGAACGGATCATGTACAGAGATCGGTGCGATTCATCGAATCGCGCGGTGCTAGGCCGATCTCGGGTTTCTAGACCGCCAGATCAATTCGGTCAACCGGAAAAATCCGGTGACTACGCCCCAAAAAGGGGCCCCGGCCAGCGGCTCGTTTCTGAGGCCAGACGCTGACGGGGTGCACAAGGGTTTTGGTACGTGGACAATGGCACGAAAGCGCTGATTGCGCAAGAGGTTACGGGAGATCTGCGCGACCGCGTGTTCATCATGCGGAACACCATCGACCCCGCATTCGCCGAGCAGATCGGCATGACGATGACCGGTCACCGGCACGTCGATACGGTTGTCCTGAGCGCCGCGGCGGAAGCGGTCCTGGCCTCATACGAGCCGCGGGCGACCAGCTACAGCCGGAACCGGAACTTCTATACCGGCAGGGGCGCCATCGATCTGGCCTTCACCCACGAGGCCGTGACGCGCGGGATCGATCACCTCGCCGGTCTCGGCCTGATCGACACGAACCTCGGCAACTTCCGCTCGAACGGCACCGGCAAGCAATCGACCTTCTGGGCGACGCCGCAGCTCCTGGATGTCTCTAGCAAGGCGCCCCGCATCCTGCGCCGGCAGACCGACTGCATTATCCAGAAGGACAAGCTGAAGCGCCCGGAGCCGTATGCCAGGACGCGGAACATCCTCGCGCTGCGCGACGACACGATGGCCTGGACGGAATCGGTGCACGCCGCCGATATCGGGCTTGCCGACGAGGCGGTCACTTGGACCGCAGACGGCCGCGTCGAGATCCCCAACGTCACGACGACCGGCGCCTCGATCTACATCCACACGGGCGATTTCGCCTTCTACCGGGTGTTCAACAACAGCTCGCTCAAGCAGGGCGGCCGGGCCTACGGGCACTGGTCGCAGAACCTGCCGGGCTCCTGGCGCCGCAAGATCCTGATCGATGGCGAGGTGGTCGCGCTGCTCGATTTCAGTGCCGCGCACCCGCGCATGGTCTACGCCCTCGCCGGCATCCCGTACCCGGCGAACTGGGACCCCTACACCGTGCCGGGGATCGACCGTGAGACGGCAAAGCTAGCCTTCCTGATCGTCCTCAACGCGGTGTCCCACAAGCAGGGCGTGGAGGCGATGGCCGGCAAGCTCGCAGGCGCGGACCAGCCGATCACCGCGGAGCACCAGCAGGCCGCCCGCGCGATCCTGAAGGCCATGGAGCAGGCCCACGAGCCGATCCGCTCCCAGTTCTACAAGGGCACCGGTCTCCAGTGCCAGTTCGTGGAGGCGATGATCCTCTCCGAGGTGGCGAAGGAAGCCCGGCGCGAGAACATCGTCACCCTGCCGGTGCATGACGAGCTGATCGTCCAGGAGCGCTACGCCGGGCGGGTCCACGAGCTGATGGTGAAGCACTGGCACGAGCAGATCAGGAAGCAGTTCGGCGCCGCGGCGGCGGTCGATCCGGTCATCAAATGACGGGCATACCCGCCCAGAAACGGCAATCGCCAAAAGACATGGAAGCCGCTGTAAACAAACAGGAAATCGCTCTAGCGTCTTACATATGAAGAAGAAGGGCTTCCCCTTCCCCCCCTCTCTCCTCCTCTCCTTCCCCTGCCCCGGGCTTTTTGCGTCCGATCAGGCTCTGGTTTCAGCCTGCGGCAGGATCTGATCCGCTCACCCCTCACTCCGGCCGGATCTGGATCACCGACGTCGTCTCCGTCTCATTCCTGGTCGGGATCTGCTCGACCTCGACACCGGTGCCGACGCGTCCAGCGATGTAGCGGCGCTGGCCAACCACCCGTGATTTGCCAATGAAATCAGTGGTATAATGCCGTTATGAAGACGGTAGGTGATATGTCTAGCAGCTCAGAACCCGATACCCCGACCAAGCAGCAGATCGACCGCGCCCGCCGAGCAGAGCGTGCGCGTCGTCGCCGGGCCGCTGCCGGTGCAACACCGCGCTCGCATTCCCAGGCCGCGCTGATCCGGGCCCTCGATCTCAACCCCAACACCGTTAAATCCTGGAAGCGCCGGCACCGCCTACGGGCGGAACGCGACCTGGACGTGCACCCCAACGCGTACCCTACGGGGTCCGATCAGGTTGCACCCTTTTCCGTACTCGACCGGTCGATCACCGAGACGCACCCCGTTTCGTACCCTTCTGCCGATCAGGCGGGTGCACCCGAATACGTGCCCTCCGAGACCATGGCCGATCACCTGCACCGCGTTGCGTACCTCCCCGGTGGCCGGTCCCTCGCCTTCCTCGCCATCGTGGAAGGGCTCTTCCTCAACGCCGCTGCCGCCCGCGACGAGTGGGCCGAGACCGATCCCGAGTTGCGGGCGCTGCTCGCCGCCGAATGACATCCATCCCGATAGGAGAACCCAATGACCGACACCCCGCCCAAGCGGCGCAAGTACGAGACGCGCCGCCGTAACTTCGAGAGCCGCATCGATCCGAAGCACCTCCTGGTGGATCGCACCGAATGGATCCAGCCCGTGCGGGTGCCGGCGCCGATCACCATGCCGGTGTTGCCGGACCATGGGATCACTGACGCCTCTCTCGGCCTCGATCCCGACGATAGCGCGCAGATCCGCGCAGAGACCTACCTGTCGGCCGTGGTCGGGAAACAGCTCCGTGATCGGGCAGACGCCCGCCGTGCAGCTCGACGGGCCGCCTGATGTCCTACGATGCCCATGTAGTAGATTGGCAGATCTAGCGGGAACTGATCCGCCTCGTCGCCCGACCGCCGATCCGGTGGATGGCCTCGATGGCCGCCTGATCGCCGGCCTGATATCCGCTGGAGCCCGCCCCGATCACCAAGCGCCAGTGTCGGGGGCATCCCCCCGAAAATCCTCCCCCTTCGGCCAGCCGACAGCGTCCACCGGAATCGGTGTCACCGCATTGGCCGCGGGAAGCAGATATCGCCGCAACGGCCAAGCCGCTGGGAAGGTTCCATGAACCCCGCCGCAGCCCGTAGGCAAATGCGGCGGGGAGCCGGCGCGCTTGAGGGGCGATAACCGCCGGCCCAATCAAGATAGCGCGCAACTATATAGCTCGCAATCTATATGGTCGTAGATCGACTACTATCCTCGAAACATCATTAACCCATGGTCGGGCTTGTCCCGCCGCAACCTCGAATCCTTCATGTCCCGCCTCGAAACCGTGAACGTCGGCCTCGAACCCGACATCCTCGCCCTGATCGATCTCCTGCGCCGCAGCTCGCCCGATCTCCCCTCTCGCAGCTCTATCATCCGACAGTTGGTCAACGTCGCCGTCGCCGTCTTTACCGACGAGGCTTCCGTGGAGGCGCTGGCAGAGCATCATGCCGCGTGGGCCGAGATGCTGGCCGAGCAGACGCAGTCCGAATCGAACGGCCCGACCGTCGAGTGGCCGGGTCGCCCGTTCAAGTTCAATGAACCGACCTAGGGGTGGCCGGGAATCCCCGACCACCAGATTCTCTAGCTTCTACAAGCTCTTATCAGATTCGCGATAGCCTCTGAGAAGGTCAAAACAACCATACAAATAATCTGCCATTGAAGCATAGTTAAACCCAAAACAAGCATAGTATTGTCCTAAATATATCGTTTCCGTATCCTCCTGAGAACTGTGGAGCGGGACGAAGTGTTAGAATGTGTTCTCGCTAGTATATAGCGTTCCATTCAGCCTGATCTGGCCTCCGCTCGAAACTTTTTCACGAATCTCGGACCCGCTCGTTCGCCAGCCTCCCGCGCCGCGGCCGTCCCACTTCCTCGCCAAGCCCCTTCCCCGGTATTCCCAGGCGGACCAGTCCCGCAGGATTCTGAACCTCGCTACTCATGGGGTGAGTCTTCCTGCATCCACCCCCCGCACGACGTTTCACCCAGGCGGCCAGCTCGCGCGACAGGATGGTGATCCGATTCGTCCGGTTGCGATCACCATGGCGGCGGCGCTCCTCGATCAGGATCAGCCCGGTATCGTGGGCGATCCGCAGGGCCTGCTGCACCATGCGGCGCGAGACCCCTGCCAGCGCGGCGACCGCGTCCACCGCCAACTCACAGGCTCCTTTCGACGCGATCTCCCGCACGACCACGGCCAGCACGCTCTGCTCTGAAACTGTGAACCGGCTCGCCACCGCCGGGGGCAACCACCCGGCTGCCGCCGATGCCCTGCGCCGCTCGATCAGTACCGTGCGCTCGGGAGCCCGCTGGCGGCGCTTGGGCGGGAAGATGGACCGACATGCGCCGATCTGCACGGCCGCCGTCCTGGAGCTTCCTGGAGCGCCTGCGCGCGCACGTAAGATCCCGTCCAGGTGTTCGGCCTCGTCGTCGGTGACGGTTCCTGCCGTCACGGCCTGCCACAGCCGCCGTCCAACCTCTGGAAGGGAAGCCCTTGGGGCCGTCTCGATCTCAAGGCGCAGCACGTCGGCCGCGCTGACTACAGCACGTTCCATCGGTCTCAGGTCTCCAGCGAGACCCGCCGATCCAGGCACCGATCCACAGGGCAGCCGCCCGCATTCGCAGAAGTCGCCTTCTGCGTTGACAGTGGGGCCGAGGCTGTGGGAGGATCATGACGCCAATCGATGATCTTCTTTGGCCTCGGCCTTAGACCTTGGACCCGCCCTTCGTGGCGGGTTCTTGCGTTTAAGGGCTCGTCGTTGTGGTCATCTCCGAGTCGGTGGCGACGGTGTTATCCGTGCCAAGCTTGCATGTCGCCGGATCGCTCCCGTGAAGTCAAACCGGGCTCAGAGAAGCGCACGCGGACGGGGTTGCGCCCGAACACGCCGCCGCGGTCTGCGCTTGGTTCTCCAATGTCGAACCTCGCACAGGAGCGCAGTAACAGCCACCAGAACACTTCCGGTTGCTGTCAGGATTGCTGGCGCTTGGCTTGTATCCATGAATTTCCCTCCGTGGTTGGAGCCATTAAGAGGGGGCCAGACAGGTTTCGGGTCAAGCCGAGAATGTGGCGAACCAAGGCCGAAAAGAGGCCAGAATGTGGCGAGGCTTCAATTACGGCCACGTCCGCGGTTCGCGCGTGCGTTTGCCGATGTCGACGAGAACTATAGCCCATACTGTTTGTTGGCCGAAACTGTATTCGACCTCATGTTTTCAATACATTGGCAGAAGTAAATCGGGCGTTTTCCTTAGTTCACAATGAAGTAGTGAGATATAAGTCTGTATTCCTGAGGCATGCGCTATGCGTGACCCACCCTGCATGTTTGTGCATGGGGGCATTCCAATATGTCGCACCCCCGCTGTGGATAGGCCCGACAGGATCACCGTCGCCAAGC
>NZ_JBBXMX010000041.1:0-13369 GCF_038442355.1 Methylobacterium guangdongense
CGGCGAAGCGGGTGGGCAGGGGCAGCATGGCGGTGTCTCTTGGCGGGGACACCACCAGCCTACCCGCCACGCCCGCTTCGTCACCTCACACCCTCGATCACCCATCAAAATTGGCCAAAGTCGAGCTTAGCCCGTCGACCGAGCAGCCTGTAACCGGGCCATCCTGTTTCGCAACTGCTGAGCCTCTGGCGGTTCCGGCTCTCCGAGCAAGCTAGAGATCCGAGCGCTACAGGCCAGCCACTGCGTCACGGCCCGCTCCCATCTAGCGTGCCCACGGTCCACCCCGATCCGGGTCATGCGCCGAGCCGCGGCACGGCGACGGATGCCGTGCCAGTGGAAAGCCGCCACGAGAACAGCCAACCGGATCGCCTCCCCGAGAGTCGGCGTCTGTCGCGGAAGGCCTGTGGGCATCACTCGTCCTCAAGATCGCGGTCCGTACCGCGCAGCAGGCCAGCCGGGATCTGCGGGCGGCTATGTAGGCCGGCGCGCTCAATCTTGGTCCAGGAGACAGTGCGGTAGGACATGGCGGCCTCGAAACACAAAATTTGTGTATCTCGCCAATTTAATCTTATCTCAATCGCCTGTCAACTCATTTTGTGTAGGTTGACAAAAAATGTGTACCGGTGTAAACTGCCGCTATGTTCGCCCCTGCTCTATCTCGCGCCGCTCGCGGTCTGATCGACTGGTCTCAATCGGACCTCGCCGCGGCATCAGGCGTCAGCCTGTCCACGGTCAGGGATTTTGAGACCAGTAAGCGAACACCGATCTCCAACAATCTGGCTGCGCTTCAGCGTGCCCTTGAGGCCGCAGGCGTCGAGTTCACCAACGGCGGCGAGCCTGGCGTGAAGCTGCGGCGGAAGGATCCGGCGTGACCAGCGAGACCGCATTGTCCGAACACCTGTCCGAGGTCTTGCGCCTCTGCACCTTGCTCTCGGATCGCGCGCTCGACGCGCAGATCACCGGCAGGACGGTACCGGCAGATCACGCTGTCGCCTTGGCGAACGCCGCGCGCCTACTGCAGGATCACGGCGTGGAATGGCCGCCGCTGCTGACGCAGGTGCTGCACGAGCTGGCAGGGTGTCCTGCGGAAACACCGCTGGGACCCGAAGTCGACCCGCTCGACAGCGATCTACAGGGCCTAGCGCGCTTCTTCTCCGGCTTCCGCAAGAAGGATCAATTGTGACTTCCGGCCTGGAATTCATCCCCGAGAACGGCGGCGGCGCTGGGATCCGGTTCCGGGACCGGAGGGGATGATCACGGGACCGCAATTCCTCGCATCACCACGATCCTGAGAGGGCCAATTGATACGCTTAGCGACTACGCCGGCAGATCGACGCCCTGAAGCTAAAGGAAGTAATCCGCCGATGGCGAATGACTACACACTCGCGAAGGCTCTGGCCAGCGTGAGGCGACAGCGTGAGATCCTTGAGGCTGAGTACGAGCGGGTGGGTGGCGAGCTGTCGAAGCTCCACCTCGCTGAGCGGTCGCTTGCGTCGATCGTGGAAGGCACCCCGCTAGATGATGAGGCTGACGATCAGCCCCGGCGGCGGCGCGCTTCTCCTGGCGAGGACCAGCCGCTTGCGAGCCGCGGACCGCGCGGGCCCCGAGCCAACTCCGCGAAGGGGCGATTGAAGGCGCTCCTTGAGGAAACTGGATCCGAGGGCCTGACGCACGCCGAGATCAGCGAGCGCCTGACGGACGTGGCTGCCAACACCCTGAACACTTACCTCAGCGTGATGGCCAACAGCGGCGAGTTGGAGCGGCACGGAGACAAGTACCGCGCGGGTGCTTTTGCAGCAGCCGCACAGGACGAAGAAGCTGCCGAGGATGATCAGGAAGACGGCGAGAGCACCGAGGCTGCTGAGGAAGGCCCCTCGCCCCTCTGCCGCCCTGTAGGACGTGTTTGCTCCTCCAAAGTGGCGAGGCCTATGCAGTTCCCGGGGCCTGTAGCTCAATGGTTAGAGCCGACCGCTCATAACGGTCCGTCCAAACCATGCATCTCTTGGGCAAGACTCAGCTTTTTTCCGGCAGGGCACGAGAAACGGCACGGAAAAGGTCGGTGCTGGCTGGTATTTGCGACGCTTGGCGAAGGCTCGACCAAACAGAGCGATGATGCCGTGCCGCCACCGCCCTGGCCCCTGCATCGCCGGTTGAGCTTTGCCTCCTCCGACGCGTTCACTCCCGTAACCCCACTGGGACGGGAGCCCCGATGTCGAGTCTGACCGAGCGCAAGGCACGCCTGATCGTCCACGGCGACCAGCCCTACAACGCCGAACCGCCCCTCGACCGATTGCGGGCCTCGTACCGGACGCCGGCGAAGTATTTCTACGTCCGCTCGCACGGCAACCTGCCGGACCTCGACGAGGCAGCCTGGCGCTTAACCATCGATGGCCGCACCAGCACCGCGGTTGAGCTGTCGCTATCCGATCTGCGGATCCGCTTCCCGGAAGCCACGGTCACGGCCACGATGCAGTGCGCCGGCAATCGCCGCGCCGACATGCGGGCGGTCGCCCCGGTCTCGGGCGACCCGTGGGATGCCGGAGCCATCGGTACCGCCGAATGGACCGGGGTGCGTCTCGGCGACGTCCTGCGCGAGGCGGGGGTCGCCGAGCACGTGGGCCACCATGTCGCCTTCGAGAGCTACGACATGGTGGAAGGCCGTCCCTACGGCGCCTCGATCCCGCTCGCCAAAGCCATGGCCCCCGAGACCCTGCTGGCCTACGCCATGAACGGTGAAGCCTTGCTCCCCGAGCATGGCTTTCCGGTTCGCGCGGTGGTGCCGGGCTTCGCCGGCGTACGCAGCCCAAAATGGCTCCGGCGCCTAAGCGTCCAGGACCACCCCTCGGACAACCCGATTCAGGCCGGCGACTACAAGCTGTATCCGGCGGACGTGACCGCCGAGGCCGCCGATCCGGCCAAGGGGTACACCATCGATACGATGCCGCTGAACGCCGCGATCTGCGAGCCCGGGGCTGGGGCAACCCTCAAGTCAGGGGGTAATAGGGTCCGCGGCTACGCGGTGAGCGGGGATCGGGCCGTCGTACGCGTCGACGTCTCCGGGAACGGCGGCCGGTCCTGGGTACAGGCCGAGCTCGAACACGAGGCGGACGCTCCGTTCGCCTGGACGTTCTGGAGCACAAACCTCGACTTGCCTACGGGCGAGCATGAACTCGCCGTGCGTGCCTGGGACGAAGCGGGCCAAACGCAGCCGGCAACGTCGAACGAGATCTGGAACCACAAGGGCTACCTGTGCGCCTGCTGGCATCGGGTACGGGTGAACGTCGTCTAGGGACAGGCGACCTGGCCTATCGCCTACCTCCGCCCTCGTGGACGACGTCCCACACAGCGGCCGACCCGGCATCCCGCCACGATCCGACGTGACGCCCGGCGGTCATTCCGACCCTGTCGTGCGCGGCACAGGCAACGTCCGACCTTGGCGGGAGTTTCCCGTGCGTCGAGATACCCGGCGCCGTGTCGCCGCCCCCAAACTGCAAGGAACTCCATGTCCCGTGAGACCAGCGTCCAAGCCACCGAGAAATTCGGCGAGCTCGTCAACGGCGGCCGGTTCGAAGCCTTCCCCGAGGTCGTCGCCCCGGATTGCCACGATCATGACCCGGCGCCGGGCCAGCACATGGGTCCCGAGGGATACCAGATGTTTTTCACGCAGCTTCACTCCGCCTTTCCCGACATGCAGGTCGAGGTGAAGAAGCTCGTCGCCGAGGGGGACAGCGTCGCCTTCGCCTACACGCTCACCGGCACTCACCAGGGCGACTTCAACGGCCACAAGCCGACCGGGAAGGCCATCAAGGTCCGCGGCATGCAGATCGGCCGCTTCGTCGACGGCAAGATGGTCGAGCGGTGGGGTTCCTCCGACGAGCTCGGCATCCTCAAGCAGATCGGCGCCATCGAGGGATGATGAAGCTTCCGCGACGACGTCCCAGCCAAGGGACGTCGTCAAGGCCTGACCCAGGGCGGCCCCTGGACCGCCCCGGACGCTTAAGAACCAACCGCTAGCTGCCCGACTCCTCAGGCGCTCCGGGCCTGGTCGGGATGGCGGCCCTCCGCGAACTCCTCGACAATCTTGGCACAGAAGGCTGGCAGATCCTTTGGGGTACGGCTGGTGACCAGCCCCTTGTCGCAGACGACCTCCTCGTCGACCCAGGTGCCGCCGGCGTTCTCGATGTCGCGGCGAACCGTGGGGTAGGAGGTCAGCGTCCGGCCCTTCACGACGTCCGCCTCGATCAGCGTCCAGGGACCGTGGCAGATGACTCCGACCGGCTTACCCGCGGCGAAGAAGTCCCGAACGAACGCCACGACGTCCTTGCTCGCCCGGAGCTTGTCGGCGCCGACGCAACCGCCGGGGATGACGAGCCCGTCGTAGTCCGCGGCCGATGCCCCTTCGATGGTCCTGTCCACCTTGTAGCGACCGGCGGGATCGAGGTCGTTGTTGACCGTCTAGGCCTCGCCGGCCTCCAGACCGATGACCGTCACGGTCGCCCCGGCCTGCTTCACCGCCTCATGCGGCTTGGCGAACTCCGGCTCCTCGGTGCCACGAGGTGCGATCAGGATCGCGATCTTCTTGCCTTGCAAGCTCATGTCATCACCCTTCTGAATGTCGTCATTCAACGGAGGCGCCGTTCGCGCCGTTCCTCACGCCGGGATGCGGTCGATGCCGGCGGAATCCTCGGCCGCCACGCCGTTCTCGCGGTGGCGGAAGTCGCTCAGCGCCCGGTAGACCTGGAGGCGCGCCCGCATCACCGAACCGAGCGGCTGGTGCGCCGCGAGGCTGTGCGCCGGGCGGAAGGTCATCACCTCGTCGAAGTAGCGCACCCGATCCGGCGAGTAGGCGTCCTGACGCGGCAGGCGCAGCGTCGCCACCGTGCGGTAGGGGCTGACCGAGACCGGCCAGTCGACCGAGGCGTCCTCGATGGGCTGCCGCTCGGCATCCGCCCAAAGCTGCGCCTTCAGCTCGAACACCACCTCGTTCTCCCGGAAGAACGCGACGGTGGCGTGCCGGAAGCCGTCCTCGTCTTGGTGCGGGTCGAGACGCCACTCGGACAGGGCACAATGGCTGTCCGTCGACGGCACGGCCCCGAGCTTGGCCACGTAGTCACCGTAGCGGATAGGTGCCTGGCTGAAATAGCTGTCGCCGAGCGGATGGCTGTAGCGATGGCCGAAGAAATCGGCCATCGCGCTCTCCGTGCCGAAGGCGTGCAGCACCTTGTTGAGGTTGCGTGCGGTCGAGGAGACGGCGCTCTTCACCGCCTCCGGCATACCCGTCGACTTGCCGATGACCGTGCCGTCGCGCAGGAACCCCGCCGCCGTGCCCGAAGGGAAGGTCGTGCCGGTGGCCAGCACGAAGTCCTGAGTGTCGGCGGCGTGGCCGAGCAGCTTCTCGCCCGGCACTTCGAAGACCTTGATGGACATGCCGCGGTGGGTGGACACCCGGTCGCCAAGGGTCTCGCCCGGGCCCTGGGCGAAGCGCACGGCCACGTTGTGCGTGCCCGGCCGTGCGAACAACCCCTGTGCCAGTTCCAGCGGCAGGCCCTCGGAGATGGTCAGTTTCCCCGTCACGCAAGCGGAGCTCTTAGCGTGGCTGGCGCGGACCGCATGATGCTCGCGCTTTTCGACCGTCTGCGACTGCTGGGTCATGCCTTTGATGATGCCGTCAATCGTCTTCTGCTCGTCCGGCGCGGGTTGCTCGATGCCGGGGGCATATCGAAGGTAGGTCATGATCTTCCTCACGGTGATCGGGGAACTGGAGCGGACCGCGGCAGGAGACAGCGCAGCGGACTCGGGGTTCGACGTATTGAGTTGGAAACGGGATCCCGTTCCGAACAGCGAGGGAGCCGCGGGCCATTCCCGGAAGACTTCGCGTCTGTCGAAAGTCTGCCTGAGGTCGGCTTCGAAGCGCTGCTTCGGTTTCGCGGTAATGGAAGACCGGACCATGGACCGGTTGCTGAGCGGAGGCGGCAAGCTCGGCCGAAATGCTTGACGACCCGGGGATGACCACGGGCTCGGGTGTGCGACAAGCCGTTTCAGGGCGCATCCTTCCCGACCGTTTCAAGAATTACGCGCGCCGTCTCGGCAGGCTGATCCCAGTGCGGGAAGTGGCCGCAGCGCTCGAACCAATGCAGATGTGCCGACGGGAATGCCGCCTGGGCGCGTGCAGCCTGGCGCGGCAGCAGAAGGTGGTCTTGGCGGCCCCAGCCTATGGTGACAAGGCCGGGGGTCGTCACCGAACCCTGCTGCAACGGCCCGCGTGCCAGCTCACGCAGCATCGCATCGAACACCGGTGTGGCTGCCAGGCTCTGCAGTTCCTCCACGACAAGCTGCGGTGGCAGCACCCACGGACGGGCCGACAGTTGGGCCAGCAGCAGCGTACGGCTGACGGCGTGGCGCGACAGGCCGGGATGGAATGGCCGTAGCAACCGCACCAGGCGTATCGACGCCGCGAGCGTCCAGTGAAACCAGGGCGTTTCCCATCCGTGCCAGAAACCGCCGGGATCAAGCGCCACGCAGTGCCGACCGATGCCCCGCCGCGCCAGCTCCAGCACCAGCCGCCCCCCTACCGAACTGCCGACAAGGTCCGCTGACGTCAGGTCTTGCGACTGCACGAAGCTGGCGAGGGCGTTCGCATGGGCCTCCATGGTCTGCCGACCCGCGAGCGGTGCCGATCTGCCATGTCCTGGCAGGTCGACCAAGATCAATTCGCGCGAGCCGCGCAATGCGGGCAGGAGCGGATCCCAGGTGCGAAGATTGGACCCCAACCCATGGATCATCAGTAGCGGTCGGCCTTTGCCGAGGCGTTCAAAATGTAGGGACATGACCGCATTGTCCTCTCATTCGCGCTGCAGTCCGAACATTGGTCCGTCGCGGGTTTCGCCCGGCAGGGCATTTCAGCTAGGTCCGCGGGCCGCTCATATCGAACGCACCCAGGCGGCGTCGCCGGTCCGATAGCCAGCCAAACGGCGCGGGCCCGACCCTACTCCGCAGTTTCGCAGGCGGATGCCACCGGAGTTCGACACGAGAGAGCTGCGCGCTCAATGCTCGCAGAAACGTGGACGTCACGTCCGGGCAGACTCAGATGCCGGCGTACCAAGCGTAGCCCTGGTCCTCCCAGTAGCCGCCCTTGCCCCCGCCGATGTGGGCGAAGCTCTCGACCACCTCGATGCGCATCACGTACTTCGCCTGCTTGTAGCCGAGGTTGCGTTCCACCCGCAGGCGAAGCGGGGCGCCGTTCGAGATAGGTAATGCCTGGCCGTTCATGTCGTAGGCGAGGATCGTCTGCGGGTGGAACGCGTCGACCAAGTCGATGCTCTCGTAGTACCTGACAGGTGATCCGCCGCTGGCCGCGGTGTCATCCGACGCCTGCTGTCCGCCGGAGTCCTTCCTGCTCTCGCCGCTGCCCGATTGCTTGGTCATGCTCGGATTAGCGTTGCCGGCGGGTACCTCGTCGGTCCCCTCACCATCTCCTCCGCCTTCGAGCGAATTGCCCTGATCCATGGTGTCGGCGCAGTGGAACACCACGTAGCACGCCTCTGGCTTGAGCTTGGCCCGGGACAAAAGGTCGGCGAGCGGCACCCCGGTCCACTTGCCGATAGCGCTCCAGCCCTCGACACAATCGTGCCGGGTGATCTGGGTGCGGGCGGGAAGCTTGCGGAGCTCGCCCAGGGACAGCTTGAAGGGCGCCTCCACGAGCCCGTCGACCACGAGGTGGTATTTGGCGAACTTGGCCTTCGCGAGGGCCTTGTAGTCCCTGTCCGGCGGATCCCCGGTGCCGTTCGGCTTGAACCACGGCGAGATGTCGGCCTCGGCGTATTCCGGTGCCAGCGTCGCCTCGCGCAGAAGCAGGCGCTGGACGAACATGTTGGCGTCCTCGCCGGTCTTCAGCGTTCGCCGGAACCACTCCGCGTTGCCCAGGCGGTCGCAGCCTCCGAGCATGGCCGCCGCGGCCGTGGCGGAAGCACCCACCAGGAGGGCGCGTCGGTTGGGTGAGCGGCTCATGCCCGGGGCTCTCCGGCAGGGACGGCCGGCTCGACCTTGCGCTCGATCACGAACCAGCCGGTGAGCATGCCGCGCATGTTGTTCCAGAAGCCCGACAGCAGGACCAGGGCGACGTGCACGACCACGAACAGGACCAGCAGGCTCGCCACGACGAAGTGGACCGTGCGGGCCGACTGGCGTCCATCGAAGAGCGTCAGAAGGAAGGGAAAGGCCGCGTTCATCGCCGGCGACATCGCGAGCCCAGCCAGCACCTGCACCGGCAGGAGCACGAACAGCACGATGAGGTAGGTGAGCTTCTGGATGACGTTGTAGCGCTTGGCCTCGTCTCCTTGGGGGAAGCGCAGCGTCAGGTGCTCCCAAATCGAGGCCCCGAAATGCCGGATCTGGTCACGGGACGGGATCACACGGAATCGCAACTGCCCGCTGACCAGACCATAGAGCAGGTAGGCGATGCCGTTCAAGACGAAGGCCCAGGCGAAGAAGAAATGCCAGGAACGGCCGCCGGTAAGGTCCTGGTCACTCGGCAAGGTCGTCCAGGCCGGGAAGCCTCGGTCCGCCGCCTCGCCGTCGGAGCCGACCGATGAACCGAGCCAGCCCGTCGTATCGAATCCATGGCCGAACACCGTCGTCATGCCCTTGGGCGGGTCGTCCTCGGTCTGGGTCATCGCCATGAGCGGCGCGTCGAAGGTCGAGACCTTGCCCCAGTAAAGGGCCGGGTGGGCGTTGAAGATCTGCAGGCCGCTCATCAGCAGGACCAGCAGGCAGATCGCGTTCACCCAGTGGGTGACTCTGATCACGAGGGGATGGCGAAACATCCAGCGGCGGCGCTCGACTTCGCCGGTCTCGGGGGCTGATCGGGTCAGGTAGGTTCGAGCCAAACGGTCTTCCCCATACTCTGGACGGCTAGGGCGGAGGCCCCTGGGTCGGGGCCTCCGGAAGCGCACGGCGCCTTGAAATCACATGCCGCGGTTCATCATCATCCGCTCGCTGCTGGTCATCCGGACCTGGGTGACGTCGGACGGGGCGGCCTGGAGTCCGTTCGGGCCCATCGGGGCGGCCGAGGCGGCGCCGGCACCGAGCGCGAGGCTGCCAAGGACCGAGGCGGCGAGGGCAAGGGTGGTGATCTTCATTCAATGTCTCCTGTACGGGGAAGGAATCGCCTGTCGCACATTGGGAGAAGACAAGGTGCGACCACCAAGTTCCTGAATTGTCAAATAAAAACCTGCCTCCGATGGCGTTGGAACGCACGAAATCGGACGCCGAGGCGGGGCCTCGCGCCACGCCCAGGCCGGGCGTATGGCGACCTGTACGGCGGCGGTCAGACGAAAGTTTCAGACCAGACCGGGAATGCCGACAGCCCCCCAAGGCCGGCGCTCCAGTCGCTGCCGCGGCAGCGGAGAAGCGTCGGATGGTGGCCTACCCCTACCTCCCGGCACCGCTGGTGACCCCTGGGACGGACTCGCTTCGTCGGGTGCCGCGTTACCCTCGGACCCGGCGTTCACACGACCGCCGGCAGGAGGAAGCCATCGTATGTCCGACACGCCCCGCCCAGGCAACGAACCCGCTCCACCCATTGGTGATCCGCCGCCCGGTCCCTCGATCCCTGATGGCGACCCGCCGGTCGACCGCGACCGGCCGAAGCGGTCGGTCTCGACGGTTGTGACCTTGCCCGAGGCGTCGAACGACACCCTTGTGCTGGTGAAGGCCGCCGTCTTCGGCGTGCGCAAGGCCTGGAGGGACGGGTACCGCTACTCGAAGGCCGGCATCGTCACGACCGACCTCGTGCCGCTGGCGGCCTCGCAGCGGGCCTTCCCGGGATTGGGGCAACTAGACCGCGAGCACGGCGCCGCGCTGATGCAGGCGCTGGACGCCTGCAACCGTCGTTTCGGGCGCGGCGCCGTCGTCCCGGGGGCCGCCGGTTTCGCCCCCAAGCGGGAGTGGTCGACCAAGTTCGAAATGCGCTCCCCCCCCCCCGCTACACCACGAGGGTCGACGAGATCCTAGTCGTGCTGGCGGCCTAGCCGGAGGGCCGACCTCGACGTTTCGGACGCTGTGGATCCCGGCGCGCGGCACTTGCTTGCCCGCCCCGGCCAGGACACGGTCACGGCCCTCACGGAGCTGACACCATGATACCCGCCGCCAAGCACTCGTCCGCCTAATCCCCGGAGTGCCGCCGCGTGCCGAGCCTCCGCTTTCCGCGAGGTTCGGATGTCACGCCATCTCTTCGTTTCCGACACCCATTTCGGCCACCGCGCGATCCTCTCGCCGAGGATGCAGAACCCCAGACCGTTCGCCTCCATCAAGGAGCATGACGAGACCCTTGTCGCGAACTGGAACGCCGCCGTTCGGCCGGAGGACACCGTCTGGCATCTCGGCGACTTCTGCTACCGGTGCAGCGAGGACTACGCCCGTTCCATCTTCGGCCGCCTCCGGGGACGCCAGCGCTTACTTGGCGACGTTCGCAAATTCCGGGGGCCTGGATGAGCCAAGCATTGGCCATCTAGGCCGGTTCTCGGGCAAGCTGAGGCCAAGCGAGACAGTTGATAGCCTCATTAAGCATTGAGCGCAGGGTTTGCCCCGCGGATCCAGCCCGCGGGGCGGTGATGTGCTACTTGCCGCTCGGAGCTGCGCCACTTCCGGTCGCCCCATTGCCCGACCCGCTGCCTGCGGGCGCACCGGGCGTACTCACCGGCGGACCGCCGCTGGTGCCGGGACCGGTGCCTGTGCTCATCGTACCCGTGCCCATTGAGCTGCTCCCGCTCCCCATGGACTTCTCGGAGCTGCTCTTAACCGAGCCCGGGTTGTTCATATTGCCCTCGGCGCTGCCGCCACCAGCTGCAGGCTGAGCCAGCGCGGCGCCCGAGGCTGCGAGCGTAAATGCTGCAGCTACAGCGAGTGTCTTCATCGACATGGCGTTTCCTCCAGACAGATCGGTTCGATCGTTCATGGGCTGAACGTCATCATGATCGATATCGTTCAAGCTTCTGTGTGGGACAGCCGCAATCAGCATCATCCTGCTTGCTGCCGGCACTCGGTTCGGCTACCGAAGCTAGCCCGGACAAAGAAAAGGCCACCCCCGAAGGAGCGGCCCGAAGTCTAGGGAGGAAACGCCCTCGGAAGGGCAACAGGACTGCGACGCCATCGCCGTCCCGCATCGCAAACTTAGACCACCGCACCGCAGCAGACAACCACCCGAGGGTTGCAGGTGTGCGCCTCAACGTGGCTACTCCGCCGCCGAGGTGCATATTCAGATCGTACTGTGACTTGTTGGCCATGGGCCGGCGCACGCTGTCCCTGTTCCGCCGCACCGCGTAAGCTCTCAAGAATGCCAACAGCCGAGATGCGGTGGCTAAGCGATGCCAGTCCGTCACGCTGCTCTGTATGGTACGTCACTTCGACGGGATCAGCGCACGCCACCGGTAGGCGCTCGGCGATAGCCCGTAGCGATCTCTGAAGCGCCGACTGAAATGGCTCTGGTTGCTGAACCCGCAACCGTAGGCAAGTGTCCCAAGGTTCACGTGCGCGAAGCCAGGATCTGACAGCCTCTGCGCTGCGACCTCCAACCGCCGCCGCCATATCCAATCAGAGATGTTGCGATCATGCTCGTGAAATAGCGCCTGAAGGTAGCGCAGCGATACGCCGATGGCGGCAGCGAGTCGGGTTGGGTTGAAGCTCGGATCGCCCAGGTTTGCCTCGATATATGCGCTGGCGCGCTGCACGATGAGCGTTGCCTGTAAGTTCTCGGGCGGCTCTTGCGCGAGGCGTTCTGCGATACTGGCGACGATAAGATCGATGCCGATCGAGGCCATACGTGCGTTCATCTCCGGCGTCAGACGCCCATAAGTTCGCACAAGCTCATCAAAGAAAGACGTGACCAGCGATGTCCCAGGCTGATCGGCACCGATCGTCAGGGCGGTGTACCGTCGCGTCGATCCGAGCGCCCGTTCCAGGCTTTCACGCGGCAACTCGATGAACAGCGTCTGCGTATCGGCCTCGGACACCATCGTCGTCGGTCGCCGATCCAGCACTACGATGTCGCCAGGGCGCTGGATCGAGGTACGATCGTCCTGAGCACTGAACACTTGCCCACGCAACGCGATCGCTACGTTCAGGGTGTCCTGCTTGCCATGCCGACGGATCGTGGTCGGCGTGGCTTCGGTGTTGATAGCGCTCTGAGTGATCCGGGTAATGAGCAGAGGGCCGACTTCAGCCGCTTCCAGCACCCCCTGGAATAGCCGCTCACTCGTCGGCGTCAACTCAACAGGCACGATCCGCTCGAACACCGTTTCTCGCCAGCGGCGGAAACTGTTTTTCGGCTTCTCGTCCTCGGTGGAGAACAAAGTCCTCATGCTGTTTGATTGGATGAATGCTTGCTGTTGCGCGCTCAAGCAAACGGTACCACGCACTCAGGCAAGCGCAACGCGACGGATCATCTTATGTTCGGGTTCCAATCCATCAGGAGCCCCAACGTGCCTTTCTCGACTGCGGCCAACCCTTTGTCTCTCACGGAGCTGACGACAGGCATCGTTGCCGCCTACGTGTCGAACAATCCGGTTCCGACCGCGGAGCTGCCGGCCCTGATTGCACGAGTCCACGGGGCGATCAGCGGCCTCGCCTCGGGCCCCCTGCCCACCGAGTCCGGCCCAGCAGCCCGGCCCGAGATCGACCGGCCGAGCCCCGCTCAGATCCGCAAGTCGGTCCGGCCGGACGGGATCGTCAGCTTTATCGACGGCAAGACCTATAAAACGCTCAAGCGCCACCTGACCAGCCACGGACTACACCCTCAGAGCTATCGTGAACGCTACGGTCTGCCGGCGGACTATCCGATGGTCGCTGCCGAGTATGCCGAGCGCCGTTCCGCGCTGGCCAAGACGATCGGCCTGGGCCAGCCCGGCGCCATGGCCGAGCGCACGGCCAATGCTCGTCGCGTCGCCTGATACGGCGTCGGCATCCTCGGCATAGCTTCTGACTAGCACCATGGGCGAAGAAGAGGCGCGGCGGCAGACCCTATTGGGCAATCTGGCCGCGCATGCTGCGCCTGCTAGGCAGCGGTTGTACTTGTCGGTGTGGGATACGGCGCGCTTGGCGGGCCTCACCCTGCAGGCCGTAGAAGCGATCGAACAAGGTAAGGCTTGTATGCTTCCGCCAGCGGTTCTTGCTGAGTTCGCCGCGTTCCTTGGCCTGACAGAGGCTGGATTGCCACGCCCCCGACATCCTGGGATGCGTTAGCCTTATCTAGAGCGGCATCCGATCATGTTGGATCATATGCGTCGTAGCCTGCGGCGGCGAGATACCGGCGGCATTCGGCTGGCGTGAAGCGTCTGAAGGCTCGTCGGATCGTGTCCCAGAGGCCGCTGATCGT
>NZ_JBBXMX010000042.1:0-13067 GCF_038442355.1 Methylobacterium guangdongense
ACAGCGGCTCAATCACCGCCCACTCCGCATCCGTCAGGTCATACCGCGCCATCCAGGTCCCTCCTGCTCAGAGGCCTAACGCCGCCGCACCTCAGCCGTGCCAGCTGTTATGGGTTCGCGACCTAGCGCGTTCGTCACGCCGCGGTTCACGGCCTCCCTAGAATCCGCCCGCTCCTTCGTCGCCGGCACGCTGCCCGGGTTCTGGGTCTCGTCGGGCCTGTGCGCTCTGACGGGGCACGCGTCGATCGGCGCCGACTACAACGGGCCCGACGGCGAGCGCCTGCACCGCGAATGGCCCACCGACCGGACGCCCTGCGACTGGCGCGAGGACCTGCCCCCCGGGGACGGCCCGCACCGCGAGTGCATGGCGATCTTGGCCTGCGCCGTCCGGGCGCTCGCCCACAAGCTGCAGCTGGAGGCCTCGGCGTGAGCAAGGTCACTACGTCCGGGTCCGCCGGGCCCGCGGGCTGGCCACGCCGCTGCCGCCCAAGCCGAAGGCGCGCTCGCTCGGGCCGCCGGTGATCTGCATCTGGCGGGACGTCCCGATCCGCATGCGGGCCGACGTCGAGAAGTCCGGGACCTGGGACGAGTTCCTCGACGCGATGGCGCAACGGGATGTGGACGACCTCGACAGCTTGGATTTCCGCCGCGCTGGACGCGGCCACCAAGCCATCGCTGCGCTGGTCCCACCATGTGAGCGGACCGCGACGATGAAGGACTTCTTCGGACGCGTGCGTGCGGTCTCCGCCAAGAATTGGGAGCGGGAGGCGGCTGGCATGGAGGCTTGGAGGAAGTCCCGCGAAGCCCGCCTGTCAGCGAAGCCGCAGCTCACCCGCTCCCTCATCGCCCGCATCTTTGGGAGGGCAGCATGACGATCGAGCCCACCGAGTTCGACCTGGTCGCCCTGGCGCGCCGAGGCCTGCAGGCGCTGCTCGACGACGCGGCCGCCGAGGTGGGTCTGGCGCGCCGGCACGAGCTCTGGGACCGCCGGACGGGGCAGCTGACCCCCGAGTCCGAGGAGGCCAAGGCCACGGCGTTCGCCGCCTGGACCGAGGCCGCCCAGCGCCTCAACCGCTTCGGCTTTCTGTACCCGGAGCCCGTCGCGGCATGAGCGACCTCAAGGCCCATGTCGGCCGGATCCTGGACCGCGTCCGGGCCGATGCGGACCTCACCTACGAGGAGCTCGCCTCCCGCTGGGTGCCCGCCGCCCCGGCGCCGGCCGCGTCCCGGGAAGCCGTCTCCCGCTACCTGCCGGGCGAGCCCGTGGAACCGGCGTTCGCCCGCATGCTGGCCGCCTACGCGCGCTGCGAGCGGGGCTGCCTCGATCGGGTCGAGGGCAACCCCGAATGCCGGGATCTCTGCAGGCGGGCCGGGCGGGCCCTCAACGGGAAGGGGGACTGACCATGCGGTTCAGCGAGAAGTGGCGCGAGGACGAGGACGCCTACGAGCAGGTGACCTTCACGTTGGAGGAGCTGCAGGCGGCCGCGTCCGCCACCGGGCTCGACGTCCGGGACTTCCGTGGCATGCACGTGTTCCGGTGCCTATACGATGTCGGGCAAACCCACCTCGACGCTGACCGGGCGGATCCCAAGGCGGTCGCCTACATGGAGCCGCTCGTCATGGCCGCCATGACCCGCCGCGAGGACATCCGGGATCGCCGGTGGGCCTGGACCAACGCCAAGCGCCAGGGCTGGCAGATCCTCGACGCCGCGGGCGCGCCCGTGCCCGAGCCGGAAATCCCAGGAGAGAACTGGTGACCCGCCCCGCGCCCTCGGCCGCCCTACTCGCCAGGCTCGCCCGCCGGTTTCCGAGCTCCCCCGGCCACGCCGCCTGGCGCGCCCGCGTCGTCGGGGATGTCGTCGAGGCTGTAGGCGGGCCCGTCCATAGTGGAGGCCATGATCAGGGCCATCTCGCGGTCGGAGAGGTCCTCGGCCCGCAGGGCGACGCGCTCGCCGAGAGCGATGGGGAACCGCGTCCGGATCTGCGCTTCCGTCAGCCCGATGTCCCGCATGATGCTCTCCAGGGCAGCCTGAACACGGTCCGAGGTGACCGGAAGGAGGGGCTCGCGCGGGGGCTCCAGGAACTCCCGGCACCAGCGCACACGGGGGTCGTTCGGGTCCCGGACCGGGGGCTCCAGGCCGGCGAGGACGCGGATCGACTCGGGGGGATACTCGTCGTCGGGCATGCCCCGGATTCTCGGGCCGCCCCGCCCAGGAAGCAAGCCCGCGTGAATACGGGGTACCCGGCCGTCGGGTCGTTCGGTTGAGGTAGGGAAGCATGATCCGCTGGCACCGCATCAAGCACAGGGTCGCCGCCGACGCGTGGTTCAACCGTCCCGGCACCGGCAAGATCGTCGTTGTCGACTGCGGTAAGGGCCTACCGCCCCAGATCGACAGCCTCGTCGACATCGTCACCGAGGATGACGACGGCGGGAGGCAGGAGACCTGGAGGGTCCGCGGGATCGAGCGCAGCAGGAACTGCACCAAGGTCGGCCTCATCGTCACCAAGGCGACCGAGGAGGAGAAGGCGGAGGCCTACGGGGCGGTATCCCCGGCGTGGAAGGCGGGCTCAACAGGGATCCCGTCGGACCGGGACGTCTGGGCCTACATCCATAACCATGGGACCCGTGACATCGAGCTTCTCCGCGGCCGGGACGACCAAGGCGACTTCATGCCCCCCGGCGAGGACTGGACCGACCTGCACACCGGTTCGGTGGTGTGCTGGCTCGACGCCGAGGAGCAGCCGAGTTTCGGGGTCGCGACCGTGCGTGCCGGCATCGAGGCCCTGCGCGCCGTCGCCGCCCACCACCCTGACGCGCATGGGATCGCCGCGGCCGCGCTGGAATCCCGCACGGTCAAGTTCACCCGGTACTACAGCTGAGGGCGCCATGGACACGTGGAAGGATCGCCAGCGCAAAGCCGGCAGCATGGATCTGACGCTGTTCTGCGTGCATGAGGCCGCTGAGGGTTTGAAACGCGTGCGCCGGGACCTGGAGGTCGCCGTCAGCCAGGCAGAAAGCCCTCGCGAACAGCGCGCCTTGCTGAAGCTCGCCCGCGATGCCGCAAGCGTCGAGGAACGCACCCAGGCCGCCATGTACCGGATGGGCGCCCGGCGCCGGGCCGCCGTAGCGGCGAAGGCAGAGGCCTGACATGCCGAGCTGGAACCGCCGCGAGAAGCCGGACTACCGGCACCTGAAGGACGCCACGCCCGAATCCGCCCTGGTGGACGCGATCCGGTCTCCGACGTACGGGGACGGCCACGACTTTCGCCTGCTCGCCGGGTTCCAGGCCCGCCTGACGGCCATGTGGGGCGCCTTGGACGTGATCCCCATCGACAACCTCGTCGTTATCCACGAGGAGCGCCGGCGCGAGGATCCGGGATTCTTCGGGCACGGCCGCAACTGGCAGGGCGCCTTCCTCCACGACGCCGTCGGCAACCTAGTCGGGTGGGGGCTACGCCTCGGGATCCTTGAGGAGGCCGAGTGGCACGGGACCCGGGGCTTCCGCATGGTCCGCCGAGATCCCCTGTTCGAGCGCATGGGCGACGGAACCTGGCGCCGGCTCGACGCCGAGGGTATCCGCGAGAAGAGCGCCCGGGGCGCCGGCCAGCGCGAGGCGGCCCGGGTCCGGCACGCCGAGCGGATCGCGCACCTCATCGCCTTCCACGTCGGCCGCCTGTGCGAGAAGGGCGCCGCGATCCCGGAGGCATGGTTCACCCGGTTCCCCGACGAGTTCGGTCGCCACAAGGGCCTGGCCGAGCGCGTCGCGGACGCCCGGGGAACGTTCGTCGAGGCCCACCGCGGGATGCACCTCGCCGACCAGAAGGCTTGGCTGAAGGCGGTTACGGACTACAACCAGCGGCACCCGATGAAAGCGCCCCCGCGGGAGCCGGCCGCGCTCCCGGCCGAGGACCTCGACGCGCTCGACGGGCTCTGACCAAATCCCAAGGCAAAGTCCGGGATTGCCTTAAAAACGGACCGCCCTGTCCGAATCGCCGGGCCGGTGGGACACTCGCCCCGAGCCCCGGCAGCTGACCCGGTGATAGCGCCGCGCTGAAAACGCGGAGAGTGTCGTTCGACTCGACATCGGGGGGCCAGCTTCACCGCCCGAACGTATCGCAAGTGAGACGCTAAGCGGCTTACGGTCTAACCTGCGATACATCGGCGCCCAGGCTTTCTGGCCGCGCCGGCAAGGACAGCTTGCTCGATCCTGTGGATGGCGACGCCCGGCGGTTACAAATCCGCCCCTGGGCGGCGGTTACAAACCGGGTCAAACGGCGGTGTAGATGGTCCGACGTTTCGTTGTCTAACAGCGACTTAGCCAGGGTCGCGCATAGGTGGCGGAGACGGAGACCGCCCTAGTTGATTGTCCGAGGTGATGCGGCAGCACCCGGCAACAGCCGAAAACTGTAGTGGTAACAGTTGTATAACCCCCATCGACCATCAGCAAGTTTGTCCAGCACGATCCGTTACAATCCGCTTGCACCCCACATTCGTTGTGGGCCAAAATGTGGGGCAAGCGAGTTAGGCGGACCCAACGATGGGCGGCAAGGGGCGTCACCCCGAGAAGGCGCTGACGACCGTGCAAGTGCGCGCGCTCAAGACCCCTGGACGCTACGCCGACGGCCACGGCCTCTACCTCGTCGTTGATCCCTCAGGCGCGAAACGCTGGCTGCTGCGCATCGTAGTGCAAGGGAAGCGGCGCGACATCGGATTGGGCGGGGCCAGCCTCGTCACCCTCGCCGAAGCCCGCGAGAAAGCCCTCGCCTACCGCAAAACGGCTCGCGACGGCGGTGACCCGCTGGCCGAGCGACGCAGAGCGCAGGCGACGGCCCCGACTTTTGCCGAAGCAGCCGAAACTGTGCACGCCGACCATAAAGCGACGTGGAAGAACGCGAAGCATGCAGCGCAGTGGATCAACACCCTGCGGACCTACGCCAACCCTTATTTCGGCTCAAAGCCGGTCGATCAGATTCAAACCCCTGACGTACTTCGAGCGCTCGCGCCGATCTGGCTGACGAAGGGTGAAACGGCGACCCGCGTGCGCCAGAGGATCGGTACGGTGCTCGATTGGGCGAAGGCGGCCGGGCATCGCAGTGGAGACAATCCGGTCGAAGGGGTGACGCGGGGCTTGCCGAAGCAGGGTGAGCGCGAGGAGCACCATACGGCACTGCCCTTCGCTGAGGTGCCCGCATTCGTCGCTCGCCTGAGGGCGATGTCCGGGCAGGGGGAGATCGGTCGCCTCGCCTTTGAATTTCTGATCCTGACGGCGGCACGCACCAGTGAGGTGCTTGACGCCCGGTGGGGCGAGATCGACGAAGTGCAGGCGTTGTGGACGGTGCCGGCGGCCCGGATGAAAGCTGGCCGCGAACATCGGGTGCCGCTCAGCGCGCGGGCATGTGAGGTGCTAAGCGCGGCTAAGGCCCTGGGGGGTGGCAGCGCGCTCATCTTCCCTGGGCGATCCGGAAGCAAGCCATTGTCGAATATGGTTTTCCTGATGGCTTTGAGACGAATGAGCGTGCCAATCACTGCGCACGGCTTCCGCTCGTCGTTTCGCGATTGGGCAGCTGAGGCTACGAATCTACCGCGAGAGGTTGCCGAGATGGCCCTGGCGCACACCATCGAGAACCGCGTGGAGGCGGCCTATCGGCGCGGCGACCTGCTGGCCAAGCGACGCGAGATGATGGAGCAATGGTCCACGTTCGTCGTCACCAAGCCGAGGGGCGGCAAACCTCAAGATGCGTCAAACTGAGGAGGTCTCGTGCGGGCATCACGCCGTTCTACCCCCCGCATACCTTCGATCCGACATTCTCCCACCGAGCAAGCTGCGCTTCTGGCCCGCTTCCAGGAGGAAAGGAGCAAAGGTCGCTCATCGGCGGAGGCTGCGAAGATCGTGGGAGCATCGCTTCCATCAATCTATCGGTGGCGGCGTTCTCACTATCCGGACGAGGGGTTGCCAGCACCAACTCCCACCCAGCAGCCAAGTATAGATGCTGCAATTGCTCGGCTCTCAGACGAAGGCAATCACGACCGACTTTCCTTCCTTGAAGCTTTATTCAAATTCGCTGCTTGGCTACGTTGGCCTACAAGGCCGGAAGACCATCCTGCTGCCATTACAATATATGTAGTCTCGTATCTATCGAAAAATCATTCGGCCGAAACGTTAGATCAATTGAGCGATACCAATCGAAGCCTAGTTTTGCGAAATATTCGGGTTGATACCCTAGTGCGCATGTTTTCCAGCGAGGCACTCGTTGGTCCAATTTTTGATCTTTGGCCGATACGTGGACAAAAATACAACGAATTGGATTTTTTGGCGCATGTGGCTTGGTTCATGATTGCATATGAACCCCTGTCTAGCCATCCGCGGGACATTGTAAGTCTCAACAAGGCTTACCTAGCAACGCAAGAGGGTGTCTTCGGCTTCAAGTGGCCGATGGTGCAAAGCACCTTCAGAAAATTCTGGCTGGCGCATGGTCCTGCTGCACCCTTCCACTATGTCGAAAGATACCATCCATCGTTCGATTTCACATTAAACCCGCTAGACGTAATCTTTGCAGAAAGTGTGGACGATATTGTCGAGCGGCCGGACATACTACGTCGCCATCTCAGGCGTTGCCGGTCAGCTGTCGAGCTGATTTGCAAAAATCTTGACCGACGCGCCCTGCAGCGTCTCAATTTTCCGAATTTTCCTGACTCTTTGGCGGCCGAACCGATTCATCCGCCTCCACTGCCAGATGTGATAGGCCCGGCAATGCGAATGGCGGTCAGAGGCGATAAACGCATGCTACGCAAGTAGTTATGGTCATCTGACACTTCGAGCGCTCACCGCGCCAGCGGTCGTCCAGCAAAGTCTCCCTCGTTCCGAACGCACTTCGCACAGTCGGAATTGAGGAGCGCAAACGATGACTTCTTCGACATCAACTTCGCACGGCGGGTTGACCGGTGATGGCCTTCCTCTCAGTGGCTTTGTGCGACTGTCCCGGCTTCTCGCGCCGAATGGACCGCTGCCGATCAGCAAGTCGTGCTGGTGGGAGGGCGTGCGGCAGCAGCGTTACCCTCAACCGGTGAAGCTGGGTCCGCGCATCACCGCGTGGCGCTGCGAAGACATCCGCGCTCTGATGCAGGGGGGCGTCCAATGAAATCCCGACGTCCCCTCAAGTCTGCCTGCACCTCCATCATCCCCAAGCGACGCCGCGAGGGTCGGCAGTGGGCTAAAGAACGGGCCAGTTCGAGCTTACCCGACATTGATGAGCTTTATCGGCGGGGTGGAGTCGAAGGCGCAATCGAGTTGCTTCGGCGTCGCATCTCGCTCGATGATCAAAGACAACGCGACGCAATTGATCAGCAAGTGAAGTGGTGCCACCTGCTGGCGCGGCACCTCAGCGAACATCCTACGAGCCATCAGACGAGCTTCAACGGCGATTGGACCAAGTTCTGGCTTCGTACCAAGAAAAATCCGACCGCCGCCCTACGGTTTGTGTGCACCAGGGCATACGTGGACAACAAAAAGGGCAGTTACTACTATCGAGCAACGAAAAAAATGTTCGCGGAAGGGGTGGCCGTACAAGATTTGCCTGCATTGGTCACCGCTGCTGGCGGATACGACAAGTTGGTAAAACAAAATGTTAGTTCGCCCCGTCAAAAAGCACCGGGTGGGAACTCCGTCAGCAGCGATCCGAGCACACCGACTGGTTATCAAAGTGTTCAAAGTGCATCGCCAGATAAAAATGCGAAGGCGCTGCGTGCAGCTCAAGCAAAGCACGTAACTCAAAAAGAAGCTAAACCAGCCGACCGACAGGTCGTACTTCATGCCGTTCTCGGACCAGAGGGCGCGAGTTTTGAAGAACTGCAGGATGGCTGTCGCGCGCACGTCGATGTTGAGATTTTAGGTTTCAACGGCCGTGAATGGCGTATCCGGATCGTCGCTGCCGCGAGCTACGAACCGTAACTCATAGCATTAGGGTGCCTGCCTCGTGCTTATCGCAGGCACCCTGAAGCAGAGTTTGCTTAAAAAAATCTCGCGTAAACAGATCTCACAGCAAAGCGCATAGCTATGCTGACCAAAAAGCCATGCCCAAACCGTATAACACACTTCAACCACTCGAAAGCACCCAAAGCCATGGAAAACCTTATAACATTAGGCAGCCAAGAAGCCCCATTGCCCCCTGATTTTGTGTATCGACCCCCCCACCCTTGGCCTGGGAAAGCTCAACCCCCTATCATCAAAAACCTACGGACTTTCATTGATGTGCATCAGTGGGCCGACATTAAGATGTGCAACTACATCATTCGGCCTCGACAAAATCATGCTGATGCGGCGACCGATGCGGCAATCAAGACCTTGTTCGCTGCGAGCGCCCGGAAACTCCTTGCGAACAACGCTGCGGCCCGCATCAATTTCGCCAAGATTGCGCTTCGGCAGGTGCTTGCTCACCCGGGAATAGCTACCGGTCCACTCCATCTCGTCACCATCACACCCGCCCGTTGTGCCCACCCTATCAATGACGGTGGACCCGGTACACGGCAAACCAAAGCCACTCGTCGCCAACTGAGTCCGGCTGCAGTGTTCGACGTGACCGCTCTTCAGCAGATCGCACGGCAAGGAATGGGGGAGATTCCATTTCTTGGTATGGTTGAAGCCGCACTGTTTTTGAAATGGGGACCAGATGGTTGGAGCTTCACCGATTGGATCAGCTGGCACTGCCACCTGCTTACTTGGGGGAAAACAGAGGGGGAACTGAGCGCACAACTTGAGCCGCTCCGTCGTCGCCATCATAGCATGCGTGCGCGCGTGTCGCCGGTGCATATCAAGCCGGTTCCCCAAGCCGACGTCACACGCCAGTTGCTCTACATTTTGAAGGCGCCTCAGAAATTTTCGCGTGTTGGTCGTTTTTCGAAGGTCGGGCCTACTGGTCGAACAAAAATGGTCGGAGCACCGGGATTGCGCATCAAAAAGGATGATCTACGAACTGGACAGCGCATTCGGATGCTTGACGTCATTGGCGAGCGGCGCCTCGATCAACTCCTCTTCGGCAATAACGCTGGCACAGCTTTGGCTCGCTCTATCAGACTGGAAGCGCGGCGTTTTGCAAGTTCGAGGCGAGGTCGCTTCGCCTGTGTGACAGACAACGAGGCGGAGTAATTTTTCGGGGGCCGCGAAAATTGCGGCTCTCATTCGAGGATGGAACCCGGCGCGGTGCTGGTCGAGCAATTTCAAAATGCTTCCAGCAGTACCCAGCCAGCGCGGCTGTGAGGAAGAGGATATGCGGATCGGGACGTGGAACGTCGAGTATGCGGCTGGGCTTGAGAAGAACGCCCAGCGACGCGCGATACTGGTGCAGCAGGCTTGCGACGTGTGGGTGTTGACTGAAACTCACGACGAACTGGAATTGACGGCGACCCACACAGCCGTTCACAGCATGCAACGGCCGACCGGGCGACTCGGCGGGCGTTGGGCATCCATTTGGACCTCCTACCGTGTCCTACAGCGGATCGAAGTGGTTGACCCTCGACGCACCGTTGCTGCCCTCGTGGAGGCCCCCTCGGGCTTGCTGATCATCTACGGCACCGTCATGCCCTGGGCGAGCGACCGCGGCGACGCGGGACCGGGCACGCCAGTGCGCAACTGGTCCGAGCTTCACCGTGTTGTCGTGCAGCAGGGCGAGGAATGGGCAACGTTACGCCGCCGTTATCCCAAGACAAATCTCTGCGTCGTCGGCGACCTGAACATGAACCTCGGCGGGCAGCACTATTACGGCACGGCGCAGAGCCGCAGGCTGTTACGTGAGGCGATGGCTCAATGCGGACTGTTCTGCGCAACACAAACAGAACGTCTGCCCATCGGCGCTTTGGCGCATCCGCCCATCGATCACGTGCTGCTGCCCGTAGCCTGGGAACCGCGCGTGCAAGTTGTTGCGGCTTGGGAGGGGAAGTCAGGCTTGGCCCCGCGCCTCAGCGATCATAGCGGGCTGGTAGTTGCTGTAGGCTAGGTACCTCTAACCGGGGCGCACGCTCATCTGCTCATCGCTCGTTGAATCAAGCGCTCCGCATTGGCGAAAAGCACCATTTCAGCCCGATCCGGACTATCGTGCTCAAGCCGGCCGCTGACCTCGCGTAGCAGTGCCATGTAGTCCGGGTACGCTCGTTCCTTTCGGACGCGGCGTGCCCCGCCGTGCTTCGCGCGCACCCACCCTTGGAATGCGCGGACAGCGCTGTTCCGGCTCAATAGATCAGGGAACAGGATTGGATCAGCTCCGTCGGCGATCTGCAGCGCATTGAGGGCGGCCGACACGCGCGCATCGAAGATCGCGTACCGTGTCGGGTCACGCATCGCGAGGATCTTGGACCAAGTGGCGACCCCCGCCAGCGGTGCGCGTTCCAGCTCGTCCTCCGGCAGGAGCACGTAGCCTTGCAGGGTCACGTCCTTGTTGGCGTAGATGCCGCCCCAACGGCCGACATACCATCGTGCTAATGATGCCCGGTCCGATCCCGACAGGTGCCACGCCTCGGAGAGCGAACGCTTCAACCGCATGTTCGCATCAGCCAGCGAGAGGCCCGAGGTGTTGAATGGGGCGACGGGCGCACCGTCAGGGATCTTCCATTTGTAGGTTTCAGCGAGGCGCAGATCCTCCTGCGCGACGTAGGGCGTCAGCAGGTCGGCGAGGCTTGCGAGGGTCGCTACGTCGAGCGCGATACCGGATGGACGTTTCACGGGTGAAATTCTCCGAGCACGACATTGGTAGGAGTGACCTACGACTCGGTACTGTCAAGTTTGGTTGTTTGCCAACCCGTGTGGTGTGTAGCCCGCTTCCGGAGCCACAAAAGCATAAGCACCGGCTAGATCGATGCGTATCGACTAGCGTCCCTGCAACCCAACATTGACATTAGGAATAAATATCTATAATGTATGTTCGGTCGCACCTCGGCGCGACGACCTGGGTGCACACAGTGATACGGCCTGAACCGCAGCTAAGCTCGCCCGTCGACCGAACACCGCGACCGCGGCCAAGGCCGCTTTGGCCCCTGCATCCACCCTCACCCCAGGCGGCCTCCGGGCCGCCTTCGTCGTTCTTGGAGCCTGCCGATGAACCTCGACACCAGCACCGTCATGCCTGCCATCGTGCCGCCCATCGCGATCAAGCCGGACGCTCTCGCGCCGCGCACAGCTACAACCCAACCGGCTGAGACTGCCCCTACCAGCTCCATGACGCCCGGCCTGATCCTATTCGGCCGGGATGAGCGAGGTCGCCCGCACGCTTCGTGCTTCGCCGCCACAGATGCCGAAGCTCCGGCGCGTGCCGCGACGCTGATGGGTCTGCACACCCTCGTGGTCACCGAGGTATGCCAGACTCTCGCTGCCGAGCTGCCGCAGGGCCGCCTGTTCGAAAGCGGGAAGGCCTTCGTGCCCTTCTGCTCAGCCCGGCTGTTCGCCGACTTGCTCGCTGCGGCGGGGTTGCCCGACGCGCCACTCGTTAAGGCCGCAAACAAGGCCGCTGAGGCCCCTCCCGCCTCAAACGGCGGCTCGGGCAGCGGCGGGGCCGCCGGAGGTGCTGGCGGGGCTGCTATGCCGCCCGGTGACGTCGCGCCCATCGACCCCTGGGCCGGCGTTACGCTCGGCAGCGTCGTGCTGGCGAAGGGCGACGACGAGGACGGGTACTACGCCGCCAAGGTCATCGCCACAAAGGTCGACCAGAATTTTGTGCTTACCTGGGTGGACTATCCCGACCTGATGGAGTTCACCCGCCACCGCCACGACCTTGGATTGCTCCGCCCCGGCCCAGCGCCGCAGGCCAAGTGAGCCGCCATGGCCGCTCAGACACTGAGCAACTACCCCGTCGCGGCTTCGGCCGCGGCGACCAGCACGGCGCGCGTCGCCGCGCTCAACAACACTCGGCGCCGAAGCTTGCCGGCGCTGATGTTAGGCACATTCGCTACGTTGACGATGCTCGGCGGTTGCACGTGCGACATCCGGTGCAGCGACAAGGTGGTGATCGATGCGCTCCACAGGTCGCTCGACCAACTCTACGCCGAGTTTCGGCAGGTCGCCGACGTCGAGTGGGAAATTCGCGACCTAATCGCGGTCGAACAAACGCCGCGAAGGTCGGTCTGCAAGGCAGTGGCGCGCATCAGCGTCACCTTCGCCGGCTCCAAGCAGCAGGAAGACACCGCCATCATCTTCTATGCCGAAGCGACGGAGAAGGGCGACGTGGTCGTAACCGTCCCGACGCCGAATCGCCCAAAACAATAAGGCGGACGCGCGTAGCTGCCTGCTTGCCACGTTGATGAGGGTACTGCGTTGGTGCGAGGCGGCGTATGAACCCCGAAGACCAACTCGTCCTGTTCGTCGCCTGCGTCTGGCTAATCGTGCTGGCGGGATTCGCCCTGCCGTCGGTTATCGCTTTCAGGCAACGCGATCCGAACCGCTGGCTGATCCTGGCGATCAACGCGAGCGTCGTCGGTTGGCTCCTGACACTTGCTTTGGCGGTGTACCCGCTGTTTCGCGCAGACAGGCCCAGAGGCTCAGATAGTGGTGATGCAGGTTGAATCCGCCGGCCGCCCGTCGTCTCCGCTGCTGATAGCTTCGCAAAAGCGCACTGAGCCTACGTGACCGGTTGGGTAATTCTCCGGTGCCTCTTGAGCGATTAAACACCCTGGGCTCTCGCACGTGAGCCCACGTCTGAACGTAGCTGAGTTCGCATAGCTGAAGGCGTTGATTTTTTGCGACGGCTGTGAGCGACGACGCTGGGCCGAGAGCGTAAGACCGCTAAGGGTGGTTTTCAGCTGGTCCGCTTCGGGTTGGCAAACGCATGGAAGCGGAGATCGATCTCGCTCCTACTGACACCCTGACCCAGCAAATTGGTCCACGCTGAGCGCAAGTATTCGGGCATCCTGAACTCCTGTATAGACCGTGGACCCCCAACGGGGCAATTCCAACATAGCCTAGGTCGCGAACCCATAACAGCTGGCACGGCTGAGGTGCGGCGGCGTTAGGCCTCTGAGCAGGAGGGACCTGGATGGCGCGGTATGACCTGACGGATGCGGAGTGGGCGGTGATTGAGCCGCTGTT
>NZ_JBBXMX010000043.1:0-12773 GCF_038442355.1 Methylobacterium guangdongense
GCACCGAGGACCCGCCCGACAAGGCCTACAAGGCGCTGGCGCGGCGCAAGTTCGCGGACTACCGGCTGGAGGTGGGCGGCCTCGTCGAGACCCCGCTGAAGCTCTCCCTGGCCGAGCTGCGCAAGCTCCCTTCCCGCACGCAAGTCACCCGGCACGATTGCGTCGAGGGCTGGAGCGCGATCGGCAAGTGGACCGGCGTACCGCTGGCCGATCTCCTGAACCAAGCGAGGCTGAAGCCGGAGGCGCGCTTCGTCGTGTTCCGGTGCGCCGACACCATGGATCAGGGAGACGACGAGGGGACCGACACGGACGATGTGGACGAGGGGCCGTCCGGCGGAAACGCCAATCCCGCTATGACCAAGCGAGCGGGCGGAGGTGAGGATAAACGGGATTCCGGCGGACAACAGGCCGTCGATGCCGAACCGGCCACCAAGCCCTGCGCTACTACGAGAGCATCGACCTCGTGGATGCCTTCCACCCCCAGACCATCCTCGCCTACGAGTTGAACGGGAAGGCCCTGCCGGTCGCGAACGGCGCACCCCTGCGCCTGCGGGTCGAGCGCAACCTCGGCTACAAGCAGGCCAAGTACGTGATGCGCATCGACGTGGTGGATAGCTTCTCCGACATCGGCGATGGCAAGGGCGGATATTGGGAGGACCAGGGCTACGCCTGGTACGCCGGCATATGAAGGCCGATGCGCCGGACACGGCCTTGGTTTCGTTCAAATCCTGACCGATATCGGCATCATTGCCGACCATATGGATTTGAACGGGATCCGTGTCCGAGAACGTGCTTCCCTTCGTGCGCGCGGAAGGCGCCGACCACAAAATCCTGGTTGAGAACGTCCGCCTACGGGAGTTGTTGCGGCAGGCCGGCATCCCATCTGACGCGACCGAGGCACCTGTCGACACCGGCTTCATGGCCGGCGGCGGTGAGATGGGGGCGCTCATGCGCTCGATGGACTGGTCGCAGACTTCGTTCGGCCCGGTCTCCGGCTGGTCCCAGGCCCTGCGTTCAGCTGTCAGCATCTGCCTGACCACCCGCTTCCCCGTCGTGTTGTACTACGGTCCCGAGCGCGCGCTGATCTACAACGACGCCTGGCGGCCGGTCGTCGGCGACAAGCATCCCTGGTCGTTCGGGCGCGCTGGCACCGAGGTCTGGGCCGAGATCTGGGACATCATCGGCCCGATGTTCGACACGGTCTTCGAAACGGGCGAGGCGACGTGGTCCGACGACCAACTCCTGCCGCTGAACCGCTTCGGCTACGTCGAGGAGTGCTACTTCTACTACTCCTACAGCCCGATCCGCGGCGAGATGGGCCGCGTCGAGGGCATCTTCACCGCCGTCACCGAGACCACCCTGCGGGTGCTCGCCGACCGCAGGACGCGGCTCCTGCGAGACCTCGCCGCCCAGTCCATCGAGGCGAAGTCCACGGCGGAGGCCTACGCCATCGCCGCCGACGTGCTGGCGGGCGACCCGCACGACGTGCCCTTCGCACTGCTCTACACCTTCGATGCCGGGACCGACGACCTGACCCTGGCGGGACATGTCGGGTTGCCGGAGGCAAGGGAGCACCTGCTCCGGACCGGGCTCGCGGAGGAGGACCTCTGGTCCCTACGCCAGGTCGCCGCGACCGGTGTTCCCATACTGCTCGAAGGACTCGACAGGACGATGCCCGGCCTGCCGGGCGGCTCCTGGCCGGAGTCGGTCACGCAGGCCCGCGTCCTGCCGGTCACCGCCGGGGCCGGGGGGCGGACCAGCGGGATCGCGGTCATCGGCATCAGCCCACGGCTGCGGTTCGATGAGCGCTACCATGCCTTCTGCGAACAGATCGCCTCCAACCTCAGCGCCGCCGTCACCAACGCGCTCGCATACCAGGAGGAACGGGCCCGAGCGGAGCGGCTCGCCGAACTCGACCGTGCCAAGACCGCCTTCTTCTCCAACGTCAGCCACGAGTTCCGCACGCCGCTGACGCTGATGCTCAGCCCGCTGGAGGAGATCCTCGCCAAGCCGCCCGGCGGGGTCCTGCCCGACAACCGGGCTCTGGCTACCGTCGCCCACCGCAACGGCCTCAGGCTGCTGCGGCTCGTGAACGGCCTCCTCGACTTCTCGCGCGTCGAGGCCGGCCGTACCCGGGCCGCCTTTCGGCCCGTCGACCTGCCCCGGTTCACCGCCGAACTCGCCGGCAACTTCCGGTCACTCTGCGAGCAGGCCGGCCTGACGCTCACCGTCGACTGCCCGGCCCTCGACGCGCTCGTGCCGCTCGATCCTGAGATGTGGGAGAAGGTGGTCCTGAACCTCCTCTCAAACGCCTTCAAGTTCACGCTGGAGGGCGGGATCACCGTGCGGACCCAGCGGGACGGCGACCGCGCCGTCCTGACCGTCTCGGATACCGGCACGGGCATCCCGGCCGAGGAGTTGCCGCGCCTGTTCGACCGCTTCCACCGGGTCGAGGGCGCCCAGGGGCGCACGTTCGAGGGTTCGGGCATCGGCCTGGCCCTGGTGCAGGACTTGGTCCGGCTGCATCAGGGTACCATCGGCGTGGCGAGCGAGCCGGGTCGGGGCAGCGTGTTCATGATCTCGCTGCCTTTCGTACAGGCTGACGTCGGCACGTCGGGCGCGGGCTTCACGCCGGGCCTGACCGCCGCGCGGGTCGAGGCTTTCGTGGCCGAGGCCCGCCGCTGGATCGACGGCGGCGCCGGCGCGGACGACCTGATCCTCGACGCGGAGCCGGCCCCCGACGCGTCCCGGTCCACCGGCCGTGTCCTGCTGGCCGACGACAACGCCGACATGCGCGAGCACGTCGCCCGCCTGCTCACCGCCCAGGGGTACGAGGTCCAGGTCACGGCGGACGGCGAGGCGGCTCTTGCGGCAGCCCGCGCCAGGCGCCCCGACCTGTTGCTAACCGACGTGATGATGCCGCGTCTCGACGGCTTCGGCCTGCTCGCAGCCGTACGCGCCGACGCGACCATGAGCGACCTACCGGTCATCATGCTGTCCGCGCGGGCCGGCGACGAGGCCAAGGTCGAGGGCCTCGACGCCGGCGCCGACGACTACCTGACGAAGCCGTTCTCGGCCCGGGAGCTGATCGCGCGCGTCGGCGCCAACCTGCAGCTCGCCCGCGTGCGGCGCGAGGCGGCGGATGCCCTTCGCCGGGTCAACGAGGATCTGGAGCGGGAAGTCGCCGCCCGCACGGCCGAGCGCGACCGGATCTGGCAGGTCAGTCACGACATGCTCGGCGTGGCCGATGCCGACGGCATTTGGCTGGCGGTCAACCCGGCCTGGACCCAGATCCTGGGCTGGCAGGCGCACGACATTGTCGGGCGCACCTCGGAATGGCTGGAGCACCCCGAGGACCGCGAGAAGACCCGCGCCGAGGTGCGGCGGCTCGCCGGAGGCGCGACCACGTTGGCCTTCGAGAACCGCTTCCTCACCCGTGACGACAGCTACCGGACGCTGTCCTGGACGGCGGTGCCGGCGGACGGGCGCCTGTACTGCGTCGCGCGCGACGTGACCGATAAGCGGGCCCACGCGGTCAGCCTCGCCCAGGCCGAGGAGGCCCTGCGGCAGTCGCAGAAGATGGAGGCGGTCGGGCAGCTCACCGGAGGCGTGGCCCACGACTTCAACAACCTGCTGACCATCATCCGCTCGTCGGTGGACTTCCTGCGTCGGCCGGACCTGCCGGAAGAGCGGCGCGCCCGCTACATGGATGCCGTCTCCGACACGGTGGACCGGGCCGCCAAGCTCACCGGCCAGCTCCTCGCCTTCGCCCGGCGGCAGGCGCTGAAGCCCGAGACCTTCGACGTCGGCGCCCGCCTCCAGGCCGTGGCCGAGATGGTCGACACCGTCACCGGTGCGCGCATTCGCGTCGTGGCCGACGTGCCAGAGAACCCTTGCTTCATCTGCGCCGACGCCAGCCAGTTCGAGACGGCGCTCGTCAACATGGCCATCAACGCCCGCGACGCGATGGAGGGCGAGGGCACGCTCACCCTGCGGCTGGCCTGCGATCAGGCGATGCCGGCCATCCGCGGCCACGGCCCGTCCCGTAACCCGTTCGCGGCCGTCAGCGTCGCCGACACCGGAACCGGCATCGAGCCCGAGACGCTGGCCCGCATCTTCGAGCCGTTCTTCACGACGAAGGAGGTCGGCAAGGGCACGGGGCTGGGTCTCTCCCAGGTGATCGGCTTCGCCAAGCAGTCAGGCGGCGACGTGGATGTGGCCAGTACCGTCGGACAAGGCACGACCTTCACCCTGTACCTGCCGCAGGTGTCTCCCGTGGACGAGCCGGCGAGAGAAGACGACGGGGAGCTGGCCTGGGGCGAGGGTCGGCGCGTCCTCGTGGTCGAGGACAACGTCGAGGTCGGTCGGTTCGCCACCCAGATCCTGGAGGACCTGGGTTACGAGACGGCGCTGGCCGTCAACGCCGAGGAGGCCCTGGACCGCCTCGGCGGCGATGGCGCAGGATTCGACGCCGTGTTCTCGGATGTGGTCATGCCGGGAATGGGTGGCGTCGCGCTCGCCGAGGAACTGCGGCGGCGCCTGCCCGACCTGCCCGTGGTCCTGGCGTCCGGCTACAGCCATGTCCTGGCGGAAGAGGGAGCCCACGGCTTCGAGCTCCTCCACAAGCCGTACTCCGCCGAGCAGATCTCCCGGGTCCTGAACAAGGTCAGCCGCCGGAAGCCCCGGAGATCCCGCCCAAGGCCGTGAACCGGCGGAGGTCCGAACCTCTCGCGTCGCGGCCCCTAAGTACCGTCCGAGTTGATGGGACCGGGAGGTTGGGGAGCTGGCGGATCGCTCGGTGGATCGCCCTTGGGCGGCGCCGGATCCGGCCGTGGGTCGCCGACAGACGGCAACGGCCACTTCCGGGGCGTGGCCTATCGGATTGTAAGGCATCCACCTCGTAGGCCTCTCGGGCGTCGATACGTGGATCCTGCGAACGGCGCCTTCAGGCCACGCCGCTCCGGTCGATCTGGCGCATTACCCGGTGCAGGTCGAACGGCTTCGGCAGGAAAGTCGCACGGGCCGGCAGAGCCTCGTTGGTCAGCGGCGTGTGTCCCGAGACCACGAACAGGAGCGTCGGCGGGAACCGCTCGCGGACGTAGTGGGCCAGCTTCAGCCCGTCCATGTCGCCGGGCATCTGCACGTCGGTGAGAACGACGCGGATCTCTCCGTGCCGGTCCAGCGAGGCAATCGCTTCCTCGGCGTTCCCGGCCTCGAACACCCGCCAGCCGCGCTCCTCGAAGAAGTCGACGATTTCGAAGCGCAGGAGCGCTTCGTCCTCGACTACGAGGACCGTCTTCGATCCGATAGGCGTGCTCTGACCCACCGCTACGCGTTCTCCCAAAAGACGGCCGCGTCATCCCGCCGGGCCTCAAGCGCGAACCTCAAGCCGTCCGGGAGGAATTCGGTTGCCGCCGTCCCCCCGAAATACGAGCGCAGCGAGCGCTCGATCAGGGTGGAGCCGAACCCGCGCCGGGTCGGCTCCGAGACCGGCGGCCCCCCATGCTCCTGCCACGCGAGCCTGAACTTGGCATGGGGTACCGTCCCGTCAACCTGCCAGGTCAGGTGGACGCGGCCGGTCTCATTGGAAAGGGCACCGTACTTGGCCGCATTCGTGGCGAGTTCGTGGAGGGCGAGGGCCAGGGCCACCGCCACCTGCGGCTGCAGCGCGACGGTGGGACCTTCCAGGACGATGCGTGTCCCGAGATCGCCATGGGGTGCCAGGGAATGCTCCGCGAGCGCCCGAAGGTCAGCGGAGCGCCAGGAGGCCCCGGTCAACACGTCGGTGGCCGTTCCCAGCGCCACCAGTCGCGCGGACAGGTTCTGGCTGGCGGACTGCAGGTCCGTGGCGTTGCGAAGGGTCTGCAGGGCAACCGACTGGACGACGGCCAAAACGTTCTTGAGCCGGTGAGCGAGCTCCCCATTCATCATCCGCATGTCGTCCTCGGCCCGCTTGCGGGAGCGGAAGTCGCGGGTGACGGTGCCGTAGCCGAGAGTGTTGCCGTCCGGGTCCGTTACGGGAAACACCGAGTAGAGGACGGGGATCAGTTCGCCCGTCACGAAATGACGGAATCGCAGCTCGCCGGACCAGTGGCTGTCCCGCACCACGGCCGGCAGGACTTCGCCTGCCACAGTGGCGGCATCCTCGGGCGGGAAGAAGTCGGCGATGGCGAGCACGGTGATGTCGGCCCCTTCCAGCCCGACCAACCGACGCGCCGCGTCGTTCATGTAGAACACCCGCCCGTCGACATGGGCCATGCCGATGAAGTCGGTGCTGTTCTCGGCCAACCGGACGAAGCGGTCGCGCTCCTCCTCGCTCTCGCGCAGGGGCGTGATGTCGCGCGAGACAGACAGGATGCGGTGTGGCTTCCCGTCCTGGCCCGGGATCGGGCTGACCGCGACGTGCCACCACCTGGGTGAGCCCTGCATGGTGCTGGCACGTCCCACGAAACTGGCCGAGCGTCCCTCCCGTGCGCCTTGTACGGCCGCGGCCGCCTCCACATGGCCGCGGCCGGCCCAGAAGTCCGGCCAGGGGCAACCGGAAATCGCGTTGAAGTCGCTGACCTCCATCACGCGCTGGCCGCCCTCGCTCATGAAGGTCAGCTTCCCGTCCAGGTCGAGCACCGTGATGCAGTCGGTCGAGCTCGACAGCACGCCGGCGAGGAAGCCCTCGCGTTCGGCCGCGTCCGCCGCCGCGCGAACCAAGTCCTCCCGCGCGACGTCCGAGGCGCGCAACGCCTGCCGCAAGGCGACGACGACCCCCACAAGGCCTGAGGTCGTCACCGCATAGATCGCAGATGCGGCCCATTGGGTCGGCGAGAGGATGCCGACCGGGGGGACGTCGAGGAGCACGTAACCGGCGCAGAGCGTCGAGAGCAGCGTGGCCCACAGCCCGGCGCCACCCCCGAGCAGCAGCGTCACGACGACAACGGCGGGGGTGAAAAGGAACCACGGAGCGAACTCCGCGAATAACGCGAAGCGCAGCAGGGCGACGGCCAGGACGGTGGCTGTCGCGATGCCGTACCTCGGAAGAACCGGGGGCGGGCTTGCGGTCGTGGTGGCGCGAAGGCGAGAGAGGATGGCGGTCGAGATGGTAGATGATACCACAGGCGCATGAGGGACGACGTCGGGCTTTTCTCCTAATTAGAAGGATTGTGACCGGGCCAAGGCCGGGAAGGTCAGGCTGTTTGGCGCGTGCCGGATGATCTCGCGATGTCGGTTCCGGATGTCAGGGGCAGCCGAAACCGGAAGGTCGTGCCGCGGTTGACGGAACTCCTCACGGTCAGCACGCCGCCTTGCCGCTCGACGAGGTCCCGGCACAGCAGCAACCCCAGGCCGCTCCCCCGCTCGCCTGCCGTTCCGTTCGTCGTCGTCCGCCGGTCGAGCCGGAACAGGTCGTCGACCTTGCCCGGCGGCATGCCGACGCCGGTATCCGCGACCGAGATCTCGACCTCGTCGCCCTGACGCCGGGCAGCGACCGTGATGGTGCCGCCAGGCAGCGTGAACTTGATCGCGTTGCTCACGAGGTTGCGCAGCACCGTGGCGAGCATGTCCCGCTGCGCCCGCACCACCGTGCGTTCGCAGGACGCTTCCAAGCTCAGCCCCTTATCCGCGGCCGCCTCTGCGGCACCGTGCATCACCTCGGAGGCCAGCGTGCCGAGGTCGACGTCGGTCAGCGTGACCGCCATCGTGTCCATCTGCAGGCTCGCCCAGGAGAACAGGCTCTCCAGCAGGGCGTAGGCCTGCGTCGCCGCCTCGTGGATGCCGTTGGCTCGGCGCTCTATGGAGGCGGGGTCGCGCGCCGCGACGGCCTTTCCAAGGACCTGGGACAGGCCGAGGAGGGCCTGGAACGGGTTGCGCAGATCGTGGGCGATGATCGAGAACAGCAGCGACTTCTGCCGGTTCAGCGTGTCGAGTTCGAGCGACTTCGCCTCCGCCTCGCGCCGGGCGGCGGCGAGTTCCGCCTGGAAGGCGCGCCGGGCCTCGGCGAAGCGGATCGCCCGGGCCAAGCCGGACGGCGTGACCTCGGCCTTGTCGAGATAGTCCAGCGCGCCGGCCCGCATCAGCCGCGTCGCGAGGTCCGGGTCGGCCTCACCGGTCAGCATCAGGACCGCCCGCGCCTCTCCCTCTGCCGCCAGCAGGGTCCTGAGGAGCGCGAACGTGTCGATGCCCGGCAAGCGATAGTCGAGCAGGACGCAGTCGAACGTCCCCTCGGAGGCAAGGCGCTCGGCATCCTCGCCGCCGGCCGCCTCGGTCAGCGTGTGGGCGAGGCCGGACTTGGCGAGCGCCCGCCGCACGGCCGCCCTGTCGACCGCGTCGTCGTCGATCAGCAGGATGCGGGTCGGGGGCGTCACCGGGGTGGCTATGCCGGGAACTCCACGACCTTCCAGTAGTGTTCCAGCAGCGCCACCGCCTCCATGAAGGTGTTGGCCGGGTCGCGCTTGACGATGTAGCCGGCGACGTTGTGCCCGTAGGCACGCATCCGGTCCTCGTCCGCCTTCGACGTGGTGATCATGAACACCACCGCCGAGCGCAGGTCCTCGTCGGCGCGCACCGCCTCCAGGAACTCGATGCCGTTCATGCGCGGCATGTTCAGGTCGAGCAGGATCAGGTGGGGCTTCGCCAAGCGCTCGCGTCCGTTCTCGCCGCGCAGGATCTCCAGGGCCTCGATGCCGTCGCGGGCGACCGTGATCGGGTTGCCGATCTTGCTCTTCTTGAACGCGCGCTTGAGCCCCTGGACGTCGACCTCGTCGTCGTCGACCAGCAGGATGTTAACCGTCGAGCCCATCCGCCTGTCCCTTCCGGCCGTCGAGCGGCCACGTGAAATGCACCGCCAGCCCGCGACCGTCCGGCCCGTCCGCGAGCCAGACCTTGCCGCCCTGCCGGTCGACCAGCTTGCGCACGATGGCGAGCCCCATGCCGCTGCCCTCGACTTCGTCGCGGGGCTTGAGCGTCTGGAACATGCCGAACACGCGTTCGCGGAACTGCTCGGGGATGCCGGGGCCGTCGTCGGTCACAACGAACTCGACCGCGCCCCCCGCCGGCTTGGCCTCGACCCGGATGTGCCCTCCGGCCGGCTGGTCGTGGTGCTTGATGGCGTTGCCGATCAGGTTCTGCAAGGCTTGGGTGAGCGGCGCCCGGGCGGCGTGGAGCGTCGGGAGGGAGGTATCCGCCGTGATGGTGAACCCTTCGGGCGGGCTGACCAGGACCGCGAGTTCCTCCACGAGCGCCCGTGTGTCGACCATGTCCATCGTCGCGTCCGCCCGTCCGGCCCTGGAGTAGGCCAGGAGGTCGTCGAGGAGGCTGTCCAGCCGACGCACGCGGCTCTTGAGGAGCTCCATGTTCGTCTGCACGTCGCCGGTCAGCGAGCCTTCCAGATCCTCCTCGATCCACCCGACGAGGTTCTCGATGCCGCGCAGGGGCGCCTTCAGGTCGTGGGAGGCGACGTAGGCGAACTGCTCCAGCTCCTCGTTGGATCGGCGCAGGTCGATGGCGTGACGGGCGAGCCGGCGTTCCAGGCCTTTGCGCTCGGTGATGTCGGTGTTGGTCCCGAACCAGCGCAGGATGGCGCCGTCCGGCCCGCGATGGGGCTGCGCCAGCGACAGGAACCAGCGGTATTCGCCGTCGGCGCCGCGAAGCGGGAAGGTATCCTTCCATGGCTCGCCGGTGCGGAAAGCCTCGCTGATGCGTTCCACGACGCGCTCGACGTGGTCGGGGTGGTGGACGTCGCGCCAGCCCCAGCCTCGCATCTGTTCGAGGGTGGTGCCCGTGTAGTCGTACCAGCGACGGTTGTACCAGATGATGTCGCCGCTCGGCTCGGCGACCCAGGTCATCTGGGGCAGCGCGTCGGCGAGGGCGCGGAAATCGTCCGTGGTGAGGTTCGCGGCACGCTCCACGCGTTGGTCTCCTGCGTCGATGGCCTTCGATGGCACGGGACGGTCAACGCGTCGCGCTCCGGCCCGGATCCGGTCGCCCCGTGGGACGATGCGGCTCGATGTAGGCCGGTCGGGATGACGGCGTCCACGAGCGGGTGCCGGATCAGCGGGGATGCCAACCGACAGGCTGTCCGCCTAGCCATCCCTGCGCTTGCGCATGGCGCGGCCGAGCACCCGCGACAGCGCCTCCACGGAATACGGCTTCTGCAGGAGCTCGAACCCGTGGTCGCCATCCTGCGCCAGCACGTGGCTGTATCCACTCGTCAGGATCACCGGCAGGCGCGGGTACAGGCGGCCGATCTCCCGCCCCAGTTCCACCCCGTTCATGCTGGGCATGACGACGTCGGAGAAAACCACGTCGTGGGCGTGCGGCTCGCGCGCCAGTTCGTCGAGCCCTGCCCTGGCGCTCAGCACCCAATGGGTCCGGTACCCCAGCTCGGTCAGCGTCTGGGTCACGAAGGTGCCGACGTCGCGGTTGTCCTCGACCACCAGCACGGAGGCCCCGCCGCCGTCCGTGATCGGTCCGTCCTCCTCCTGGCGGACCCGCTGTCGGCTCGCCGAGGCGCGCGGCAGGTAGAGGGTGAACGTCGTCCCCGTGCCGACCTCGCTTTCGACCATGATTTCGCCGCCGGACTGCTTGGCGAAACCGTAGACCTGGCTCAGGCCCAGTCCCGTCCCTTGTCCCACTTCCTTGGTGGTGAAGAACGGCTCGAAGATCCGCCCGAGCTTGTCCGGCGCGATGCCGCTGCCGGTGTCCTGGATCGACACCTCCACGTAGTCCCCCGTCACGGCCGCGTGGGAGCGCACGGCCGGCATCCCCTCCGCCGGACGAACGCCTATGGTCAACTCGCCCTCGCCATCCATGGCATCGCGGGCGTTGACCGCCATGTTGACCAGGGCGGTATCGAACTGGCTCGGGTCGGCGTTGATGAAGCACGGCTCGTCGGACAGGTGCTGGCGGACGCTGATCCGCGCGCCCGTCAGGGTACCGACCATGTCGGCGATGGCGCGCACGCTGACCGCCGCATCGAACACCTCGGGGCGTAGCGCCTGACGGCGGGCGAAGGCGAGAAGCTGACCGGTGAGCTTGGCGGCGCGGTCGACCGTGTCCGAGATCGCCGCGATGTAGCGGACGCGCCGCTCCTCCGCGAGATCGGGTCGCTTAAGCAGGTCGGTCGAGGATTTGATGACGGTGAGCAGGTTGTTGAAGTCGTGCGCCACGCCTCCCGTGAGCTGCCCGACCGCCTCCATCTTCTGAGACTGACGCAGCGCGTCCTCGGCCTGCAGGAGCATCCCCGCCTGCCGCCTGCTCTCGGTCACGTCGCGGGCGGAGCAGTAGAGGAGGCCCTCCGAAGGCACGGCGGTCCAAGACAGATGCACGTAGTCGCCGTCCTTGGCCCGGAAGCGATTCTCGAACGCCAGGGTGACCTGACCTGCCACGAGGTGGTCGATCTCCGCCCGGGTCCTGACCTGGTCGTCCGGATGTTCCAGCCACTCCGTGGTCCGGCCGACGAACGCGGCCTCCTCCCAGCCCAGCACCGTCGTCCAGGCGGGGTTGAGGCTCAGGATCACGCCATCGCCGTCGGTCACCATGAAGAGGTCGCGGCTGACCTCCCAGAGACCGTTGCGCTCCTGCGTCTGTTGCCGGACCTGCTCGGCCAGGGTCGCGTTCAGGGCCTGCAGGGCCATCTCGGCCCGCCGCTGGTCCGTGATGTCGGACGCGGCCCCGAGCCAGCCGGTCACCTCGCCCCGCGGATCGAGGAGTGGGACCGCGCGAGAGAATGCCCACCCCACCGTCCCGTCCACGCGGTTGACCCGGTGTTCGAGGCTGTAGTCCGACTTGGTGCGGATGGCGCGCTCGAACTCGGCGCGCACCGCCGCGCGGTCCTGGGCGGGGATGTACTCGTCGAGCCAATTCGTGTTGCCCGGAGCGGTGTCGGGGATGAAGCCGCCGCCGGCGAGTTGGTGCAGCTCGCTCCAATCGGCGCTGATCGAGTAGCGCACCTCGGAAGACGAGCGGATCAGGGCATCGAGGCGCTGCTTACTCTCGCGCAGCTGAACCTCGCTCGCCTGTACGGCGGCGACCTGTTCCCCGAGGCTGCGGTTGAGCCGGTTGAGGTCATGCTCGGCCACGACCCGGCGCGTCGTCTCCGTGACGACGAGGAAGATGCCGGCGATCCGGCCGTCGTCGTCCCAGAGGGGGCTATGGCAATTGGTGAAGTAGGCGTCCTGCGGCGTGCCGTCCCGGTCGGGGGTGTAGCGGGCGTCCTCGACGAGGTAGGGCTCGCCCGCGAGCACCTGCTCGAAGATGGGCGTGAGCTGGTCCCACATCTCCGGCCACCAGTCCCGCGCAGGCCGGCCGAGGTGGCCCGGATGTTTTCGACCGAGGCTCGGCGCGTAGGCGTCGTTGTAGATGGTGACGAGGTCCGGCCCCCAGTGGAGCATCATCGGGAAGGCGGAACTGAGCACGATCCGCACGGTCGCTTGCAGCGACAGCGGCCAGCCTTCCACGGGACCGAGGGCGGTGCCGGCCCAATCGATGGCGCGCAGGCGTTCGCCGGCCTCGCCGCCGCCCACGAGGCAGGACCGTTCGGGTGAGAAGCGGACGCTCATGCGTTCAGGGTCTCACGTGAGGGCTGCATCGCTCCGGGCACTTCACGATGCTCCTGGGAATTCCGCTCGCGCCCGCGGCGCACCCGGACCACCTCGCTCTAGGGCGTGTCATCGCTTGAGCCAGTCGAGGGCTGCGGCGAGGGACAGAACGCCCATGAAGCTGGTGGCGGTTTTCTCGTAGCGGGTTGCGATGGCACGCCATTCCTTGAGCCTCGCCCAGAGGCG
>NZ_JBBXMX010000044.1:0-11842 GCF_038442355.1 Methylobacterium guangdongense
ACCGCCCTTCGGCTTAGCGCGTTCAGGCGGCAGCAGCGGTGCGATCTCGGCCCACAGGCCTTCGGGGAGGAGCGGTCTTGCCATCTCTACTCAACGCGCCAAACCCGGTTTTGTTAGACGCTCTAAGTTCCTCTTGGGGTACGCGTCTCGTGCGTACCCTACAGGCCTTCACGGATCTCGACCGCGGCGTAGGAGTTGCCGCGATGACGGACGCAAAAGGCGAACCCGGTCTCAGGGCAACGATACCGCGCCGCCGATCCGCATCCGCCATGGGAGCATCCGGCCACGATTTGGTCAGGCTGGGTTCGCCTCTCTCTGATAAGGTCTGTGATAATCCTCTTTGATTGCTCCTGGATACATGGGGGCTGACCCTTTGCCCACAGCTTGGACTGACCTTCTGTCCGGGTGAGGAACTAATGGATTGGCCCCTCCCCGGTCAGATGTTCTGCCCACAGGTCGAACTCACCGTCTGCCCAGGCCTGGCTCGCGGCTTTGTAATCGTCCGGGGTCAGTCGGATCCCAGGACGGGATCTGAAGCCCTGCATGTACATCCGCTGCCGGACGGCGTGATACGAGATGCCGTTCTCTGGATGCTGCTCATTCATCACGTTCCCAGCCGACCCAGCTTCGGGGTCGATAGGGTGCTCCTCGCGCTCGGACGCCGCCGCCGCGGGGACGGCCGCGACAGTCGCTGCCTCGACGGCGGGGCTTAGGGCGGGCTCTGGCATGAGGATGGACGCCGGCACCGCATGGGCTTCGGCGGGTGCGGGCGCGGTGTTCTCGGCTTTGGTCTCGCCTGCCTCACGGGCGGCATTCTCTGCCGCTCGCTTTCTCGGGTCGACGCCATTTGAAACGCCTCCGCGTCGCGCCCGGGGTTCCTGATGTTCGATCTCGGGGTCAAGCACCGGATAGATCACCGGCATGGGCAGGCCGCGGATCGGCTCCTCGATGCGGAGGATGTGGCCGCTGGCCTCAAGCTCCGCGAGGCCCTGTTTGATGCTGGAGGTGCTGACAGCGGCGGACTTCGCCATCGTGGATTTGGTCTGCCAGCACCCCCCATTGGTGGCATTGGAGCCGAAGCTTAGGACCAGCGCCGTGCGAAGTGCACCGCACGACACTCGCTTGTCTGAGGCGACGTTCAGAAGCCAACTCTGCATGGCCATTGGCTTCTTGCCGGGCGCCCACGTGAGGGGCTGGTAGGGACCTTTCTCCAACATCGACCCATCCTCCGGGACCGAACGTCGGTCCGGTGAGTCCGTACAGAAAAGCGACGCAAAACCCTGAGGAGGGACGGTTCTGGACCACGAGGACGGCAGGGACGATGAACCCTCCTTGGCTACGCCTGAGAACCACACCGGCAGTCAGGTCACTTGGCTGCGCGGGAACGATCAGGACCGCGAGACCGAGGGGTTCGAGGCCGTGTTGCCGGAGGTGCTGACCGAGCCGCAGCCGGTGGCCGAGATCCTGCCGTGGCGCGGGCGCGGGAACATCGTGGCTGCCGTGGGCGTAGCGCTCCTCGACCTTGCCAGGGTGCGCTGATGCCGACCGCCCTTCCTATCCGATCTGAACATGCTGCAGCTATTCAGCGGCTGTCTTGGCCCAACAAGGCCCGGGTCGCGATCTTGCTTCTGCGGATCCGCTGGCTCAACCGGCGACTGGAGGTAGCTAGCGCCCGCGTCGAGCGTCAGGCCCTCGACATCGCTGGACCGGCCCTGCTGCTGACGGCGCGGCGGTGGGTAGCGGCGCATGAAGCGATGAACGTCCTACTCAAGACGCCGGAGTTGCCAGAGGTTAGGCAGGTGCGCGCGATGATGCGGGGTCCAAGATTGACTTGAGCATCTACGCCCGCCAGCGACCAATCGGTCGAGACGGACAGGCGAGCGTGGTGGTCGAGAGGAGACCCGACCCTGTAGGCGTAGCAAACCTCATGCGAGGCACAAACGTCCCGCGCATCCGGTACAGCAGACGCGACGAGAGCCTATGGCCGTCCTGCCAGCCACTCGCCTTCGATCGTGAGGGTGGCCCGGTAGACCGGAATACCGTGGTCGTCCCGCATCGTGACGCTGACCTTCTTGTCGACTTGCATGAGCAGGTGATCCTTCGCCATATCGGGGAGCGATCGAAGCGCTTCCTGCGAGGCGGACTGGGCATTATCAAACTCGATGCCCTCATCATCGCTGACGACACCGCCGTTGGTTACGTCGAAAAAGTAGCGAGCCATGTGGACCTCCGAGCGTCGATACGTTGCTAACCATAGGCATGCGCAACGGGTTCTGCGCGGGGCGGATATCATCAACGTCGTCGTAGCTGCGTGCCTGAGGCGGATATTGCCGGGAGGCTAATTTCCGAGGTGCAGATATTGTGGTTTGAATTCGGCCGCCGCGACGAGGGCAGCCCAGTCCCGGATCTCCAATCTGCGCAATCGCAAATCAAACAGACCTTCTATTCGCATATTTCTTAGTACCCGGTTTATGTGGATGGACGTCAGCCCCAACGCATCAGCGAGATCGTTCTGCCGAAGCGGCATTGGCATGATGTAATCACCTGCAAGGCTGACCGCTTCGAGGCGCAGGTATAACTCACAGAAGAGGTGGGCCACCTTCTGACGGGCATCGCGTCGACCCAAGCTGGTGATCCAGGCCCGGTGGGTTGCTGCGGTCACGACAGCTTCTCGCAAAAAAGCTTGGGCGATCGTAGGGAACTCTTCGGACAGCTCCCGCAGTTTGGCGTGCCGCACGAAGGCGACGATGGAGCGTGTCACCGTAGCCATCCCAAAATCTGGTGACGGCAGGTGCAGGCTTTGCAAGTCCGGCAAATCGCCGGGCACATGGATTGATAGGATCTGCCGCCGGCCGCCCGTCAGGCTTTGATAGCAGCAGGTCCAGCCGTCGAGGATCACGCAGCAATGGTCGGCCGTGCCACCTTCATATTTGATATCCCGAGAAGCTTCGATCGTCCGAATGATAAGCGGCAATCCTAAGATCGCGCGTTCAGCCGCGACTGGCAGAGACGCAGCGGGTCCCAACCTGCGGGCTAATAGGCCAAAAGGGGACTTGGATGGTGCCATCGTATCACGCTGCGTCGAGCAGACGACGTACCCATAGAGCGGGCACGAACTGCCGATCCTCCCAATCCTGCAACCAACCTAAAATATTGTATTCAGTTGCATGGCCAGTTCCCGGGTCGAACAGCCCTTGCAATCGAGACGCACGCAGCAGCCGTTCCACCTCCTTCTTTGGCTCGATCTTCACGAGGTTGAGGCGTGCCCGCATGGCCTTACCCGGCTTGAAGTGCACGCTCCGCTTGGCCGCGACGGTGACGCTCTGACCCGAGCGCGGGTTGCGGCCGGTCCTCGCCTCGCGGTCCCGTACTGCAAAGGCGCCGAAATCACGCAGCTCGACGCGATCCCCGACCACGAGAGCATCGGTCACCCTATCGAGGATGGCGCCGACCACCCGCTCGACATCGCGGGCATACAGGTGCGGGTTCTGGGCCGCGATGCGGGCGATAAGCTCGGACCGGATCATGCGGCACTGATGCCGCGAGGCTCATCGAACCGCAACCGTACCGTGACGCGCTAGTGGTCTGAGTTGGAAGTTTTTTGCAGAAACGTTTGACGCTGACGAGGATGGCATCGGCCGACTTTGTCCAGACGAACGGCTTTGGCTCGACGTTGGTCTGATCGATGTAGGCGTGGATGGCGGTCTCCAGATCCCCCGTGGTCTCGAACACGCCGCGTTGAAGCTGGCGCCGGGTCAGCAGCGCGAACCAGCCCTCGACGAGGTTGAGCCATGAGGCCGAGGTCGGGGTGAAGTGCAGGCGCCAGCGCGGGCGCTTCAGCAGCCAGTCGTGGATCAGCTTGGTCTTATGGGTGGCGGCGTTGTCGAGGACGAGGTGGACATCGAGGTCTGCCGGCACGCTCGCCTCGACCCGATCGAGGAAGGCGCGGAACTCGACCGAACGATGGCGGCGCGTGCAGCGGCCGATCACGGTCCCCGCCCGAACATCGAGGGCAGCAAACAGATCGGTCGTGCCCTGGCGGCGATAGTCGTGGGTCCGGCGCTCGGGCTGCCCGGGTCGCATCGGCAGCACCGGCGCGGTCCCGGTCAACGCCTGGATCTGCGGCTTCTCATCGACACACAGCACCACGGCGCGGTGCGGCGGGGCTATGTACAGGCCGACGACATCACGCACCTTGTCGACGAAGGCCGGGTCGGTCGACAGCTTGAAGGTTTCGGTCCTGTGTGGCTGCAGGCCGAAGGCGCGCCAGACCCGCGAGACCATGGTCTGGCTCATGCCGACCCGCTTCGCCATGGCGCGCGTCGACCAGTGCGTGGCGTTCTCTGGCTGGCCTTCCAGGGTCAGCGTGATCATCGCCTCGATCACCGTGTCTTCGACGGCACGCGGCGCACCGGAGCGTGGCAGGTCGACGAGACCGTCGAGGCGATGGGCGAGGAAGCGGGCGCGCCAGGTCGTGACGCTCGGACGGCTGACCCCGAGGCTGCGGGCGACGCCGGTGTTCGTGGAGCCGGGCTCGGCGCAGGCCAGCACGATCCGGGCGCGCTGGGCTAGCGCCTGACCGACGTTGCGGCGGCGGACCAGGCCTTCCAGCCGCGCGCGCTCATCGTCGGTCAGATCGAGTTCGGCCGGCTTGGGGCCACGGGCCATCGCAGAAACCTCCTCGCAGACGTCCGGCAGATGGCTCTCGACCTCCAAAACCGCAAGGAAATTTCTAACTCACACCAATAGGTTGAACGACAGGGTGGTCGCTGGCAGCGAGCCCTGGTGGTTGACTGTGACCGGCAGCACGCCGGGCCGCAGGGTCACGAGCATGGCGAGCGGGATCAGCTTCTGTGTCGTTGTCGAGCGCACGTAGAGATGGTCGAGCGCGCCCGCGTCGAGCTGGAAACGCGGGTCGAGCTCCTGGACGACGTGGGACTGGCTCACCTGCGTCAACAGGGTCGCCACCTGTCGCTGGCCGAACGCGTCGTAGAGGATGTCGTCGATGGCCTGCACGCTGACGCCGAGCCGCGCCGCGGTCGGCCGGTCGATGGAGAACGTGAGGCTGGCTGCGCGGCCGGCTGCTTGTCGGAGGTGACATCCTAGATGCCGGGAAACACGGCCAGGGTCTTCGCCATCGTGGTCGCCCACTTGTCGAGCGCCGCGGTGTCCCCGCTCTGAAGCATGTACTGGTACTGCGCGGCCGACCGGCGGCCGCCGACCTGGATGTCTTGCCGGATCGACATCGCCAGCGTCAGGCCGTTGATGTGGGCAATTTTGTCCTTTATGCGGGCCATCACCCGCATCGTGCTGGCGCGGCGCTCGGCGAACGGCTTCATGTCGATCTGGATCTAGCCGACGCCGGCGGACGGGCTTGGGTTGATCCAGTAGGCGGCGTTGTCGACGTCCGGATCCGCGGCAGCGATGGCGTCGAGCGCTTGCATCTTCGCTGACATCGCCTCGAACAAGATATCCGTCGCCGCGCGGGCTTGCCCGAGGATGAAGCCGGTATCCTGTTGCGGCGGGAAGCCCTTCGAGATGATCAGGTAGAGGCAGATGGTCAGGGCAGGCGTGCCGACCGTCGCGACAGCGGCCACAGGCGTCTTTGACCGCCTGGAAGCCCCGTTTCTACTAGCGGTAGAGGCGCCCGTGCGCCTTGCCGTGGTCGTGGCTGATCAACCAGCCGCACATCATCGGCGTTACGGTCAGCCAGACGAGGCCGGACATCAGGATGGCGACGCTGACCTTGACCGCGAACTCGCGGAACAGACGACCGCCGATGCCACCCCTGAGCTCGATCGGGATGAACACCGCGATCAGCGAGATGGTCATCGAGACGATGGTGAAGATGACCTCGCGCGATCCCTCGATGGCGGCCTGCAGCCTGGTCTTGCCCATCTCCATGTGATGGATGACGATCTCGATGACTACGATGGCGTCGTCGACGACAAAGCCGACCGCGATGACGAGGCCTACGAGCGATAACCGCAGCCAATCTAGGAACTCCACGCGTCATTCTCTGAAACTGGTGTCCCGGCCGATCATGAGGTCGAAGGTGATTCGAAGGATGCCCTTTGTCCAGGGCCATTCTGCACGCATGTCGAGGCGCGATCTCTATCGCCGGGTTCTCTACAGCTTCGTTGAATTTTGGCAGACGGCGGAGGAACTGGCTGGTTCGACCTTGGGCCCTGGCAGCCGATACCTGGAGTGGCAGATCCATTGGACGACGCTGGCGCCCAAAGCGTTGATGCTGATGGACGAAGCTCCCCATGATCGAACTCTTCATGAATGTTATCGATTCCGCACAGATAGTATACCGCACCGAACTCGCCGAGGCTTCGGCCTCGCGAGCCAGTGCGCAGGCCCGTCCACCTCCGTCGGGCGGATCGATCTGGGCCCTTTCATCTTCCTGTGTGATGTAGATGTGTCTAAGAGCGTCTAACAAAACCGGGTTTGGCGCGTTGAGTAGAGTTGGCAAGACCGCTCCTCCCCGAAGGCCTGTGGGCCGAGATCGCACCGCTGCTGCCGCCTGAACGCGCTAAGCCGAAGGGCGGGCGGCCTCGAACCTCCGACCGCGCGACGCTGACGGGGATCCTGTTCGTGCTGCGCTCAGGCACGCCGTGGGAGCTGCTGCCCCGGGAGATGGGCTGCGGTTCGGGGATGACCTGCTGGCGGCGCTTGCGGGATTGGCAGAAGGCCGGAGTGTGGGACCGCCTGCAGCACGCGCTGCTCGACCGGCTCGGCCGCCAGAACGGCATCGACTTCAGTCGAGCGTCCCTCGACAGCGCCTCGATCGCTGCCAAAAGGGGGGCCCGGCGACGGGCCCGAACCCGACCGACCGGGGCAAGCCGGGTACGAAGCGCCACATCGTCACCGATGCGAAGGGCATCCCCCTCGCTCTGAAGCTGACGGGGGCGAACGTCCATGACAGCCGCATGCTGGAGGCGGTCGTGGATGCCGTCCCGCCGATCCGGTCATGCTGGGGACCGCCGCGCAAGCGGACTTTGAGGCTGCATGCCGACAAGGCCTACGACCACCGCCGCTGCCGTCAGGCGCTGACCCACCGCCGCATCCAGCCCCGCATCGCCCGGCGCGGGATCGAGAGCAGCCAGCGGCTGGGACGTCGTAGGTGGGTCGTCGAGCGCACCCTGGCTTGGTTCGCCCAATTCCGTCGCCTCGCCATCCGCTACGAGCGACGGGCCGACATCCATCTCGCCTTCTCGACGCTGGCTGCCGCCCTCATCGTCTGGCGCTTCATCGAACGATGGTTTTGTTAGGAGCTCTTAGATCCGCAGCGGTTGCTCTCCTGAATTGCCGGCTTTCGACTCGCCGAGGCGACCAAGCCGGAAAGGCCCATGTCGGCCGGGCGGCACGGTTAAGTCAACGTCAGTGGATGATCAGCGCGCCTATGACTGCCGGACTACCGACCGTCGCTGACCTGCGCAGGGGTGGCATCATCACAAGCCACGAGGTCGTGGCGGCAATCGACGCCTAGATGCGAGACCCGGCTGCCGGCCCCTATCGGTTCGCGAGCGGGCACAGCATCGACATCGCGGCACTCGTGAACGCGTCCCAGGCTCTGAAGAAGGCTGGCCGGTCCAGGCCGCATGACGCTGGGATCCGGACGGTACTGGCGGCGGCTATCTTGGCGACACATCCGAACCCGCCGTAGTTGACCGCGGTTCGCGTGCCCGAGGTAGTCATACAAGCTATCGATCGGGGGAATTTTTAGAATGTTTTAACCGCCAAGTTTGCCCTTTTGAGGCGGCATAGACGCGAATGATTACTGACTAAAAGGTTATATTAAGTCGTATCACGTAAGCGTGAGACTGCTTCGGCTGCGTCCCAAAAAATCTGGCCGAAAGGGGAGTCTGTATGCGCGATCGTGTGGTGGCCCAGCTGCGGTCTCTCGTTCGATCCGATGCCGGAAACGTCGTCTTCATCTTCGGTTTGAGCCTACCCCTGCTCCTCGGCGCCTGCGGTCTCGTCATCGACTACGGCAATGCGGTGCGCATTCGGGCGGTCGAGGCCAGTGTCGCCGACGCGACCGCGCTACTCGTCGCCAATGCTGACACGGTGGCGGCCGCCGCCGAGGGGTTGCGTCTCGCGAGCGCTCAGCTGACCTCCCGAATTGGTTCGGGCTCTACAACCAACGGCTTCCAGATCAACGGCTCATGGATCGACGGCGCGAACTATCGGGTGACGATTTCGACAACGGTGCGAACGAGCCTCCTGCACCTGCTGCCCGGCATGCCGCGGCAGATTACGGTCGGTACCGCCACCACCGTTAATCGGGTCGCGCCCGTGTATCAGACGAACCCGCCGACGTTCAGCCAGCTCTCGCCCGAGGCTGCCGATTACAACCGGATCTACATATACTGCTACTCCTCCGACCCGAAACGACAGGCCGAAGCCGATAAGGGGCGCCGAGGGATCGTCGCCATTGCAGACAACGGCACGCCGCCAACCGATTATTCGAAGAGCACTCCGCCGACCTGTGGTGCCAACGAGGCACCTAGCTACATGTTGCATAACGTCCGCAACGCTCGCAGCAACAAGTCTCTCTGGGATAACACTGGTCAAGAGACTTACGAGTATTATACCGACACTACAATCGACACTGGCTTGCGAGTTCAGTCGATGAGCATGAAAGGTTATCGCGTCTACAATGGCACGACGTACTCATCGATCAGTATGGTCTCAAATCCTATCCTTGAGACGATAGTTTGCGATAGTTTGAGCCAGTGCAAGAACAAATCCGACGGCGGTATTCTACCCAACAGCCATACGACGCATAACCCGGTAACCGCGACGGGAAGCTGTAGCGAAGGCAAGTATATGTACTACGGCTGGGAGGATCGTCCTCCAAATGCCGGGAGCGACCGAGACTACGACGATATCCGTGTGATCGTATCATGCCCGACGATCGTGAAAGTCGCAGACAAGAAGCTCCGTATTGTCGAGTGACTTATCGTCGGGGCCTACAAGAGCAATTACCTGTCGCGAGATCCTCGGATGTCCCGCTCTTCGAAATGTCGTACCCGGACTGCGCGTCGCTGCGTTGAACTCGTCGGTCTTCTAGCGCGAGCAGAGGCCGGCGCTACGGCAGTTGAGTTTGCGCTGATCTCACTGCCGTTCCTAAGCCTACTCGCCGTGATCCTACAGACCAGTCTCATGGTCTGGGCGTCGCGCAATCTTGACGATGCGCTGCAGCGCGCCGGCCGGACGATCTACACGGGACAGTTCCAGAGGGCGAATACTGGCCAGACCGACTCCAGCACGCTACTTGCCAACATGAAGACCGCTATCTGCGGGGCAGCAACATCGCGTGTCGCCACCGTCTTCGACTGCAACACGCTCAAGCTTAACGTGGCCTTGAGCAGCTCGTTCGCCAACGGCACTGTGCCGACACCGCTTGATATGAGTACCGGCGATTGGGCCAAGGGCTTCGGTACGAACTACGCGTGTGCCCAACCGGGGGCGATCGTGGTCTTCACCGCGGCAGCCAAGTACCGCGTCGCATTCAGCTTCCTTTACGCGGGGCTACCCGGCTTCGGCGACGGTGCGAGGTTGTTGCAATCCACAGCCGTGTTCCGGACCGAGCCCTACGACACGTCGTCGGGCCAGGGCTGCTGACATGCGGAGACCTGTGATGAACGCGATGAACTGGGGCGATCAGGTAGCTTCACGCTTCCGAGACGACGCGCGCGGCGTCTCGGCGATCGAATTTGCGTTGATCCTGCCGGTGATGCTGGCCCTGCTGTTCGGTGTGACGGAGTTCGGGCGCGCGATTGACCACTACCGCAGAGTCACACTGCTGGCGCGCGCGGTGGCGGATCTCACATCTCAGGGGGACGGCCAGGCCACGATGGCGGCGGCGGCGATGACCGACATCCTGGCTTCGGCCAAACTTGTGCTCACGCCCTTTCCGAGCAGCGGAGCGGCGATCGTTGTGACGGCGCTCGGCGTCACCGCCGATGGCGCAGGTCAAACACCGCGCGTGTGTTCGAGCTACGCGACGAGCAACGGGACTGCGCGGACGGTTGGAACGGCGACTGACCTGAAGGTGCCGGAAGGCTTCCAACTCGTCGGGATGCGCTACGTCCTGGCCGAAGTGACTGTTCCATACCCAGCGGTGTTCGGCAGCAACTTGATGCGGTTCGTCGGCGGGGCGAACAACCAGCTAACGTTCAGAGCGAGCGTACCTTGGCCGACCCGTGGCGGGCAAACCTACAAGTCCACCTACAGCGAGGTCGTCTTGCCGAATGGCAAGGCATGCACATGAACCATCACTACCGGCGCCATAGCCCTGTCAAAAGGAAATGAGGACACCGCTCGGCTTACACGCAGATGGCGGTTTAGCGAGTTGCGACGCCGTCATGGCGAGGCATGGGACGCCGGAACAGGTCTCAGGCCCTCCGCCGGGATCCGATCTGCAGCCGTTCGACTTCGGCCTTCCACGCATCGCGCTCAGTCCGTATCGCCTCGATGCGGGCATGCATGTTGCCGGCGTCGATCGCGGTCTTAACGAGCATGTCTTGGGCTGAGGCCAGTTGCTCGCGCAGCTCGGCGTTCTCGGTCGCAAGCGTCAGCAGGAGCGCGGCCATGATATCGCTCATCCCTGCTCCCGCGCACCAAGGTAGCGCGTCTAGCTGGGCTCAAGCTCGGCCGCAATCGTGCTTCATCGCCATGCGGCATGGTTGAGGTCACTCGCCCGTTGTGCCGACGCCCCGAGTGCGCGGCGCTTTGTGAGCCTGATCGGTCTCTTTCGGACCCAGGCTGGCGACACCGTAAAGCGGGTCATCTCCGGTCTTCTGTGCCTGCCGACGACGCTGCAGGAAGACCAAGCCTATCGCCACGACTGCGATCATGAAGACCGCGAACGCGATCAGCCTCCAATCCTCCATAGCGGCACCCCCTCGGACTATCGTGCGAGTTCAGTTTAGCGCGCAGTCCGTAGACTTCGCGTGGGTGCGGCAAGTCGGCTTCGGCTGGCGGAACGGCCTATCGTGGTGCGTAGTTGCCCTACCTATTGAGGGAGGATGGCATGCTGACGGGTAGCCTGTTGTGGCTTATCGGGGTCCCAATACCCATCGTGATCCTGCTGTGGTTCTTTTTCCTGCGCGGTCGTTGAGATCGATACACACCGGCTTTAGATGTGCCGATCTATACCCTCAAGTGTGTCCTGCGCTTCAAGACCGGTCATGCAGGTGCAGCCTTCGACGAAGTATCTTTGGGCGCTGACGGACCCAGCGAGGCGATCGCTTTAGAGTCCGTCCGAGAAGTCAGGCTGATTGGGCGAGGCGTCTGACGAGGATCATGACGGCTGCGGCGTAGAGGAAGGCTCGCGCGGAGGCGAGTGTCGCTTCCGGATCCTTCCAGAGGCGTCGGTTGCGGCTGATCCAGGCGAAGAACCTCTCAACGACCCACCGACGTGGATGAACAGAAAAGCCAACCTGATCCGGCGGCTTGCGCACGATCTCGACGGCGATGATCGTCGCGCTCGCTGGCTTGTCGCCGGCATAGCCGGCGTCGGCGAAGGCCTTGGTGATGAACGGGAAGGTCCGGCGCGATAGGCGCAGGACCGGAACGGCTCCGTCCCGGTCCTGCACGTCGGCAGGTTGCGGTTCGAGGACGAGCGCACGCCCGTCCGTGTCGACCAGAGCTTGGCGCTTGCGGCCTTTGATCTTCTTGCCAGCGTGGTAGCCGCGCGGCCCGCCGCTCTCCATCGTTTTGACGGTCTGGCTGTCGAGCACGGCTGCAGACGGCGAGGCTTCCCGCCCGACACGCTCGCGATCGGCCATGACGAGGTGATGGTTGATCCGGCCGAACAGCCCTGTGT
>NZ_JBBXMX010000045.1:0-11705 GCF_038442355.1 Methylobacterium guangdongense
GGCTATGCTGCCGCCGGGTGGTCGGGGTCCACATGGCGCTTCCAGGTTAGGCTTCAGCACCCTCCTGGAATCATCGCCATCCCGGCCACTCAACCCCGCCTCAGGCCCTTATCGGACGGGCTCTTAGACGCGTCAGGGAGCATTCCGCCGAATGCAGCAAAGGATCAGTTGATCAGGCAGAACTCGGCATCCTCGCGATCGATGCCGCCGACACGCTTGCCGGCCTCACAGGGCGGAGCGACCGCGCGGGCATCCTGGATACGCGGCGAAAGAGGCGCCGGGGGCGCTGTAACCCGCTGGAGCTTCGGTGTCGGCTCAACGTTGGCAGCCACATCAGATGCGGCCGTGATCGGCGCTGCCGTTGCAGCGGCCGCGACCGCAGTTTGGCCCGGCGTGATGACGATCGCAGGCCGGTAGCCGACCCGGCTGACGGAGCCAGTCTGAACCGGCGAAGCGGCCGTAGGGGCGGGCATCAAAGGCCGCTGGGGCGCTACCGTGCGTCCGAAGGGCAAACGGATTCGAGCGCGAGCCTCGGCAGCTTCGATGCTCCCCACCAGCGATAGAACCGCCGCACCAACCGCAAGCCACGTCCGCATGGATCAATTCCTCCGCATGCGGCCAGCATGCCAGGAGTTTAATGAAGGAGTGCTACGTGGATGGCTCGCTTTAGATTGAGCGGAATAAGGGCCTGGGCCACACCTGCGCATAGAGCCGTCTCCAGGCCGTCCCGATCGGTGCTCATCATCCTGTTTTGGATCGCGCTCGGTGCGAAAGGCGGGGGATGAACCGGCGGTAATTTTCTTAGATGACGGCGGACCTGCATAGAAGCGTCAGCGAGTGGGGCGACAACGTCTGCTTAGATTTCCTGCTCGCTCAGAAGCAGACTGGCAGCTTTTTACCCACCCCGGTCATTCAGAAAACCATGCCGGTGGGGCTGGACTTAGCCGAGAGCGGAACGGCGGCTTTTGAATGGATGAGGCGCAGAAGCGGACGCCAATCGCGACAGGATCCGCCTAGTTGATCGCTCCGTCCGCTTCCTCAATCTCCGTGGCATGCCATCTGCACGATGGACGCCACCCGCCAGATTGGAGTTGCTCGATGAGACGACGCGATGTCCTTGCTGGCGTCACCGCCTCCCTCATCGCGGCGCCAAGTCTAGTGCGCGCGCAGGCTGCCACAACCCTCAAGTTCGTCCCCTACGCCGACCTCGCCCTGCTCGATCCGCTGGTCAGCGCCTTCGTCACCCGCAACCACGTGATGATGGTGTTCGACACCCTCTACAGCCTCGACGCCGCCGGCGTGCCCCGGCCGCAGATGGTCGGGGGCGAGAGCGTCGAGGACGGTGGGCGGCGCGTGCGCCTGACCTTGCGCGACGGTTTGAGATTCCATGACGGCACCCCCGTTCTCGGGCGGGACGTCGTCGCCAGCCTCAAGCGGTGGGCGAGCACCGATTCCTTCGGGCAGGCCCTGATGGCCGCCACCGACGACCTCTCGGCGCCGTCCGACACGGTGGTCGAGTTCCGCCTCAAGCGCGCTTTCCCGCTGCTGCCGAACGCCCTGGCCAAGCCGACGAACCTCATGGCCGCCATCATGCCGGAGCGGCTGGCCGCGACGCCGCCCACGACCCGGCTGACCGAGATGGTGGGCTCGGGCCCGTTCCGCTTCGTCGCCGACGAGCGCGTGCCGGGGGCGCGCAACGTGTATCGCCGCTTCGAGGGCTACGTGCCTCGGACCGACGGGCCGCCGAGCTTCTGTGCCGGCCCCCGCATCGCCCATTTCGACCGCGTCGAGTGGCTGACGAACCCGGACCCGGGCACGCAGGTCGCCGCCCTCCAGGCCGGCGAGGTCGATTGGGTCGAGCAGCCGCTCATGGATCTCGTGCCGAGCCTGCGCGCGAACCGGGCGATCAAGCTGCAGGTCGTGGAGGACAAGGGTCTGATCGGCGTCCTGCGCTTCAACTTCCTCTATCCACCCTTCGACAATCCGGCGATCCGGCGCGCCGTGCTCCGCGCCATCAATCAGACCGAGTTCATGCAGGCGGTCGCGGGCGACAACGCCGCCGTGGACACTCGCGTCGGCGTGTTCGGACCCGCCGGCCTGCCCATGGCCAACGATGCCGGGATGGAAGCCCTGAGCGGCAGGCACGACCTCGCCCAGCTCAAGCGCGACATCGCGGCGGCCGGCTACAAGGGCGAACGGGTCGTGTTCCTGTCGGCGACGGATGTCCCGCGCATCAACGCGATCTGCAGCGTCGGCGTCGCGATGATGCGGCAGCTCGGTCTCAACGTCGACGAGGTCGCCACCGACTGGGGCACCGTGGTGCAGCGCGCTACGCGCCAGCAGCCGATCGACGCGGGCGGCTGGAACGTGTTCGGCTCGTTCTGGGGTGGCTACGACATGCTGAACCCGGCGGGCCACCTGCTGCTGCGCGGCACCGGACTGAAGGGCTGGAACGGCTGGCCCACGGACGCGCAGCTCGAGCAGCAGCGTCAAGCGTGGATCGACGCGGCGGACCAAGACCAGCGGCTCGACATCGCGCGGCAGATGCAGGTTCAGGCTTTCGAAGATGTCCCGTTCCTGCCCTTGGGCTCGTATCTCCAGCCCACGGCCTATCGGGCCGACCTCGACGGGATGCAGGTTGGCCTGCCGCTGTTCACCAATATCCGGCGGATTTGATCCGGGTCCGTCGAGGGATGTGCAAACTTGAGAGCGGCGCGGAACTTGCGCCAGGTCCTCCACCCGCTCCCGGGCCGCCCGGAAGCGTGGCTTCCTGTGTGGCTGGAGGATTGTCATGTCGCCGAAGTCCTGGCTGAAGTCCTGGCTGATCCTTTCGACGGTCCTTCTCTTCGGTTCTCAAGCCGCGAAGGCCGAAGAGCTCACCGGAACGCTGAAGAAGATCAAGGACAGCGGTGAGATCGCCATCGGCTATCGGGATGCGTCGATCCCCTTTTCCTATCTCGACGGCGATCAGAAACCGGTCGGGTTCGCGATGGACATCTGCTACGCGATCACGGATGCGGTCAAAGCCGAACTGAAGCTGCCGAGGCTGGCGGTCAGGCTGGTCCCCGTGACTGCCTCCACGCGCATTCCGCTGATGGCCAACGGCACGATCGATCTCGAATGCGGCTCGACCACCAACAATGCGGAGCGGCAGAAGCAAGTCTGGTTTACCAACACCCACTTCCTCACCGCGACGCGGTTCGCCTCGAAGAAATCGGCGCAGATCGACAAGATCGATGATCTAAAAGGCAAGACCGTCGTGTCGATCCCCGGTTCGACCAACATCGTCCAGACTCTTGAGATCAACACTGCAAGAAGCCTCGGGATGACGGTTCTACAAGCCAAGGACCACGGCGAGGCGTGGTTGATGGTGGAGAACGGCCGCGCCGCCGCCTACGTCATGGACGACGTGCTGCTGGCTTCACTGATCGCGTCCTCGAAGGATCCGGGCGCCTATCGGATCTCGTCGGATGCCCTGTCGCGTCCCGAGCCCTACGGGATCATGGTGCGCAAGGACGATCCGGCGTTCAAAAGGGTGGCGGATGCCACCACCGCCAAGCTGTACACCAGTCCTGAGGGCAAGGCGCTCTACGACAAATGGTTCACCAAGCCGATCCCGCCGCGTGGGATCAATCTCAACTTCCCCATGAACGCGGCCATGAGCAAGACCATGGCGCACCCGAGCGACAGCCCGGACCCGGCGATGTACTGAGGCGCCCAGCCGGCCAAAGTGCTTCCGGCCGGGCGGCCCACCGGCGCCACGATCTGTGGCCCATGCCACCCGGCGGATGGAGCGCGTGAGCCGATCCAACCCAACGTGGGGTCACCGGTGCCGATCATCCCCCCGAGACAAGCGGGCGACGGTGTTGTGCGCGGGAGGAAGATGGCCCGGATTTCCCGCTCCGTGCTTTGTCACCATCGGCCGCAATCTTGCAGGCAGGCACGGGTGACGCCTGAGAGCGATACTGGGGGATCGAAATGCGCGCTTCCATACTAGCCGTTGTCCTCGGCCTCCTAATAGCCAACGCAGCGCAGGCTCAGGTCAAGATCGGCATCGTCGGTGCGATTACGGGAGCCAACGCCGCGTTCGGCGCCCAGATCAAGAACGGCGCCAGTCAGGCAGTCGACGACATCAATAAGGCCGGCGGGATCAATGGCCAGAAGCTTGTTGCCGTTATCGGCGATGATGCGGGCGATCCCAAGCAGGGCGTCTCGGTGGCCAATAAGTTCGCCAGCGACGGCGTGAAAATGGTGGTCGGTCACTTCAATTCGGGCGTCTCGATCCCGGCCTCCGACGTCTATCTCGACGCCGGCATCATCCAGGTCACCCCGGCCTCGACGAACGTGAAGTTCACCGAGCGCGGCATGTGGAACACCTTCCGCACCTGCGGCCGTGACGACCAGCAGGGCGCGGTGGCCGGCGCCTACCTGGCAGATCATTTCAAGGGCAAGAAGATCGCCTTCGTCCACGACAAGACCCCCTACGGCAAGGGCTTGGCCGACGAGACCCTGAAGGCCCTCAAGGCCAAGGGCGGCAAGGACGTGATGTACGAGGGCATCAACCCGGGCGAGAAAGACTATTCCGCCCTCGTGTCCAAGCTGAAGTCGGCCGACATCGATATCGTGTACTATGGCGGCCTGCACACCGAAGCCGGGCTGATCATCCGGCAGATGCGCGACCAGGGCTTGAAGGCGCCGATGATGAGCGGTGATGGCATCACCGACAAAGAGTTCGTCCAGATTGCCGGTCCGGGCGCAGCGGGCACGCTGATGACCTTCTCGCCGGACGCGCGCAAGAACCCCAATGCGAAGGACGCGGTCGCTGCCTTCAAAACCAAGGGCATCGATCCCGAGGCCTACACCCTCTACTCCTACGCGGCCGTCCAGGTGCTGGCCAAGGCCATGGCCGAGACCGGATCGAGCGACGGCAAGAAGCTCGCCGAGTGGCTACACCAGGGCAAGCCGATGCAGACGGTGATCGGCGAGATCGCCTACGACAAGAAGGGCGACATCACCCGGCCCGACTACGTCATGTACGAGTGGAAGAAGGGCGCTGACGGCAAGATCGACTACACGGGGCACGAATTGACGCAATGATCACACTATGCGCTGCGCGGCGGGGATCAGGGATGAACTCATGGACGAGCGGGATCTGCACGGCCTCATCGGACGCGTGAAGGACGGCCGCCTGTCGCGGCGCGCCTTCGTACAGCGGATGGTGGCTTTAGGCCTCACCGCCCCCATGGCCGGACTGATGCTGGCCGGGAACGGGGTCGCGATGGCGGCCGATACCCGGTCCGGCTACAAGCCGGCTAAGCCCGGCGGTGGCGGCCTCCTGCGACTCCTCTGGTGGCAGGCGCCGACGCTGATCAACCCGCATTTCGCCATCGGCACCAAGGATCAGGAAGCCTCGCGGATCTTCTACGAGCCGCTCGCCGCCTGGGATACGGACGGCAACCTCACACCCGTGCTCGCCGCCTCGATCCCGTCCAAGGAGAACGGCGCGCTCGCCGCCGACGGCCGCTCGGTGGTCTGGACGCTCAAGCCCGGCGTGACCTGGCACGACGGCAAGCCCCTCACCGCCGACGACCTCGTCTTCACCTGGGAGTACGCCCGCGACCCCGCCACCGCGGCGGTGACGACCGGCTCCTACAAGGATTGCAAGGTCGAGAAGGTCGACGACCTCAGCGTCCGGGTCCTGTTCGACAAGCCGACGCCGTTCTGGTGCGATGCCTTCGTGGGCGTCGTCGGGATGGTGCTGCCCAAGCACCTGTTCGGACCCTATAGCGGCGCCAAGTCCCGGGACGCGCCGCAGAACCTCGCCCCCGTGGGCACCGGCCCGTACCGGTTCGTGGAGTTCCGGCCCGGCGACATCGTCCGCGGCGAGCGCAACCCGGACTACCACCTGCCGAACCGGCCCTACTTCGACACGATCGAGATGAAGGGCGGCGGCGACGCGGTCTCGGCCGCCCGCGCGGTGCTCCAGACCGGCGAGTACGACTACGCCTGGAACCTCCAAGTCGAGGACGAGGTGCTCAAGCGGCTTGAGACCGGCGGCAAGGGCCGGGTCGACGTGATCTACGGCGGCAACCTGGAGTTCCTGCTGCTGAACGCCACCGACCCGAACGTCGAGATCGACGGCGAGCGGTCCTCGATCACCACCAAGCACCCGGCCTTCTCCGACCCGAAGGTGTGCCAAGCGATCAACCTCCTGGTCGACCGCAAGTCGATCCAGACCTACATCTACGGCCGCACCGGCAAGCCCACCGCCAACACGGTCAACGGCCCCGAGCGCTTCGTCTCGAAGAACACGGCGTTTGCCTTCGATCCGGCCAAGGCCAACGCGCTCCTCGACGAGGCCGGCTGGGCGAAGGGCTCGGACGGCATCCGCGCCAAGGACGGCAAGAAGCTCAAGCTCGTCTTCCAGACCTCGATCAACGCCCCGCGCCAGAAGACCCAGGCGATCATCAAGCAGGCCGCCGCCAAGGCGGGCATCGAGACCGAGCTGAAATCGGTGACCGGCTCGGTGTTCTTCTCCTCCGACCCGGCCAACCCCGACACCTACTCGCATTTCTACGCCGACATGGAGATGTACACCAACAACATGACGCAGGCCGATCCGGCGATCTGGCTGCTCCAGTACGTTTCGTGGGAAGTCGCGGCGCAGGCCAACAAGTGGCAGGGCCGCAACGTCGTGCGCTGGCGCAGCGACGCCTACGACGCGGCCTACAACGCCGCCCAGAGCGAGCTCGACCCGGTCAAGCGGGCGGCGCTCCTGATCAAATGCAACGACCTCGCGGTCTCCGAGAACGTGCTGCCGCTGATCCACCGGGCGAAGGTCTCGGCCGCTGGCGCCAAGCTCGTCGCCCCGCAGAGCGGCTGGGACAACGACCTGTCGTTCCTGCCCGACTGGTACAGGGAGGCCTGAACGGGAGCGCCGCGCCACGGGCGCCGACATCTTGCGACGCCTTCTGATCGCGGTCCCAGGCGCGGTCCGTCGTCGCTCTACGGCCATCGGGATTGCACCGCTGCTTGTCATGAGTTGCTGGCGATGAGTTCCACATGAGTATCGGAAGCAATCCGGCGTGAGCCGCCTTGTAGCCTTCGGCGTTATGGCGCTGATTTGGGGGGTGACGTGGTTGCCGACGAAGATCGCTGTGCAGACCGTGCCGCCGATCTTCCTCGCAACAGCGCGCTTCCTCCTCTCCGGCGTCCTGTTCCTCGTCATCCTACGCATACGGCGCCTGCCACTGCGCATCCCGGCGTTCGGCCGGATCGTCGCCGCCTCTCTCCTCATCACGACCGGATGCTACAGCTTCGTGTTCTGGGGTGTCGCACATGCCTCGAGTGGATTGTCGGCGATCGTCAATCTGTCGCTGATGCCGATCTTCCTCGCGTTTATCGGTTCTCTCTACGGCCAGGAGCACCTCAGCGCGCGTCGGGTCGGCGCGATCGGACTCGGCGTCGTCGGGCTCGTGCTCCTGTTCTCAGGCCGCGCCGTGGCCGCGCAAGACGGGGCCACCGCGGTGCTTGCCCTTTCGTCGGTAGCAGTCGGTACGGCCTGCTACGCCTGGGGCTCTGTGATCAGCCGGCCCTTGACGCAGACGATACCCCCCTGGTTCTTGCCTTCTGGGAGACGCTCATCGGCGCAATCGGCCTTGTGCCTGTCTCTTTGCTCCTCGAAGGCTACGATCCGAGTCACTTCGCCGCCCTGTGGGATGGGCGGGTGCTCATCTGCCTCGGCGTGATAGTGATCGGCGGCTCGCTGATCGCCTTCTCGATCTTCCTCTGGCTGGTGCGGGATTGGGGCGCGTTCCGCGCCGGCATGTACGCCTTCGTTAGCCCGGTGATCGCGGTCGCGATCGGCGTCATTTACGCGCACGAGCCTTTCGGATGGGCGGAGGCATCGGGTATGTGCATCATGCTCGCAGCGACGGCTTTGGCGCTCACCGAGCGATCACGTATGCAGGTCGACCAAGTCGCCTCTTGAGCAGCTCACGACGGAAGGCGCACGCAATCGCTTCCCGATTCGATTAAGACGCCGTCGCAGGTCGCGCGGTAAGAGCGCATTTGGCTGCAGTGGGTCTGAAGCGGTCGACCGATCTGGCGGCAAATCGCACGACCGGTCCTGGGCCGGCGAGCCAGCAGAAACAGACGGCGGGGTACGGTCCTTGTTCCTGTGCGCAGCTTGGCATGGGGAATGTGATGCCGGGCGCTTGGCAGCGGCTGACGGTCCGGGCTGGCTCGACGCAGAATGTCCGTTCCTGGGATGGCACTGCGGTCACTTGCACGACTGCAATGGGCGCAATGCTGAACGTCCGGTTCCGCCCGTGATGGCGATCCGGTGTGACGTGATCTGGCCGTAAGCGGAATGGCTGCTTCGGAGCAGGAATGCCGAAAAAGTGGACGGCCTCCTACCGACCTAACACTGCCGCTCGGACCTCGGTCGGCGCTTCCCCCAACCATTCGGTCGTCAACTCCCTGGCAACTCAGATTCATGCAACGACCAACTATCGTCCGGCGGGCCAACCGGCTACGGCGAGCACGATCTCGATCCGCGATGCAGTCATCCGAGCGGCGAACCTCAACCGTGTGGGTGATATTCAGCGCAGGCTGCTTTGGCAGCCACTTATCGGAGGCGTGGCAGCCATCGCCGATGTCCGTAGCTTCTACAGCATCGCTCGGACTGCGATCTTGAGTCAGCGCTCGGCATCGCCGCAAGTCCAGGAATCATGTGAAGATCAGGCCACCCGGCGCGGGAAGCAACGCACACAGGGATGCGGCTGAGAGCGCCGGTGTTGACTCTTAGCACACTCTCATACGCGAAGCGTGGTCGTTGCGACCGCAATCGCCAGTGGTGCTCAGTATCCAACCGCCGAACTTGCGGCACTCATGGCTCTGAATCCGTCCGATCGGCCAAGATCCTCCGATCTACTCCGCCGCCTGCCGGTTCACCTGCGCACTTGGCACGCCAAGGCCGATCGCTTTCGCAAGCGCCGACCGCTTTGCCGTGTAGTCCTGAGCGATCATCGGATAGTCGGCGGGTAGACCGAACCGCGCGCGGTAGCTCTGGGGCGAAAAGCCGTGAGCAGTCAGATGGCGCTTGAGCGTTCGGTACGCACGGCCGTCGATGAAGCTGGTCAACGCCTCAGCTCTGATGGACTGCCGGATATCCACGGCGGTGGGTAAGCTGGATTCGTTCGCCAGCGCGGTCTCAACGGTGAGCCCGCGATCCAACGAGCGCAGTGTACTATGGATGTCCGATATAAGCTGCGGCAGCTGAGCAGGTGCAAGATGGTTTTTAGAAACGTATGCTGACGTTATAGTGACAGTAATGTCTGCGTATCTCGCGTCTTGTTTTTCGTATTCGTGATTGGCGCGCATGGCTCTTCCCCTTTTGCGGTCTAGATAGAAGCATTGACCCCGCTCTCAAACGTCGGGTGTGGTGGTGAGAAGCTCCGACGCCGGATCGTCTCTTCGATCCGGCGTCGGAGGCAGTTGGACTGCAGCGACGACCGGCCGGCGCATCCATCATCGTTCGATGCGTCAGCTGAGTTTGGGTCGTCGACGCGTCCGCTCGGCCACACGACGCCCGAGTTCGATCAGCACGACATCCACGATCTCGCGAAGGGCGGGATCTTGAAGCTCCACGATCGTTCGACGAAGAGCGATGGCTTGCTCGACCGCTCGCTCCAGACTCGATCGCATGCCGTCATGCAGATCAGTATCGACTAGCGTCGTTCGTGGCACGGTATGACCTTCTTCAGCTCGCCAAACGGGCCGCAGCGCGGCTCTCAGGGGACAGGACCGACTCCGTGGTCCCACGCATCTTCTGCAGCTGGCGCAGGCTCCGTGCGTCGAAGCCCGCGTTGACGGCGACGATCTCCACGTCGTCGATCATCTGCGGAAGTCCGAGCGGTAGCGCGTAGATGTGCAGTTGCAGCAGCCGCAAGAGCCAACTCGTCGGCATCTCGGAGACGAAGCCTTTCAGCCCACGCGGCAGCCCCCATTCGACGATCGCGGTGAGGATGGCTAGCGCGGTCGGGTTGAGTCGTCGGCCGGACGTACGTGCTGGGCCGGCGACGCCGATCCGGCTCCATTCCACGATGTGCGGGGACGACGGAGGGGCGGACTCACAGAGCTGGGGCAGATGCTTCGACAGGACATAGGGGCGTGCGGTTGGTAGCAGCCGGGAGTAGCCGACCACCTCGTCGTCTTCCACGGCCAAGAGATGGACGGCGTACTCATCGTCGAACTCATCGATCTCGCGCTTGTCGTCTCGCGCGATCGCAGACCACCCCATCTCCTCGACGAAAATCTTGTGGCGTAGCCGCCAAGCTTGCTCCATCAGCTCAGCGTTCTGCGCGATATTGGCCGCAGTGATGACCTGGATCATGAAGACACCTCCGGAAGTGGTGTGCACGCCCGACTGGACGCGCGACACCACGCGAACGCGTGGTGTCGGGAGGTTCGTTGCGCAGCTGCAGGCTTTGCCTGGATGTATGGCGTCTCATCCCCTAACTTCGGTCAGGCCAAGCGCCGTCAGCGGTCGTGGTCAGGATTCGCCGTGAGCAGAAAATCCCTCGATCACACGCTCAAGCTGCTCAAAGAGCTCGATCGAGCTGGGAGCATCCCGGACGTCATCGCCGCCGTGCAGCGACAGCTCACGGGCTTCGGCATTGACGCGATTATCGCGGGTCTTCTCCCGACGCCGACGAGCCTAGTCAGCTTCAACCGCCAGTTCCTCGTCATGGAGAGCGTGCCGGCTGAGTGGCGTTCACGGTACCTGAGCCGGGGTTACGCCGCGCACGACCCGATCGTGGCGCAGACCTTCCGACAGCAAGCCGGCTTCGGTTGGAGCGATCCCACTCTCTCCCCGCCCGCAACGGCGACCGCCAGCCAGGTCATGCATGAGGCGGCTGATTTTCATCTCCGTGATGGCTACACGGTACCGCTGACGACCGTCGAGGGCGAGGTCGGGGGTATGAGCTTTGCCGGATCTCATCTCGAAATCGCCCCGGAGCATCGCGGCATGCTCACGCTGATCGCGAGCTACGCCTTTGGTCATGCTCTGCTCATGCGAGGCCAGCCTATAGCGACGCGCTCGAGGCTCTCGCCGCGGGAACGTGAAACCCTACAGTGGGCGGCGGAGGGCAAAACGGACTGGGAAATCGGGGAGATCATGGGCATCTCGGAACACGGGATCGACTCCCACCTCCGCCGCGTGCGCACCAAACTACGAACCCGCAATCGCGCTCAGTCGGTGGCAGAGGGTTTTCGGCTCGGCATAATCGTCTAGGTAGGCGGACTGACAAAAATCGATCGGTTGGCCGGAGGCGCTGCGTTGACGGATGAAGAGCTGGACGATCACCTTCTGAAATCTGTTTCAGATGCGCTCGGTGTAGATACAGCTATATTCTTGAACGGTCCTTCTACAGATCAAACTAGCTTGGCCGATTATCATAACGCGATCGTGCTTATGAGAGTGATACGCGCGTTTCGAGCGCTGCCCAATGATGGCGCACGCATGGATGTCCTTCGCATGATCGAGGAACGAGCCTCCAGCGATTGAGGGCCCTAGAGGCTGTTATGAACCTGTGGCGAGTTGAGCGGCCTGTTTGAGCATGAGGCAGACGAAGGCGACGAGGTGCAGGTCTGCCAGGGTGCTGGCATAACGCTCGTAGTCTTTGACGAGACGGCGGAAG
>NZ_JBBXMX010000046.1:0-10019 GCF_038442355.1 Methylobacterium guangdongense
GGTCAGCGACTCGCACGACTTTCGGCGCAGCGAGATGGTCGTGAGGGACTTGGAACGCGAGTTCCAGATCGCGCCAGACCGGTCCTCACATCTCACCGATCCGGCCGTATCGCCACCGCTCGCGGGCCGCCCCACGCACGGCGAGCGGGTGCAGGCCGAGCGCACCGGCGTGCTCGTTACCAAGGTCCGCCTGCAACAGCTTGTCCAAGCGGCGCTGGGTACCGGGTGTACGCTCACAGATTTCTGCCGTGGGCTCGAAGTCCTCGGCGTTCAAGTTCGTCTAAATCTCGCATCAACAGGCACAATCTCAGGAATAAGTTTTTGCCTCGACGGAATAGCCATGAAGGGCTCGTCACTCGGCAAAGGATTTACTTGGAGATCACTAGAAAAAAGGGGATTACGTTATGGCAAGGACACCGACGCCGAAACAGCCCGCCGCCACGCCGGAGCCGCACGACCCGAAGATCCTGCTACTCCTGCAGGACATCCGGAGGGACGTGGACACCCTCCTCGGCCGGACGCAGCGGACCGAGACCATCGCGGGCCAGATAGCGAACCGGATAGCGGACTTCGAGAAGCGGCTGGACGATCGGCTGACGGCCCGCATGGCGATGGTGCAGCTCAAGCTCATCTCCACGATCGAGAGGGCCATGAAGGTCAGCAACGAGCTGACAGCCGAGATCCGGCAGGCCGGAACCGAGGCGCGCCAGGAGATGGCCCGGACCTCACGGATGGCGCACGCGCTGATGGAGCGGGTGGAGACCGCCGCCTATCACCGAATGGGCGAGATGCGGGACACGGCGACAAGAATCGCCTCTACGGCTCAGACATCCATGACCAAGACCATCGAGGAGGTCCAGCGGGAGGCCTTGGTCCTCATGCACGGCATGCGGAACGCGGCGGTAGGAGCCGTGGGCAGGCTCGGAGCGGACACGACATCCATGATTGCGCAAGCCGAGGCGAAGGCGATCAACGCGATCGAGAAAGCCGAGGCGACCGCCAAGACCAGCATCGCGAACACCGCGCTCAACGCACAGGACGGGTTCGCGACAGCCACGCAGGACGCCAAGGCCCTGGCAGAGCTGAACGTGGCGTCGATGAGGACTTTCGAGACCTGCATGGCGGACCTGAAGCGGGTCGGGAAGTGGCTGAGCGCGGCGTTGGAGCGGCGTACGTGGCAGATCTCGCGGGCGACCGGCTGGCACACGGCGGTGAGCATGGGCCTAGGGGTCGCGCTCTATCACGGCGTAGTGTGGATCCTGAGCACGTACCACTGACCGCCGAGACAGCCTTCAGGGCGGCGAGGTTGCGCAACCGTGGCGACCGTGCCGCCCGCGATCTCGCTGCCGTCCTGGCGGTCCTGCGCCTCGGCTATACGGCTCGCCAGGTGCAAGCCGCTTGGGTCCACGTAGAGCCCGCCATGCGGGAAGCCGTCACCTACATGCGAACGATCATCGCCAGGGCGCGAGCCCTCCTGCGGTGGGAATCGGAGCCGTCACCGGGGAAGGCCCCGCCCCACCCGTGACATCGCCACCCGCGCGGATTCTGAATATGGCGGGTCGTCACCGCGACCCTGCCGCTCCGGCAGCTCCTTGAACGGTTCGGCATCCACAACTTGCCTCTGTGGATCTCCCTTATCCGTGGGGCGAACGTCACTGCACCCTATACCGCCGAACAGCGCCGGGGCCGCGGATCGTCCCCCCCGCCGCAGCCATTGCAGCCACTCCCGGCTGATGATCCTGAGGACGTTGGGGTCTGATTTCCGCCCCTGGTACCGGCGCTCCTGGATGGTCAGCAGGCCGTCGCCCTCAGCCAGTCGGATGGCGGCCTGAGCCCATCGCCGGCACACACCGGCCCGCGCCGCGATGGCGTCGATGCACAGCCCGCAGGCGCCGTTCCGGGCCATCTCGTCGCCTACGATCCGCAGGACCGCGAGCTGCCCGGTGGTGAACCGGCTTGCCAGCGCGGGCGGCATCGGACCGGAACAGGCAAGTCGGCGGCGGCGCTCGATCGCCACGGAGCGCTCAGGAGCCCGCTGGAGACGCTTGGGTGGGAACAGCGTCACTCGGCCAATCGGAATACCGACGGGCACTACGGCCTCGCGGATCGCGCTCCTGCGGTCGTGCAGCAGTTCAGCAAGGCGCTGCGCCTCGGCGTCGGTCACGGTCGCGGCGGCATGGGCCTGCCAGATCTGGCGCGACAGATGATCGAACTGCGCGAGTGTCGTCGCGCCGCCGATCGCGGCCGACATGGTGGTGTGAAACATCAAACCCGGTCCCTCACGGGCCGCGGTAGGGTCCAGGCAAGCCTTACCTGTTGCCGGAACAGCGGTTCCAGCTTGACTCCCGATGGGGTCACGTGGCTTGTGAGGGGCAGCAGTGCCGGGTTTCTCACAAGCCCAGGTTTTCGACGGCTCTCCGTTTGGCGACGGGGAGCCGTTGGCTTTTCAGGGTCTATCTCGCGGCGCTGATCTCTCCTGATGCCGGCTCACGACTCGCCAGGGCGAACGCAACCGGAATGGTCCATGTCGACCGGGCGGCATAGCTAAGTCAACGTGCGCTGTTGTGAGACCTAACGCCGAGATACCTCGGGGAGAACCGGCAGCGCGGCGGCCAGAGGTTGGCATGAACCTCTGCGTGACGAAGTAGCTAATGCCGCTGACTTCCCCCACTCCGGCAAATTTGCCCGAGAGCCAGTCTCATAAGCAGCCGACTTGAGGCGGAGTGCCCTCAATCAACCTGGCATTGTAGGGCTCGGCGATAGCCCTTAGTGTCGATCAATGCCCGACAGCTCCCTCTTCACCCTCCTCCACATCAGCGATTTTCATTTCTCGAAGCGCCGACAACGCGAGCAAGGTATCGTTGTCGATGCTTTGATAAAAGATCTGAAGACTTTGTGTATTGGTCACCGTAAGCCAGATCTAATTATGTTTACTGGTGATTTAGTACAGGCAGCTGGCATTGATGGACATGATGAAGCGTACGATTTTCTGATAGATAGAGTTTCCAAAGCAACTGGCTGCAGTGATGAACGTATATTTATTGCAGCCGGCAACCATGACCTATCTTGGTCTGGCTTGGAAAAGCACGCAGATGCAACTCATGAATGGCGAAAAATCATCGGTAATAGTAACGAGACTGAAAAATTCAATGAACTTCACGAAGCCAATGCGTTTGACGCGGCGGTAAACGATAAATTTGCAAATTATCTTGAGCTTGAGCGGTATCTTTGTAGTGGCGAAAGAACAAAAGGCCGAAAGCTCCATAATTCTTTTGTGGCGGTCGATTACATACCATCAATAAATGTCGACATAGTCGTCTTTAACACTGCAGTTTTGTCCGCAGGTGGACATAAATCTTTTGAAGAAGACTCCGGAAAATTAGTTGTTCCTGAGTACGCAGTAATGGAAGCTATGGGAGCTCTGACCCCCGGGTCGCTTCGTATCTTTGTAACACACCACCCATTTGCATGGCTTAGTGAAAGATCTAGTAGATATCTAGAAGGTGAGATAAGTCGCAACGCACATCTGCATCTATTTGGGCATATGCATGATCCTCAACCAAAACGTATCATTGGGTTGAAAGGTGACGTTATCGCTGACCAAGCTGGCGCGATATATTCTTCCAGAACAAATTACTATAATGGATATGCGCTTATCACATTAGATAGAGGCGAAAAATATGTTGAGACCTTAGTTCGTTCTTATTTCAAAGATCGAAACGAATTTGACGATGGTATTGATGTAGTGGAGGGCGGGCGTTGGTACTCGTCCCAGGACGCACGTCAGCATTTTCGCAAAATTGCAACGCCAGTGGATGAAGAGATATTTCGAAAACATCTCTCCGGCGCCGCACTTGAGGCTCTGCTCGCGCGTGAGAAAACTGAAGATGATGACGAGGACATACACACTCGCTTCGTCGCTCCCCCAATGCGGCGTACTTTTATAGACGATGCAGTAGGTGACGAAGCGAAGGTCGAAATAGAAACTGCTATCCCATTCAAAGATATTATAAATGGTGATAGCAACCTAATAGTTTATGCCAGAGCTGAATATGGACGAACTACCATTTTGAAGGAAATTAGATACCAGATTTTACAAAACTCTGCGGAATTAAAATTTCCAAGACTGCCAATGATGATCGATTTTGGAGATATTTCGATCAGTCCTGATAATATGCTGAGGAAAATAAAATCAGGTTCAGAGCTTCCGCCAGATGGAAATGACGTCGAGTCGCTTCTAAAACTTAGTTATGCTTGCGTTCTCATAGACGATGTTCAATTTAGTGATATTCGTCGTATGAGAATATTGCGTGAGTTCGTCGCGCGTTTCCCAAAAGTTCGATACGTACTTTCTAGCCCATTGTGGTCAGCTACTAAAATGGGAGCATGCATCGACCCTGAGATGCCTGTCAGGTTCGATTTTATCGAGATTAGAGAGTTAAGGCGCAATGATATGCGTCAATTGCTCGCTAAAGACGAGCGCTGCACTGACGTAGAAACATGGCTTGATCGCTTACAGGAAGAATTTAAAGAAATAAATCTGCCTTTTACTGCTGCAAACGGTTCTATATTAATTGAGATATTGTCGGAAAAATACAATTTCTCTCCAATAAATCGCTCCGTCTTGATGGAGCAGTTCGTCGACTCAGTTTTGAGAAAGGCATCTATAGATCAGAGCCGACGTGAAACTTTCGATTATACAAATAAGACTGACCTTCTATCTCATCTTGCTGCTTGGATGGCTCGAGAAGAAGATTACGTTCCAACAAAAGAAGCCATACGCGCCGAAATGAAATCTTATATTGACGCGAGAGGTTTATATGTAAATTTGGATGAGTTGCTATCTGAATTTTTGGCTGCGCGTATATTTGTTTCTAAAATAGAAGGTCGCTTAAGTTTTAGGTATAGAGGTGTTCTCGAGTATTTTATTGCTCTTAGAATGACCGTCGATGTCGAATTCAAGAACTGGGTAATAGCTGACGAGCGGTATCTTAGCTATGTAAACGAAATTCAGTACTACGCAGGAAAGCTCAGAAACGACACGCAGCTTGTTGAATTAATTTCTGAACGTCATAAGGCCATATTGAATGATGCGCTTTCAGATATTGGCGATATCGATCTTGCTCAGCTTGATAATCTTCCCATTCCTTTTGACCAAAAAACCGATGGTGTCGATCAAGTTGTAGAGGACATAGCACAACCTCCGCTTACGCAGCAGGAAAAAGACGAAGAACTTGATCTAGATTTACCGGCTGATGGCGATGATCGTCAGGAAATGTATCGACCAAAAGTCGATAAAAATAGTGACAGGGTAACGCTTTCGCTTCTGCTTTATTCCGGCCTTGTGAAGAATATGGAGCTGATACCTGACGCGGATAAGCGCAGGCATCTCTCTACCATTTGGCGAGGATGGTCAGTGCTTCTGATCGCAGCCCTGCGCTTTGCTCCTAAGCTTGCAAGAGAACGTAAGGTTCGCATCAATGGAGCATTGTATGAGGTACAAGCCCCTCATGGCATGAGCGATGCGACGCTGTTACGTCAGATGATGGTTCAACTTCCTTATGTGCATGTTAGAATGATTTCTAACTCTCTCGGAACTGAGAAATTAGAACGACAACTGACTGAACCTACCTTGTCAGAACGTAATGAACCGAAGATTTTTGATTTTTTCAGGACATGTCTTATCGCAGATTTGAGACTTTCTTCGACGCCTCAGGCTATTAGAAATCTTGCGTCCCGACTTAGAGATAACAAGTATTTACTTTGGTCGCTTATAGTCGATATAGCTCATCTTCGCCGATTAGACCGTCTTAAGGAGGATCATTTTTCGGCATTGGAAGACACACTTGCTACTGCTGTTGCCGATCTTAGGGGTGGAACACGCCAGATTAAGATCGACAATAAAAGAAAACAGATTGCTCGACTAAAGCGCGAAAGGCTTTTGCTTAAGATGAAGAAAGATAATGAGATATAATGTATGTAATGCAGCGCTGAACATCAAGGTAGAGCTATAAATATCGATTACATCTGATCGCAAGATCGGTCTGCGTAACGCCTTCATACGTGGGTATGATCATGCAACGCATTGAGGCGTCACGCCATGTCCGAGACGACCCGTCCCCTTGTCGCCTACCTCCGGGTCTCGACCGACCGCCAAGGCAAAAGCGGTCTCGGCTTAGACTCGCAGCGGGCGGCCCTCGCCGCCTTCGCATCGGCCCACGGCTATACTCTCACAGCCGAACACGTTGAGGTGGAGACCGGCAAGGGGGCCGACGCCCTTGATCGCCGTCCGCAACTCGCCGCAGCCCTTGCTGCTGCCCGTAAGGCCAAGTGCGCGGTGGTGGTCGCGAAGCTGGATCGGCTGTCACGTGACGTGGCATTCATCGCCGGCCTGATCGCGCAGCGAGTGCCGTTCGTGGTCGCCGAACTGGGCGAGGACGTGGACCCCTTCGTCCTGCATATGTACGCAGCCCTCGCCGAGAAGGAGCGGGCAATGATCTCGGCTCGCACGAAGGCCGCTCTCGCCGCTAAGAAGGCGCAGGGCGTACGGCTCGGCAACCGGACGAACCTCGCCGAGGCCAGCAAGGCAGGGCAAGAGGCCAACGCACGTGCCGCCGCTGCCTTCGCTGCGAACGTGCTGCCGGTGATCGCCAACATCCAGGCGGCCGGCGTATCGAGTCTGAGGGCCGTAGCAGCCGCCCTCAACGAGCGGGGCGTGACCACGGCTCGCGGCGGCGAATGGTCCGCATCTCAGGTCCAGCGCGTTCTAGGACGGGCAGGGTAGGCCGAGCCGAGACTGGTAGGAGGGAACCCCATGAAGGTGACGCTGATCGTTGTTCCACCGGGTGGCGGCGAGGCCGAATACACCTTGGATTTCGAACTGCCGGCCGTGCCGCGCGAGGGCGAGTACATTACGGTTGCTCGGGATGACGCTCTGGCAGATCCAAAGCCCGATCCGCAGGATGGCAGCATCGGCATCTACGAGTGCTTTTACGTCCGCCGCGCATGGTGGGACCTGCGCTACCCGAACTCGGCGCCCTACGCGAAGGGCGAGGGCCAGGGCCCCGTTGGATCAGCCTACATGATCGCCGTCGAGGCCGAGACCGCACGCGGCCCGCACATGACGGGGAGCCATCGACGGTCCTGCGAGATCTATGAGCGTCGGGGCCTGCCGGTCCGCACCTTCGACAACTCGGCCTACTGAACGCCGGCGTTCCCCATTGCCTTATCCATCGATATCGCTCTATCGCTCTTTATCGACAAATCGGTATGGAGCGATGGCGCGATGCGGGTTCTCACGATGGCGGCGCAGAAGGGCGGCGCCGGCAAGACCACGCTGGCCGCCTCCCTCGCCGTAGCCGCCGCCAAGGCCGGCGAGATCGTCGTTTCCGTTGACCTGGATCCGCAGGGCAGTTTGCGAGAGTGGAGCGAGCGCCGCGAGGCCAAGGACATCATCTACCAGCCGGTCGAGGCGGCCGGCCTTGCCGACTTGGTCCGCCGCCTGCGGGCGCACGGCAAGACCACGCTCGTGGTGATCGACACGGCCGGCGTTATCGGCCCCGAGGTCACGGTGGCCCTTCAGCAGGCCGACCTTGCCCTGTTGCCAGTTCGGCCAAGCCTGCTGGACCTGACCGCCACACGCCGGACAGCCGAACGCCTCGACATCCTGAAGCGCCCCTATGCCTTCGTGCTGAACCAAGTCCAAGCGTCGGCCTTCGCGCGGGTCGAGGATGCGGCCGAGGCCCTAGTGGAAATTGGTCCTCTCTACCCCGGCTCAATCGCGCTGCGAACCGATCATCTCGACGCGATGACCCTTGGGCTTGGCGTGACGGAGTGGCGGCCAAAGGCGCCGGCGGCCGAGGAGATCGCCGAGCTGTGGGCATGGGTGAAATCGAAGCTGGAGGAGAAGGCTTGATGGCGGCACCAAAGATGACGGCGGCCATGCGCAAGGAGCGGCTGGCCGACGTATCGGCAAAGAGAGAAAGCGATATATCGATAAATCGCGATGAAGCCATAGCGCCATCGCGCGATATCGAGGTGTCGCCAGAGCCCGCCCCTGCGGCCACCGCTAAGACGCTTCCGAAGGTCACGTTGTACGCGCACCAGGACGTGCTCAAGGCCTTGCGGATGGTCGCGGTGCAGGACGGGGTACAGGCTCAGGAGATCCTACGCCGGGCCGTCCGGGACTACCTCGCCACCCGAGGCCACACTTTCACCGACCTGACCACAGGTCGCTGACCCTCCCGGCCCGGCCGCTCGCGCAGTTGGTTCAAGTGGCAAATCCTGCCGCTTGCTCGCCGAGCCCGGCCGGGCCTCACAACAGCCGTCCCGGCCCCTTCGGAGTGTGGTCCAACGATGCGCTTTCGGTGCCGTCGTCGCCGCCCTCGGCGTCATCCGCCTTACCGATCTCGGCTTTGGACACGAGCTCGAATGCGGCAGGCAGCTTGAGTTCTTCGAGGGCCTTGATCTTGGTGTCTGCGCTCTTGAGGCGCGCCCGCATCGCGTTGTTCTCGACGAGGAGCTTGGCCGCCTCCTTACCCTGTACCGCGGCTACCTGCTCGGCCCAATCCTGAGCCTTCTCTGCCTCTAACTGCTGATCGCGGGCGTGCGCGACCGCGGCCGAAATATCGGCCGGCAGGGGGTCTGGATCCAGATCCGGGAACGGCACGAAGGCCGGGATGGGCGTCACGAATGTCAGGATTCCGGCAGCGACCAGCGTGCAGATGAGGGACAGGAAGGCGGGGGTCATGGCGAGCTCCAACGGAGGTTACGTCGTGCGACACGCCTATCGCGGTCATATTCGCTGCCATCCCACAAGAGACCTCAAGGCCTCAAATCGCCGTTAGAACGGCCATGAGGCATGAGGGTCACGTATCTCGCAGCAGTCTGACAACATGTCGCAGTTGTGCGGCTTGTGGGGGCTATGCGGACACCGGCGAATCCGCAACAAAATCACGAGACATCTTCTTTGGCCGCAGGCTGGCGGGAGCGAAAGCTCACCTAATAGCCTCCGAGCGAGCGATGTCGCTTGCGTAGTACGTAGCGCGTGAGTTCAGGCCATGCCCAGCCATACGGCTGGGCAAAGGGCAACTCGCTACGCTCGTCACCCCGGAGGACGGTGTGCGAAAGCAGGATCAAGCCAAGCGGAAGGCAATCCGCAGGCAGGGCGAAGCCGCTCAGACGAGGCGCGAACCGCTTCGAACCAAGCGCATCAATCTGGACGTGAGCGAGGCCGAATGGAGGGCCATCGCTACCCGAGCCCAAGCGGTTCGGATGGCCCTGCGCGCCTTCATCCGGGAAGCAGCGCTGCGGCGTGCCTCAGCGTCGAACGTCGTCGTGCCGCCCTCGGCGGCCGAACTCGACGCCGCAGCCGTCCTGACGGCCGTGGCGGGGGATCTGGCCCAACTCGCTGAAGCCGCCGCCGCCGGCATCATCACCGGCGTCCTACCCGATCTCCTGCACCAGCTTCACGACGCTGCGCACCTTCTCGGCCTGCGCATCATCGGGGCGGCACCCGATGCGTCATGATCGCCCTCAGCACCAAGATCGAGCAGTTCGAACGGGTGATCGCCTACGACCTCGGGGCGAGGGATCATCAGGGTCGCGAGCGACCGAGGGTCGTGCTGTTGCACGCTACCCTGCCCGGCCGGTCGCCGCAGGAAATCGCAAGATCGTTCGAGAGGCTTCGATCGTTGCGCCCACGCCTGACCAAGGCAGGATTGCGTACCATCCTGTCTTTCCGGCCGGATGCGGCCGTACCCTCGGACGAGACAGCGCGCGCCGTTGCCATCGCGTGGGCCGTCCGCCAGGGATTCCAAGATTTTACGGTGGTGAGGCACGACGACCGCCACCTTCATATCTGCTCATCGCGCGTCAGGCGCGACGGGACCGTGGTCAGCGACTCGCACGACTTTCGGCGCAGCGAGATGGTCGTGAGGGACTTGGAACGCGAGTTCCAGATCGCGCCAGACCGGTCCTCACATCTCACCGATCCGGCCGTATCGCCACCGCTCGCGGGC
>NZ_JBBXMX010000047.1:0-9291 GCF_038442355.1 Methylobacterium guangdongense
ATGACGTTGTAGCGCTTGGCCTCGTCGCCCTGCGGGAAGCGCAAGGTCAGGTGCTCCCATACCGAGGCGCCGAGATGCCGGACCTGGTCACGCTGCGGGACGACGCGAAAGCGAAGCTGGCCGCTGAATAGGCCGTAGAGCAGGTACAGGGCGCCGTTCAGGACGAGGGCCCAGGCGAAGAAGAAGTGCCAGCTCTGGCCGCCGGTGAGATCCTGGTCGCTCGGCAGCGTCAGCCACGAAGGGAAGCCGCGGTCGGCCGGTTCGCCGTCGGCGCCGGGCGAGAAGCCGAGCCAGCCGGTCGTGTCGAACGTGCGGCCCAGGACCGTGGTGACGCCATTGGGCGGGTCGTCCTCGGTCGAGGTCATCGACAGCAGCGGCGTGTCGAAGGTCGAGACCTTGCCCCAGTACAGGGCCGGGTGGGCGTTGAAGATCTACAGGCCGCTCATCAGCAAGACCAGCAGGCAGAGCGCGTTGACCCAGTGGGTGATCCGGATGACGGCGGGGTGCCGGAACATCCAGCGCCGATGCTCCACCTCGCCCGTGTCGGGGGCGGAGCGCGTCAGGTAGGTGCGGGGCACGAGGGCGGCTCGTCCTGGGAACTGAGGGGCGCGGCGACCGGACCGAGGGCCGGGCCGCCGCGTTCGGGATGGCCGCTTACATGCGGTTCATCATCATCTTCCGCTTCATCATCCGGCGCTTCATCATCTTCTTATGCATCATGCGCTTCTTCATCATCATGCGCTCGCTATGCGTCATTCGGACCTGCGTGATGCCTGCCGGGCCGGCCTGAAGGCCGTTCGGGCCCATCGGGGCGGCCGAGGCGGCGCCGGTTCCGAGCGCGAGGCCTCCGAGGACCGAGGCGGCGAGCGCGAGGGTGGTGATCTTCATTCGTCGTCTCCTGTACGGGGAAGGGTTCCCCTTTCGCACAGTGGGGCAAGACGAAGAACGCGCCGCAAGTTCCTGATTTATCGAATTAATTTCCCTGAGTGATGGCCTATGGGCGCAACTATCCGTGCGCTGGGGCGAGGCCTCGCGCCACGCCCTAGTCGGGCGTACCCCGACCTGTACGGAGGCTCGCCGCGGAAGGTTTCAGGGGGCGGGAATAATCTGGCCCCGAGTATGAATGGGGCTGTTGGCGTTCCACACCCTATTGGCATCACGGACGGGAGCGGACCGGAAGCCGAGCAGCTTGACCTGCACTGGCCTGTTACTGGATGGAGCGGACTAATCTTCCATCTGTTGCCTCGCCACTGACAAGGGGGACGGTTTCCTCCCCGGTCGGGTCTAGGGGTTTCGGGCAACCGCGGCATCGAAAGGCGCGACCGCGAACGTCGCGTCGGCCGGTGCGTTCTCCCAAGGTCAGCCTGCGGACGGGAATAGTGTTGGCACAGGTTCCTCGACGAGCGGACGACACGGCTGCGGCGGGTCCCGCGGCAAGGGCAAGGGCCATGTCCCGGGCGCTCGCCTACTTCGGCATCGCGGTCTCGATCACTGTCGCCTCGGGCTGGGCGTTCCGATTGCCTGTTCTGACGACGATCCTTCCGGGCGAGGCGCCGATGGTGGCGCTGACTGCCCTCGCGGTGCTGATCCTGTCGGTCTCGTTGCTGCTCTCGGCCCAGCCCGAGGGGCGAGAGGCCGACAGGCGTGTGGGCCGCTGGCTCGCCGTCGTCGCGGTTGCGGTAGCTGCCGGTGGAGGCATCCAGTACGCCGTTCCCCACGGCCTCCGACCCGACGACTGGTTGCAGCGACTCGTGTCAGGTCCGCTTGGGTTGGACAACGGGATGTCGCTCGCGACCGTGGCCTGCGTCCTGGGGGCCGCGGCCGGCATCATCCTCGGCGACGCGCGAGGCCGGACATTCACCCGCCTCGGCGTGGCGGCGGCTGCCTTCGCCTTCGTCGTCGCCGCCGTCGGCGGCCTGGGCTACGTCTACGGGGTCGGCGCCCTCCATCAGAGCGGACCCTTCTCGCGCATGTCGCTGCTCAGCGCCCTGGCCCTGGGCCTGCTGTCGGCCGGGGTGCTGCTCTCCAGGCCGCACGGGCCGTGGGTCGCGACCGTATTTCGCGGCGGCGAGGTCGCGTGTCTCCTCCTCCCGGCCGTCGTGGTCGCACCGCTGCTGCTCGGGGCGCTGGAGATCTACGCCGTCCGTTCGAACCGGCTGGAGCCCGAGACCGGGACCGCTCTCCTCGTCACGGTGCTCGCGATCTGCCTCGCCGCGCTCGCCCTCCGCCTTGCACGCGACGTCGAGCGGCGCATCGTCGGCGAGAGACGGTTCAGGGATGCCCTCCAGGACATGAACGAGGCGCTTGAACGGCGGGTGGAGGAGCGGACCCGAGACCTCGCCCAGGCGCAGGACGCCCTGATCCAGGCCCAGAAGATGGAGGCCATCGGGCAGCTTACCGGCGGCGTGGCCCACGACTTCAACAACCTCCTGACCATCATCCGGTCGTCGGTCGAGTTTCTGCGCCGGCCGAACCTGCCGGAGGAACGGCGTGATCGCTACATGGACGCCGTGTCCGACACCGTGGACCGGGCGGCGAAGCTCACCGGGCAGCTCCTCGCCTTCGCCCGGCGGCAGCCTCTGAGGCCCGAGACCTTCGACGTCGGCTCCCGCCTCGTCGGCTTGGCCACGATGTTGGACACTCTGACGGGGGCCCGCATCCGCGTCGTGACGACTAAGCCCGAGTGCCCCTGCTTCGTGCGCGCCGACGCCAGCCAGTTCGACACCGCCATCGTCAACCTCGCCGTGAACGCCCGCGACGCGATGGACGGCGAGGGCACGCTGACCTTGGCCCTGTCCTGCGGCAGGGCGAAGCCGGCGATCCGCGGCCACGCTGGTCTGTCGACGCCATTCGTGACGCTCGCTGTCGGCGATACCGGCTCGGGAATCGCGGCAGAGAGCGTCGCCCGCATCTTCGAGCCGTTCTTCACCACGAAGGAGGTCGGTAAGGGCACGGGCCTCGGCCTCTCGCAGGTGATCGGCTTCGCCAAGCAATCCGGCGGCGACGTCGACGTCGCGAGCGTCGTCGGCCGCGGGACCACGTTCACGCTCTACCTGCCACAGGCCGATGAGGCGGTCATGGACGTCGTCGAGGACGCCGCGCCCGACGACGTGCATGCCGACGAAGGGGACCGGTGCATCCTGGTGGTAGAGGACAACGTGGAGATCGGGCGCTTCTGCACGCAGATCCTGGACGATCTGGGCTACGGCACGACCCTGGCGCAGACTGCGGAGGCAGCGCTCGCTGAGATCGAGACCGCACCGTCCCGCTTCGACGCGGTCTTCTCGGACGTCGTCATGCCGGGCATGGGCGGCCTGGAGCTCGCCAAGCGCCTCAGGGTGACCCATCCGGGGCTGCCGGTGGTCCTGACGTCCGGCTACAGTCACGTGCTGGCGCAGGACGACGCCCACGGTTTCGATCTGGTGAGGAAGCCCTATTCCGCCGCCCAGGTCGACGGTGCCCTACGTTCGGCGACGCGCCGTCGACGACGGGCGGGCGCGCGCTCGGCAGCCATGCGGGAGATGAGCCCATGACCACCTCGAAGCCTCGCCTCGTCGGCTTGAATCACGTCGCGCTGGAGGTCGGCGACATCGAGGATGCGCTCCGGTTCTACCGGGCCGTGTTCTCGTTCGAGCTCCGGGGCACCCATGAAGACGAGGCAGGCCGCACGGTCATGGCTTTCCTCGACATGGGCGACCAGTTCCTCGCCCTGACCGCCGGACGGGAACAGCCGGCCGACACGGAGCGGCATTTCGGGCTTGTCGTCGACGACCGCGCGAATGTAATGGAGCTCGCCGAAAGTGCGGGTGCGACGGTCTTGGACCGCCCGTTCAACTTCCTCGATCCCTGGGGCAACCACCTGGAGATCGTCGCCTACCCAGATGTCCAGTTTACGAAGGCGGGCGAGATCCTCAGAGGCATGGGCCTGGACCTCGGGAAGGGGGGATGAGGCGTTGGAGGAGTTGCGGCGCAAGCTGTCTTCGCCTCCGGTACGCGCCGACGATTGAAGACGTGTCTTTTGGGAAAGGCGAGCAACGGATCACCCGCATAAGCGATAGACAATCGCAGGTCTCTTGGCGCAAACTATAAGAACGATGGCCCCATCTATATACGGAAAGAGGTGACCGAGGGGCTGTCGGTCGCTTCTCTCGTTTCTAGACTGACGGTTTGGCTCCGAACCTCCGTTGATTTTGCAATGCCTCAGTAACCGTAGCCGTAGGCCCAGCAACCGTAACCATAGTTCGGCGCGTGGCCATCACCGGCGCATGAATTTTCGTCACTGACACGCGAAGCCGGTCACCGCCTCCTCGCGAGTATCCGGTCCGCCGTACGTAACGCGACCGCTTGGATCGTGAGCGAGGGATTGACCCCCCCAACCGTCGGGAAGACCGAACCGTCGCAGACGTACAAGTTCGGGATGTCCCAGGAGCGGCAATCGGCATCGACCACGGAGCTCCGCGGGTCGTCGCCCATCCGGGCGGTGCCGTTCAGGTGACAGGTATCGTCGACCTGGTCCCAGACCTCGCGGCCGCCCGCGGCTGACAGAGCCTCGCGCATGAACTTCAGGGCGTGGCGGTTCAGCGCCTTGTCGTTGTCGCACCAGGAATAGGTGATGCGGGCCACCGGCAGCCCGTACTGATCCTTCACGTCCGCGAGCGTCACACGGTTACGCTCCTGAGGCATGTACTCGGAGACGACCTTCAGCCCGGCGACGTGGTTGTAGCGCTGCATCTCGGCCACCAGCGCCTCGCCCCAAAGGCCGTGCGCGGAGGCCTGGGTGTTGGCCCAGAGTTGCGGCAGGGGCCCCTGGCTCATGTAGGAATAGCCGCCGAAGAAGTCCTTCGTGAAGGGGCCGTGACCCTTGTCATCGTAGTTCCAATGCTCGCTGATGGCGAGCGAGGGTGGGCCCTTGTAGCTTCGGATCTCCTCGTCGAAGACGCCCCAGACCGCTTGGTTGCCCTGGACCATCAGGTTCTTGCCGACGAGGCCCGAGGAATTAGCGAGCCCGTCCGGGAACTCCTGGTTCGCCGAATTTAGGAGGAGCCGCGGCGTCTCGATGGCGTAGCCCGCCACCACGACGTTCTTGGCCCGCTGGAAGCGCCAGCGCCCCTCGCGGAAGTAATGGACGCCGGTGGCGCGCCCGTTTCTCGTCTCGATCCGTCCCACCATGGCGAGGTCGCGGATCTCGGCGCCCGCCTTCAGGGCGCGGGGCAGGTAGCTCACGAGCACGCTCTGCTTGGCGTTCGTGGAGCAACCCAGGGTACAGAAGCCCCGGTACACACATGGCGGCGCGTCGCCGTGCGGGGCCGAGACCGTGGCGAGCGGCGTCGGCGTCCAGCCGATGCCCATCGCCTCGGCGCCCCGGGCCAGCACCTTGGCCGCGGCGTTGATCTCGTGCGCGCGGCGGTGGTAGCGCCGCCGGTGCGGCCCCCAGGGATAGTTGACCGGACCGGAGATCTTCAGGTCGTCCTCGACCTGATCGTAGTAGCGCCACATCTCCCGCCAATCGAGCGGCCAATCGGCGCCGTAGCCCATCAGGGTGCGGGCCTTGAACCACTCCGGTCGAAAGCGCAGGGCCACCATGGCGTAGTGCACGGTCGAGCCGCCCACCGCCTTGCCGGAATTGTTCGAGCCCATCTGCAGCGGGTTCTCGCCGTCGACGATGCGTTCGTCCGTCCAATAGAGCTTGGATTGGTGGCTCTCGTCCGAGGCGAAGTCCTCCAGCGGCCGGAAATATGGGCCGGCATCGAAGGCCACCACTGAGAGGCCGCCCTCCGCGAGCCGGCAGGCCAGGGTTCCGCCGCCCGCCCCGGTGCCGACGATGGCGAAGTCGACCTCCTCCTCGTCCCGGTGCTGACGCATCGGCACCCACTCGCCGATCCGCATGACGTTGGGCGCGCGACCGTCGCGCGCGCGGGGATGGTGCTCCGGGTCGTCGCCGGGCGTGGCGTGCTTGGGGTTGTCGGCGGCGTTGCCGAGGCCGGGGATGCGCATCGTAGGGAAATCCTTACCGGCCGACCCGGAGGTTTTCTTGGTAGGCCTCGTCCTCGCGGCCGGGCTTGGCCTCGGCGGCCTCCCAGGGGTCGCGGCGGTCGAAATCCATGCGGACGTAGCCGCGCGGGCTTGCCGGGCCGCCCCAGCCGATCTCGTTCCAGGCGGTGGGGTGGGCGTAGTACGCCTTCACCACGTCGGCGAGGATGCGCTGGTGGAAGAACAGCTTCGAGGGCATGCCCTCCCAAACCGCGCCGGTCAGGTCGCCCTTCTCAGCAAGCTTCAGTAACTCGTCCTGCGCCCAGGCGCCGAGTTCGTGGAAGCGTGCCCCGAACCGTGCCCTTGCCTCGCTATCGAGGGCCCGTAGTCCCAGGCGCCACGCATCACGCTCCTCGGGCAGTTCGGCGTTGCGGTAGCCATCGCGGGTATCGGTCGCGAGCTTATGGTCGACGAGGGCGGCCACTGGGACCGGATCTCCCCGGTCGGCGGGTTGCGGGACGATCCGCTCGGCCAGCGCTGTCATCGTCGACCATTCGATATCGTTGAAGAAGCGGCGCGTCTCGGGTCCGATGGCGAGCCGTTCCTCTAGGACCTCGCGGGTCTTGGCGTTCCAAGACGGGCCGTCGCGCTTCGCGAGCACGTCGTAGCCCGGATAAAGGTCCAGTCTCGAACGCATGATGATCTCTCGGCTTAAAAGCGGAAGCGGCTGCGCTCGATGAGTTCGAGGGCCGCGAGCCCCCCGAGCGCCACTCCCGAAAAGGAGGGCGGGGCAGGCAGCGGCGGTCCGTCGATGAGGTTCTGGCGCCAGTTGGCCCAGCCGCCCATCATTCGGGCGACGCCGTACGCGTGGAAGACGACGCCGCCGACGCCCATCGCCGACACCGCCCACATCCCCCACTTGGCGCCGGCCTGACTCGCTCCCTCCGGCTTGGTCGCCGCGCGGACGAGAAGGGCGGCGGCGAGCGGCGGCAGGGTGACGGGAACGAACATCGCTGGGTTCTGGAAGGCACCCCGGAAGTGAAGCAGCCCGGCTTCCAGGGTCGTGCCGGCGAGCATGCCCGCCGTGGCGACTGCCAGGGAACGGCCGGCCGGCAAACCGGCGAGGCGAGGCTCGGCGGGGTCGGCATCACGCACGCGCTCAGCGGCGACCCCGAGGACGCCGGCCAGCGTCAGCGCCATCGGCGCGCCGATGGGGGCGGAATAGAACAGGTTCTGGAAGGAGTAGCCGCCCTCGCGCTTGCCGACGTTGTAGGCGTGGAAGCCGAAGCCGATCAGCCCTGTCAGGCCGGCGAGCGCCTGCACCCCGTGCCGGACGCGGGAGCTGCCGGGGTCGGTGTCGCCGGCCCCGTGCAGGGACGCCGCTAGTGTGACGCTGGACACGACGATGGGTGTGTACATCGCCTGGTTGAAGAACTGGCCACGGTAATGCTCCAGGCCGGAATCGAACAACACTGAGGCGGCGAGCATCGTCGAGGCGTGGTTCAGGCGCTGTGCCGCGCTCGCGGTGACATCGCGCCCGCGCGGACTGTAGCTGCGACCGCCGGCAGCGGGCCCTAGGGGTTTGGAACGCCCGGCGGCGAACCAAGTCAGCAAACCGGCCCCAGCCGCCAACGCGGCCAGGACCACAACCGGGTGGACGGCCGTCTCGATCCGTACGGGTGCGACACGACGCTTGAGGACGGTGGCGCGTCGTCTCGGCGATTGGGAGGCGCGGTCAGACGGCATAGGCATCGGCATCCCGGATCTTGAGGGTGAGGCCGTGTCCCGGCCGGGTCAGGTCGGGGGTGATCACGCCATCGCACGGGACAGGTGCCCCGTCGAACAGCATCCGCTCGATGCGGACGTGGTCGTGGAACCATTCGAGGTGTCGGAAGCGGGGGGCGGCAACGGCCACCGGCAGGTGCAGGGCGGGTGCGCAGTGGCCGGACAGGTCCAAATGCGCCGCCTCGCATAGGGCCGCTAAGTTCAGAAAGCCGCTGTAACCGCCGCAGCGGGTCACGTCCGCCTGGGCCACATCGACGGCTCCCTCGTCGAGCAGACCACGCAAGTCGTCCAGGGTATAGGCGTACTCGCCCGCGGCGACTTCCATGCCGGCAGGCGCCGAGGCGCGAACGAAAGCCATCCCCACAGGATCGTCGCTGGACACGGGCTCCTCGAACCACGTGACGCCGAACCGCTCCGCAACTTGCGCCGCCTCGATGGCGCGCTTCGGGGTGAAAGCGCCGTTGGCATCGATGAACAGGCGCGCATCGCCGATGGCCGCCTTCGCGACCGCAATGCGTGCCGGGTCGCGCTCGGGAGCGCTGCCGACCTTTATCTTCACCGCCCGGCAGCCATCCTGCTCGACCCATCCGGCAAGCTGCCCGCGCAACTGCCGGTCGTCGTAGCTCGTGAAGCCGCCGCTTCCGTAGATCTCCGCATGTTCCCGCGCCTGCCCGAACAGGCTCGCCAGGGATATGTCGAGGAGGCGTGCCTTGAGGTCCCACAAGGCGGTGTCCAATGCCGAGATCGCCGTGGCGGCGAGCCCGGAGCGCCCGAGGTTCCGCACGGCGCCCCACAGCACGGCATTGGCCCGCGGGATGTCGAGGGCGGGCAACCCGGTGAGATGCGATGCGAGCGTCCCTACAATCAAGCGCGCGACACTGGCGTCGGTGTAGCTGTAGCCGAGGCCGGTCTCACCGCCGGCTCGGATATGGACGACGACGATGGTCGTCTTGTCCCAGGCGAAGGTACCGTCCGCCTCTGGCGCGTCAGTGGGAACGGTGTAGGCTCGCGCCCGCACCGTTCCGATCCCCGGATCGTCACGCATGCCGTAGAAGCCGTCCTACTCACTGCCGGGCAGGACGGAACTCAGCACCTGACGCGCGGTATCGACGAGAAGGTGGCGCTCCTTCGGATCGCCCTTGCCAAGCATCGACATGAAGTTCTGCACCTGCTGGAGCGTGAAGAACGGCGGCAGCGGCGGGACCTCGGGGTCGGTCTTCACCTCCAGCACCACCGGCACGGAGCTAGCGAGCGCCTCGTCCCAAGCCGCCCCCATGCGCTGGGGATCGTCGACGTAGATGCCCTTCAGGCCGATCAATTCCGCGAACTTGTGGTAGGGCACGTTCGGGATAGTCTGGCTCGCCTCGAACTTCGGATTGCCTTCCATCACCCGCTGCTCCCAGGTTACTTGGTTCAGGTCCTCGTTGTTGAACACGCAGCAAATCCAGGTTTTGTTGGACCAGCGATGCATGTACTTCGAGACCGTGATCAGTTCGGCCATATTGTTCATCTGCATGGCCCCATCGCCGACGAGAG
>NZ_JBBXMX010000048.1:0-8516 GCF_038442355.1 Methylobacterium guangdongense
CGAAGCCGCCGGTGCCGTACACGAGGGTGCGGTCGAAGGCGTAGCCGAGGCGGCCGCGCACGGTGCCGAAGTAGTCGAGGCTCGACAGGCCGCGCGGGTCGGTGACGTAGTAGCCGTTGGCCAGCGCACCGCCGGTGATGAAGGCGCTGTTCCGGTTGCGGCCGAAGTCGAGGTACTGGGCGTCGGCCTCGATGCCGAACACCACGCCGTTGCCCGGGGTCAGCTGGAAGTTGTAGCCGATCTGAGCGCCGCCGGAGAAGCCGTCCTGGCTGTTGTTGCGGAAGGTGGCGACGGTGCCGGGGGTGGCGTAGGGGAAAGGCACGCCGAAGGAGTTGCCGTTGGAGCGGCTGGAGGCGTCGAAGGCGTAGCCGGCGTTGATACCGAAGTAGGCGCCCGACCAGGTGAACACCGGCACGGGGGTGAACACGGGCGGCGGGGCGGCGCGGCGCGGCAGGTCGGCGGCCGAGGCGGCGCCGGTCAGGAGAGCCGTGGCGGCGCTCGCGAGAAGAAGCTTCTTGATCATCGGGTCCTCTGTCTCCCGTTGGACGGGATGTGTGCCGGGCGACAAGAACGTCAGGACGCGTTCGGGCGATAGTGCAATGATGCAACAGCGCGGGTGAGGCCCCGGACCCCACAGCCGAAAGGTGCGCTGGAGCACATCATGGCATCGGCTCGATTGAGCGATGAGGAACTATTAAGGGATCTCTGTCGCGGCGCTGACACTTTAGAATCTGTTGGTGCGCCGGAATGAGCAATCTTTTCGGCGCCCCCGGCAATGCCCGCTCCACAGCGATACGCCCGCGCGAAATCCTATCGCAAGTTGTCATTTACGATGTCCACGACACGCATGCAGCGAAAGTCCGCGGATGTCGTCGGACATCGGGGCCCGGTCTCGGCCCGCCCCTTACGGCACCGGCTCCGTCATGGATAAACGCCGCGTAGACGGGCCACCGACGGTTCCCTATCTCTCCGGTATGGCTGAGACGCATTTTCGCCCGGAAACGGGCTTGGCGTTGGCCGCCCGTTCCCTGGAGTCTGCTGGCTCGCCGGAGGAAATCGTATCGATTCTCCGGCGGATCGCGCGGGAGGTCATCGGCTCCGATGGGATCGCGGTGGTGCTGCGCGAAGGCGACACCGTCCATTACGCGGCGGAGGACGCGATCGAGCCGCTCTGGCGCGGGCGCCGGTTTCCGCTGACCGCGTGCATCTCCGGCTGGTGCATCGTGAACGGTCAGACCGCAATCGTGCCGGACATCGAGTCCGAGCCGCGGCTGCCGGTGGCGGCCTACCGCATGACGTCGATGCGCAGCCTCGTCATGGTGCCGATCGGCCTCCCGGACCCGGTGGCCGCGTTGGGCGCCTACTGGTGCGCTTCGGTCATCCCGGATGACGCGACCGTCTGCCGGCTCGAAGCGCTGGCCCAGCAGGCCGCCGCCGCCTTCCTGCGGGTCCGGCTGCTCGCCGACGCGCTCCGCGGGGCGCCGCCGGATCAGCCCTCCGGTCCGTGACGGCTCCGGGTCTGCGGCACTTCCGGCGGCCTGGCCCAGGGATCGTTCGACCGCCCCGGTTGTTCCTCGGCTTCCGGAACCCTGTGAGAGTTCGACACCCCCTCATGAAGCGCTTTGTCCTCGCCGGCATCTTCGTCGCCTTGCTGCTCGCCATCGTGGTCATCGCGGCCACGTGGTCGAAGGTCACGCCCGTGAATCCGGCCGTGGCGCCCGACACCTCCGCGACGCCCAACCCCACCGGCGAGCGGAAATAAGGACTGGTTCGCGGCCGGACGCGTCGCGCAAACCGTCGATCCGGCGGGAACATGCGGCCGGGCCGCGGCCTTGGACCTGTGACGGCCGGACGGCGATCGGCCGGGAGGCGTGCGCGGAGGCGCTCATGGGACAGGATGTCGACGCGGCGCGCGAAGCCTTCGGATCGGTGCCGTCAAAACGGCCGGCCCGACCCGCGCAGCAGAGCGATCCGACGGCGGGCGGCAGCGGCCCGCTCGCGCCCGGCGCCGCCACCCCCGAGACCCAGGCAGTGCCCGAGACCGGCGGCTACGACACACGGCCACCCCCGGCCGGACCGGACAACCGCAAGGGCGGCCACGGCGCCGGTTGAAGGCCCCGCGGCCCGTGCGCCGCGTCGAGGGTTCCGGCGGATGTTCCTGGCGATGCAACGCTATGCTGCGCAACGGTCATTTGTGAATCCGACCGTAGATGTCAGCAGGTAACAAGTAAAACGACGAACATTGGATTTTGGAACGTCATGCTCCGATAAAGGATTGATGGTTCCGAAACGATCGACGGAGTCCATCATGCGTCTGCCCCTTGCCCTCGTCCTCGCAACCCTGATCGGATCGAGCGCCGTCGCCCAGACCACGGTCACGGGCACACCGGCCGCCCCCGACGCCAAGACGAGCCAGCAATCCGGCGGTCAGGAGAGCGTGACCCGGCCGAACACCGACAAGATGACGCCGGACGGCGCCGGGACCGGCACGGCCGGCAATGTCCAGCTCGAGAAGGGCGCGAACAGCTTCACGGAGGGCGAGGCCCGGTCGCGGCTCGCCAAGGCCGGCTTCATGGATGCCCGGGATCTCAAGAAGGATTCGGACGGCATCTGGCGTGGCACCGCCATGCGGGGCGGCCAGCCCGTGCAAGTCGGCCTCGATTTCAAGGGCAACGTGTCGGCCCAGTAGCCCGGCCCCCGCCGCAGGAGAGATCTCATGGCTCAGCAGACCATCACGGCCCTCTACGACCACTACGCGGATGCCCGCACCGCGGTCGGGGAGATCGAAGGCAGCGGGATCGCGCACGACGCGATCAGCCTCGTCGGCAACAACGCGGACGATCGCCACGCCGGCACCCTCGGCGGCGGGACCGCCGAGACCCGGGACGATGCCAAGGAAAGCGCCAAGGAGAGTGCCAAGGACGGCACCGGCGCGGGGGCGACCCTCGGCACGGTCGCGGGCGGGGCCGCGGGGCTCCTGGCCGGCCTCGGCCTCATCGCGATCCCGGGGGTCGGGCCGGTGGTGGCGGCCGGCTGGCTCGTCGCCACGCTGACGGGCGCCGGCATCGGCGCGGCCGCGGGCGGCCTCGCCGGAGCGCTGACGGGCGCCGGGGTGAGCGAGGGCGACGCGCAGGCCTATGGCGAAGGCGTGCGGCGCGGCGGAACCCTCGTCACGGTCCGCATCGATCCGGCGCAGGCCGCCCTGGCCCCGACGGTGGCGGCGATCCTGGAACGGCACGGCGCGGTCGATCTCGACGAGAAGGCCAGCGGCTGGCGCGCGGAGGGCTGGGCGGCGCCCCAGGTCACCGCGGGGACCGGCACGATGGGCGAGAAGGGGCGAGCCCGGACCTATCCGACCACCACCGGTCTCTGACGGATCGCCCGGGATTCGGAAGACCTGCGGAGGCAGACCGCGCGCGTGGTCCGGGGAGGCGCAGCGGTCTGCCGCCGCAATCGTGCGAAGCGGCAGAATTTCCGTCTATTCGCGAAGTCTTGATCCCAAATTTACTTCGTTTAAACCCTTCCAGGTCCCAAACAAGGAGCGCACAGGACGCCTTTCGAAGGACCTCACATGACCGAGACACACGATGAGGCATCAGAGACCTTCGCGGTCGTGACCGCCGAGCTCGTCTGCGCCTACGTGTCGAACAATCCCGTCCCGGTCGCGGAGCTGCCGGCGCTGATCGCCCGCGTGCATGGGGCGATCGCAGGCCTCGCCTCGGGCTCCCTGGCCCAGGAGACCGGCGCGACCGCGCCAGCCGAGATCGACCGGCCGAGCCCCGCCCAGATCCGCAAGTCGGTCCGGCCGGACGGGATCGTCAGCTTCATCGACGGCAAGACCTACAAGACGCTCAAGCGCCACCTGACCAGCCATGGGCTGGACCCGCGGGCCTACCGGGACCGCTACGGCCTGCCGGGCGATTACCCGATGGTCGCCCCGGCCTACGCCGAGCAGCGTTCCGCCCTGGCGAAGGCGATCGGCCTCGGCCAGCCCGGCGCCATGGCCGAGCGCGAGCGCAAGGGCCGCACCCGGGCCTGAGACGGATCCGCACGTCTCCGGCTGGAGGCTTGCGGCTTCAGACCGTCCGGTCGGAGGGCGGGTTCGCGCCTCTCCCGTGTCCGCGGAGCGGTTGACGGCCCGGACCGCAAGGGCCTCGGGGCGGCCGTCCAACCCGCCCCCGTAGCCCGAAGGACCGGGGCGCCGCGGGAGGCCGCGAAGGCGTTCTCCCTGCGCCCCTGTAAACCCTTGGAGGCCGCCTTCGAGGATCGCTCTGCCGCTACCTCGGGAGAGGCGGAAGGGCGGGGTGACCCGATGGCTCACAAGGCGGTCCAGCCGCGGGCGTAGCCCCGGGAGATCAGCCGATCCTGCCGGGCGAGGCGTTGCTCCACCGCGTCGAGATCGACCAGGGCGTCCGCGATGGCGGCCACGAGCGCCCTCCAGGCGTCACCCTGTGCGGCGCGATGATAGGCGATCGCAATCACCTCGGCCTCCTCGAGCGCCGGTCTGGGACGCCTCTCCACAGGCACTTCCGCAGGATCTGCGTGCATCGCGGCTCCGATCCGTCTAGAACATTCCATGAACAAAGCGCATCGGCCGGACCGGTTCAACCGTCGCCGGCCGGCCGCTCGGGATTGCGGTGGATCGCTGTGGATGGATCGGGGAAACTTCAATGCCGACGCGGCTTTACCGTTTCCACTGTACGGACGGCCACGAGCTGGTGACCGACCTTGCGGGCAGCCGGCTGCCGAACGCCGCTCAGATGCGGGTCCATGCCGAGCGCGTGGCCCTCGTCCTCATGGAGCGGGTGGTCGAGCGGTTCGATTGGTCGCGCTGGCAGGTCGAGGTCTACGACGCACGGGGCCGCCGGGTCTGGATCCGGGCTTTCCCCGACGTGAATGTCGATGCGCGGGCCGCGTGAGCCCGCAGAACCGGAGAAGAGGGAGACAGGAATGGCCTTCAAGCCGAAATCCGCCGCGGAGACCAAGGCGCGGGATCTGGGCCTCGCCCTGGCCCGGATCGCCGAGGGCGAAGGGCTGCCGGCGAGCATCGGGGTGGACCAGCTGCGGCAGGCGAGTCCGCGGCTGACACCGCTCGCGGTCGGCCAGATGATCCGCAAGGAGCGGGAGACCGTCTCGGAGACGCTGGCGGCGCGCGGCCTCGCGCTCGTCGATTATTCAGACCACGGGCCCGGCCGCGGGATGGCCTTCACCATCGATGCGGCCGATTGACCGTCTTGGTGACCGGCCCGCTCAGGCGGCGGCCGGGCGGCCGCGCAACAGGCGGCCGACGAGGCGGAACGGCAGGAGCGGCAGCTTGAGCAGCGCCCGGGCCAACAGGACCGCGGCGACCGTCAGGATGGCGAGAAACGAGTTCAACATGGGGTTGTTATCCGGTGTCGGACCGCCCCGCGGGGCCGACGACACCGAAGGGGCGCCTGGAACACGGCGAGACTATGAACGGAGGCGGTTCATCGGGTCGCAGGCCGGCCGGGCCGATGCGGCGGAAACACCCGCTTCCCGGCCGGTTCTGCCGGCTGCGGGCGTGGTCCATCGACCCGTCGGCGGATCATGCGGGCGAAGGAGGTTTTGGCTTGAGCAGGCGCATCGCGGGGATCCTGGCCGGCCTCGCCGTCGCGGCAGGATTGCTGGCCGCCGAACCGGCGCGCGCGGAGGTGCGGGTGCAGTATGCCGCACCGGAGCGCTTCACGGACGCCGAGAACCGCTTCGGCTCCGGACAGCCGCTCCGCGTCACCCTGGCCGAGCTGACCCGGATCTTCCAGGACCTCGCCGCCCGGAGACTCCGGCCAGGGGAGCGCCTCGACATCACGGTCCGCGACATCGATCTGGCGGGCTTCGTCCGTTCGGGCTTCAGCGCGCCGACGGGCCTGCGGGTCGTGACCGATGCGACGCCGCCACGGATCCGCCTCGCCTACGCGCTCCACCGGGGCGGCCGCATCGTCGCACAGGGCGAGGAGACGGTCACCGACCCCAACGTCCTGCTGACCGCCAATCCGCGCTTCTCGACCGGGGGCCTGTATTACGAGCGCGCGATCCTGCGCGACTGGTTCGCCCGCCGCTTTCCCGAGACGCCGGGCGATCGATAGGGCCGGGGAACCGGGATGCCCGGCGCCCTGTCTCCTTGGAAAGTCCTTCTGATCCGGAGACCGCGATGCCCACACCCGATCCGAACGCGCCCGATCCGAACACGCCCGACCCTGGCGCCGCCCGCACGGTGCTGACCGAGGATCCCCCGGGCGCGCGGCCCTATCTCCCCGAGCCGGTATCGCGGCGCCCGCAGGATCCCCGGTCGCCGGGCCAGTCGGAGCCCGGCGACATGGGTGCGTTCGAGGGCGGCACCGGGGCCGAGCCGCGGCATGAGGGTCCGGCCCGGCATGGCGGGACCGGCTACCGCGGCGGCTGACGCCGCCCGCAGGAGATTCCTATCGGCCGCCCGGGGCCGCCCGCGGCGACCCCTACCCTGGGGGCCGGCCCTATAGTAACGCTCGGGGGCCGGAAGCGGCCCGGCAGCCGCTCCCGCCCACGCCCCGTTCCACACCCCGTTCCACGCCCTCTGCCGATCGCGGGATCACTCCCATTTCCGCCTGCCCCGTGCCCACCCCTCCCGAGGTTCCGCGGCGCGCCCGCCGGACGGGTGGGGCCTCGACGCTTCCGGCCGGCTGCGGCGAACTCGGCGATCTGGTGCGGACCTACGACTGGGCGCGCACGCCGCTCGGCCCGATCGCCGACTGGCCGCAGAGCCTGATCTTCGCGGTCAGCACCCTGCTGCTCTCGCCGGTGCCGATCGTGCTCCTGTGGGGCCCGGACGGCATCATGATCTACAACGACGCCTATTCGGGCTTCGCGGGCGGGCGCCATCCGCAGCTCCTCGGCTCCAAGGTGCGCGAGGGCTGGCCGGAGGTCGCGGATTTCAACGACCACGTGATGCGGGTCGGTCTCGCGGGGGGGACGCTGTCCTATCGCGACCAGGAACTCACCCTGCACCGCTACGGTCGGCCCGAGCCGGTCTGGATGAATCTCGACTACTCGCCGGTCTTCGGCGAGGACGGGCAGCCCGCGGGCGTCATCGCCATCGTGGTGGAGAGCACCGAGCGGGTGCTCGCCGAGCGTCGCCTGCGCGCGAGCGAGGCGCTGTTCCGAACCCTCGCCCAGGGGATCCCGCACCTCATCTGGCGCGCCGCGATCGATGGCGCCTGCATCTGGGCGAGCCCGCAATGGAGCGCCTATACCGGCCTGGACGACGACGCGAGCCTCGGATGGGGCTGGCTGGAGGCGGTCCATCCCGACGACGTCGCGGGCGCCCGGGCCGCCTGGCAGGAGGCCGCCGCCAGCGGGCAGCTCTCCTACGAGCACCGGCTCCGCGGCGGCGCCGGGCGGCGCTTCCGCTGGTTCCAGACCCGCGCCGCGGCGGTGCGCGACGGGCAGGGGCGGATCGTCGAGTGGCTCGGCACCTCCACCGACATCGACGACCTGCGCCAGCTCCAGGAGCGGCAGCAGGTCATGGTCGCCGAGCTGCAGCACCGCACCCGCAACCTGCTCGGCGTCGTGCGCGCGATCGCCAAGCAGACCATGGCGCTGACCGGGCCGGGGGAGCTGTTCAGGGAGCGGTTCAACGATTGCCTGTCGGCGCTCTCGCGGGTGCAGGGCCTGCTGTCCCGCTCGGACCAGGAGCCGATCACGCTGCGCACGCTGATCGAGACGGAGCTCGCCGCCCTCAACGCCCCCGCGGCGCAGAACCGCATCCGCATCGCGGGCCCGGCGGTGCGCCTGCGCAAGGCGACCGTGCAGACCTTCGCGCTCGCCCTGCACGAGCTGGCCACCAATGCGCTCAAATACGGCGCCTTCACCGCGCCGCAGGGCTCCCTGAGCGTGACGTGGCGGATCTGCGACGCGGCGGAGGGGCGCCGCCTCGTGATGGACTGGGTCGAGGAGGGGCTGGTCCGCCCGTCCGAGGCCCGGGACCTGTCCGCGCGGGGCGGCTACGGCCGCGAGCTCATCGAGCGGGCGCTGCCCTACGCGCTGAAGGCCAGGACCCATTATGCCTTAAGCGAGACGGCGCTCCGGTGTACGATCAACATTCCCATCCCCGAGGGCGAAACCACAGGGAGCCCGCCATGACCTGGACCGCGGCGCTGACCGGCCGGCGCGTCTTGCTGGTCGAGGACGATTACTTCATCGCCGTCGACCTCAAAGCGTGGTTCGAGGAGGGCGGCGCCGAGGTCCTCGGCCCGGTCCCCAGCGTGGACGAGGCGCTGGCGCTGATCGCCGACACCGACGCGATCGACGCGGCGGTGCTCGACATCAACCTGCAGGACGAACTCGTCTACCCCGTGGCCGACGCGCTGCGGGCCCGCGGCGTGCCGTACCTGTTCGCCACGGGCTACGACCCGGCCGCCGTGCCGCCGCCCCACGAGGCCGTGGCCCTCTGCCAGAAGCCGGTCGACCCGCAGGTCGTGGCGCGGGGCCCGGGGGGGGGGGGGGGCGCAAAAGGGGCCCCC
>NZ_JBBXMX010000049.1:0-7126 GCF_038442355.1 Methylobacterium guangdongense
TCCGCCGTCTCGTCAAAGACTACGAGCGTTATGCCAGCACCCTGGCAGACCTGCACCTCGTCGCCTTCGTCTGCCTCATGCTCAAACAGGCCGCTCAACTCGCCACAGGTTCATAACAGCCTCTAGGTTGGGTCGATAGGAGGCCGTCCGCTCAACCAGCTGACCTATTCTAAACTAGCCATTCCGATTTCGGTCTGGCATAGGCCCGTTATGCGACGTCGAGGGCCGCCGAGCATCAGGGCCGGACGAGCGCCGCCGGGCTGCGATAATGAGTTGTGAGTGCGGCTTTTCCGTTCGTGCTTACTGACCTGCGTACACGATTTCTGCCCTCCATGTGGGCTTAGTTATCACAATCTCAAAATCCCGACAAGCACTCATATGAGCTGGTATGGCGTCAACTGAACGCCAAACAACTATTCCATCGTTAGCATCCGAATGATGTTCTATTTCGTCGGGATCGCAGGGAATCTGCTCTGCATACCATCTCCTGAAACTGGTCGAGCGTTCCACTAGATCGCCATTAACGGGATTTTCGAATATTATAAAAATATCACTACCGGACATAGAAAGCTGTTCGAATTTCTCGACGATTGGCGTCAACGTTGTCCTACCGAAAGAGTGGTACATAAAAACTACAATTTTATCGCTTTGTGGCTCGATCGCATTCGCATCAGCTTGTTCGACGCGGATCGGGGGCCTGTTAGGGAATGACCTAGCTATCTTCTGAGCATTGTTGACTGCAATGGCGCAAAGCTCCCTCGACAAGTCAACGCCGATAATCTCACGAAAAGAAAATTCTGATGCAGTCACTAAGGCACGACCCATGCCGCATCCGAGGTCATAAAAGGTAAATTGACTAGTATTAGGAAGTGATCGAAGCGCCTTACGTAGGCAACTTGGCTGACAACCGGCATAATGATTGTTTTCGCGCGAAGTAAGTTTAAATATATTGGCGCCTGGGTGAGTGAGAAAATTTGGAACAAATCCGCTGGTATGTATACCGTAGGCTACATCAAACGGATGGACGTGGCGTTGATTTAGTTCAAAGGCGCGCCGAAACAAATATTTTCTACCATAAGTGTTGCGCGTTAAAATTAATGTCGCAAGTCTCCTTGCCTTATTCAAATAATTCCTTAGCATATTCTGTGCCCAAACGATTTCGATATAAAACTTAGCTGCTTGGCTGACTAGTTACTGCTTCACAGGTCGACCTACGCCTTTAGTCATTTGAGATACTTTCCCGTTGGGGTGTAATAGCCTGTAGATGCTGCGAATAAGTTTCCCCAACCGACCTTCGGGCATCGCAAGATACTCACCGCATATCTGAGACTCGCAAACTCTGCCCCAAATAGGCGTAGTTCCAGCCAAGAAAATCACTTCTTCCATTCCAGTTGCGATTTCATGTTCAAGAAAAAAGTGCCTCATAACCATGGAAATTGAAGCATTGTGGAGGTCTTCTTGGTTGATTTGCCATTCAATGACACTACTATTACCCTGTCTCCAGCCAGAGATATAACTTACCCAAGCCCCGCTATTGTCGATTAATCCCATTGAAAACCAGCGCGGCTGTTTCTCAATTGCCTTCTGTCTTTGTAAAGCCGCTTCCAATTGGACTGATCTGGCCGATACCCCGTGCAGCCGCTCCACAGCTGCCATGGCTTGGATCGGACTGAGCGAAGGATGAAACACGCATCCGTAGTCCGCTTCAGCGCGTTTTTTGTAGTATCGAAAATTTTTACGCATTTTTTGACTAAAACGAGACAGTAATCCGTCCATTCCGCCCGTCAAAGGAAGGCGGCTTCTCGTTTCGTGAAATTGCCAGTTCGTCGAAAGATCCGTTTGATGCCTCTGCAGCGAAAATATAGGACACCCATCGCCTACGAGTAGCGAAGTTATGATAACTGTATGGGCGCGTTTGCTGTCTATAAGAGCTTTCGTACCATACTCGATGATAGTTGGGTAAAATTCTGTTTCGCCGATGACGCCGCCCCGACCACAAAGGTAACCTCCTCTGAAAATCCCTATCGGCACACCGCCGTATTTGGTGCCATGAATAAGTAGCGCTCCAAAAGGGATGCGGTCGCGATGCAGCAAGACTACTACGGGAAATGTGTTCCATCGATCTGACAGAGACAAGAACCATGTCGTTGCTGTGGTCAGATCGTGGTTTTGACCACAAGCATAGCGCAGCTTCTCAATTACGGTCGAAATTATCGCGATGCTCGCTCTTCCAAAAAAGATATCAGTCGTGAAAAAATCAGATCTAGTAGCCATAAAAAAGACCTTTTTTCATTGTCACTTTTTTATTCTCGGGCTGAAAAAATTTATAGCTAAGTGCGCCCATCCTAATTTGCATCGCGAACGAGGTAAGTTGCGGTCCATCTGCGCCGGCTGCCGAGATTGTCACTCCATATCAGGCCAATATGAATGAGAGCAGTTGATGCCTTAGCATACATCGTTTGGTTAAGTCTATTCGATCGGGCGGGAGAAGCGTCTACATTCGGTATTGAAGTACCCACGTAGAGGCGACCCGGCGGGTATTCTAAGTTTGTATGTCTGCGCTGTGACATCGACGGCGCGCTATCAATCGGGGTAGTAGGGAGGGCGCTCAGGCCGCAATCCGTTTCACGGACAGCCTCGGTCGGAAGTCGAACGTCCGCTTCAAGAAGAGTGGCTGACTTCCGCTCCCCAACCCAAGCTGAAGTTGCCGAGTGGCCGACGAATGGCCGCTTTCGGGAACCGCCAGAGGCGGTCAGTATGGCCGACTTGGGTCGCAAGCGGCAGGGCCAACTCAGGGCAGAATGCCCGGAACGGCCGTGTTCGCGCCCCCAATCGTCGATGCGCACCATGTCGCACTACCAGCATGGCGCTGGCGTGCGATGATAAGGCTGGCCGGATCGAGGAAGCCGTAGAGGTTTGGGTCGATCCGCGAGAGTCACTGTTTCAACCGCAAACACCCGGCAGTGGGCCACCAGGATACCAACCAAAGCGATCGTGCGGTCAGAGCCGGCTCTCTAAGCCGAACCGATTTTGCTCGACTACCGCAAATGGCCGCTTCGGAGAAATGCTGACGGCTACTCGAATGGCTGGGTTGGGTCGCGTGCGGAATAACCGCTAAGGGCGGTTTTCTGCCGGCCCGCTTCCGCTCGAACATAAGGCGAAAGCGGACGTTCGAGAATTTGTTTCAGGCCGCGCGAACGGTGGCGAGGAAGCGTCCAACCTCGGCCGTCAGGTGCTCGGACTGGCGCGACAGCTCGGACGCCGCCCCCAGCACTTGGCTCGCAGCCGCACCGGTGTCCTCCGCCGCGCTCGCCACGCCGGCGATGTTGCCGGTCACCTCGCCCGTGCCGGCCGCCGCTTGGGCGACGTTGCGCACGATCTCCTGCGTGGCCGCGCCCTGCTGCTCCACGGCCGCGGCGATCGAGGTGGCAGTGGCGCTGATGTCTCGGATCCGCTGGGTGATGCCGCCGATCGCCGCTACGGCCTGACCGGTCGAAGCCTGGATCCGCCCGATCTGGCCGGAGATCTCCTGGGTCGCCCGGGCAGTCTGACTGGCCAGCTCCTTCACCTCGGATGCCACGACCGCGAAACCCTTGCCGGCCTCACCGGCACGCGCCGCTTCGATAGTAGCGTTGAGGGCCAGCAGGTTGGTCTGCCCAGCGATCGACGAGATCAGCCCGACCACGTCGCCAATCCGCTCGACTGCCCCACTCAGTTCGAGCACCAGGGCACCCGTCTGGTCGGCCTCGGCCACAGCCTGCTGAGCAATCTGTGCGGAACCGTTGACCTGGCGTCCGATCTCCTGAACCGAGGAGCCGAGTTCCTCGGCGGCGGCCGCGACCGTGTTGACGTTGCTGGCCGCCTCCTCTGCCGCCGCGGCCACGGCCGTCGACTGCGCGGCCGTCTCAGCCGCGGTGCCGCTCATCGTACCGGCCGTCGCCTGCAACTCGGTGGCCGACGACGAGACCATGCCGATGATGCCGCCAACTGCAGTCTCGAAGCTGTCTGCCATCTGCCGCATCCCGGCCTTGCGTTGCTCCTCCGCGGCCAGCCGCGCCTGAGCGGTCTCGGCTTCCAAGGCCCGGGTGCGGATCAGGTTGTCCTTGAACACCTGCACGGCCGCTGCCATCGCGCCGATCTCATCGCGGCGCACGCGGTGAGGCACCTCGGTGTTTGCATTGCCCCCGGCGAGAACGGTCATAGCGCTGGTCATCGCCTGGATTGGTCGGGACACGCGCAGCAGCACGAACACCGCTGCACCCAACGCAGCGATCAGGCTCAACGCGGTCGCCACGGAGGCCGCCGTTGTCGCAGAGGTCGTCGCCGCCAAAGCGCGGTCGGCGTCCGTGTGGGCGCCCCGCTCGTTAAGGGCAACATCTTTGGCCAGCGCGACGCGGACATCGTTGTACAGGTCGATATTAGCGGGCGCACTCATCAGCCGGGCTCCCTCCAGGGCTTGCCCCGCCTCAGCCAAGCGCATGGCCTCACGGCCGACTGCCTCGTAGCGTTCCCAGACGGTGCCGAAGGCATCGTACAGAGCGCGTTCCTCCGTCGATGAGATCAACGGCTCGTAGGACTTCCGAGCGGCGGCGAGCGCCGTCAGGGCTTCCGTGATCTGCTGCGCATTCGCGGTCTGCAGCTGGCTGCTGCCGGACAGTGCCAGCGCGCGCAACTGCTTGATCCGCACCTCGGATGCCGCTGCGCGGATATCCGCGACTGCGATCACGGAGGGCAGCCAATTTTTGGAAACTTCTGTCACGCTGGCGCGGATGTCGCCGAGCTTCGTGATCGATAAGATGCCCTGGCCCGCGCATAAGACCGCGAGGAGGCCAAAGGCGGCGAAGAGCGATGCCTTTATGGTCAAAGAGAAGCGCATGATCTGGTCCTTGAGGGTGCTCGCTACACAAGACGCGAGATGCCTGCCCAACCGCAGGCGGTCACGCGACCGCACGGGCAACTGGGATCGCCTGAAACACGCGCTCAACACGGTGATCTGAGCAGTGAGGCGCCTCAGTCCTTATGGCGTAGATGTTAATATCCGTGTTTCGTCCCGACCGATCGCGTTTTTTTGCTAGTAAAATTACGGTGTTCCAGGATCTCTATGGCCAATCCTAAGCGAACTATTCTTCCACTTATGGTTGTTGTCCTGGCCTTGACTGAACAGGCAGTGGTCCATCATATTTCTTGATGTCGAGAGCGTAAGGGGGGCTGTTCATCAGCACTCGCGCCAAAAAGTCTTTGCTCAGCGAGAGGCGTTCCCGCGGCGCGGTTGCGAAGCGTCGAGCGCAAGACGGAAAAGCAAAGTCCGTATGCGATCGGACCTGCGGCCGCCGTTTTGCCATCGAATGACCGCTCATGGACCGCACCAACGACTGTTCACACGGCCTAGGCGGTTCGCAAGCCGTAAGACCGCTTGGGGTGAATACCCAATTGGCTGCTTCCAACCATCGAATGCGAGAAACACACGCCTAGCGTTCGGCAGGACCTGATCGATAGCGGCTTGTCCGCGCCTAAGCTCCGATTGTAAGCAAGCGGACGCATGGCACCCTATGCCGGGCAAGGTTTTTGTTGGCATGGTGCCAGCCTATAGACGTTTGCATGTACGAGGTGATGGATTCTTAACTTATCTGCCTGCTATTAAATCCATGTACATCATTCAACCTCATTGTGCTGGAACGATTGCCTGCTAGGGCTTCCATTATGCTTACAGTCGTCGGTTGCCTTGTCGATACGCACGACATCCGCCTCGTTGCGCTAGCGGCCGGCATCTGCGCCCTCTCGGCGTTGACAACGGTCTGTCTCGTTAGCCACGCTCGTCGGGCGGTCGGATGGGCCCAGACGGGCTGGCTCACTGTTGCGGCCATCGCCGGCGGTTCAGGCATTTGGGCTACGCACTTTATTGCCATGCTCGCCTTCGCGCCCGGCGTTCCGAGCGGCTACGACATCGTCCTGACCAGTCTATCCCTCGCCATTGCCGTCGCTCTGGTCGGCTCTGGCCTCTCCTTCACGGTCCTGGTGGGAGGGCAGGCTGCGGCTTGGACGGGCGGCATTATTCTCGGGCTCGGCATCGCGGCGATGCATTACACCGGCATGGCCGCCTACGACGTAGCCGGTCACAAGGCATGGGATCCCGCGGTCGTCGCCGTCTCGCTCGTGCTCGGTAGCGTCCTAGGTGGCGCTGCGCTGGCCGCGCAGGTCAATGCCCGTGGCGTGATCCGCCAATTGCCGGCAGCTCTCTTGCTCCTACTCGCCATCTGCAGCCATCACTTCACCGCCATGGGTGCCGTCACCGTCACGCCAGACCCGACGCTTGCAGTCTCCGAAACCGCGGTCCCGAACGCCTGGCTCGCCGTCGCCGTGGCGCTGGCCAGCTTCGCCATCCTACTTCTCGCCGGCGCTGCTTTAGCCCTGGACGTTCGCGACCGCCGGCAGTCCAAGCTGGAGGCGGAGCGCCTGTACAGTCTCGCCAACGCTGCTGTTGAGGGTCTCGTCGTTTGCACCGGCGACGTGGTCGTCAGCGCCAATCGCAGCTTTGCCAAACTCGTCGGCCTGCCGCAGGACACCCTCGCTGGAACGACCCTCTCGGCGTACCTGCCGGGCGACACAGTTCGACTGGCGCTCGCCAGCCGGCCCGAGCGCCCGGTCGAGGCCGAACTCGGCCAAGCCGACGGCACACTGGTGCCAGTTGAGATCATCATGCAGCCGGTAGACCATGCCGGCCGGCCGCACTACGCCGTGGCGGTGCGCGACCTGCGGGCCCGGCGTCAGGCTGAGAGCCAGATCCAGTTCCTCGCCCACCACGACGCCCTCACCGGTCTCGCCAATCGCGCCAGCTTCGGCAAGCGCCTCGAACAAGAAATGCGGGTGGCGCAAGGAGGCGGTCGTAAGCTCGCCGTGCTCTGCCTCGACCTCGATCGCTTTAAGGAGGTCAACGACCTGTTCGGCCACGCCGCTGGCGACGCCATGCTGGAAAGCGTCGCCCGCATCGTCTCGGGCGACCTAGTGCCTGTCGTCGCCTGAACGGACTGGCGGGGCTTGCGTTTCCTGTCTTCGAGGCAGGAGGGATGATGCTGAGCGACGCGCAATGGTCTGAGCTGGAGCCGCTGGTCGAGGCGTGCCGTCCGAA